>JAUCDH010000034.1:0-57788 GCA_034675465.1 Stenotrophomonas sp. | reverse complement strand
TGTAGCCTGACGAGTACGTATTGCTCGGGGTCTTCCTGTACATATCTTCCGCGCCGGTGTTCGTGATGCAGCACCTGCGGCTGGCTGAGGGCGGTTTCGCGTGGCTGTTCATCCCGACCATCGGCGGCATGACCACCGGCGCGTTCCTGTCCGGGCGCATGGCCGGGCATACCCCGCCGGTACGGCAGGTCGGCATCGGCTTTGCGTGCTGCGCGTTGTCGGCGCTGTTGAACATTGCCTACGTGGCGTCAGCGGCGCAGCTCGAGTTGCCGTGGGCGGTGCTGCCGATCTTCCTCGGCGGGCTGGGCACGGCGCTGGTCTTCCCAATCCTCGCGCTGGCGGTGCTGGACATGTACCCGCAGCAGCGCGGGTTGGCGTCCTCGCTGCAAGCCTTCGTGCAATTGATGATCAGCACCGTGGTGGCCGGCGTGTTCTCGCCGTTGTTCAGCCGCCAGCCGCTGCACTTGGCGCTGGGCATGGCTGCTTTTATGCTGCTGGGCTTCGTGTTCTGGTATTGGGAACAGCGCCGGCACGTGCAGTCACCGCAGAACTCCATCCAACAGACGGGCCACAACTGATGTCGATCCACTCCAAGGGCCGCCGCGAGGCCAAGAAGAAACTGGCCGAGCGCGAGCGCAACCAGGCCGCCGCGAACCCGCCGGCGACGGCCGCGGTGGAGCCGCATGCCGAGCTGCGCGACCAGCAGCGCACCCTGCTGGCGGGCATCGTCCGCCGCGATGGCGAATGGGTGCTGGGCATGGACGGCAAGATCGCCGGCGAAACCACCAGTGCCGCCCGCGTGCTGGCGCTGATCATGCAGGCCGCCGAATTGCACGAGCGCAACGGCACGCCGGTGCGGTTGATGTATTCGGATGCACTGAAGGACGCCGCCCATGCCGAGGCGCAGGCCGACGGCAAGGATTTCGAGCAGTTCAGGCAGGCGCTGGCCACCGAGTTGAAGGCCGGCAACGCCTGAGCCGTCGTGCGTTTGGCAGCGGGCGCACGGTATCCTGCGCCATCGGATCGGATGTTTGTCTAGAGGTCACACATGGCGCGAGCCAGGCACGGCTGCCTGCTGGTATTGACGGTATTGCTGCTGCTGGCTGGCATCGCAGCCGGCGCCGGCGTGTGGTTCTACCAGCGGCAGGCGGCGTTTGCCGATACGCCGCTCACCGCCGAGGCCGGGAGCATGGTGGTCGCCCGTGGCGATGGCTTCAACGTCGTGCTGCGCAAGTTGCGCGAAGCCGGCGTGGACGAAGGCCGGGACTACCAGTGGAAACTGCTGGCGCGCCAGCTCGACGCGGCTGGCAAGATCAAGGCCGGTGAATACGCCTTGGACGCCCCTCTCTCCCCACGCGGGCTGCTGCTGAACATGCGCCAGGGCAAGGTGCTGCAGTACCGCGTCACCCTGGTCGAGGGCTGGAACATCCGCCAGTTGCGTGCCGCGCTTGGCCGCGCGCAGCCGCTGCTGCACGAAACCGAACGGATGAATGATGCCGAGCTGATGGCGGCACTGGGGTTCCCCGACCAGCACCCGGAAGGCCGCTTCCTGCCGGAAACCTACGTCTACCAGCGCGGCGACAGCGACCTGGACGTGCTCAAGCGCGCCCATGCCGCACTGGAAAAGGAGCTGGCCGCCGCTTGGGCCGCACGCAGCGACGACCTGCCACTGGCCTCGCCCCACGAGTTGCTGACCCTGGCCTCGATCATCGAGAAGGAAACCGGCCTGGCCAGCGAGCGCCCGCAGATTGCCGGTGTATTCGCGCGCCGGCTGAAACTGGGGATGCGCCTGCAGACCGACCCGACCGTCATCTACGGCATCGGCAGCAGCTATGACGGCAACATCCGCAAGACCCACCTGACCACCGACACTCCATACAACACCTATACCCGCGCCGGCTTGCCGCCCACGCCCATCGCCATGCCCGGCAAGGACGCCCTGCGCGCCGCCGCGCAACCGGCGGCGGGCGATGCGCTGTATTTCGTCGCGGTGGGCGACGGCAGCGGCGCGCACGTGTTCTCGGCCAGCTATGCCGAGCACAGCGCCGCCGTTGCCCGCTACCTGCAACGGTTGCGCGAGAACCGCAGGCGGGAGGTGCAGCAGTGAACAGGGAGTTTGCGCCGTGGCAACAGCGTGGCTATGAGCATCTCGTTTCCGGTTTCGATGCAGGGCGGCTTGGCCACGGGCAACTGGTCACCGGCCCTGCGGGTCTGGGTAAACGGCAGGTGGTGGAGCGGTTCGGTCAATATGTGCTTTGCACGGGCCGGCACGATGGGCAGCCCTGCGACAAATGCAAAAGCTGTCTGCTGTACCAGTCGCGCACGCAGCTTGAGCCGCAGGAGCAGCGGCCCGACAAATCGTTGTCGCACCCCGATGGACACCCGGCGCACGGGGATGCCATTTTCGTCGGCTATGCACTGAACCCGAAATCGTCCACCAAGAACATGTGGACGCAGATCGTTGTCGAGCAGATGCGCGCCTTGACCGAACGCCTGTTCAAAACGCCGCAATTCGGCGGCAACATCGTTGCCCTGATCGAGCCGGCAGACGCGCTGAACGAAAGCGCCAGCAATTCCCTGCTGAAAACGCTGGAAGAGCCGGTTGCGAACCGTTACCTGTTCCTGATTACCGCCGACCCGGCGCGGTTGCCGCAGACCATTCGCAGCCGCTGCCAGCGGCTGGAGTTCCGCCTGCCGCCACACGAGGAATCGCTGGCCTGGCTGCAACGCCAAGGCCACGACGAACGCGTGGCGCACGAGGCGCTGGACGCCACCCGCGGCCATCCGGCGCTGGCCGACCAGTGGCTGCAAGGCGAGGGCATGGCGCTGCGCCGGCAGGTGGCCGACGAACTGGAACGGCTCGCCGCCGGCAAGCTCGGCTGCGTCGAACTGGCACAACGCTGGACCGGCGACGAGCACGCCGGCCTGCGCCTGCGCCACGCTGCTGACCTTGCGCTGCGCAAGGCCGGTGACGGCTTGACCGATCCGAGCCGATTGCACAAGCTGGCCGCCTGGTTCGACGCCGCCAACCGCACGCGCGACCTGCTGCGCACCACGGTGCGCGCAGATCTGGCCGTGGTGGAGCTGCTGCTGGCATGGGGCGCGGCCAATCAGCAACAAAAGGGGAATATCCGATGAGTGCGATCAACGCCCGCCAGGGCATTCTGTCCCTGGCGGTCAAGGACAAGGCGGCGCTGTACAGCGCCTACATGCCGTTCGTGAAGAATGGCGGCGTGTTCGTGCCCACGCCCAAGCGCTATTTCCTTGGCGACGAGGTTTTCGTGCTGCTGACCCTGCCGGACTCCACCGAGCGCCTACCGGTGGCCGGCAAGGTCGTATGGGTGACGCCGCTGGGCGCACAGGGCAACCGCCAGGCCGGCATCGGCGTGCAACTGGCCGATGGCCAGGACGGTGAAGCGATCCGTAGCCGCATCGAAACCCTGCTGGCCGGCACCTCCAATTCGGACAAGCCCGCCCAAACCATGTAAGCAGCCGCAGTTGCGCGAGGCAGATCTTGCGGCCTTGCCTCGTCGAATAACAGCTGAGGCTTGTGGCCATGAAAGAAAGTGGCAAAAAAGTCATTTCATCCGTTGACGTGACCGCCAATCCCCCTATAATGAGCGGCTCGCAACACGGGCGGTTAGCTCAGCGGTAGAGCATTGCCTTCACACGGCAAGGGTCGCAGGTTCGAACCCTGCACCGCCCACCATATAAGCCCCTGAAATTGAAGGGGAAAACGACAAGCCGGCCTAGTGCCGGTTTTTTCGTGTAAGCACTGTGTAAGCAAGGCGAGTCTTTTTCCTACAAGCAACAGAAAGCCTCAACCTGCATCGTATGTCCTGATTAGCCCCAACCCTCAGCCGCCAGTCGCAGGATCTGCGTCTCCGGCGGCACAGCATGGAGCCACCTGAGTGCAACGAGGTGGGGTCATGAGCATCAATGCCGTGCAGTTCCAGCCGGGGATGTCGATGAGCGCGTTCATCCAGCGCTACGGCACCGAGGCCAAGTGCTACCGCGCCCTGTACAAGTGGCGTTGGCCGCAAGGCTTCCGCTGCCCGGGCTGTCATGGGCGCGCCCGATCGCGCTTCAAGCGCGGCACGACGGTGTACTACCAGTGCCGAGCCTGCCGGCACCAGACCACCCTGACCGCGGGCACCCTGTTCGAGGGCACCAAGCTCCCACTGCGCACCTGGATGCTGGCCATTCACCTGCTGACCGCGACCAAGACCAACCTGGCGGCGTTGGAGCTGATGCGGCACCTTGGCGTCAACTACAAGACCGCCTGGCGCGTGAAACACAAGGTCATGCAAGCGATGGCTGAGCGCGAAGAATCCCGGAGACTCAACGGCTTCGTGCAGCTCGACGACGCCTATCTGGGTGGCGAGCGCAACGGCGGCAAGCCCGGGCGCGGCTCGGAGAACAAGCAGGCATTCGTGATCGCCGTGCAGACCAACGAAGATCACCAGCACCCCAGCTTCGCCGTGATCGAGCCGGTGCGCAGCTTCGACAATGCCTCGCTCGAAGACTGGATCGCACGTCGCCTTGCGCCAGAGTGCGAGGTCTACAGTGATGGCCTGGCCTGCTTTCGCCGACTCGAAGGCGCCGGGCACGCCCACACCACACTCGTCACCGGTGGCGGTCGCGCAGCGACAGAAGTGCCCGGCGCGCGATGGGTCAACGTCGTGCTGGGCAACCTCAAGCGCGCGATCAGCGGCACCTACCACGCCATCAGACAAGCCAAGTACGCACGGCGCTATCTGGCCGAAGCGGCCTACCGCTTCAACCGCCGGTTCCACTTGCGCCAAATGCTGCCGCGACTTGCAACGGCAATGATGCGCTGCATCCCTTGTCCGGAGCCACGGTTGCGTGCTGCGAGCAACTTTCATGGCTGAGGGTCGGGGCTAATCAGGTTGTTGCGTCCGTTGTCGTGGTGAATCCCACGGGACGCAGAATTACTCGGAGGAACGCGAGGTTCCCGCGCGAAAAGCCAGCGACTTATTCCGCTTGACTAATCTAGCCACACGCGGTAGCACCTTTCGACGTATTCACGGGCAAACGTTCGGAACGATTTGTCGGTCTTGTTGTGCAGGTCATGTTCGCGCAGGAACGCTTTGTTGCCCGTGGCGTGCGCTTGCTCCAATCTGGCGAGTAGATCGCGCGCCGCGCTTTCATTGCCCATGCGTTGCAATTCGGCGCGATGACGCGACAGGTCATTATCGGGTGCGCGGAATTGCAGAGATAGCGGAAAGGTCAGTTCGACTTGTAAATCGTCAATCACTTGCATCGTCACTCCAACTGCTTTGCATGGGCGATGTTTTGCCTTCGATACAGGTTCACTTGCCAACAGATCGGCGAATCCATACCGAATGTCCACGGGCATATCGTCACGCAAACGGCTGTAGCACCACCGCACGCCTGCCGCGTTGCCTGCTACCCATTGTCGCCGCGCTTCGTCCAGCAGCGCCGGCCAGTCCATTTGCTTCGTTAGCGTCATAGGAACTCCACCGTTGCCAGCTTGTCACGCGCCACGCCTTGCACAAGGTGTCCATAATGCTTTTCGATCATCGCTAAAGATGTTCCGGACAGCTTGGCGACCGTTAGCAAATCCATTCCGCCGACGATGGCATCCGTGATCCAACAATGCCGCAGCGTGTATAGGACAACACCATCCGGAACTTTCGCAGCCTTAGCAACAGCCTTCACCAGTTCGCGCCAGTCGTGCGGCTTCCACGCTGCCCCGCCATTGGTGAACATCGACGCGGCTGGCAGCTTCCCTTTCGCCAAGCGATCAAACAACACCTTGGCAGCGGGCGACAATGGAACGGTTCGCGTGTGACCTTTCGTGCGGAAGGTGACTGCACCATGTTTCGCGTCATAGTCGCGGCGCAGCACCGCAGCAGGATCGCCCGGACGGCATCCGGTCAGGATGATGCACTCCATAACGTCACGGATGCCGGGATCGGCCTTGTCCAGTAGCGCGCGCCGCTGTTTCTTGTCTAGGTACAGGTCGCGGCGGTTGTCCGCGCTCTTGTACGGCTTGACGTTCGACCATTCAATGACGCGATCAGGCGTCACCTTGCGCCGCGATACCGCACGGTTCAGCGCGGCGACCAGTACCGTCCGCATACGGTTGACGCTGGCCTTCGTTAGCGGCTTGGCCTTCGGCGGGCGCCCCTTCTTTGTCGGCAACTCGGCAAGGTCGCCGCGCTCGACGCGATCCCGCCAGTCCTCCATATCGTCCTGCGTAAACTTGTCTAGCCGCAGCTTTCCAATGCGGTCGGCGTAAACCGTTCGCTGAAAGCGGCGGTCGGCATCGTCGCCGGCAGACTTGCGCCCGCCCTTACGCAGCGCGTCCACGTAGTCCCGGCAGGCATCCGTTACCGTGTCCGTGACCTTCTTGGCCGGCGCTCCGTTCGTGTCCGCCTCGACCAGCAGCGCCGCCGCTTGGACGCGGGCAGCCTCCACGGTCACGCCCGGCCATTTGCCTATCGCCCGCACCTTGTTTCGATCCCATGTGACGCACCAGGTCTTGATCCCCGATGGCAGCACGCGCAGAAACAGTGCGGACACCTTCGCGTCATACAACCGGGCCTCTCTGGCCTCCGGCTGAAAGTCCCTAACGGTGCGCTCCGTTAGGGTCGTTCGCGGCTTGTTCGACTTCGCCATTTTGCTTCCATGTAAGCACTGTGTAAGCAAATGGCATCATATCGCGCCATGACGCGATGTCACGCAATACATACAAATCAATATGTTACATAGTAAATCATTGATCGCACGCGCCGTTATTTCGCCTTCACACGGCAAGGGTCGCATGTTCGAACCCTGCACCGCCCACCATGCAAATCAACGGCTTAGGCCGTTTCAGACTGCTGACGAACCCCGTGTTTTCCGGAACACGGGGTTTTTCATTGCGGGAACCTACGCCGGGATGGCCAGCCTTCGGTTGGTCGGATTTCCGATAAACAGGGCGGCAATGGCGTGGAGACGGGCTATCCAGCGCGATTGCGCCGATGGGTGGCCTTTCAGCAGCCAATAAAGCCGCGCCAGTAGCAGTGCGATCTTCTTGATGTTCTGCGCGGCGGCGGCCAGCAAGCATTGTTCTGTCACGCGTAGCCAGCCGCGCATGCGGGCGTAGCGATGACCATGCAATTGCTTGGCGTCGGCAAAACTGCGCTCGACCGTTTCCTTGCGCCGCGCATACACGCGTTTACCCCATGCGGTGAGACGCCTGGCATCGACACGTTCCTTGGCGGCTTCCCAGACGTGGCGCGTCACCACCTTGGTGGCATTGGCGCTGCGTGTGCATTGCTGGCGCAACGGGCAGTGTTGGCACAGGGCCGGATCGGATTTGTATTCCCGGTAGCCTTGTCGATTGGTCGTTCGATACGACAGCGCTTGTCCGTTCGGGCAGACGTACACGTCGGCTTCGGCGTCGTAGCGGTACTCGCGCTTGTAGAACAAGCCGGCCTTGTGGCTCGGGCGGCGGTAGCCCATCACTCCCAGTACGCCGCGTTCTTCTAAACCTTGGCACACGCGCGGGGTGACATAGCCCGCATCCAGCCCCACCGCTTCCACATCCAACCCAAGCACCTCGCGTTGCCGGTCCAGCCGTTCCAGATACGGCTGGCTGTCATGCACGTTGCCAGCGGTGACATGGGTGTCGGTGATGATCGCGTGGCGCGCATCCACCGTGCGGTGGTCCAGATAGAAAAAACCTTCCGGCTTGCCTTCGCGCATCAGGTAACCGCTGTCCGGATCGGTGCGATTGACCTTGGTTTCCTTGGGGGCAGGCGGGGCATCGTCGCGCCGCAGCGGCTTGCCGTGCGCCTTGCGGTCGGCGTCCACCGCCGCGTCCAGCTCGGCCAGATACGCCGACGGCGTTTGCTCCAGCTGTACCGCATCGAACTTCTTCTTGTTGGCATTGGCCTTCAAATGCGTGCTGTCGGTGTACAGCACCCGACCGCCCACCAAGCCGTGCCCCATCGCCTGCCGCACGATGGCGTCGAAGATGCTCTGGTACACCGCCGGATCGGTATAGCGCCGCCGCCGATGCTGCGAGAATGTGGACGCATCCGGCACCTTGTCGGTCAGGCGAAAGCCGGCAAACCAGCGGTACGCCGTATTGACCGCCACCTCGCGCATCAACTGCCGCTCGCTGCGCACACCAAACAGGTAGCCCACGAACAACAGCTTGAACATCACCACCGGATCCAAGGCCGGGCGGCCATTGTCCGCGCAGTACAAATGCGCGACCTGCGCCCGGATGAACTCGAAATCCACCGTCGCGTCGATCTTCCGCAACAAGTGGTCCTTGGGCACCAGCATCTCCAGAGTCACCATCTCCAGATGTTGCTGCGTGGGTGTCGGCGTCTTGAGCATGAAGCATTAAAACGACAAACCCCGGCTTGCGCCAGGGTTTGTCAGCAGTCTGCAACGGCTTAGGCCGTTTTTTTGTGCCTGCGATTTGCGAGCACGGAAAGAGTATGGAAAACCGGCTTTCGGCTTCCTGTACACAAAAAACCGGCACATAGCCGGGCTTCACCTTGTCATCGTCGGCGCTTGTGACTCCTTGGCCTGCGATTGCGCCCCACACCTCGCACGGCGCAGCGCCTCGGCGCGCTCCAGTAGCGCGTCCATTGACTCCCCGGCAGGTGATCTAGGTGCACGTCGCCCCGCATGATGCCGACAGGCTCCACGCCCGGCGAGTCAACAAAAGTCAACAGGATGATGGCCGGAACCCTTGCCACAACCGATAACACCCATTTACACCCATTCTTGGGGCGATGCGGTCCGCCATGCGGCGAATGGCTCCTGTATTCACCGCATAACATGCGGTGATTGGCTTGCACGTGCGGGGAATGCGGCCATAACCTCCGCATGAATAGCGGTGATTACAAATACATCTGGCAGGCCAGTGACTGGCCGAACTGGCGCTTCGACCTGGTGGCGTTGGCTGGCCCCATGGCCGAAGTCAGTCGTGCCCAAGGTCTATTGATGGGGCGTTTGGCCGATGTCGGCATGGCCTTGCGCGACCAAGCGAGCCTGGCGGCACTCACCGAGGATGTGGTCAAGACCAGCGAGATCGAGGGCGAACAGCTCAACGTCGAGTCCGTGCGCTCGTCCATCGCGCGCAGGCTGGGCGTGGACATCGGCGCGCTCGCCCCGGTCGATCGTCACGTTGAGGGCGTGGTCGAGATGGTGCTCGATGCCACCGCCAACTGCCATGCGCCCATGTCAAAGGAGCGTCTGTTCGGCTGGCATGCCGCACTGTTTCCCACCGGCTACTCCGGCCTGTCCAAGATCAAGGTTGGCGGATGGTGTGACGATACCAGCGGCCCTATGCAGGTGGTGTCTGGCCCCATTGGCCGGCAGCGTGTGCATTTCGAAGCACCGCCGGCTGATCGCCTCGAAAACGAAACCAGCCGTTTCCTCGACTGGCTGAATGCCGCGTCGAACGAACCGCCGCTACTCAAGGCAGGCCTCGGCCATCTGTGGTTCGTCACTTTGCATCCATTCGATGATGGCAATGGCCGTATCGCCCGGGCCATTGGCGATCTGCTACTGGCGCGTGCCGATGGCAGCCCGCAATGCTTCTACAGTTTGTCGGCGCAGATCCAGCGCGAACGCAAGGCTTACTACGACATCCTGGAGAGGACGCAAAAGCGGTCGACAGATGTCACCGAGTGGCTCATGTGGTTCCTCGATACTCTGCATCGCGCCGTCGACCAGGCCCAGCACACACTCGATGTGTTGCTGACAAAGGCACGCTTCTGGCAGCGCTGGGCGACCACGCCACTGAACGAGCGACAGGTGGAATTGCTGAACAAGCTGCTCGATGGCCTCGAAGGCAAGCTCACCAGCAACAAGTGGGCGGCCATTGCCAAATGCTCGCCGGATACGGCACTGCGCGACATCAACGGTTTGCTCACTCGGGGTGTATTGCGCAAATCGGATGCGGACGGGCGTAGCACCAGCTATGAGCTGAACGACTTGGCGGAGTAGCGGCGCTTTCTGGAATTGCCTTGGCTCGTGGCTCGAACAGCGCCTTCAAGTCAGGGCTTAACTGACTGGCATTGGCCAAGTGCCGGCTTTTTGTAACTGCGCCATGTCAGCGGAGCGGAAGGCCGGCATCTATTCGGCTTGAACGGTTGGCGTCGGGTGCTTTGCCAGTGCGCCGTGCACGGCGTGCTTGACTTGGAAACTCGGCCTGGTGCCGGGGAACATCCAGCACGGTGTCAGTTCTGAGGAGGGGAACACATTCGGGTAGCGCGGGTCACGTTGCGATGGCCCGGCGATGGTCAGTTCCTGCACCATCGAGATGTATTGGTCCACCGAATCCTCTAGCGTGTTGCCATTGATGATGACCTCGCTGCCGATGGTTTTTGCATATTTGGCCACGCCCCAGATGGTGGAGAGCCTGGGCGCGTAGGCATCCACGCTGATGCCGTTCTCGCTGGTCACCCACAAGCCTTCGTTGGTGTGCACAACGATGGAGTGGTTGCCCTCGGTATGTCCGGGGGTGTGCACCAGTGCCACGCCGTCGCCGAGCATCACGCTGCCGTCGAACTGCACGAGCTTGTCCTCGGAAATGCCCACTAGGCCCAGTGGCGGGAACCAGTCGGCTTGGTAGGGGTTGAGGTCGCGCGCCGAGGCCCACTCGCGGAAATGCACCAGCAGCTTGGCATTCGGGAACAGTGCCGGCTCATCGTCGGTACCCAGCCAGCGGCGGAGATCCTGCGTATGCAGGTGGTCGTAGGTGATGTAGTCCACATCCTCGGGCTTCAGGCCGATGCGCTCCAGTACCTCCGGTACGCTGGCGTAGCGGGTGACGATGCGGTCCACAATGAACTTGGGCGTGGTGTCCTGCACCCGGCGGAAGAACGGTGTTTCACCGCCGCGCTCGTGGTCCGATGGCGAAACCAGTAGCGTCTTCAGGCCTGTGGGCGTGTCGTATTGCACCACGAACAGGCGGTTGGTGATGTGCAGGTATTCGTTGAGCCGTTCCGCGGAATAGGCGTTACGCAGGCCGTAGCGGCAGGGGTAGACCACCTTGATGAGGTCGAAGGATTCGAAGTAGCGCACCTTCGGCCCGGCCAGCATCTGCTTGCGAAAGTCCAGCGCGGCGGCGCGGGTGTCCTCGACGCGGGCCTGCTGGCCCAGCGCATTGCGTGAACCGTCAAAACTGCCGATAGGCGTGTAATGGCTCATGGGGCTGGCTTACCTGAACTTGTCGTCGGAGAAATGCTTCCTGCCACGTTCGCGGGCCTTGTCCAGTTGGCTGAGGAAGAAGCGCGGGAAGGCGTTGCTGATCTTGCCAAGGACCTCGTCCTTGAACGGCATGAAATATTCGACCGGCCGCTTCTTCAGCACGGGGCCAAGAATTGCCGCTGCCACTTCTTCCGCGGTCAGCGCACGTGCGCCGGAGAAGGTGAGGGCGGCGTTGTCGTCGCCACGCTGCTGCTCCAGCATCGCGGTTTTGACGGGCCCCGGGCCGAACAGGGTCACGGCTACACCATGTGGCCTCAGGTCGCCGGCCGCCGCGATGGAAAAGCCGCGCACTGCGAACTTGCTGGCCGCGTACAACGTGGTGCCCGGTGTGGCATAGAGCGAGGCCACCGAGCCGATATTGACGATATGCCCGCGCTGCCGCTTGCGCATGCCGGCAGCCACGGAATTGGTGCCGTAGATCACGCCTTTCACGTTCACGTCGAAGGTCAGGTCGATGTCGGCCTGCTTCAGCTCGCCGGTCTGGCCACTGCGCAGTACGCCGGCGACATTGATCAGTACGTCGGGGGTGATGCCTGCGGCTTCCAGCTTGGCGGCGAGTGCGGCCCAGCCTTCTGCATCGGTTACATCCAACGGTTCGCAGCGAACTCCCGGCTTGCTCTCCCAGCGTGCGGCGAGCGCGCTGGCGTCACGGTCGATGGCAATAACCTGATGGCCCTTCGTGGCCGCCATATCGGCGATGGCGGCGCCGATTCCATTGGCGGCGCCAGTGATGAAGATGCACTGCGTCGGCATGCAAAGGCTCCCTTGGGTCAAGGAGTGGGTGTGATTCGGAATTCAACATCCGTTCTTCTAAATCATCTGGCGGCACGCGGACAATGCACGAACAGCACGTTACTCGGGGCGCCTGCACCTGCCTGCCACGTTGCTCGGGACATGCAATTGCAGGCGGTCGCTTCATGTGCGCGCCGGTGTGCATGCGGGCTTGTTGATGAGGCGGCTTTTCCCGGTGGGTGTTCTTTTGCAGCCGGGTTCAACTGGACTTGAGCAGCGTCACGGTGGCGATGCCGGCGAAGGTCATCAGTAGCGCGCCAACGACGTGCAGTGCGATAGCACCACCGGCCATCGCGTACTGGCCGCGTTGCAGCAGGGCGACGATTTCGGCCGAGAACGTCGAGAAGGTGGACAGGCCGCCGCAGAAGCCGGTGATGACCAGCAGCCGCCATTCCGGTGACAGGCCGGGCGCCTGCGCGAAAAAGGCAAGCGCGATGCCGACGATGTAGCCGGCGACGAGGTTGGAGGCGAGCGTGCCGGGCGGCACGTCGGGGAACAGGGCATTGAACCGCAGGCTCAATCCCCAGCGCATCAGGCCGCCTACTGCCGAGCCGATGGTGACGGCGATGATCGGTTTCCACATGCAGTCCTCTCCTTGCATCAATGTTCGAGGGCGGGCGCGCACCTGCGCGGCCGTCTGGCCAGCTGCAGGCATCATCAGCCGCTGTCACGGCAGTTCGCGGAGGAATGCCATCTCCGTGGCTGTGCACTATGCAACGGCCCATGCAGCGACTTGGAGCCGTGGCCGGGCGGCAGCCGATGCTGCGCAGCGTCCTCAGGCGTTGCCGGCCAATTCCCGCCCGCGCCGGGTGGCGGCGGCCACGGCCGCGCCGACCAATGCATGGAAGTCGCCGCCCGCAAGTGTTTCCAGCGCGGCCTGGGTGGTGCCGTTGGGTGAAGTGACGGCCTTGCGCAAGGCCGTGGGGCTTTGGCCGCTCTCGGCCAGCATGCGCGCCGCGCCGAGCACGGTTTGCACCACCATCTGCCGCGCGGCGTCGGTGGGCAGCCCCTGCGCCAGCGCGGCGTCTTCCATCGCCTCGGCCAGTGCGAACACATAGGCCGGGCCGCTGCCGGAGACGGCGGTGACCGCATCCATCAAGGCTTCATCGTCGATCCAGCGGATCTGCCCGGCGCTGGCGAGGATGGTTTGCGCGGCCTCGCGCTCGGCCGCGCCCACCTCCGTGCCGGCGAACAGGCCGGTCATGCCTGCGCCCAGCAGTGCCGGCGTATTGGGCATTGCCCGCACCAGTACGGCCTGCGCGCCTAGCCAGCGGCGCAGTGTGGTGGAGGTGATGCCGGCGGCGATGGACACCACCAGCGTACCCGGCGCCAGCCGGGGGGCCAGTTCGGCGCAGACGGTGGCCATCACCTGCGGCTTGACCGCCAGCACCACCGCTTGCACATCCAGCACGGCGGCAGCGACCGATTCGGCCACGCGCACGCCATGTTCTTCCTGCAAGGCCTGCCGCGGCGCGGCTTGCGGTTCCACTACCTCCACCGTCGTGGCCGGCGTGCCGGCGCCGACCAGCCCGGCGATCAGGCTGCGCGCCATGTTGCCGCCGCCGATGAAGGTGATGCCACCGGAAAGGGGGGCGCGCGCGTGGGATGCGGTCATGGCGGTCTCGTTGCGGGTGGGAGAATCCGTCAAAGTGTACCCACCCACGGGCCGGGGGGGCCGGTGCCGGAAACCGGCCCCGCGGTAGCATCGACCTGTTACGCGGGAGGGCTATACTGCCGGCCGGGGCAACATCTTTCGCAAACCATTGGGGATACGCGCACATGGATATCGCCGAACTTCTGGCGTTCTCGGTCAAGAACAAAGCGTCGGACCTGCATCTGTCCGCCGGCCTGCCGCCGATGATCCGCGTCGATGGCGACGTGCGTCGCATCAATATCCCGGCGCTGGACCACAAGCAGGTGCACGCGCTGGTCTACGACATCATGTCGGACAAGCAACGCCGCGATTACGAGGAATTCCTCAAGGTCGACTTCTCCTTCGAGATCCCGTCGCTGGCACGCTTCCGCGTCAACGCCTTCAACCAGAACCGCGGCGCCGGCGCGGTGTTCCGCACCATTCCCTCGGAAGTGCTGACGCTGGAGGATCTGGCCTGCCCGCCGGTGTTCCGCCAGCTGATCGAGCAGCCGCAGGGCCTGATTCTGGTGACCGGGCCGACCGGCTCGGGCAAGTCGACCACGCTGGCGGCGATGATCGACCACATCAACAAGAACGACTACGGCCACATCCTCACCGTCGAGGACCCGATCGAATTCGTCCACACCTCGCAGAAGTGCCTGATCAACCAGCGCGAGGTGCACCGCGACACCCACGGTTTCAACGAGGCGCTGCGCTCGGCGCTGCGTGAAGACCCGGACATCATTCTGGTCGGCGAATTGCGTGACCTTGAAACCATCCGACTGGCGCTGACCGCGGCGGAAACCGGCCACCTGGTGTTCGGCACCCTGCACACCAGCTCGGCGGCCAAGACCATCGACCGCATCATCGACGTGTTCCCGGCCGGCGAGAAGCCGATGGTGCGCTCGATGCTGTCCGAGTCGCTGCGCGCGGTGATTTCGCAGGCGCTGCTGAAGAAGGTCGGCGGCGGCCGCATCGCCTCGCACGAGATCATGGTGGCCACCCCGGCCATCCGCAACCTGATCCGCGAGGACAAGGTGGCGCAGATGTACTCGGCGATCCAGACCGGTCAGCAGGTGGGCATGCAGACCCTCGACCAGAATCTGCAGGATCTGGTCAAGCGCAGCCTGATCACCCGCAACCAGGCCAAGGAATACGCCAAGGACAAACGCTTGTTCGAATGATCGAACAAGCGCGGGATTAGGGATTCGAGATTCGTCAAAGCCGGTATCGGAATGCGGGTGGGGGGCGCCTTTGCTGTTGCGAATCCCGAATCCCGAATCCCGAATCCCGGTTCCTCCAGGAGCCACCCATGAGCACCATTGATTTCACCTCGTTCCTCAAGCTGATGGCGCACCAGAAGGCGTCGGACTTGTTCATCACCGCCGGCATGCCGCCGTCGATGAAGGTGCACGGCAAGATCAGCCCGATCACGCAGACGCCGCTGACTTCGCAGCAGAGCCGCGACATGGTGCTCAACGTGATGACGCCGGCGCAGCGCGAGGAGTTCGAGAAGACCCACGAATGCAACTTCGCCATCGGCCTGTCCGGCGTCGGCCGTTTCCGCGTCAGCTGCTTCTACCAGCGCAACCAGGTAGGCATGGTGTTGCGCCGGATCGAGACGCGCATCCCGACGGTGGAGGAACTGAGCCTGCCGCCGGTGATCAAGACGCTGGCGATGACCAAGCGCGGCATCATTTTGTTCGTCGGCGCCACCGGTACCGGCAAATCGACGTCGCTGGCGGCGATGATCGGCTACCGCAACCAGAACTCGACCGGGCACATCATCACCATCGAAGACCCGATCGAGTTCGTGCACAAGCACGAAGGCTGCATCGTCACCCAGCGCGAGGTCGGCATCGACACCGACAGTTGGGATGCCGCGCTGAGGAACACCCTGCGCCAGGCGCCGGACGTGATCATGATTGGCGAAATCCGTACCCGTGAAGGCATGGATCACGCCATTGCCTTTGCCGAAACCGGCCATTTGGTGCTGGCCACGCTGCATGCCAACAACGCCAACCAGGCGATGGACCGCATCATCAACTTCTTCCCGGAAGACCGCCGCAATCAGTTGCTGATGGACCTGTCGCTGAACCTCAAGGGCGTGGTCGCGCAGCAGCTGGTGCCGACCCCGGACGGCAAGGGCCGCCGCGTGGCAATGGAGATCATGCTGGGTACCCCGCTGGTGCAGGACTACATCCGCGACGGCGAGATTCACAAGTTGAAGGAAGTGATGAAGGACTCCGTGCAATTGGGCATGAAGACCTTCGACCAGAGCCTGTTCGAGCTGTATCAGGCCGGCGAGATCAGCTACGACGACGCGCTGCGCTACGCCGACTCGCAGAACGAGGTGCGCCTGCGCATCAAGCTCTCGCAAGGCGGCGATGCCAAGACCCTGGCGCAGGGGCTGGATGGCGTGGAGATCGCGGGCGTGCGCTGAAGCCCGCGCCATGTCTGCGGCATGCGAAGCCCGGCCAATGGCCGGGCTTCGTGTTTCAGTGAACAAGGATTGCAGGAGCTGCAAGCTCGTTGGGCTGGGCTCAGCCCCGCGCCCACGGCGGGTCGCAGGCGACGATCTCGGCCAGCACCGGGCAATCGGCGCGGTGCGCGCCGGGCAGGTAGCCCAGGCTCATCAGGAATTCGCCGGTGATCTCGCCGCCGGTGAAGTGAAAAGTCTGCTTGAACAGCTTCACCCAGCTGGCCTTGTCGCGTGGGTGGTGGGCGTCCAGCCATTGCGCGAAGCCGCCATGTGAATCGCGCAGGCCGCGGATGACGCCGGCGTTGTGGATCGCGGCTCGCACCTTGAGCCGGTTGCGGATGATGCCGGCGTCATCCAGCAGGCGGGCGACGTCGGCTTCGCCATAGGTGGCCACCGTATCCACGTCGAAGCCGTGGTAGGCATGGCGGAAGCCCTCGCGCTTGCGCAGGATGGTTTCCCAACTCAACCCGGCCTGGTTGATTTCCAGCACCAGTCGCTCGAACAGTTCGCGTTCCTCGCGCTGCGGGAAGCCATATTCACGGGCGTGGTAGTGCGCGTGCACGGGGTGGCTGGGGGCTATATCGCAATAGCGGGACATGGGGTGGCTGGGTAGCGGGACTGCGGCGATTATCGCCGCCCGCACCGGCGCCGGGTGGCTGCCGCTAGAATATCCGCCATGTCCGAGCCGTCTCTTCCACTCGCCAATCATCTGCTGGTCGCACTGCCGATGCTGGACGACCCGAACTTTGCGCGCAGCGTCACGTTGGTGTGCCAGCACGATGACAATGGCGCGATGGGCGTGGTGGTCAACCAGCCTTCCGAATACACGCTGGGCGAAGTGTTGGCGCAGATGCAAATCGACAGCGATGACGTCGAGCTGCTGGTATCGCCTGTGCTCAACGGCGGGCCGGTGCACCCCGAGCGCGGTTTCGTCATCCACGATGATGGGCGCGAGTGGGATTCGAACCTGCAAGTGGGCGAGAACCTCTACCTGACCACCTCGCGCGACATCCTCGAAGCGATGGCGCGTGGCGACGGCCCGCGCAATGCGTTGGTCACGTTGGGCTGCGCCGGTTGGGGTTCGGCGCAGCTGGAATGCGAGATCGCGCGCAATAGTTGGTTGACCGTGCCGGCTGATGCCGAGGTGTTGTTCGATGCGCCACTGGAGCAACGTTGGCAGCTGGCCGCCTCGCGCATCGGCGTCGATCTGTTCCGCCTGACCGGTTACAGCGGCCGTGCCTGAGCCGTCGTTGTCGCCCGACAGCACCGTGCTCGGCTTCGACGTCGGCTCGCGCCGCATCGGCGTGGCCATCGGCAGCGCCTTCAGCGTCGGTGCGCGTGCGCTGGCAATGGTCGATGTGCGCGCCGATGGCCCCGACTGGGCCGCGCTGGACCGCTTGCACAAGGAATGGCGGCCCAACGGCCTGATCGTCGGTGACCCGCTGACGCTGGAAGGTGACGACCAGCCCAACCGCAAGCGTGCCCATGCCTTCGCCCGCCAATTGCAGCAGCGCTACAAGCTGCCGGTGCTGCTGGTCGATGAACGTTCCAGCTCGGTGGAGGCCGCGCGCCGCTTCGCCGTCGAACGCGCCGAAGGCCGCAAGCGCCGCCGCGATGCCGCCAGTCTCGATGCGGTGGCTGCCGCGGTCATCATCGAGCGCTGGCTGTCCGCTCCGCACGATGCCATTCCCGTTTCTTGACCACTACGATCGACAAGGCCCGCCATGACCGCCACCGCCGCGCAACTCGATTCCGATGGACGCCTTCGCCACCTGCTGACCCTTGAAGGGCTGCCGCGCGAACACCTGCTGCAACTGTTGGACCGCGCCGGGCAGATCCGCGATGCGGCGGTGGGGCGCGTGGGCAACAAGCGCAACGTGCTGGCCGGTACCGCGCTGTGTACCCTGTTCTTCGAGCCTTCCACCCGCACCCGCAGCTCGTTCCAGCTGGCGGCGCAGCGGCTGGGCGCGGACGTGCTGAACTTCGACGCATCCACTTCCTCCGCCCGCAAGGGTGAAACCGCCACCGACACGCTGCGCAACCTCGAAGCGATGGGCGTGCGTGGCTTCATCGTGCGCCATCCCGACGACGGCGCGGTGGCCGAGCTGGCTGCCGCCGCGGGCGAGGGCACCGCCTTGGTCAACGCCGGCGACGGCCGCAGCTCGCATCCCACTCAAGGGCTGCTGGACATGCTGACGCTGCGTCAGGCCAAGGGGGCGGATTTCTCGAAGCTGAAGGTGTTGATCGTTGGCGATGTCAAGCATTCGCGCGTGGCTCGCACCGACCTGCATGCATTGCGCACACTGGGCACCGGCGAAATCCGCGTCTGCGGCCCGCAAACGCTGTTGCCGGATGACGACACGCTCAAGGGCTGTGTGGTGGGTGATGATTTCGACGCCATGCTCGAAGGCGTGGATGCGCTGATGATGTTGCGCCTGCAACGCGAGCGCATGGAGGAAGGGCTGGTGCCGTCGCTGGAGCAGTACCACGCGCAGTACGGGCTGGACGGCAAGCGCCTGGCACGCGCCGGCAAGGACGTGGCGGTGTTGCACCCCGGCCCGATCAATCGTGGCGTGGAAGTCACCGATGACGTAGCCGATGGCCCTCAATCGTGGGTGCTGCGCCAGGTCTGCAATGGCGTGGCGGTGCGCATGGCGGTGTTGGAAACGCTGCTGGGTTGAGAGTGCGCGGGTGCCGGCCAAAGTGCGGTCGGCACCCGCCCGCGACGGCCGTCAGCGCTTTTGCGCGAACAGCCAAGCCCACATCGCCGGATCGGCGTAGGTAGCATCCCAGACGTTGTGGTTGCCTTGCGGGTACTCGGTGTAACGCACGTCGCCGGCGCCGATGCGCTGGAAGGCCGCATGCAAACGCCGGTCGTCATCCGGTGGTACGGCGTTGTCCAGCGAGCCGTGGAAAATCCAGATAGGCATGTCCTTCAGGCGCCGGGCCAGCGCCGCATGCGGGTCGCTTTCCTGTGCCAGCGCTTCGACCATCAGGCTGGGGCGTTCGCTGCGCGGAGCGCGGATACCGCCGCAGATCGGTACGAGGGCGGCAAAACGCGCAGGTTCGGCCAGGGCGATGTTCCAGCTGCCGTAGCCACCCATTGACAGGCCGGTCAGGTATTGGTGCGTCGGGGCTGCGCCGAACTCGGCCATCGCCGCATCAAGCGCAGCTAGCGCCAGTGCGTTGTTGCGGCTGCTCCATTCCTCGTCGTCCGGCGCTTGCGGCAGCACCACCAGCGCGGGGAAATCATCGGCATGCGCGCGCAGGTAAGGGCCGAGCCCGGCTTCAGTCTGTTTGACGCCATCGCGCCCGCGTTCGCCCGAGCCGTGCAGGAACAGCACCACCGGCAGCGGGCCGGGCGGGCGCGCGGCGTTGGCTGGCACGAACACTTGGTACGGCATGATCGCGCCACCCAGCGTGACGCTGCGCGTGACGAAATGGCCGTACGCGTCGTCGTTGTTGGACAAGGAAGCGCAGCCGCTCATCAACATCAACATGACAAGTGCGGTGGCATGACGGAACAACAGGCGGGACGGCGCGAGTGCCATGAGCAATTCCAGTTTGGGGGGGGCGGCACCATCGTAACGATACGGCGTTGTGCCGGCAGCCTGCGCTGCATCACTGCGGGCGTGGCGCGCTGGCGAGGATCGCCAATTGCTCCTGCGCTTCGGCGTTGCCGGCAGCGGCGGCGGCTTGTACTTGCGCCAGGTCTGGGTGCATGACTACCAACAGCGGGAATTCGCAGTGCGGGCAGGCGTACTCGGTCTGCTCGTCGTGCAGTTCCATTTCCATCTGCCGCGAATCGCCTTGCCAGTTACAGGCGGGGCAGGTGTGATGTTGCGCGCGCCAGCCGGGCTGGTAGTAGTTGGTGAGGGTTGCGGTCATGCCTGCACGGTATCATTACCGCAGGATTCACTGACTGAAAGGACGCCTGATGAAGATAAACCCTGTTTCCTGCGGTATCTGTGTGGCTTTGCTGGTTGGCATGACGGCACTGACCGAGGCTCATGCGCAGCGTTCGCCGTGGTGGGAACGCCAGAAAGCGGCGCAAACGGCAAGCGAGGCCACTGCCGAACAAACCACCACCACTTCAACCACTGCGCAAGGCGCGGTGACGCAACCGGCAGCGCAACCGCAATATCAGCCGTACACGCCTGCGGTGCGGCGAGAAAAGATTGAAGGGCCGGGTTACACCTACATCGAAGCGGGTGCGGCACGTGTTGATGTGGATTTGTATGAAGTCAACGAAAGTGGCAATGGGGGGTATCTGCGCGGCTCGATGGCGATTACCGATGACCTCTATTTGTTCGGCGGCTACGACCGCGTAGCGAAAAGTTGGGGCGCGGATGTCGAGCACGCAAAAATCACCATTGACCAAGCCGAAATCGGTTTTGGGGCCAGCATTCCCCTTGGTTCTCCGCGCGTGAATTTCATTAGTGAACTATCGCTGCTGCGGTTGGGCGGAAAACTGGACTACAAGAGCCGGGGTTACAGCGACTATTTGTATGCAGGCAAGCTGATGGTGGGTATCCGCGCACCTGATTAGCCCCGACCCTCAGCCATGAAAGTTGCTCGCAGCACGCAACCGTGGCTCCGGACAAGGGATGCAGCGCATCATTGCCGTTGCAAGTCGCGGCAGCATTTGGCGCAAGTGGAACCGGCGGTTGAAGCGGTAGGCCGCTTCGGCCAGATAGCGCCGTGCGTACTTGGCTTGTCTGATGGCGTGGTAGGTGCCGCTGATCGCGCGCTTGAGGTTGCCCAGCACGACGTTGACCCATCGCGCGCCGGGCACTTCTGTCGCTGCGCGACCGCCACCGGTGACGAGTGTGGTGTGGGCGTGCCCGGCGTCTTCGAGTCGGCGAAAGCAGGCCAGGCCATCACTGTAGACCTCGCACTCTGGCGCAAGGCGACGTGCGATCCAGTCTTCGAGCGAGGCATTGTCGAAGCTGCGCACCGGCTCGATCACGGCGAAGCTGGGGTGCTGGTGATCTTCGTTGGTCTGCACGGCGATCACGAATGCCTGCTTGTTCTCCGAGCCGCGCCCGGGCTTGCCGCCGTTGCGCTCGCCACCCAGATAGGCGTCGTCGAGCTGCACGAAGCCGTTGAGTCTCCGGGATTCTTCGCGCTCAGCCATCGCTTGCATGACCTTGTGTTTCACGCGCCAGGCGGTCTTGTAGTTGACGCCCAGGTGCCGCATCAGCTCCAACGCCGCCAGGTTGGTCTTGGTCGCGGTCAGCAGGTGAATGGCCAGCATCCAGGTGCGCAGTGGGAGCTTGGTGCCCTCGAACAGGGTGCCCGCGGTCAGGGTGGTCTGGTGCCGGCAGGCTCGGCACTGGTAGTACATTGTCGTGCCGCGCTTGAAGCGCGATCGGGCGCGCCCATGACAGCCCGGGCAGCGGAAGCCTTGCGGCCAACGCCACTTGTACAGGGCGCGGTAGCACTTGGCCTCGGTGCCGTAGCGCTGGATGAACGCGCTCATCGACATCCCCGGCTGGAACTGCACGGCATTGATGCTCATGACCCCACCTCGTTGCACTCAGGTGGCTCCATGCTGTGCCGCCGGAGACGCAGATCCTGCGACTGGCGGCTGAGGGTTGGGGCTAATCAGGTCCGCGCAAGGCCAGTGTCCAACCTGGAGTTGTGGGCCAAGGCCGGCTACCTGCGCGTGGACGACAACCTGCTGATCGACGATTCGGCGGTCGGCAACGTCGGCATCCAGTACCGCTTCACCCCGACCTGGGGCGTGGTGGGCGAAGCGGAGTTCTACGAGGACGTGCGCTTCTACCGCTTGGGTGTGCGTGCCAGCTTCTGATTGCTATGGGCAATATGTTCTTGCCGGAATCCATCACGGGTTCCGGTGAGTGAAACAACCGTAAACCCCACGCGATACAGCAGCCCCCTCGTAGCAGCTCGGCTTCCACGAGGGGCGGGATGCGACGCGGCTCAGTGCAGCAGAATCATCGTTGCCAAGCCCAGGAAGCTGAAGAACCCCATCACGTCGGTGACGGCGGTGACCACGACGGTACCGGCCACGGCGGGATCGACGTTCATGCGTTTGAGCATCAGCGGCAGCAGTACGCCCGCCAGTGCGGCGGCGCAGAAGTTGATGATCAGTGCAAGGGTGATGACCAGCGACAGCAACAGGCTGTGGAACCAGAGGAAGGCGATCAGGCCGACCACTGCGCCAATCAGCACGCCGTTGATAAGTGCCACGCGCATTTCCTTCCACAACAGGATGCGGGCATTGCTGGGACCAACTTGCCCCAGCGCGAGGCCGCGCACCATCAGCGTCAACACCTGCACGGCGGCATTGCCGCCGACGCCAGCGACGATGGGCATCAGGATCGCCAGCGCCACGACCTTCTCCAGCGTGACCTCGAACTGGCCAATCACGCTGGCGGCCATGAACGCGGTGAACAGGTTGATGCCCAGCCACACCACGCGGCCGCGCACGGCGCGCTTGATCGGCGAGAACAGGTCTTCCTCTTCGTCCAGGCCGGCCGCGCCGAGGGCCTGGTGCTCGGCCTGGGCGCGGATGATGTCCACCACGTCGTCGATGGTGATGCGGCCCAGCAGGATGTTGTTGTCGTCCACCACCGGCGCGGACACCCAGTCGTGGTCGGAGAATTGCCGCGCCACTTCCTCGGCGCTTTCGCCGACGTCGATGGCCGGTTGTTCGTCGTCGATCAGGCGGTTGATCGGCGTGGTGTCCTCGTGGGTGACCAGCGAGGCCAGCGACACGCGGCCCAGGTACTGGTGGCGGCGGCTGACCACGAACAGGTGGTCGGTGTGGTCGGGCAGTTCGCCGCGCAGGCGCAGGTAGCGCAGCACCACATCGACGTTGACGTCGGCGCGCACGGTGACCACGTCCGGGTTCATCAGGCGGCCGGCGGTGTCCTCGGGGTAGGACAGCACTTGTTCCAGCCGCTCGCGGTTTTCGCGATCCATCGACTTGAGTACTTCGTCGATGACGGTGTCGGGAAGGTCCTCGACCAGGTCTGCCAAGTCGTCGATGTCGAGGTCTTCGACCGCGGCGACGATTTCGTCCGGGTCCATGTCGGCCAACAGGCTTTCACGCACCTCCTCGCCGACGTGGACCAGCACCTCGCCGTCGTCTTCTGGATCGACAAGGCCCCACACCACCTCGCGCTTGCCCGGCGGCAGCGATTCGAGCAGGTTGCCGATTTCCGCTGGCGCCAAGGTATTGACCAGCCGCCGCACCGGCCCGAGCCGGCCGCTGTCCAGCGCGTCGGAAAGCATGCGCAGCTGGCGCGAGGTCTTGTCGTGGCGGACGGCTTCGGCCATCGGAACTCCGGAGAGGGGTGGGCCGCGACCCGGCATGGAACGCGGCGACGGTAAAGTGCAGGCGCGCCATTATCACGCGGGGATGTTTCAGTGCACACCCTCATCGACAGGTGCGCGCCCCGATGATCTACGGTGTCATCGGTGCAGCAGGGCGCTGGCCGCCGCATCGAACTGTTGTTGCGCGATGGCCGAATCCGGGGCGTGGTGCAGTTGCCGCACCGCACGGCCGAGCCGGGAGGCGCCGACGAAGCCGCAGCTGGCCTGCAATTTGTGCAACTGGGCGCGCAGTGCAGCGGTGTCCTGCTGGTGCAGTGCAGACGTTATTGCGGTGCAGGCATCGGGTAGTTCCTTGATGAACAATTCGCGCAATGCAATCACATTGGCGGTCTGGCCGTTGAGAGCTTGCAAGGCGGTGTCTTCGTCCCAGTCGGCTGCCGGAGTTTCGATGTCGGTTGCGGCTGCGGGAGCTGTTTCGCCCAACGCATGGTGGATCGCTGCCAGCAAGGCGTTGGCGGTGATCGGTTTGAGCAGCACTTCATCGAAACCCGCCTGCAACAGCGTTTGCCGGGTGGCCGGGCTGGTGTCGGCGGTATGCGCCAGCGCGGCCACGCCGGGATAGCGGGCGCGCAGGTCCGTGAGCAATTCGCAACCGTTGCCGTCGGGCAGGTTGGCGTCGATCAGCCACAGCGCATGACGATGGGCCACCGTCAGCTGCCTGGCGTCGGCAACCGAGCCGGCAGTATCAACGGTGGCCGGCAGCGCCATCAGCGTGGCGTGGAAGAAGGCCCGGCTGGTCGCATCGTCTTCGACCAGAAGCAGGCGCGGCAAGGGCGCGGATTGTTGCAGGTCCATCAGCTGCCTCCATGTCAGCGTTTGCCGGCATGATTGGCGATGATCGTGCCTGTCGCAAGTGGCCAAAAGTCCTGCTTGAAATCCTGATTCTGCGTGGGTATCCCGCAGGGGCAAGCGATGAAGCCGCCGGGCGGAGGGCGGCGCTGCCTCAGGCGGAAGTGGCTTGCTGGGCTATCCAGCGCTCGATGCCGCGGCGGTCGCGCGCGGCCAGCAGCTTGGCGGCTTGCGCGTGCAGACCGCCCAAGTCACTGTCACGGATGGCACGGCGCACTTCCAGCAGGGTGCCGGGATGCAGGCTGAACTCGGTCAGGCCCAGCGCCAGCAGCAGCGGGGTCATGCGCGCGTCGCCGGCGATTTCGCCGCATACCGCCAGCGGTTTGGCGTGGTGTTTCGCGGTGTCTATCACCTGAGTCAGCAGCCGCAGCACCGCCGGGTGCAGCGGTGAATACAGTTCGCCCACGGCTTCGTTGTTGCGGTCGGCGGCCAGCAGGTATTGCACGAGGTCGTTGGTGCCGACCGAGAGGAAATCCACTTGGTCGATGAAGCTGTCCAGCGCGATGGCGGCGGCGGGCACTTCGATCATTGCGCCAATGGCGATGTTTTCGGCCACCTCGTGGCCTTCGTTGCGCAGCAGCGCCACCAGCCGCGACAGCTTGCGCCGCACGGTGAGCAGTTCCTCGCGTGCGCTGACCATCGGAATCAGGATGCGCACCGGGCCGTAGCCGGAGGCGCGCAGGATCGCGCGCAACTGGGTATCGGCTACCACCGGCCGCGCCAGCGCCAGGCGGATGCCGCGCAGGCCCAGCGCCGGGTTCTCCTCGCGGCCTACCACCAGCCCGGTACGGTCGGCCTTGTCCGCACCCAGGTCGAGGGTGCGGATGGTAACGGGCCGCCCGCTCATGCCCAGCACGGTGTCACGGTAGATGCGGAACTGTTCTTCCTCGTCCGGCAATTCGTTGCGTTGCAGGAACAGGAATTCGGTGCGGTACAGGCCCAGCCCGTGCGCGCCCAGCGCGTGCGCCTGCGCCACGTCCTCGCGGGATTCGGCATTGGCCAGCAGGGTGATATCGACGCCGTCGGTAGTGCGGGTGGGCTTGGAGCGCAGGCGGCCGAGTTCGCGTTGCTCGCGTGCCAGTTCGCGCAGGCGCTGGCGGTAGTGGCGCAGGTCGTCGGCGGCCGGTTCCAGTACCACGTCGCCGCTGCCGCCATCGACGATCAGCACGTCGCCGTCGTTGATCCGGTTGAGTATGCCGCTGGCGCCCACGACCAGCGGCAGGTGCAGGCTGCGGGCGAGGATGGCACTGTGCGAGAGCGGGCTGCCGGCGCTGCTGACGATGCCGACCACACCTTGCGCCTGCAACTGTGCCAGCTCCGACGGGGCGACGTTCTCGCAGACGAGGATTTCGCCGGCCAATCCCTTCACGTTGGCCGGGCGCTTGTGCATCAGGAAGGCGTGGATGCGGCCGATGACGTGGTCCAGGTCGTCCAGGCGCGCGCGCAGGTAGGCGTCCTCCATGCCTTCGAACACCTGCGCCAGCTTGTCGCGCTGCACGCGCAGGGCGTAGGCGGCGCTGTAGCGCTGGCTGCGGATCAACTCGTCCAGCGCGAACAGCAGTTCCCGGGTCGTCCAGCAGCATCGCGTGCAGGTCGAGGAATTCGCCGACTTCGGCCGGCAGCGCGCCTTGCAGGCGCTGGCGCAGGTCGCGCATTTCCGCGCGCGCAGATTCGACAGCCTGATGCAGGCGTTGCAATTCGGCATCCACCGCATTGGCGGCGATGCGTTTTTCCGTCACTTCCTGCACATGCGGCAGGCGCACCCGTGCGCGGCCAAGCGCGTTGCCGCGCGAAGCGCCGTGGCCGTGCAGGCGCAGGGCACTCATGCGGGTACGCTGGCAGGGCGGGCGGGCATCAGCTGTCCTCGTCGAAGCGACGTTCGAACAGGGCGGCGACCGCGTCGAGTGCGGCGGTTTCGTCTTCTCCATCCACGCGCACGGTGACCGGCGTGCCCTGGCCGGCGGCCAGCAGCATCACGCCCATGATGCTCTTGGCGTTGACCTCGCGGCCCTTGGCCACCAGCGTGGCATTGGCGCGGAAGCCGGACAGCAGCTGCACCAGCTTGGCGGTGGCGCGGGCGTGCAGGCCGAGGCGGTTGGATACGGTGAGTTCTCGTTCAAGCATCGTCGATGATGGCTCCATTGCGGGCGCCCGCCGCGGCGGTGGCGGGCAGTTGGTCCAGCCCCTGTTCCGGATAATTCATTACCCGCAGCAGCATCGGCAGGCTCAGTGCCGACACCCGCCGCACCGGTGTGCCCAGCCGCGCCAGCCGCGCGGCCAGGTTGCTGGGGCTGGCGCCATACAGGTCGGTCAGCAGCAGCACGCCGTCTTCCCCCTCCACCCGCCGCAGCGCCGCCGATGCCTGCGGCAGCAGTGCGTCGAGGTCGGCGTCGAACGGTACTTCGAAGGCTTCGGCCTTCAACGGCAGTTGCCGCAGCAGGCGCGTGGCCACTTCCAGCAGGGAAGCGCCGACGCCGGGATGGGTCACGAGGAGAATGCCGCAGGTCATTGTCGAACGTTAGCAGGTCGGGAGGTAGAAGTAAGGCGTCGGGCGAGGGGAAACAAGGGTGCGTGCCAACCTTTCGCGATGTTGCTTCCGCTTCCCGTTCCCGCGCTCACTCCGGCCCGCTCATTCCTGTTCGCGATGGAACGTCGCCACGTCTGACCAACCCTGCGCGCGCGCATGCCGGGCGAGCCGTTCGGCCAGATACACCGAACGGTGCTTGCCGCCGGTGCAGCCGAAGGCGATGGTGACGTAGCTGCGGGTTTCGCTGCCCAGTTTCGGCAGCCAGGTGTCGAGCAGGTCTTCCAGTTGGGCGGTGTAGCGCGCCACGTCCGGCTGCGCATCGAGGTAGTCGCGCACCGGGCGGTCGCGGCCGGTCAGCGGGCGCAATTCCGGATCCCAGTGCGGGTTGGGCAGCACGCGCGCGTCGAACACGAAGTCGGCCTCGGCCGGCACGCCGCGCTTGTAGGCGAAGGATTCGAACAGCAGCGACAGCGGGCTGGCGTGGCCCAGCGCGTGTTCGGTGATCACCTTGCGCCGCAACTGGTGCACGTTGAGCCGGCTGGTGTCGATGATGGCGTCGGCGGCGTCGCGCAGCGGTGCGGTCAGTTCACGTTCGCGGGTGATGGCCTCGGGCAGCGACAGGCCGAGTTGGCTGAGCGGGTGTCGGCGGCGGGTGTCGGCATAGCGGGCCAGCAGGGTGTCGTCGTCGGCCTCGAAGAACAGCAAGGTGGCGTCGATGCCGTGGTGGCTGGCGCTTTGCCGCCATTGCCCGAGCTGGCCCAGTTCGTTGCGCCCGCGCACGTCGATGCCCAGCGCGATGCGCTGCGGGCTTTCGGCGTCGCGCTCGCCGAGGATGCCGCGCACGAACTCCGGCAACAGCTTCACCGGGATGTTGTCCGAACAGTAGTAGTCCAGGTCCTCGAAGGTCTTCAGCGCCACCGACTTGCCCGAGCCGGACAGGCCGCTGACGATCACCAGCACCGGACGCGGCTGCACGTTCATGGGTTGCGCTGTTCCAGCAGGTTGCTGTGGCGGGCGATGAACATGGCCGCCGGGTCGATGCCCTTGGTGCGCAGGATGTGCAGGCGCGTGGCTGCTTCGGTCAGCACCGCGAGGTTGCGCCCTGGCATCACCGGCAGGGTGATCAGCGGCACGTCGAGGTCGAGCACGTGGCGCTTGCCGGAGTCGCCGGTCAGGCGTTCGTAGCCGTAGCTGCTGGGTTCGGTCATCGGCTTGGTCAGGTGGACGATGAGGCGAAGGTACTTGTTCTTCTTTACAGACGTGTCACCGAACATCTGCCGCACGTTGAGCACGCCAAGCCCGCGCACTTCCAGCAGGTCCTGCAGCAGTTCCGGGCAGGTGCCGTCGAGTACGTCCGGGGCGATCTGGGTGAATTCCGGGGCGTCGTCGGCGACCAACCGGTGGCCGCGCGAGAGCAGTTCCAGCGCCAGCTCGCTCTTGCCTGAGCCAGCCTCGCCGGTGATCAGTACGCCGATGGAGTAGATCTCCATGAACACGCCGTGCAGGGTGATGCGCGGCGCCAGCGTGCGGGCCAGGTGGTAGGAAATGTGGTTCAGCAGTTCGTGGCCGCGTCGCGGCGAACCCCACAGCGGGGTCTGCGATTCGTCGGCGGCCGCGCGCAGGTCCTCGGGGCAGCCGTGGTTCTTGGTGACCACCAGCGCCAGCGGCCGCGCCTGGATGATGCGTTCGATCACCTCCCAGCGCTGGCGCGAATCCAGCGAATCCAGCCAGCTCAGTTCCTCGGTACCGAGGATCTGCACCTTGTTCGGATAAATGGTGTTGAGGTAGCCGGCCAGCGATGGCCGCCGCGCGATGGTGTCGCCGGCTTCCAGTTCGCGCATGGCGCCTGCCTGGCCTGCAATCCAGCGCAGCTCCAGCTTCTCGCGTTGCTGGTCGAACAGTTCGCGGGCGGTGATGCGGGTGTTCATCGCGGGCAGGCCATTTGCGGGTGGTCGAGGATGTGCTTCAGCGCGTCGTCGTCATCGGCGCTGCGCAGGGCGTCGCGGACGTTGCCGTCGGAAAATATTTCGGCCAGTTCGGACAGCAGCATCAGGTGTTGGTGGGTGTAGTGCTCGGGCACGGCCATCGCGAACACCAGATCGACCGGCTCGCTGCCGCCGAAATCCACCGGTTGCCGTAGCCGTAGCAAGGCGCCGCGGGGTTGCTGCAGGGTGGGTGAGCGCCCATGCGGAATGGCGATGCCGTGGCCGATGGCGGTACTGCCGACGTTCTCGCGCTCGCGCAGGCTGTGGAACAGAGCGTCTTCACCCGCTTCGCGGCAGGCAAGCATGCCGGCGGCGGCACGCAGCGCGCTGTCGCGGTCGGCCGCCGCGAGCACCTTGGTGCTCACGGCCGCCATCAGGTCTTTCAAAGGCATGAAAGGAGCGGACGCCGGCGGGAATCAGCCATTGTCGCGCAGTGCGTGCGAAGCGTGGGGCAGGTGCTTCTCCTTGTACTTGATGACCAGCCGGTCGAGCTTGTCGGCCAGCAGGTCGATGGCCGCGTACATGGTCTGGCCGGCAGCCTCGGCGTGCACGGTCTGGCCCGGCAGGTTGGCGCTGGCATCGACGTGGTGTTCGTTCTTCTGCAGGGACAGGGTGACCCGGACTTCGCAGTGTTGCTCGAAGTGCTTGCCCAGCCGTTGCAACTTGGTCTCCACGTATTCCTTCAGGGCCGGGGTGACTTCCACGTCTTTGCCAAACGTCTCGATACGCATCGGGTGCCTCCTGTGGTTCGGGTTTCGGTATGAACCCTGCCGCTGCGGCGGACGCTTCAGGCGATGCGGACGCGTTCGTGCGAGGCGGCAATGTTCATGGCTTCACGATACTTCGCCACGGTGCGGCGCGCCACCGGTATTCCACTGTCTTTCAGCAGGTCGGCGAGCTTGGCGTCGGACAGCGGTTTGCGCGGGTTTTCGGCGTCGATCAAGCGCCGTATCATCGACTGGATTGCCGTGCTGGATGCCTCGCCGCCGCCGTCGGTGTCGATGCCCGAGGCGAAGAACGCGCGCAGCGGCAAGGTGCCGCGCGGGGTGCGCACGTATTTCCGGGCAATGGCGCGGGAAATGGTGGATTCGTGCAGTTCCAGTTCGGCGGCGATTTCGCGCAGGGTCAGTGGGCGCAGCGCCTGTTCGCCGAACTCGAGGAAACCGGCCTGGTGTTGCAACAGACTGTTGACCACCCGCAACAGGGTTTCGCCGCGCGCCTCCAGGCCCTTGAGCAGCCAGCGCGCCTCCTGCAGTTGCGTGCGCAGGTAGCTGGCGTCGGCCTCGCCGCAGCGGCGAATCAGCTGTTCGTAACCGCGATGGATCACCACCTTCGGCCCGGCGTGTTCGGCCAGCGCGGCTTTCCAGATGCCGCGTTGCCGCCAGACCACGCAATCGGGGATGACGTAGGTGTCGGCGGCCGGCTCGCCCAGTTGCGAGCCGGGGCGTGGGTCGAGCGAGCGCAGCAGTTGCACGGCTTGTTCGACCGCATCTTGCGGTTGTTTCAGTTCGTTGGCGATGCCGTTGATACCGGCGCGCGGCAGGCGTTCCAGCAATGGGCCGGCGGCAATCTGTCGCGCCAGCGGCAGCCCCGGCGTGGTGCTGGGCAGGGCAGCCAATTGCAGCGACAGACATTCGCCCAGCGTGCGTGCGCCGATGCCGACCGGGTCGAAATGCTGGATGTGGCGCAGCACAGTGAGGATTTCGTCCTCGTCGGCGATGATGTCCGGGCGCAAGGCACCGGCGATGGCCGGGAACGGTTCACGCAGGTAGCCGTCCTCGTCCAAGGCGTCGATCAAGGCGATGCCGATGGCCAGGTCGCGGGTGCCGAGATGGGACAGCTGCAACTGCCACAGCAGGTGGTCGACGAGGGTGTCGGCTTCGGCGACGCGCTCGGCGGCACTGTCGCCATCGTCGTCATCGAACGAACCGCTGCGGCCGCTGTTCCAGTCGGCGTCGCCGGGACTGACGTCGCTTGGCAGGTCTTCGTTGCCATGCTCGGCGGCAGCATCGTTGCCTTCGGCGGGCGTTTCGCCCGCCACGCTGTCGGCCCATTCCAGCAGCGGGTTGGTTTCCACTGCTTCAGCCAGTTCCTGCTCCAGCTCGGCACCGGACAACTGCAACAGGCGGATGGCCTGATGCAGCTGGGGCGTCATTACCAGGCTCTGTCCCAGCGATGTTTGCAGCCGTGCCTTCATCCAGGTTCCCGGCAATGGACGTGGAGCGTCCGCCGCGGCTCAAAGGGTGAAGCTGTCTCCGAGATAGACGCGGCGGACGTCGGTGTTGTTCAGCAGTTCTTCCGGTGCCCCCTGCGCCAGCACGCTGCCTTCGGCGAGGATATACGCGCGGTCGCAGATTCCCAAGGTCTCGCGCACGTTGTGGTCGGTGATCAGCACGCCGATGCCGCGTTGCTTGAGGTGGGTGACGATGCGCTGGATCTCGCCGACCGAAATGGGGTCCACGCCGGCGAACGGTTCGTCGAGTAGGATCAGCCGCGGTTTGGCCGCCAGTGCGCGGGCGATCTCGCAGCGCCGGCGCTCGCCGCCGGACAGGCTGGCGCCGGCCTGCTCGGCGACGTGGCCGATCTGCAGTTCGTCCAGCAATGCCGACAGTTCGCGTTCGCGGCCATCCGTGTCGAGGTCCTCGCGCAGTTCCAGCACCAGCCGGATGTTGTCGGCGACGCTGAGCTTGCGGAACACCGACGGCTCCTGCGGCAGGTAGCCGACGCCGAGTTTGGCGCGCGCGTACATCGGCTCGCTGGTGATGTCGCGGCCGTCCAGCACGATGCGGCCGGCGTCGCTCTCCACCAGGCCGACGATCATGTAGAAGCAGGTGGTCTTGCCGGCGCCGTTGGGGCCGAGCAGGCCGACCACTTCGCCGGCATCGAGGGCCAGGCCGAAGCTCTTGACCACCTCGCGGTTCTTGTAGCGCTTGCGCAGGCCTTCGGCGACGAGCATTACTTGTCCTCTCCCTGCGCTGCCGGGGCCTTGTTCCTGGGTTGGATCACGGTACGCACGCGGGTGCCGTCGCCGCCGCTCTGCATGTTGCCGCTGCGGGTGTTGTAGGTCATGCGCTGGCCGGAGCTGGAGCCGCGTTCGGACTCGATGCGGTAATTGCCGATCAACACGATCACTTCGCTGTTGATGTTGTAGTCCATGCTGTCGGCACGGGCATCCATCCAGGTGCCGTCGTCCATCTGCTGCTTGAGCGTGGCCTGCTTGCCAGTGAGCAGTACGCGTTCCGGGTCGCCGTTTTTCTGGATCACGTCGGCGGTGTCGGCGTGGATTTCCAGCGAGCCCTGGGTGATGACCACGTTGCCGCTGAAACGACATTTGCCGTTGTCGGCGAAGTTGCAATCGTTGGTGTTGGCATCGATTGCCATGGGTTGGCTGCGGTCCGATGACTTGCCCCACGCCAGCGCGGGTGCGAGCGCGGCGGCGAGCAGGAGGGCCTTAGCGAGCCTGGCGGGCAACTTGCGGTTCATGGCGGGTCTTGACCTGGGAAAGGAGGGAATACTGCTTGGACTTCAGGTTGGCCTGGAAGCCGACGCCGGTCTGGTGCCAGCCGGGGCGGGTCATGGTCACCGGATCGGCGGTGCGCGCCAGATCCTTGTCGGGGAACACGTCCAGCGTATTGGTGCGGAAGGTGGTGGGCGCGTTGCCTTCCCGAGGACTGTCGCCGGCGACGTTGCCGCGCAGCCGCAACTCCTCGCCCTTGGCGTCGATCCAGCCGGTGTCGGCGCGCAACTGCCAATGCTGGCCTGTGGCGTCGGGCAACAGGAACAAGGGCTCGGTGATGGTCGAGGTTTGGTCGGCGCGGTTGCGCTCCATCGCCGGGGCGCGCAGCGTGGTGGTTTCCTTGCCGTCCTTGCCCAGCGCGACGATCTCGAAATCGCCCAGTTTGAAGTCGATGCGGCTTTCGCTGGCGCCGACGGGGGCGCTGACGGCGCGGTGGCGCCATGCCGACCAAGCGCTGGCCAGTGCGGCCAGCAGCAGGCCAATGCCGAGGACGCTACGCCAGCTCATCGGGCGAACCCCGCCACGGCGGCGTCGAGCTTGCCTTGCGCGGCCAGCAGCACGTCGCACAATTCGCGCGCTGCGCCACGGCCGCCTTCGGCGCGGGTCTGCCAATGCACGCGTTCAGCGATCACTGGATGTGCGTCGGCCGGGGCCACTGCCAGGCCCACCGCGCACAGCGGGGCGAGGTCGGGCAGGTCGTCGCCCATGAAAGCCACCTGTTCCAGCCCGATGCCGTGCTGTTCGCACAGGGTGCGCACGCTGGCCAGCTTGTCGCCCACGGCGATCTGCGTGTCGATGCCGAGGTCGGCCCCGCGCTTTTGTGCCGACAAACTGTTGCGCGCAGTGATCAGCACCGGGTGGATGCCGTGCTTTTGCAGCAGTTTCAGGCCCAGCCCGTCCTGCACGTAGAACGCCTTGCTCTCGTTGCCGGCGTGGTCGTAATACAGGCGGCCGTCGGTCAGCGTGCCGTCCACGTCGAAGCAGGCCAGCCGGATGGTGGTGGCGACGGCATGCAGTTCGGCGGGGAAGGCGACGAGGGGAGACCAAGGCATCAGTGGGCGATCCATTGCGGCAAGGGCATGATTGTGCGGGGTTCAGACCACTTTTGCCCGCAACAGGTCATGAATGTTCAGCGCGCCGACGGCGCGGCCATCGCCATCGACCACGATCAGGCCGTTGATCTGGTGCTTTTCCAGCAGCCGCGCCGCTTCCACCGCCAGCTGGTCGGCGCCGATGGTGCGCGGGTTGCGGGTCATCACTTCGGCGATGCCGGCGCTGCGCACGTCCAGGTCGGTGTCCAGTGCGCGACGCAGGTCGCCATCGGTGAACAGGCCCACCAACTTGCCGGCGGCATCAACCACGGCGGTCATGCCCAAGCGTTTGCGGCTCATTTCCATCAGCGCGGCGCTGAGGCTGGCGTCTTCGCGCACGCTGGGCAGCTCGCCGCCGCCGTGCATCACGTCGGTGATGTGCAGCAGTAGGCGGCGGCCGAGGCTGCCGGCGGGGTGCGAGCGGGCGAAGTCGTCGGCGGTGAAGCCACGCGCGTCCAGCAGCGCTACGGCCAGTGCATCGCCCATCGCCAGCGAGGCGGTGGTACTGGAGGTGGGGGCCAGCGCCAGCGGACAGGCCTCGTGATCCACGTTCACGTCCAGGTGCACGTCGGCGGCGCGGGCCAGGCTGGATTGCGGCTTGCCGGTCATCGAAATCAGCGGGTTGCCCTGGCGCTTGAGCACCGGCAGCAGCATCAGCACCTCGTCCGACTCGCCGGAATAGGACAGCGCCAGCACCACGTCGTCCTCGGTGATCATGCCGAGGTCGCCATGGCCGGCTTCGGCCGGGTGCACGAAGAATGCCGGGGTGCCGGTGGAAGCCAGTGTCGCGGCGATCTTGCGCGCGATATGCCCTGACTTGCCCATGCCGGTGGCGACCACCCGCCCGCGCGAGCCCAGGATCAGCCGGCAGGCGGCGGCGAACTCGGCGCCGATGCGGTTGCCGACCCGCTCCAGCTCGGCGCGCTCGACCTCGAACACGCGCTGGCCGCTGGCGACCAGGTCGGTGTCGCGCAAGGTGTCCAGGGAAAGCGGGGAAGCGGCCATGCCGGGTGCCGTTGGGAGAGTAGAATGAGCGTTCATTTTATTAGGAAAGCGCCTTGGACGCCGAAACCATCCGAAACCTGATCGAAGCCGGCCTGCCCGGTGCCCGTGCCGAGGTGCAGGGTGAGGACGGCGTGCACTTCGAGGCCACCGTGGTCTGCGAGGCGTTTGCCGGCAAGCCGCTGCTGGCGCGGCACCGCATGGTCAATGCCACGGTCAAGGCGCAGCTGGACAGCGGCGCGATCCACGCGTTGGCGCTGAAAACCGTTACCCCGGGCGAAGCCGGCTGAGCCGGCCCCTTCCACCTAACTTCTGGCCTTATCCCCATGGCAAAAATCGTGGTCACCGGCGGCAATGCGCTGAACGGTGAAGTCAATGTTTCCGGCGCCAAGAACGCCGTCCTGCCGATCCTGTGCGCCACCTTGCTGGCCGACGCGCCGGTGGAAATCACCAACGTGCCGCACCTGCACGACGTGATCACCACGGTGAAGCTGCTGGGCGAACTGGGGGCGAAAGTCACCATCGACCAGGGCACGCTGTCGCGCGGCAGCGCGATCGTGGTTGATCCACGCAGCGTCAACCAGCACGTCGCGCCGTATGAACTGGTCAAGACCATGCGCGCCTCGATCCTCGTGCTCGGCCCGTTGCTGGCCAAGTACGGCGCGGCGGAAGTGTCGCTGCCCGGCGGCTGCGCAATTGGCTCGCGGCCGGTGGACCAGCACATCAAGGGCCTGCAGGCGCTGGGCGCGGAGATCACCGTCGAGAACGGTTTCATCAAGGCACGCGCCGACCGCTTGAAGGGCGGCCGCTTCACCTTCGACATGGTCAGCGTCACCGGCACCGAAAACGTGCTGATGGCCGCGGTGCTGGCCGAAGGCACCACCGTGCTGGAAAACGCGGCGATGGAGCCGGAAGTCACCGATCTGGCGCATTGCCTGATTGCATTGGGTGCGAAGATCGAGGGGTTGGGGACGGCGCGGTTGGTGATCGAAGGCGTGGAGCGTTTGAGCGGCGGCCGCCACGCGGTGCTGCCGGATCGCATCGAAACCGGCACCTTCCTCGTCGCCGCGGCGATGACCGGCGGCCGCGTCACCACCCGCAACGCGCGCCCGGACACGCTGGACGCGGTGCTGGCCAAGCTGGCCGAAGCCGGCGCGCAGATCGAAACTACCGAGGACAGCATCACCCTGGACATGCAGGGCAAGCGGCCGAAGGCGGTGAACCTGACCACCGCGCCGTACCCGGCATTTCCCACCGACATGCAGGCGCAGTTCATGGCGCTGAACTGCGTGGCCGACGGCGTGGGCGTGATCAACGAGACGATCTTCGAAAACCGCTTCATGCACGTCAACGAACTGCTGCGGCTGGGTGCGGATATCCAGGTCGAAGGCCATACCGCCATTTGCCGTGGCGTTGCGCGCTTGAGTGGCGCGCCGGTGATGGCTACCGATCTGCGTGCCTCGGCGTCGCTGATTCTGGCCGGCTTGGTGGCCGAAGGTGACACCACCATCGACCGCATCTACCACCTCGACCGCGGCTACGAAAACATCGAAGAAAAGCTTGGTGCGCTCGGTGCGCGCATCCGCCGGGTGAGCGCGTGATCCTGCGCGGCAAGTTCACCCCGCGCCGCCGCGCGCTGCTGGTGCTGGTCGTTGTGGCGCTGGGCTGGCTTGGCTGGGCGTGGTACGCCGGCATCGCCATTACCCGCGGTGTGGAGAAGGAGCAGATGGACTGGAATGGCGATGGCCAGGTCACTGGCGAAGAGTTCTTCCAGGCTTTTCACGCGGTGAAAGTGAGCGATGTGCAGGAAGGCAATCGCCACTGCCGCAGCTTCATCTGGCGCGGTAGCGGCGAGGAATTCCGCCGCGATTGCAAGACCGTGTTCAAGCAGGACGACGCAGCACCGTAGTAGCGTGGCTTGCCCCGTCCGGGGTTTGCCCGATGAGCCCGATGCCTGTCCCGAAAAGGGGCAAGCACAAGCCCGGTGGCTACGGGAGCGCCGCATGCGGGATCATCTGCCGCAAACGTAAAACGCCCCTTTCGGGGCGTTTTGCGTAGAAGCAGTCCGGGCCGGACTTACTTGCGCGTCATTCGTGCGTTGCGCTGGCCGGTGGCGACCGATTTCTCGCCGGCGAATGGGTTGAGCTTGCGGATCATCCACGGGTACTTCGGCCAGTTGCCTTGCAGCCACGGGTGGTCGGGCTGGTTCAGCTCCAGCACGCGACGGGCGTCGTCGGCCAGCGTCTTGTTGCCCAGGTGGGTGTAGGACTCGCCCAGCAGGGCCACCGCGTCGTTCTGGAACGCGCTCTGCGGGTAGGTTTCCAGCAGGTAGGTGGCGCGGCCGGCGGCCGACACCCAGGCGCCGCGGCGGGCGTAGTACAGGGCGTCGTCCAATTCGTGCTGGGCGAACACGTCGCGCAGTTCGAGCATGCGCTGGCGCGCGTCGGCGGCGTAGCGGCTGTTCGGGTAACGCTCGGTGACGATGTTGAAGTCGGCATAGGCCTGACGCGGGGCCGAGAGGTCGCGACGGCTGGAATCCAGCGACCACACGCGGCGCAGGAACACGGTGTCGCTGTTGCCGTTGGCCAGCCCGCGCAGGTAGTACAGGTAGGCGATGTTGCGGTGGGTCGGGTAGGTACGGATGAAGCGGTCGATGCTGGACACCGCGTCGTCGTTGCGGCCGGCCTTGTACTGGGCGTAGGCGCTTTCGATCATCGCCTGCTCGGTGTATGGGCCGTACGGGTACTGCGCGATCAACCGTTTGAAGCTGTTCTCGGCGCCGGACCAGTTGCCGCTCTGCATCATCTTGTGGCTCTTTTCATAGAGCTGTTCGACCGGTGCGCCTTCGTCTGCGTTCTTCTTGCTGCCGCGGTGGCAGCCGGTGGCGGCGAAAACCAGGACCAGCAGCAAGGCGGTGAGGCGGACGGGCGCGGACAACGAGGAGCGTCGGATCATGGGTCGGGGCGGGACGCGGCAGGAATACAAGGGGGCGATGATAGCCTAGTGGCCTGTCCCGCGACTGACTTCCGCCGCCGGGGCCCCAAAATTCCTTTCCAGTTCCCTGCCATGTCCGATAACACCTCCCTTCCTTCCCGCCAGGCGCGGGTGCCCGATGCCGCCGCCGGCCGCCGTTTCGACGCGGTGCTGGCCGAGCTGTTCCCCGAATTCTCCCGTTCGCGCCTGAGCGAGTGGATCAAGTCCGGCGCCGTGCTGCTGGACGGCGCGCCGGTGCGCCCGCGCGACCCGGTGCGCGGCGGCGAGGTTGCCACCCTGAACGCGGTGCTGGACACCGAAACCGACGCCCAGCCCGAGGACATCCCGCTGTCGGTGTTGTACGAGGACGAGCACGTCTTCGTGATCGACAAGCCCGCCGGCTTGGTGGTGCACCCCGGCGCGGGCAATTACAGCGGCACGCTGGTCAATGCGCTGCTGTTCCGCGACCCGGCGCTGGCCAAGGTGCCGCGCGCCGGCGTGGTGCATCGGCTGGACAAGGACACCAGCGGCGTCATGGTGGTGGCGCGCACGGTGCAGGCGCAGACCGCGCTGGTCGAGCAGCTTTCCGCGCGCGAAGTGCACCGCCAGTATTTGGCCGTGGTCAGCGGTGCGCTGGTGGCCGGTGGCACCGTCGATGCGCCTATCGACCGCCACCCCCGCGACCGCCTGCGCATGGCGGTGCGCGAGGACGGCCGCGATGCCGTCACCCACTACCGCCTGCGCGAACGTTTCCGCGCCCACACCGCACTGGAGTGCCGGCTGGAAACAGGCCGCACCCACCAGATTCGCGTGCACATGGCGCACCTGAAGCACGCCATCATCGGCGACCCGCTGTACGGCGGTGCGCTGAAGTTGCCGAAGGGCGCGAGCGAGGAATTGGTCACGCAGTTGCGCGGCTTCAAGCGCCAAGCGCTGCACGCCGAAACGCTGGAATTTGTGCATCCCACTACCGGCGAGGCCATTCGCAATAGCGCGCCGGTGCCGGCGGATTTGCTGGCGCTGATGAAGGCGCTGCGCGAAGACACGCAAGCCTTCAACGAGCGCGAGCGAGACCGCTGGTGAGCCGCGCCCCGTGGCTGCTGGCCGACTGGCCCGCACCGCCGGGTGTGCGCGCTTTCACCACGTTGCGGCACGGCGCGGGCGGCTCGCAGCCGCCGTTCGACAGTTTCAATATGGGCAACCGCAGCTCGCCCGAAGGTGACGACCCGCAGCAGGTGCAGCGCAACCGCGACGAATTGCAGCGTTTGGCGGAACTGCCTTCTGCGCCGCATTGGTTGCGGCAGGTGCATGGCACCGGCGTGCTGCGCTTTGATGCGCCCTCCCTTGCGCCAGCAGGGGAGGGGTGGGGGAGGGGTTGCGGGCGCTCCTTCGCTGCGCGAAAGGGGAGGGGCCGAGCCGGAAGCCGACGCTGCCGTAACCTCGGTTCCCGGCGTGGTATTGGCCATCCTCACTGCCGATTGCCTGCCGGTGGCGTTCGCCGCGCGCGACGGCAGCGAAGTGGCCGCCGCTCACGCCGGTTGGCGCGGGCTGGCCGACGGCATGTTGGAAGCCACGCTCACCGCCATGCACACGCCAGCCCGCGATGTCATCGCATGGCTTGGCCCGGCGGCGGGCCCGGCGCATTACGAAATTGGCAGCGACGTGCGCGACGCCTTCCTCGCCCATTCGGCACAGGCTGAAACCGCCTTCGCCGCCACCCGTCCCGGCCATTGGCGCGTGGATTTGTACGCACTGGCGCGCCAGCGTTTGCAGGCTGCGGGCATGAGCCTCGCTGATATTTATGGCGGCAACCAATGCAGCATCGCCGACCCCACGCGCTGGTACTCGCACCGCCGCGATCGCCGCAGCGGGCGCATGGCCACGTTGGTGTGGATGCAGCCGTGAACGTGCCGCTGTTCGAGCGCGTGCTCGGCGCCGCGTTCGCAAGGTTGCCGCCGCGCTTGCAGGCCTTGCATTCGATAGCGCAACGCCAGCGCTGGTGCGGGCGTGGCGAGGTGCAGCGCGGCACCCATTGGCTGGTGGCGCCGTGCGCATGGCTGGCACGGTTGCCGCCGGCTGCCACGGACGTGCCGGTGAGCGTCGCGTTCGTGGTGGATGAAACCGGGGAATGCTGGAACCGCCGTTTCGGCAGTGTGTGCATGGCCTCGCGGCTGTGGCAGCGTGACGGCCACCTGTACGAACGGCTGGGCGCACTGCGTTTCCGCTTCGCACTGGAAGTGGTGGACGATGAGATCCTGTGGCGAGCCGCGCGCGCTTGGGCGTTCGGCATCGTGCCGCTGCCGGCGCGCTGGTTCGCCGGCGTGCATTGTCGTGAACGCGAGCAGGATGGGCGCTATGAATTTCTCGTCGATGTTTCGATGCCGTGGCTGGGGCGCTTGATCCGCTACGAGGGCTGGCTGCTGCCGGAGGCCGGCGATGAATGAGCGCGCCACGGCGGTGATCGTGTTCGACGCCATCATGCGCGTGCTGGCCGGCCTTGGCGGCATCTGGAAATTGGCGATGCTGGCGCGCGTACTGCCCGGGCCGCTGCGCGACCATGCCTATCGCTGGCTGGCGCGCAATCGTTACCGCTGGTTCGGCCGACATGAGGCCTGTTACTTGCCGACGCCGGCGCAGGCGGCGCGATTCCTGGATTGAAAATGCGGAGGCGGGCGGGGCTTGCTCCCCGGCCAAGCCTTACGCCGGGCAGACCCGGCGATTACGAGATGCGGTGGTTCAACCGCCTTCCTGCGCTTGGAGATAGGTGTTCCGCCAGCGGTGGATGGCGTGCCCGCGCAGGTACTGCATCATCGCCGGCCAGCGCTCGATGCGCTCGCAACGTGGCATGTTGGCCGCGGTGGCGGTGGCGGTGGCGGTGGCGTCGGCGACGCCGTCCAGATCGTGCGGGTTGGCCAGCAGCGGCTGCTTCATCTCGTCGGCGATGCCGGCCAGCAGCGACAGCACCAGCACGCCGGGGTCGTCGGGATCGGCTTGCACGGAGTAAAATTCGAGAATGATTATCATCTCCGTAATGGCCGGTGCGGTCGATGTAACACCGATGGCGGCGGGAGCTTTCCCGATGCGGGAAAGCCCGTCCGGTACCGTCTTGAGGTGGCAGACCGCACGGCATGGTCAGCGTGGGTCGGCCGACCGTGAGTGGCGTGCACACTGGGTGGCGGCGGCAATTACCGTACTGCTGCATTTGGCTGTCGTGGTGGCTGTGCTCGGTGGTTGGGTACGAATGCCGGCGCCGACGAAGGCCGTGGAGGAAAACGTGCGGGTGCAGTTGAGCCTGTTGCCGCCTGCGGCCCCACCGGTGCCGGTGGCGCAATTGCAGGCACCGACGCCGACTCCCGACAGTGCGGCATCGTCGCCACGCTCGTCCACGGTGCTGCCGCCGCCGACCACTGAACGGCCACTGGCCGAGGCCCTGCCTGCGGCCGCTCCGGTTCCCGAGAGGATTGCCGAGGCGATGCCGGAGCGGCCCGCATCGCCAACTTCGGTGGGCGATGCGGCCGAGCGCAGCCAGCAGGCGGCTCCGCCCGCGCCATCGCTGCCGCCTGCGCCACGCCATGCCGGCAGAACGCAGGCGAACTGGACTGGCGAGGTGCTGGCGCGGCTGGAGCGATTCCGCCGCTACCCGCGCGCGGCGCAGGTCACGCGGCAACAGGGAGTTGCATACGTGCACGTGCGCATCGACCGGCAGGGGCGGGTATTGTCGGCAACCTTGCAGCGCAGCAGCGGCCATGCGCTGCTGGACGAGGAGGCCTTGCAGACCTTCAGCCGCGCGCAGCCGTTGCCGCCGCCGCCGGCTTCGTTGCCCGACCCGGTGGAGCTGGAAGTGCCGGTGGAGTTTTTCCTGCGCTGAAGCGCGTGCCGCTCAGCCGGACTCGCCGGGCCAGGTGCCGAGCAGGATGCCTTGCCGCCGCCATTGCCGCAGCAGGTCGTGCCCGGCGGCGATGAACGCGGCAGGGTCGGCGGCGGCGGTTTCGCCGGCCAGTTGCGCAAGGGCTTCGGCCGCGCTCGGCGGTTGCGGCTGGGAGAGCCATTCCAGCAGGCGGAAGCTGGCCGGGCTGAGGACCGCGAAGTTCACTTCGCCGGTTGGCGCACGCCAGACCAGCAGCAGCGTCGGCGTGGCCGGTGGCGTGTCTTCGGGGAGGATGTCCCCGCCGAGGCGATGCACCGGCCAGCGGTAGGCCAGCACGCGCAGCCACGGCGACAGTACCGGGGTGCCGGTTTGCAGATCCCCGTCCGGGATATGCGCCGGCACGGTGTCGTCGGCGGTTTGCAGTGTCAATTCGACCGTTTCGTAGTGCGCCAGTTCGGCCAGCCAGGCCGGGGCCTGGGCCTGCGGACCTTGCAGGTAGGCGACGAACTCGGCAGGGATGCGTGCAAACAGCGGCGTCCGGCACGGGTGGCGGGAATAAAAGTGGCGTCCCCGCTCTTGCCAGGCGCTTTCCCCGAGCAACGCCCTGCAGACGGGAAAAGCGGCATCCAGCATGCGTTGCAGGTTGCCGAGGAACAGTTCGCGGTACAGCGCCAACCGGCGTGCCTCGATGCCCGGCGGCGGTGGTGCATGCGCCGGGTCGCGGAGGTAGTGGGCGAACTGCAATTGCTGCTGGCGCAGCGTGCCCTGGTTCATCGCGGTTGCCCTGCCGCACCGGTGCGCTGGACATGGCGGATGTGCGCCACTTCGTCCAGCAGCTCGGAAAGCGGCGGGAAACCGAAGTCGCGCTCCAGCAGGGTGGGGTGCACGCCGTGCAGGCCGAAGGCCAGCGCCAGCAGCTCCCAGACCGGCGCGCTCACTGCGCTGCCGTGGGTATCGACCTTCAAGTCCGGGGCGGCGTCCAGGTGCCCGGCGACGTGGTAGCCCGTGATGCGCGCCGAAGGCATGCGCGCGATGAAATCGGCAGCGTCGTAGCCGTGGTTGGCCGCGTTGACCTGCACGTTGTTGACGTCCAGCAGCAGTTCGCAGTCGGCGGCATCGAGCACGGCGTTGATGAAGTCGGCCTCGTCCATGTCGCGCCAGGGGGCGGCGTAGTAGGCGATGTTTTCCACGGCGATGCGTCGCCCGAGCAGGTCCTGGGCCTGGCCGATGCGCTCGGCTACATGGCGCACGGCCGCCTCGGTGAAGGGCAGTGGCAGCAGGTCGTACAGGTGGCCCTCGTCGGTGCAGTAGCTCAGGTGCTCGCTGTAGTGGCGCACGCGATGGCGGTCGAGGAACGTGCGGGTGCGGGCGAGGAATTCCCGGTCCAGCGGTTCCGGCCCGCCCAGTGACAGCGACAGGCCGTGGCATGTCAGCGGATGGTGCGCGGCCAGCGCGGCCAATGCCTCGCCCGATGGGCCGCCGATGCCGATCCAGTTGTCCGGGGCGCATTCGAGGAAATCGAAGGCGCCCGCCGGCGCGATGGTCAATTCCGCCAGCAAATCCCGCCGCAGGCCGAGCCCGGCGGATGCGGCGGGCAACGCCGTGGGAGAGGCCGACATGCCGGATGCCCGGGGCGTCAGTGCCCGGTATGCGACGCGGGCTTGGCCGGCGCCGGGGCTGCAGGGGCCGCATCAGCGGCGGGTTGTGCTTGCGGCTGCGGTGCTTGTTTGGGCTTGGGCTTGGCACTGGGAGCCGGGTTGGCAGGGGCCGTGGCCGGGGCGGCGGCAGCGGGTGCATGTGCTCCGCACTTGCCTTCACCGCATTTGCCTTCCTGCGCCTGCTTCGCCGCAGCCGGCGCAGCTTGCGGGCTTGCCGCCGCATCCTGTGCATAGCCGCCTGCCAGTGCCTGCATGGCGAAGGTGGAACCTGCCAAGGCAAGGCTGCCGGTCAGGGCCGAGCGGAGGATGCGGGAGGTCGAGGCGTTGTCTGGCATGGAAGTCTCCGGGTGGGGCGGGGGGGGCGACGTGTCGCGGTGGAATGGCGGGGACAGGCTACAGGCTTTGCAGGAATTCGGTGATGGCTTCCAGCTCGGTCTTGTGCAAGTCCAGCACTTTCAGCAGCGGGTCGGGTGGCGGGAACAGCGGGTCATCGGCTTGCCCCGGCTTCGGTTGCGGGCGCGGCATGCCGACGTTGTACATGTTGACGATGCCGCGCATCTGGGTGAAACCGCCGGTGTGCATCCACGGCCCGGTCTTGCCCACGTTGCGCAGCGAAGGCGTGCGGAACTTGCCACTGTCGGCGGGGTCGCCGGTGATTTCGTAGCGGCCCAGATCCTGTTGCGGGCGGCCGTAAAAATGCAGGCCGAGATTGTGGAAGCCGTTGTCGGTCAACGCCGGGCCGCTGTGGCAGTTCATGCAGCGCGCATGGGTGCGGAACAGGTGCAGGCCCCACAGTTGCCGGTCGTCGAGCAGATTGCGGTTTCCTTCGAGAAAGCGGTCGAAGCGGCTGTTGCGCGGCACCAGCGTGCGCTCGTAGGCGGCAATGGCGTAGGCGACTTCGCGCATGCGGATGCGGCGCTGGCCGAACACGCGCTCGAAGGCGGCAGGGTAGTCGTCGGTGCGGTTCAGGCGCGTTTCCAGTTCCCTGGTGGTGAAGGCCATTTCCTTGTGGTCCTGCACGGGCATCAGCGCCTGTTCCTCCAAGGTGGCCGCGCGCCCGTCCCAGAACAGCGGCTGCGAATAGGCGGCCATCGCCACGCTCATCGCGTTGCGGCGCCCGGCCTGGCGGTCGTGGCCGAAAGCCACGCTGCGGCCGTCGCCCCAGCCCAACTGACGGTCGTGGCAACTGGCGCAGGCGATCTGCCCGGAGCGCGACAGGCGCGGGTCTTCGAACAGTTTCTTGCCCAGCGCGATCTTTTCGGGGGTACCGGGGTTGTCGGCGGGCTCGGGCGTTTGCTTGGGCAGGGGGGCCAGCTCCAGCCATTCCACGCCATCGTCGATGTGCGGAGCCGGCCATTGTTCGGCTGGCAGTGCATAAACGCGGCGCAGGCAGCCGAAGTCGATGACCGGCGCACTGGGCGCGATGCGTTGCCGGCACTGCTCCAGGCTCGTGGCGTCGTTCGGCACCTCATTCGGCGTTTGTGCCCGGGCGACGTACAGGCCGCCAGCCGAACACAGCAACAGCCCGGCGAGCAGCAGGCGCGATGGTGGCGAGACAGGAAACATTCGAATCAAAACCCGCTGGCGATCATCGAGAAGCGTGCCACCACCAGCCAGATTGGAACCAGCAGCAGGCGTAGCGGCCACCCGATACGGTTGGCGAAGGGAAGCGACACCAGCCCGAGCAGCAGGCCGGCGGCAGTCAACAACAGACTGCCGCCGGCGAACACGTTGCTGGCGTGCGGGTTGCCGATGAGCGAGCCGAACAAGAACAGCAACACGATCTGCAACGCCAATACCACCAGCGGTGCCCACACCAGCCAGTTGGCGATGTGGGCCAGTCGGTTGTGCGGCAGGTTGGTTGCATTCATCGGCTTCGTCCTCCGGTCAGAACTTGTAACCCAGCTCCACCCAGAAGCTGCGGCCTGCTTCGTAATACATCGAGCTGCTGGTGGTGCCACTGATCTTGTTGGAGCGGTTCAGGAGGTTGGCGACCTCGACCCGTGCATAGGCCTGCTGCTCGCGTGGCAGTTCCAGCGTGTATTCGAAGGTGCTGTCGAAGGTGAAGGCGCGCGGGTAGTCGCGGTCGATGTAAGCGGCAAGGCTCTCGCCGTTGTAGTCGCCGCTGCCGTCCCTGACGATGTCGCGGAAGCCGTCGCGGTAGCGCAGGAAATTGCTCCACAGCAATTCGCCGCGCCCCAGTGGCAGGCGGGTCTGGGTGGACAGGCGCGCGGTCCACTTGCGGGCGAAATCCTTGGCCGGCAGGTCGTACAGCCACACCGCCTCACCCTTGTACAGGACCAGTTCGTCGCTGGCATCGCTCCAGGCGGTCTGGTAATCGGTGTAGTTGCGCTTGGTGTCGGTGTGGTCGAAGGCAAATTGCAGCCGGGTATGGCTGCGGCCCCAATCCAGCGTTTGTGCCGGGGCGGCGCTCAAGGTGTGGGTATTGCTGCGGCTGCGGCCCTTGTTGACGTATTGATAGACATTGGTGGAGTAGTAGCCGCTGCCGTCGCCGCTGCGGACTTGTTGCCGCAACACTTCGTCCTTGTTGTCGCGGTTGACGTATTTCAGGCTGAAATTCCAGCCTTGCCACTGCTGGTCGAAGCCGAGGGTCCACTCGTTGGTGTGGGGGATGTCCACGTCGGAGATGCGGTTGCTGGTGGTGCCGAGGGCACCGGTCACGCCGTCCCACGAGGTACTGCTGCTGGTGCGGTTCTTGATTTCGGTCAGGCGTTCGCGGCCCTCGCGCAGCAGGTAGTTGAAGAAGTTGCGCCCGTAATAGCGGTTGACGCCGGCGGTCAGCACCGAATCGCGGTTGCCGAGGATGTCCCATGACGTGGCCAGACGCGGCGACAGCGTGGTCTGGTTCCAGATGCCGTCGTCTTCCACGCGCAGGCCGGGGCGCACGCTCCAGTTGCCGATGCGGATGTCGTCCTGCAACCAGCCGGCCCATTCGTTGCCGCTGACCGTGAACTTGCCGGCGTGGTAGATGGTCAGGCGGCGGAAGTACTGGCCCCGGCCGGCGACCAGGTTGCCGGCGGTGGTGATTACCGGCGACAGCGAGCAACCGTCGCTGTCCACGGTGCCGTTGCTGAATGTGCAACTGGTGGTGGCGTAGGGCTGCAGGTAGCTGAGGTGGTCGTTCAGGCGCTCGTAATCGGCCTTGCGACGCTGGTACGACGCGCCGAACTGCACCGTGTGGCGGCTGGCACCCCAGTCGAACGTCTCGCGGTTGGCCTCGAACCGGTAGCCGAGCTTGCGGTCGTGCTGATCGACGTTGCCCCAGCTGCCTTCGAAGCTGCTGGTGGTCACGCCCCAGTCGTGGGCTTCCGACTTGGCCCAGGCCTTCCAGTAATCCACCTGGCTGCGGCGCGAGCTTTCCAGATCGCTGTAGCTGAGCGTGTTGTTGAACGTCCACGCAGCGCGCTCCAGGTTGGCGCGCAGGCTGAACACCGGGCCACCCTGCTTGATGTCGAACCAGGCGTCCTTGGCATTCATGATGAAGTAGCGGTCTTCGGTGGGTGCATGGACCATGTTCGCGCCCAGCGTCAGCCCTTCGCCGTTGTTCCAGTCCAGGTTGAGGGTGGCGGCGGTGTTTTCGCGGGTCTGGGTCTTGCTGTTGGCGTCGGTGGCGCTGACGTTGCCTGCGCTGTAACCGCGCAGCGGGATGTCCGAACGCGAGCGGGTGACCGTGCCGATCAGGCCGAGGCCGGCGGCGGTGCGGCCTTCCATGCGCACGCCGAGCTTGTATTTGTCGTAGCTGGGTTGGTAGGCAAAGGTGGCCGATTGGTCCCAGGTGGTTTCCTGGCCGCTCGGAATGATGACTTCATCCCAGGCCGAGCGCGCCATGCGGTACCAGATCTTGCCGTGCAGTTCGTTGCCGGCCTTGCGTGTCTGCGCATCGACCACGCCGCCGGTGAAGTTGCCGAAGCCGGCCGGCACGTTGCTGTCATAGACGGTCACGCTTTCCAGCATGTCGGTATCGATGGCGATGCCCTGCGACTGGCTGGGCACGTCGGTGATGTTGTTGACGTCGGCGATGCCCGTGAAGGCGTTGGCCGGGTCGATGTCGTTGTTGACGCTGACGCCATCGAGCAGGAACGCGTTCTGGTAGAACGGTGCACCGTTGATGCTGATGTCGGCCGGACGGATTTCGCCGCCGTTGCGCGAACTGCGCGCGGTTTCGCCGAACTGCACCGCCGGGTTGATGCGCAGGAGGGTGGCCAGGTCGCCGTTGCCCTTGTTGGTGTCCTGGATGTAGGACTGCTCCAGCACGATGCCTTCCGAGTAGGGGAAGGCGCGTTGCGCGCCGATGCGCAGCGGCGCCAGCGGGATCACGCCGTTGCCGGCCGGCGCCTTTTCCAGCGTGTAGCTGCCGTCGGACAGGGCGATCAGGCGCAGCCCGGAGCCGGCCAGCAGGCGTTCCAGGCCCTCGCGGTCGCCCACCTGGCCGCGCAGGGCGGGAGCCTGCAGGCCGCTGGTCAACGCCGGTTCGTAGGCCAGGGCGATGCCGCGCTGGCTGGCGAAGGTGCTCAGCGAGCGGCCGAGCGGGCCGGCCGGCAGTTCGACGTTCGTTCCGGGCTGGGCGGCGGCGGTGGGAATGAAGGGGGGCAGTGAGGTTGCGGCAAGGGCGGCCGCGAGCAGGCTGACGCGGAGCGGGGAGGGCAGTCGGCGCATGGGGAGTGTTCGGAATGAGAGGGATACGTGGTGCTTGCCACGCGAAACCGGAAAAAGTGTCAGGCGTTTCGCCGCCGCTGCTGATGGCGCTCCGACGGGGACAGGCGAAGCTCAATCCGCGCGCGGACCCACCGTGGTCCACCAGCCGCCCGCCACCCGGTGCACCACGACCGGGTAGGTGGCTTCCAGGAGTGACAGGCTGCGGTTGATGTCGTTGAGCGGGAACGCGCCGGAAACGGCCAGTGCGGCCACGTCGGGGTCGCAGCGCAACGGGCCGCTGCGGTAGCGCGCCAGTTCGTGGATCAATTCGCCCAGCGGCATGCGGTCGGCCGCGAGCATGCCGCCGACCCAGGCGGCTTGCGACGGATCGGCATCGAGCGGGGCGCTGCACCCCTGGCCGTCGAACCATGCCAGTTGCCCGGCGTGGATCACCCTGGCATCCACGGTGGGAAGCCCGAAGCTCAGCCGGATGGCCCCTTCCAGCACCATGACCCGGTGACGATTGCCGATGGCACGGACTTCGAAACGGGTGCCCAATGCTTGCAGCTCGCCGAAGGCGGTGCGTACCCGGAACGGGCGCGGCGGCGCGATCGGGTCGGCCGCGGTTTCCACCAATATCCGGCCCTCGCGCAGGCGCACGCCGCGTTCGATGGCGTCAAAACGCACGTCCAGCACGGTGGCGGTGTCCAGTTCGACCCGGCTGCCATCGGGCAGGCGCAGGGGGCGGCGTTCGCCGGTGGCGGTGCGCTGGTCGGCGCTCCAGTCGCCACGTTCCCACAATTGCCAGCCCATCCAGCCGCCGGGTACGGCGCTCAACAGCAAAGCCAGGTGCTTGATCGCGTTGCGGCGGCCCGCGTTGGCCGGGCGGCCCAGCACCGGTAGGGCGATGCTGGGGGGTACCTGGCCGAACAGGGTTTGCAGGCGCTTCACCCGCGCCCAGGCACGGGCGTTGGCAGGCGATGCGTTGCACCAGTGTTCGCAAGCCAGGCGATCGGCCTCGCTGTCGGTCCCGTCGTGCAGGCGCAGCATCCAGTCGGCGGCCTGCTCCAGCACGGCCTGCTCCAGTGGTGGCTCTTCCTGTCGGGGCGTTTCAGGGCGCATGGGCCAGGCAGCCGACGAGGGCGCGCTTCATGTGACGCTTGACTGTGCTCAGGGAAATGCCGAGCCGGCGGGAGATCTCGTCATAGCCAATGCCTTCGAACTGTGCCAACAGGAACACCCGACGGGCGTCGGGTGGTAGGCCGTCGAGCATGGCATCGATCAACTGCAAGGCCTCGCAGACCAGCGCCTGCTGCTCGGCCGAGGGCATGCAGGGCTCGGGCAGGGCGGCCAAGCTTTCCAGGTAGGCGCGCTCCAGTGACTGGCGGCGGCACCAATTGGCCATCAGGCCCTTGGCGACGGTGGTCAGGTAGGCGCGCGGCTCCAGCAGGCCTTGCAGGTCGCGCCCGGACAGCAGCCGCGTGAACGTGTCCTGTGCAAGGTCAGCTGCGGTTTCGCGGCAGCCGAGGCGGCCGGCCAGCCAGCTGCGAAGCCATGCGTGGTGGTCGCGATAGAGCGTGACGAGGATTTCGGGTTGGGCCGCCATGAGGAGTGCAAGGAAGTGGGACTGGGCGCCGCTTCACCTTTCGGTGGCGTGACCCGATCCGTCATTAATGATAATCGTTATCAATTATGACAATGCGGCCGCCGCTTGGCCAGTCTGGGCGCGGCGACGGGTACCGCCCCCAGCGACAGCCTCGCTGCGCGAAGATGGTTTCCGCTGGGTGAGTACATGGCAGGTCAGGGCGGTTGCGCTGGATCAAGGCATCGCATCTGCGGTGTCCGATACTGGAGCGACAGAAGGATTGCGGCTGAATGGCTGTTGGTGGCGGGCTTGAATCATGTCGCCGCAACCGCATCTGAACGAGTATCGCCGGCAGCGCCGGCCCCTGATTCGGGATGACCACCATGCGGATGGACAAGCTCACCTCCAATTTCCAGAAAGCCCTGGCCGACGCGCAGTCGCTGGCCGTGGGCCGCGACAACAGCATCATCGAACCGGCGCACGTGCTGGCCGCGCTGCTCGACCAGCCCGGCGGCAGCAGCCGGCCGCTGCTGGCGCAGGCCGGAGTCAATGTGCCGCTGCTGCGCGAACGCCTGGGCGAAGCGCTGGAGGCGCTGCCCAAGGTGTCCGGGCAGGCCGGCAACCTGTCGATGGGCAACGACCTCAGCCGCCTGCTCAACGCCACCGACAAGCTGGCGCAGCAGCACAATGACCAGTTCATCGCCAGCGAATGGTTCCTGCTGGCCGCCACCGACGACAGCGGCGCGGCCGGCATGGCGCTGCGCACGGCAGGTGCCAACAAGCAGAAGCTGGAAGCCGCCATCGACAAGTTGCGCGGTGGCGAAACCGTGCAGAGCGAAAACGCCGAGGAACAGCGGCAGGCGCTGGAGAAATACACCATCGACCTCACCGCGCGCGCCGAGAGCGGCAAGCTCGACCCGGTGATCGGCCGCGACGAGGAAATCCGCCGCACCATTCAAGTGCTGCAACGGCGCACCAAGAACAACCCGGTGCTGATTGGCGAACCCGGCGTCGGCAAAACCGCGATCGTCGAAGGCCTGGCCCAGCGCATCATCAACGACGAAGTGCCTGAAGGCCTGCGCGGCAAGCGCGTGCTGTCGCTGGACATGGGCGCGCTGATTGCCGGTGCGAAGTTCCGTGGCGAGTTCGAGGAACGCTTGAAGGGCGTGCTGAATGATCTGGCGAAGAACGAAGGCCAGATCATCCTGTTCATCGACGAACTGCACACGATGGTCGGTGCCGGCAAGGGCGACGGCGCGATGGACGCCGGCAACATGCTCAAGCCGGCGCTGGCGCGCGGCGAGCTGCACTGCATCGGCGCGACCACGCTGGACGAATACCGCCAGTACATCGAGAAGGACGCCGCGCTGGAACGCCGCTTCCAGAAAGTGTTCGTCGGCGAGCCGAGCGTCGAGGACACCATCGCCATCCTGCGTGGGCTGAAGGAAAAGTACGCGGTGCACCACGCGGTGGAAATCACCGACCCGGCGATCGTCGCCGCGGCCACGCTGTCCAATCGCTACATCACCGACCGCCAGTTGCCGGACAAGGCCATCGACCTGATGGACGAGGCGGCCTCGCGCATCCGCATGGAGATCGACTCCAAGCCGGAGGAACTGGATCGCCTCGAACGCCGCCTGATCCAGCTCAAGGTCCAGGCGGGGATGCTGAAGAAGGAAAAGGACGAAGCCTCGCGGAAGCGTTTGGCCGACCTGGAGTTGGATATCGTCAAGCTCGAACGCGAGTTTTCCGACCTCAATGAAGTCTGGAAGGCGGAAAAGGCCGCGGTGCAGGGTTCGGCGCAGATCCAGCAGCAGATCGAGCAGAGCCGCATCGAGCTGGAGGCCGCGACGCGCCGCAACGATTACGATCGCGTCGGGGAGTTGCAGTACGGCATCATCCCCGAGCTGGAGCGGCGCCTGAAGCTGGCCGACCAGCAGGGGCAGGCCACGTACCGGCTGCTGCGCAACAAGGTCACCGACGAGGAAATCGCCGAGGTCGTCAGCCGCTGGACCGGCATTCCCGTCAGCAAGATGCTCGAAGGCGAGCGCGACAAGCTGCTGCGCATGGAAGAAGTGCTGCACACCCGCGTGGTCGGGCAGGAGGAGGCGATCAAGGTCGTCTCCGATGCGGTGCGCCGCTCGCGCGCCGGGCTGTCCGATCCCAACCGCCCGAGCGGTTCGTTCCTGTTTCTCGGCCCGACCGGTGTGGGCAAGACCGAGCTGACCAAGGCGCTGGCCGATTTCCTGTTCGACAGTTCCGACGCGATGGTGCGCATCGACATGAGCGAATTCATGGAGAAGCACAGCGTCGCGCGCCTGATCGGCGCGCCCCCCGGCTACGTCGGTTACGAAGAAGGCGGCTATTTGACCGAAGCAGTGCGCCGCCGCCCGTACAGCGTGATTTTGTTGGACGAGGTGGAAAAAGCGCACCCGGACGTGTTCAACATCCTGTTGCAGGTGCTGGACGATGGCCGTTTGACTGACGGGCAGGGCCGCACCGTGGATTTCCGCAACACCGTCATCGTGATGACCTCCAACCTCGGCTCGCACCAGATCCAGGAGTTGAGCGGCGACGACTCGCCGGAAGCCTACGTGCAGATGAAGGCGGCGGTGATGGGCGTGGTGCAGGCGCACTTCCGCCCGGAATTCATCAACCGGCTGGACGACATCGTGGTGTTCCACCCGCTGGACAAGCCGCAAATCAAGCAGATTGCGCGCATCCAGATGGCCGGGCTGGAAAAGCGGCTGGCCGAGCGCGGCTTGAAGCTGGATGTGGCCGATTCGGCGTTCGACCTGCTGGGCAACGTCGGCTTCGACCCGGTGTACGGCGCGCGCCCGCTCAAGCGTGCGATCCAGCAGCAGCTGGAAAACCCGCTGGCGCAAAAGATCCTGGCCGGCGAGTTCGCCAACGGCGACACCATCAAGGTCGAAGCCGGCGGTGGCCAGTTGCAGTTCGCCAAGGGCTGAGCCGGCAGGAGCGATGCCACGGGCAGGCTTGGGCGCAGCCCCGGCCTGCCGCTGTCTTGCTGGCGAGAGGTGGGGCAGAAGCCGGAAGTGCAGATCGGTTACATGCAGCGTCCCGGCCGGGGTACACGCGCTGGTCGCCAGCAGCCTGCCGCCGCACATGCTGACGCTGGAGCTGGCCGAATCCATGCTGCTGGACGGCAGCGCGGCCGCCTGTTCGAGCGGCCGGTGCCGTTGGCGGAAATGCTGGCCTATTCGGCGGACAACCCGGCCCGAGTCTGCGAATGCAGGCGGGGGCAATGGCCCAGGTGCGTTCCGTGTCGCGCCTTGCCTGTGCCAGCGATGTGGAGCCGATCCGTGGCCGCATTGGCAGGCTCCTCGTGCAAGGGGGCGAGGGGATGCGGGGTAGTTTCCTCGGTTTCTGGTGATACGAAACCGAGGGGCCGTTTTGTGCCAGCATGTCCTCGTCGCCGGTGCCCAAGCCCGGCGGATGTACAGGGGGAAATGCGCATGCACCATTGGGTCACGACCAGGGGTGGAAAGATCCTGTTGCTGGGCGGCCTGTGCCTGTTGCTGCAACAGGTGGCCGTGCCGTACCTGCTCGAACTGTGGGGCCATTCGGCGAAGGCCTCGCTGGTGCATCTGCACGCCGGCCTGCTGCTGGCCATCGCCATCCTCGACCGCGACCGCTGGGTGATGCCCGGTTGCTATGCCGTCGTCCTGTTCGGTTGGATGTTGCGTGCGCTGTACTTCGGCTACACGCCCTTGCAACTGCTCATGGGCTCGCTGGTCTCGGTGGCCGGTTGCGCATGGATGTACTGGTGCGTGCGGGCCGGGTTCAGGCGCTCTGCCGTACCGGAGGGTGAGCCACTCTCCACCGCTGATCTGGTCCGCTTCGTGTTGTTCGGCTTGTTGGCATTGCCGCTGGGGTTGGCGGCGCTGGGGGGGCTGTATGGCACGCCGTTCGGCACGCCAAGTCAGGTCAGTGGCCTGATCGAAACCTTGTTTTCCAAGTATTTCGGCGTGCTGGTCGTCACCTTGCCGCTGGTCGTGGCGTGGACCGAGCGTGGCCGGCCGCCGTTGGCCGGGCGCAACAGCCATTGGGGGATGCTGCTCCTGCTGGTTCTGGGAGGCGTGTTGAGCGTGGGACTCAGCCGCGTGGTGCGCATCGACCTGAGTGGCACGCCCACCGGGGGGCGCGGTGCTTACCGACTACCGTATCGCCGTGCTGGCGGTGCTGACCTGGTGCATGTTGCATATGCGGCTGGTGTTCGCTATGCCGCTGCTGTCGGCGACGCTGCTGCTGATGGTGGGTAACCTGGGGGGCTCGGCGATGCTCAGTCGCACGCCGGTGGGGTTCCTCAACCTGCTGCACCTGGCCCTGGAAATGGGCATCGTGCTGATGGCGATGATGTATTACCTGCTGGCCAGCCGCGACAGCGAGGACCTGGCACAGAAGTTGGGCGAGCAGGCCCGGCGCGATTCGCTGACCGGCCTGCCCAACTTGCGCGCATTGCGCCGGGAGGCGGCACAGCGGCCGGAAGCCTGTGGGGTGGCCTGCCTGCTGCTGGACCAGAGTGACACGCTGGAGGTCGGCTATGGCCTGGGCGCGCAGTCGAGGGTGATGACCGAGGTGGCGGCGCGGCTGGAAGCCCACGGCGTGAGCTGCTGTTACCTGGGCAGCGGGCAGTTCGCGCTGCTGGCCGAATGCGGCGGCAAGGTTGATTGGGCCGGCTTGCTGCGCGGCATCGAGCAGCCCGGCTTCCTCGTCGAAGGGTGCAACGTGCGCCTGTTGCCCTATCTGGGCGTGGCTCGCTTTGGCGGCAAGACCGGGCTGGACCTGGATGGCGCGCTGATGCTGGCGTCCAGCCTCGCATTCGAGGCGCGCGCGAGCAACGAGGTTGAGCCGCTGTTCGCCGACGCCGAGCGCGGCACCCTGCAACAGGCGCAGGCGCGCCTGCATGGGGCCAGCGCGGCCCTGGCCCACTTGCGCCGCCCGGATGGGCTGCTGCTGTATTTCCAGCCGGTGCTGCCGCTGGACGCGCGCAGCCTGGGTGGGCGCATCGTCGGTGAAGTACTGTGCCGGTTGCGCGACGAACGGGGCGCGGTGCTGCGGCCTGATCAGTTCCTGCCAGCGATCGAGGCCGCGCGGCGCGGGCCGGAGTTGGACCTGGCGGTAGTGACGGAGCTGTTCGCACAGTTGCGGCAGGCACCGGAATTGGCGGCAACCTGCGCCAGCATCTCGGTCAACCTCACCGGCCAGAGCCTGGCCTCGGGCAGTTTCCGCCTGCGCTTGCTGGAGCTGCTGGAGCAGGCACCGTTGCCACTGTCGCGGCTGTGCTTCGAAATCACCGAGACGGTGGCCATCTTTACTGCCGAACAGGCCAGCCTGCTGCTGGACGAACTGCGCGCGCGCGGCTGCCGCATCGCCATCGACGATTTCGGCGTGGGTATGCAGAGCTTCGCCCGGCTCAAGGAACTGCCAGTCGATATCATCAAGATCGACGGCTCGTTCGTGCGCAACCTCACCCGCGACACGCGCGATTACGCCATGGTGCAGGCCTCGGTGGTGGTGGCGCGCGCCTGCGGTGCCGAGGTGGTGGCCGAATACGTCGAGGACGAGGCCACCGCCGATTGCCTGCGCCAGCTGGGCGTGCACTGGGCGCAGGGTTACCTGTATGCCAGACCGATGCCGTTGCAGGAAGGACTGCGCTGGATGCAGGCGCAGGCCGACGTACAGGCCGATTGCGTTATCAAGGAAGACGCGGAGCCGCAGCCGCAGATGAACCTGCTCTGAGAAGGCGCCGCGGGTGGCGGGGTGATGCCCGTCGCCAGCCCGGCGGCACGGCCGCTGGTATCGCGCGCCTTCGGCTTCCACGCCGCGCGCGAAACCGTGCCGCTTCCGGGCATTCCAATGGATGCATTGCGGTTGAGGGGGTACATGGGCAACCAGACGAAGGTGGAATGCCGCCTGGGCGGGCGCGATGGCACCTTCAGGGTGCTCAGGGCCACGCATGACCCGGATCGCATGGGGTGCGATGACCGTGCGCGGGACCTATACGACCGGAAGGTACCGCTGGCACCCGGTTTCGATGTGGTGTCCATCAGTTGGAACCATGACCCGTTGGGCAACCTCGAAACATTGGCGACCCAGCAGACTGCGCTGGGCCGCTACGACTTCCGCTGGGACGATGGCAATACCGCCGTTTTCACTTCCGGCGTGCAGCGTACCTATGCCAAGAAGACCTCCTTTGCGTTCAATCCGATCGTCGAATGGCTGTCGATGAGGGGGCACTATCCGCAGGTCAGGCCCGGAGGTGCGGTCTGCATGTCGCGCTACGTTGCCATCATTCATGTCAGCGGCCTGCGGGGAATGAAACCGGTGCCGTGAGGGGCGTGTCGCCTTTGCATGGCTTTTCCCGATCCAACCGGTGTCGGCAATCTGCCGTCCTTCCCGAGAGACAGCCCGATGTTCGCAAAACGCAATGCAACGATGCTTCTGTCCACTGCCGTCATCGTCATGGTGGCAGGCGCCGTGCAGGCGCAGAACGCTTCACTCCGCATCAATGCCGGCGCGGCGCAGCGCCTGCAGGATGTGCGGACACTGCAATTCAGCAACAAAGCGCTTGCCAATAGCGTGAAAATCAATACCGGAAGGGTCAGCCATGAGCGCTCTTTCGGTGGTACGAGGCTGCGCACCACATTGGTGTTGAACCCGGATTCGCCGCTGGCGCGCACCCGCGGCGGCGGGGGCAATGGCGAACTCCAGTCCAGTGGCAGCAGCCGGCCGGAGCAGTCGGGTAATGGGTTGGTCTGCACCAGCACCAATACGCGGCTGAGCCTGGACAACGACAGCTTCAAGGTTGCCGCCACCAGCGCGCAGGCCAGCAAGCTCTATCCGGGCGCGGTCTATGACTTCAGGAACTTTTTCGACGGGCGAATGAACCCGGCCACGGGCGCGCGCCATCCCGTCCGCATCGTCGCCAGCAACGTGCCGGGCATGGCCGACCGGGGCACCGGCACCTACGAGGTGGTCGAGCAGCCCATGCAGAGTTCCATCAGCAACGGCGTCAACCGCCTCACCGGGCGCATGCCGGCCGGCAGCAGGCAGATGCAGTCCTATGCCGCCGATATCTATCAACTGAGCAACGCCGCAGAAACCCAGCTCAAGCTCGGCGCCAGCGCGGCCTCCTATGGCGTCAGTGCCGAAGCGGTCTATGGCAGCCAACACCGTGATGGTGAGCAGGAATTCCTGGTGGATGTCACGCAGGAGATGTACACCTTGTCCGTCGAGCCGGATGCGCGCGGCATCTTCGTCGATCCGGGCGGTGGCCACGCAGGGCGACAAGATCATGTTGGGCACCGTCACCTACGGCCAACGCCTGCTCCTTTCGGTCAAGACCCGCTACAAGGATGGCCTGTCGGCGGTCAATGCGCAGGCCCGATTCAGCAGCCCCTTCGCCAAGGCATCGGCCAGCCTGGAAAGTCTGCAGAAGAGCTTCAGCCAGGAAACCAGCGTCCGCGTGTACGCCGTCGGCGGCAACAGCCCCGGCTTCGGCCCGCCACAACGGATCGATGACATCAAGGCATGGCTGGATGACTACTTCCGCAATACCGACCTGGGTAGCAACCCGCAGCCGATCCGGTACCAGTTCGTCAACATGAACAACGAGATCGTGCGGGCCGAAAGCGCCACCGACAACTTCGTCACCCGCAACTGCGTGCCGGAGGAGGTGACCCTCACCCTCACGCTGGAAAGCATCAAGAAATCTTTCGGGGAACGACGACACCCGCGATGAAGTGGTGAAGTTCGGAGCCCGCCAGTTGGTGGCCGCGCACGTGGGCGCCCAGCGCTACTGGCCGGCCAACGGCGACGACCCGCATTCCATCTGCTGGTGGGGCGACGAGGGCAACGTCGGCAACGGTTGCAAGCCGGTGCGTGATTTCATCGGCAGCATCAACGTTGGCGAGAGCCGCGTGTTCAGGCTCAAGGCGCGCGACATCGGCGATGGCGATTTCGTCAACATCCATACCGACTACATCGCCATGTACCGCACCAGGGCGGGTGGCAGCACCAACAGTCGGCGCGACGTGGACAACACCCGCATCTGGCTCAAACGCGAGGTGATGGCGGCCGACAGCAAGGGATTCCTCAAGAAAGTGGACATCCCGTTCAATGGGCGCACGTTCCGCTATACCTACCGGGCCACGCTCCAATGACGAACATGCATGCATCCCTGCCGTGGTTGTTGGCAGCCATGCTCGCCGCCTGCGGCGGCGGTGCCAGTGGAAGGCCCGGCGCAGGCCGGGCCTTCCGCGCCGGCTGCACCGGCCACCCCGTTGCCACCAGCAAGCGATGGGAATGCCAGCCTCGATCCGGACACGTGTCCACCCCGCATCCAGTGCGCGCGCATACCGTGCGGGGATACCCCGCCGGCATCGGCCAGGTCACGTGCGCGGGAGTTGTTCGAGCGATACCCCGGCTTCGCCTTCGACCCGGCCCCGGCGAGTGCGCTGCTCACTCCCGCCCTTTATGCGTAGCAATACGTAGAGTCGCGCGCGCGCACACAA
>JAUCDH010000033.1:0-33508 GCA_034675465.1 Stenotrophomonas sp. | reverse complement strand
GCCAGCCCGTGCCCCCGGCACCATCGCCCATACTCCACCGCACCTGCGTAAACTTCCCTGCAATTCCGCCCGTCAGGCCCCTGCCCTGTCCACGCCCGCCCCCCTGTCGCCAGCCACACGACCAGAAGCAGACACCTTTGCCGCCTTCGTGCTGGCACAGCGCGAGCCGCTGCGCACCTTCTTGCGCGCGCGCGGGTGCAGCGCCGAGGATGCCGAGGACGTCGCGCAGGACTGCATGGAACGGCTGATGCGCTACCGCGACCATGCCGAAGACGAACTGCGTCTGCTGCTGTACCGCATCGCCCGCAACCGCCTGGCCGACCTCGGCCGCGCGGCGCCGGCCCTGCCGCACCTGTCGCTGGCCGAGCATGACGCCCCGGCCGAGCTGCCCAGCCCGCTGCGCCAAGCCGAATCGCGACAGATGCTGAACACCTTGCGGCAGGCTTTGCTGAAGTTGCCCGAACGCTGCCGCGAGGCCTACCTGCTCAACCGCATCAGCGGCATGAGTTACAGCCAGATCGCGCGCCACCGCGGCGTCACAGCCAAGACCGTGGAAAAACAGATCGCCCGCGCCCTGCAAGGTCTGCGCCGGGAACTGGGCACCGATGCCTTCAACATGGACGGTGACGGCCGATGAAGATGGACATGCACGACGCCCCGAACTCCCCCTTCGACCAGGCCGCGACCTGGGTGGCGCGGCTGGATGCACCGGACTGCACCGCCGCCGAACGCGCCCACTTCGAGGACTGGCTGGCGCAGGACCCTGCGCATGTCCACGCCTGGACCAAAGCCGAGACCCTGCACCAGCGCGCCGCCGCACTGCGCGACGACCCTTGGCTGCGAGCGAGCACGCAGCGCATCACCCGACGGCCGCGCCACCAGCACCCGCTGTTCCGCACAGCCATTGCCGCCACGCTCTGCCTCGGTGTCGGCGCGAGCTGGCTGCTGGCCACCGACGGCAATCCCGCGCCGCACACCTACATCAACAGTGGCTTGGCCACGCAGCCGCAGATACTGGAAGACGGCAGCCTCGTGGTGCTGGACGCCGGCAGCGCGCTGACCACCCGCTTCGGCTGGCGCACGCGCCGGGTCGAATTGCAGCAGGGCCGTATGCAATTGCGGGTCGCCGCCGCCGCGCGCCCGATGCGGGTGCAGGCCGGCAACAGCACCCTGCGCGACATCGGCACCACCTTCCAAGTGGAATTGCTGGATGACGGCAAGGTCGGCGTAGCGCTGCTGGATGGCGCGCTCGACGTTGCCAGCCACGGCGAGCAAAAAATGCACCGGCAGTTGCAGCCGGGCGAGCAGTTGCAGGTGCAATCTTCCGGCCTGATTGAACCCAGCACGCCGCTTTCGCGGCAACAGGCCGAAGCGTGGCTGCACGGGCAGTTGTTGTTTGATGGCACGCCGCTGTCGGTGGCCGTGGCGCAAATGAACCGCTACACCGCCACGCCCTTGGTCATCGCCGACCCGGCTATCGCCAACCTTGCGGTCGACGGCAATTTCCGCGCGGGTGACCAAGCCGCGCTGCTCTCCGCGCTGGAACTGGGCTGGTCTATCGGCGGCCAGCCACGCGCAGACGGCGCACTCGAACTGCGCAGCACGCTCTGATGGCCACGGCAGGCCGCCTCCTACGCCGGCTGCGGCGGACGGGCTTGTACCTGCTTCTGCTGTCGCCCGCCTGTGCATTCGCCGCCAACGCCCATTACCACATTGCACAAGGGCCGCTGGAACAAGCGCTGCGGCAGTGGTCGCAACAAAGCGGTGATCCGCTGCTGTTCGACGCCCGCGAATTGAAGGGCTTGGACAGCGCCGGCCTCAACGGCAACTTCGCCGCCAGCACCGCGCTGGAAAAACTGCTGCAAGGGCTACCGGTAAAGCTGCTGCGCGCGCCTTCGGGTGTGTATGTGGTGCGCCGCCAAGCTCCTGCGCCAGCCAAACCGCCGCACGCAACGGTTAGCCCACCGGCAACACCCGCGCCGCCTACCGACGAAGCGCGCAACGACGTGGAATTAGCCCCCATCCACGTCACCGGCAGCCGCCTGCCGCGCAGCTCTTTGCAAAGCAGCATCGCCGTTACCGTGATTGAGCGCGAAGACATCCAGCGCAGCGGCTACGGTTCGCTATTCGACCTGCTGCGCCACCTCCCCGGCATGAACGGCCACCCGCCGGTAGATGCCGCGCGCGATGGCGATTCACCGTGGCTGCCCACCGGTGCCGCAGCCACCACCAGCCTCGACGGCATGGGCCCGCGCGCCACGCTGTTTTTAGTCAATGGGCGGCGGCTGCCGCGCTACCCAATGGTGTCGCTGCAACAAGGTGCGTTGACCGACCTCGGCGGCATACCGTTGAGCTTCGTCGAACGTATTGAACTGGTGCGCGGCGGTGCCTCGGCCATTTACGGTGCCGACGCCATTGCCGGCGTGGTCAACATAGTGCTGCGCGAACAGGCCGATGGCCCCGAAGCACTACTGCAAACCGGCATCAGCAACCAGAACGACGGCAGCCAGCACCGGCTGCAAGCCACCACCGGCCATGTCGAAGGCGGCGACCGCTGGTTCCTCGGTATCGACCTGCAACAACGCCAACACGTTGCCGGCGAACGCCGCAGTTGGCACCGCGAAGCCACGCGCTACCCCGTTGGCCTGCTCACCCGCAACGGCTACTACCTACCTGCCCCGCTATGCCCGCCCGCACTCCAAGAAGGCGGCGGCTGCTGGTACGACAGCTCGCGCCCGCGCTCGCTACAACCGGATAGCAAAACCGCTTCCATCTACGGCCACTGGAGCCACGACCTCGGCGACGGCCTGCACGCTTACGCCGACCTGCGCGCCAGCCGCAGCCGCCAACGCTTCGACCTTGGCCCCACCGCCGCCGCGCTGCAATTTGGCAATGGCGATTTGCTCAACCACGTATTTGCCGAAGCCGGCAACGTGCGCTCACTCGCCAACGGCAGCGAGGCCGACCTCAGCACCGGCCTTAGCCGCAACCATGCAGGAAGCGGTTGGGAACTCGGCCTAAGCCGGCAGCGCAGCCAAGTCACGCTGACCACCTCCGGCGCAGTGCGCAGCTCGCGCCTGCTCGACGCCGTGGCCGATGGCTTCCTGCCCGGCTTCACCCCGCTAGACCCAGCCCTGCATGCCGAATTTTTCCCCACCACGCACAACCGTGGCCGCACCGACCAATGGCTGGGCTGGTGGGGGCAGCATCGCGAACTAGGCAGCCTGCGCGGCGGCACGGCACAACTCGCCACCGGCATCGACTTGCGCCGCGAAACGTGGACGGCGCGCCCAGATAAATTATTGGAATACGGCGAACTCGCGCTCGGCTTACCCACCGAACGCCGCCGCCTCTCACGCCAAGCCAGCGCCGCCTATGCCGAACTCGGCCTGCCGCTGGCAACTTCACTACACATGGACGTAGCCGCACGGCTAGACCGCGACGCCGGCGACACCGCGTTCTCGCCGCGTGCCGGTTTGCGTTGGAACCCAACGCCTGCGTGGTCGCTGCAACTGTCCAGCGGACGCGGCTTCCGCGCACCCAGCTTGTTCGAGCGCCGCCGCCCGCCCGGTTATTTCGGCGCAGTGGCGCTGCCGTCTTCGTCACAACTGCCCACCTGCGCGCACACCACGCAAGGCAACTGCATGGTCGAAGTGCAAGTCATCGAAAACCCCACCCTGTCTGCGGAAACTTCGCGCAGCCATGCACTCGGCCTCAACTGGGCGCCTAACGCCAACTTCGGCCTATCACTCGCCCACAACCGCATCGACCTACGCAACGAAATTCTCGACCTGCACCCAGAAGACGCCCTCTGGAACCCAGATACATGGCAACTCAACACCAAAGGCCAACTGCAAGGCCTGCGCCTGTATTTCGACAACTTAGGCCGCACTGTTTCGCGTAACTGGACGCTGCATAGCGACTACCGCTTCAGCAGCATCAACGCGAATCAATGGCGACTAACGCTGGATGCCATCGCGCAACAACAACTACGCCGGCAACGCCACGGCAGCGGCCAATGGACGGAACTGCGCGGCCACAACACCCCCGCCACCACCGCCGCCTTCACCGTGCAACGGCAAGGCCAACAGTGGGATGTCGCCCTGCAAACCCGCTACACCAGCAGCACCCGCGCATGGCAACCCGGCACCACCTGCCCCACCGCACAACGCAACACCAACCACTGCAGTAACCCCGCGCAACTACGCTGGAACTTGCACCTAGAGCGCCCCCTCACCCCACGCCTGACCGCCGCGCTGGACATCCACAACCTGCTGGACACACAGCCAATCAACTACCTACCCGGCAACGGTGGCCAAGCCGTCGGCTTAGACGACCCGCTGGGGCGGTATTTCATGTTGACCTTGCAGTTTCGGTGAGGGTTTGCCGTGGAAAGATGCGCCCTTCACCGCGTCAAACGCTCACTCAGAAATTCGATGAAGCGCTGCGTTTTAGCCGGTAGCAAGCGGGTTTCGGTCATCGCATAAACCGGCTGCGGTGTGCCGTGCCACTCGGGCATGATGCGCCGCAGTTTTCCGCTGGCTAACTCATCGGCCACGATTTCTTCCGGCTGCAAGATGATGCCCATGTCCAGCGTTGCCAGCCGGCGCAGCATGCCAACGCTATTGAGAGTGAAGCGCCCACTCACCGGCACCGTTGCTGTTTTCTTGCCCGCGTGCAGCGTCCAATCTCCGGCGCGCAGAATGTTGAAGCATTCGTGCTGGGCCAATTCCGCGGGCTTGGTTGGCGCGTCCCGCTGCTGCAAATAGCCGGGGGAGGCGTACAAGTGCGGCGTCAACGTCGTCAGCATGCGCGCTATTAGTTGCGAGCTCTCCGATTCGCCCATGCGAATGGCCACGTCATAAGGCTCACTGACCAAATTGACCCGGCGCGGGGCGAGGTCGAAATCGAAGGTGATGCTGGGGTATAGCTTGGCGAACTCGGCGACTAGCGGCGCGAGGTACGTTACGGCGAAATCCACCGGAAACGACGCACGCAGCACGCCGCTGGGTTGGGCCAACAACTCACCCAACTGCTCGTGCGCCAAGCGCGCTTCATCGACGATGCGCTTGCAGCGCTCGAAGTAGATTTTCCCAGCCTCGGTTAGCTCTATGCGGCGGGTCGTGCGATGCAATAAGCGCAGCCCAATCGACTTCTCCAACTCACCGATTCGCCGCGACAGCGTTGAGTTCGGAATACCCAGCACCTCGGCGGCGCTACGAAAGCCCTTGGCTTTGACGACCTCGACGAACAAGGCCATGTCTTTCAGGTAATCGTCCACGTCACATTGCTCCAATAACAGAGCAATGTTATCCGAAATAACCGCTTTATCCAGTTGTGGAAGCGGATGATGATGCTTGCAATCAAGTGCCAAGGGAATCGCCCTTGCACCCCCACCTTCAAGGCTTCCCACATGACCACCGTTTTCGATTCCGTCCAGCTTGGCCGCTACACCTTGCCGAACCGCTTGGTGATGGCCCCGATGACCCGCAGCCGCGCGCAGTACGACGGCACACCCGGTGAACTGGCTGCCACCTACTACGCGCAGCGCGCCAGCGTCGGCCTAATCGTCGCCGAAGGCACCCAGCCTTCCGACAATGGACAGGGCTACCTGACCACACCGGGCATCTACACCGATGCCCACGTCGCCGGTTGGAAAAAAGTGACCGATGCCGTCCATGCCAAAGGCGGCCACATCTTCATCCAGCTCATGCACGCAGGGCGCATGTCGCACCCGGACAACACGCCGCACCATCGCCAAGGCGTTGCGCCATCGGCCATCGCACCGGGCAGCGGTATGTTCACCGCCAAGGGAATGCAGGACATTCCGACACCGCGTGCGCTAACCACCGAAGAAGTGCGCCAAACCATCGCCGACTTCGCATTCGCTGCGCGCCGCGCGATTGAGGCCGGTGCGGATGGTGTGGAAATCCACGGCGCGAATGCTTACCTCGTGCAGCAATTCTTTGCCCGGCGGATTCAATTTCGAAACGCAACACCAGCGGTTGTGAAGAGGCCCAGACGACCTGATCTGGGTAACTTCACCGCCAAGTGGAGTTGCCCATGGCCTCAGGCCGCCTGAACCTGCAGGAACGATACCGTATCCACGCGCTTTTCCAAGCCGGCCATTCGAGAAGTTGCATCGGTGCGATGCTGGGTCGAAACCGCAGCACGATCAGCCGTGAGTTACGCCGCAACCGTGGCCCGCAAGGGTACGAACCCGAGCAAGCCCAGCGCGTCAGTGATCGGCGACGCAGCTGCGCCAGCCAGCGGCCACGCATCGACCGCGAACGGATCGATCAGATCGAAGCCTTATTGGCCGAAGACCTCAGCCCGGAACAGATCGCCGGTCGCAGCAAGCTGGCCAGCCACGAGTGGATTTACCAGCACATCTACGCCGACCAGAGGCGTGGCGGAACCTTGTTCAAGCACCTGCGCAGACGCCGTCGTCGTCGTCGTCAACGCGGCCTGCGCGATGGCCGCGGCCAATTGCTGCACCGACGTCACTGGAGCACACGCCCTGCCGTGGTGGAAGCGCGCAGTCGCCTCGGCGATTGGGAACTGGACACGATGCGCGCGTCGCAGGGAAAGGCCGTGGTGGTCACGATGACCGAACGCCGCAGCCGCCTTCATCTACTGGCGCACTCACCCGACGGAACCGCCGACAACGTCATGCGTGCCATCGTCCGACGGCTAGGCCGATTGCGCCGCCATGTGCACACGCTGACCAGCGACAACGGCAAGGAGTTTGCCGAACATCAGCTCGTTGCCTGCGCATTGAAGGCCGACTTCTACTTCGCCGATCCGTACTCCGCCTGGCAGCGTGGCAGCAACGAAAACGCCAACGGTCTCGTTCGCCAGTACTTGCCTCGCAAGCTTGATTTCAGCACGATCACCGACGCGAAGTTGCGCTGGATCGAGCAACGCCTGTACAACCGTCCGCGCAAGGTACTCGGATTCAAAACGCCCCTCGAAGTCTTCTCCGAGGAATCTCTCAGCACCGTTGCGAATCAAAGTTGAAGCCACCCCCCCAGCGCCAACACCCGCACCGACGAATACGGCGGCTCCATCGAAAACCGCGCCCGCTTCGCTATTGAAGTTGCGCAAGCCATTGCCAAAGAAATCGGCGCAGACCGCACCGCCATTCGCCTGTCACCCGGCACCACGTTGTGGGGCATCGACGAAGGCACGGAAGGCCCCGACCTGTACCGCTACGTGGTCAGCGAATTGAACAAGCTCGGCTTGGCATACGTACACGTAATGCACCAAGGCAACGAGCCGCTGCTGGCCGACATTCGCAAACTTTGGAAAAACACGCTAATCCTCAACCGTCCGGGCCGCTCGCGCGAACAAATTGGCAGCGACGTAGCTTCCGGCTTGGCCGACCTAGAGGCCTACGGCGCGATGGTGCTGGCGAACCCGGATTTCGTCGAACGCCTCAAAATCAACGCGCAAATGAACCAACCGCACCGTGAAGGCTTCTTCGGCGGCACCGAGAAGTTCTACACCGACTACCCAGCGCTGAACAACGCACAAAGCGCGTAAGGACACGCAGCCCAAAGGTTATCGCCACGGATGGCGACAACAAAAAAGCCAGACGCAAGCGTCTGGCTTTTTGTTGAAACTGGTGCCGGAAATAGGAATCGAACCTACGACCTACGCATTACGAATCGGCAAGTGCACAGTCTGCCATGATTTGGAATCAGACGGCCAGAGGCCGCTTACACCAAGGGAAAACCGCGACTTAATGGCTCTTACCGGGCACTCACGGCGCAACTGAACACGGCACCTTGTGGTGCAAAAGCGTGTTCGCACCGTGGCCCCTACACCAGGAGCCAACACATGAAGTCGAAGATCACCCAGGCGCTCGTCGAGCGCAGCCCCGCGCCCGAGCGCGGCAGGTCAGCGCTGTACGCGGACACCGAGATGCGCGGATTCTACCTGATCGTCACCCCCACGAAGCGCAGCTTCTACGTCCAGTCCCTCGTCAACGGCAAGCAGGTGCGCACGAAGCTGGGCGACCACCCGGCGATGGACGCCAAGCAGGCGCGCGACGCGGCACGAACCACCCTCGTCGGGATGCGCGGCGGCACCAACCCGAACGAGGAGCGACGCAGGGCGCGTGCGCGTGGCATCACACTGCGCGAGGCGCTGGAACTGCACCTCGCGGCGAAGCGGCTGGCCGACCGCACCAAGGACGGCTACCGCTACAACCTGGAGCAGTACGTCGCCGACTGGCTCGACAGGCCGCTGGCCGAGCTGGGCGCAGACCGCGCCGCCGCGCGCGAGCGTCACCGCAGGATCACCGAGAAGCACGGCGCCCCGTCGGCAGACAACGTCTTCCGCATCTTCCGCGCCGTGTACAACCGCGGGCTGCGCGAGCACCCCGAGCTGCCGCCGAACCCCTGCGGGAACGTGGACTACCACGGGCTGCGCCGCCGCAAGGTGGACGCCAACGGCAACAAGCTGAGGGCGTGGGGCGAGGCGGTGCTGAGGCTCCACCCCGTGCGACGCGACCTGCACCTGTTCATGATGATGACGGGCATGCGCCGGGGCGCGGCGTGCGAGGCACGGGCCGCGGACCTCGACCTGACGTCGAAGCTCCTGCACGTCCCGAAGCCCAAGGGTGGCTCGTCCCGCGCATTCGACCTACCACTGTCCGGGCCACTCGCCGACCTGTTCGGCCACCGGCTGAAGGAGAACCCACGGGTGCAGCGCGGCGCGCAGTGGCTGTTCCCCGCCGACAGCGAGAGCGGCCACGTCGCCGAGGTCGCGCAGCACGAGCTGGACGGCCTCACGGGTCACGCCCTGCGGCACACGTTCGCCACGCTGGCCGTGCAGGCGGGCGTCCCGCTGCTTGAGCTGAAGTACCTGCTCAACCACGCGGCGAGCAACGTCACGATGGGCTACATCCACGTTGGACCCGAGCACCTGCGCAAGCACCAAGAGACGGCGTCGCGATACATCCTCGAACAGCTCGGCCTCGAGCACGAACCCGGACGGTGGCCGCCGAGGCTCAAGGAATAGCCGCACGGCCTCACCAGGTGGCCCATATCACGTCCGGGGCCGCATAGCCTAATGCCGAGCAGTCCGGACCGAACTGGACGACACGGACTCACCAGGGAGCCCGGGCGCAATGTTGGTATCAGCGCGAGAACACCTCGGGCATTATTTGACTCGTCGGCGCTACCAGCCGCCGACGCCAGGCCTTCGGCGGCCTAAATAAGCCGAGACCCGCCCCGCCGACTGAGGGGAGCAAACGGGTCCATCTCTGCGACGCATAGCAGGCAGTTCCCGCACGGTACGTCGCCGCGCGGGGATCGCACCTGCACGGAGTCCAGAAGATGGCCTACGAACCGAAGAAGTTCTCCCCCGCGGAGCTCGCCGAGCTCCACGCACTCCCCGACGACTCGCTGCTGACCGCCCAGGAGGCGGCGGCCTTCCTGCGCCTGAAGTATGGAACGTTGGCCTGGTATCGCTGCCAGGGCGGTGGCCCGGCGTTCACCCGCGTCGGACCGAAGCTGATCCGCTACAAGCTGGGCGACCTGCGCGACTACGCGAAGGGCCAGCCGATGGGCGAAGGCGTCCGACGCGCCGCGACGGCGATGCTCGCCGCCCGCACCGCCAATGCGGAGGGCTGACCGATGGCCGCAAATGAAAACGCCCACGGCGTGCGAGACCGTGGGCGCAAGGGTACGACCGACCAGGAGAGTGAGCTGTCCAAGACTCACGGGATCAATGATGCCGCGGGGTCTGCCGCCGCGACGCCATCATTTGAGGCTGCGTCCGAGTACCGCCGCGTCCGGCTCGACCTGATCCCGCTGCGCCGCCGCGACAAGATGCCCGCCGACAAGCGGTGGCAGGAACGCGTCTATGACCAGGGCGAGGTACTGGAGCGCGCGAGGCGCGACGGGCTGAACCTGGGCGTGCGCCTGCCCGCTGACGTGGTCGTGGTAGACGTGGACCCGCGCAACTTCCCCGAGGGGCGCGACAGCCTGGCGGAACTGGCCGCAGCCTTCGACCTGCCGCTCGCGTCGGCGCCGCACGTCTTGACCGGCAACATGGAACATCCCGGCCAGCACTTCTACTTCCGCAAGCCCGCGGGCGCCGTGCTGCTGGACAGCCTGGACGGCTTCGAAGGCGTCGAGTTCAAGTCGCTCGGCCGGCAGGTCGTCGCCCCCGGCTCGGTGCACCCGACCGGCGGCATGTACCGCTGGGCACTCGACTCGCCGCCGCTGCACGACATGCCGGAGCTGCCTGCAAAGCTGGTCGAGGCGGTGCGCAGGCCGGAGAGGAAGCGCGGCACGGGCGCGGGCGAGATCACCGCCGAGCAGTTGGCCGCATCGCTGGAGTATCTGGACCCGACGGACTTCCGCGAGCACGACGCATGGCGCGAGCTGATGATGGCCTGCCACCACGCAACTGACGGCGCGGGGCGACAGGAGTTCATCGACTGGAGCACGTCCGACCCGCAGTTCGCGGACCACGAGTGGATCGTCGGACGCCGCTGGGATTCGCTGCACGCCGACCGCGACGACGCGGTGACCATCGCCACGCTGCGCAGGCGCCTCAACGAGGCAGGGTCCGACATCGCGCCGCCCGACGCGGTCGACGACTTCGACGTGTGGGACGAGATCGAACCGACTGAGGAACGCAGCCGTTGGAACTTCCTGTCGCTGGACGACGTCGAGGCGCTGCCGCCGCCGAGGTGGCTGGTGCCCGGCGTGCTGACCGAGGGCAGCCTCGCCGCCATCTACGGCGCGCCGGAGTCGGGCAAGTCGTTCCTCGCGGTGGACATGTCGATGGCCATCGCGGGCGGCATCGACTGGCATGGCAGGCAGGTCGAGCACGGCGGCGTGCTTTACATCGCCGCGGAAGGCGCACCCGGCCTGGGCAAGCGCTTCCGCGCCTGGAAGGTGGACAGGTGCGCCCAGGGTCGGAGGTTCGACCTGCACCTCATGCGCGACGACCTGAACCTCGCTGCCGAAAAGGACGGTGGCGTGCGCGCGTTCGCCCAGGCCGTGACCGACGAGCTTGGGCCGCTGCGCCTGATCGTCATCGACACCCTGAACCAGACGGCCGCGGGTGCCGACGAGAACTCGGCGAAGGACATGGGTCGCTACATCGCCAGCATGAAGCTGCTGCGCAATGCCACGGGCGCCGCGGTGGTCGTGGTGCACCACTCGGGCAAGGACCTGAGCAAGGGCATGCGCGGCAGCACCGCTTTGCTGGGCGCGATGGACACCACTGTCGAGGTGGAGCGGGCCAGCGACGGGCACTCGATCAAGGTGACGGTGAAGAAGCAGAAGGATGCCGAGCGTGAGCCCCCGATGCGCTTCAACATGGAGAAGGTCGGCGACTCCTTGGTACTGCGTCCCACCGTGATGGCCGATGCGCAGGGTGAGTTCGGCGGCGCGATGGACCCCATCCTGGAGCTGGCACGGCAGGAGGCGAACGAGCGTGGCGGCAGCATCCCGCTCAAGGAACTGGCCGAGATCATCTGCGCGCGGGACGGCGGCGCCGATGCAACAGCGAGGCGCAAGATCAGGGGCGCGATTCCCGATGGACGCAGCAACGCAAGGGCGTCTATCGACGGGTTCCTCGTGTGGCTTGAGCCGATGGACGAGCGCAACCCGAAGCTCGGAATCCTGGTCAGGACTGAGGGGTGAACGCGCAATTTCGATTGTCACTGGGCGCGACTTTCGGAGTTCGATTGTCGCGCCCAGTGACAATCAGATTGTCGCCGAAAGTCAGTTTCGATTGTCAGCGCGACAATCTAAGCGCGGCAAGCACTTAGGCCACTTTCGGCCACCCGATTGTCAAAGCGAAAGTCACTGGCGGATTCGATTGTCACGGCGTTCGTCAGTCTATAGACGACGAACGTGACAATCAGACCGACAATCGAAAAGCGAACCCCTCCACATCATCGAAAGCGCGTGGACGGATGCGTCCAACCTTGCGTGCCGTGTCCCTCGCGCGCGAGGTGAACAGGCCGAGCGATCCCACTGACGCACGCCGCCTAATCGAGCATCGGGTGGCCGACGCCATCCAAGCCGTTGATCCGACTGCTTGAACGATGGCGTGCCTGCGCGCGTAAGCACGACACCATCACGACGTAAGCCACTTTTCACCCCGGAGACCGCAGCCGTGCTTTCCATCCCGAACACCTTCACGCCCGAGCGGCGCGAGCTGTTCTTCCAGGTGCTGGAGGACACGTGCTCGCCCAAGCAGGCCGCGGCAGCGGCGGGCATCAGCAGGCAGACGGCCTTCTACCACAAGGCCAACGACATCGAGTTCCGCACCCGGTGGGAGAAGGCCATCGAGGTCGCCCTGGACGCGCTCCTGGACGAGGCGTACAGGCGCGCCGCGATCGGCTACGACGAGCCGGTCATCCACCAGGGGCGCCTCGCCACCACCGCGGACCCGACGACCGGGGAGGAGCGGCCGCTCACCGTCAGGAAGCACAGCGACAGGCTCCTGGAGGTCCTCCTGAAGTTCCGCTACGGCGAGCAGATGGCGGACAGGCTGCGCGTCAGGGTCGAGGACACGGGCCTCTCGGCCGACGCACTACTGGCGATGCCCGCCGACGAGCGCGCCCAGCTGGTGGCGCTGCTCTCCAAGTACAACGCGGCGCGGCCGCACGACGAGGACCATGACGATGAGTGAGAACCTGAGCGTCGCCGAGGCGCTGCACAAGGCCGAGCAGATCGACGCGATGCTGGGCGCGATCCAGGGCACCGCGCCCGACGCGGTCGAGGCGATGGGCGGGCGCGACGCCCTAGCCCGGCGCAGCGAGATGACCTGCATCGGCCCGGTGCCGCGCATGGACGCGGACGAGTGGGAGCGCATGTCGCAGGAGTACGAGGGGCGGCGTGAGCATGGCAGCGTCAACCGCGGGCACTAACGGGCACGCGGTCGCCGTCGAGGTGGACGGGGTGCGATACCCCTCCGCCAGGTCGGCCGCGGCAGCCGTGGGGATCGGGTACAGCGCCGTGACGGCGCGCTGCCACGACCCCAGGCACCCGAGCTACCGATGGCTCGGCGCCACGCCGGGCCGGCGCGAACTGAGGCCCGAGGACAGGCGCATCGCCAGGGCACTGGTCGAGCCAGCCCGCTGGCCTTGCGACGGCGGCACCCGGCGCGCCGAGGTGCTGGACCTCAACGAGGGACCGCCCAAGGTGGTGCGCCGCATCGGCTGGCTCCGCTGCATGTGCTGCGCCCGCTTCACCTTCTCCGACGACGTGGTGCGCGTGCGCATGTGCGAGGAGTGCGGCGGCCTGGGCAGCGCGCCAGCCAAGGACGCCTGACATTCCATCAGTGGGCGGCGCGATGCCAAGCCCATGATTCGCAAGCCGCAGTGACGGCGGCAGCTTCGAGGGAAACACGTCCGGGAAACGATGGCGTTCGCGCCCAACGCTCCGCGACACATTGCAGGCATCCGGTCAGCGCATTGGCGCGCAGACCACCCCACGGCTGGGGATGCGCTGGTGACAGGCGACCGGAGGACCAACCTCACAGGAGCCAACGAGCCATGAAGATCACCCTCAGCGACACCCCTCTCCTCAGCACCCAGCAGATCGGCGAGCTTGCCTCGACCCTGGACCTGCTGCACAAGCGCACCCTCTCTACGCTCGAGCGGCTGAACAAGGACATCGCGACCCGCAAGCAGCAGATCGCCGCGCGCTGGAAGAGCGCCCCCGGCATCGGCGGGGCTGACGTCGCCCGCTTTGCCGAGCACGAGACCATCGCCACCGTCCGCGAGATCAAGGACAACTCCAAGGCCGAGCTGGACAAGATCCTCAAGGACGCGGGCGCCCCGCACGCCCAGCTGATCGGCCAGCGCCAGTTCTACGACTCCCCGGCGAAGGTCCTGGCCCGCGCGGCCCTGGGCGACCCCAAGCGAACCGAGTACCTCCAGCAGCTCCAGCACGCCGGCCCGGCCGAGCTCGGCCACATGGCCCAGGTCGCCGTCGGCACGCGCAACGTCGCCCTTGCCTCGGCCGTGCTGTCCCTGATCGACCGCATGCCCTCCAAGGACCGCCCGGTCGGCCCGGTCGAGCTGGCGACGGCGATGAGGCAGGACGACTTCCTGAAGGTGCAGGAGTACATCAAGCTGGGCGACGCGCGCCTCCAGGGCATCCTGGTCGCCATCCGCGCCTGGAACTCCGGCAAGTCGAACCCGCTCAGCTCGGTCCAGCTCGCCATGCGCGAGCAGGAGATCGACCACGGCCTGATCGGGGGCGACGGCGATGACTGACCGACGCGCCCACTACCCGCCGTGCCACCCGGCGATGCTGGCGCTCGCCGCCCTGGTCGCGGCGATCCAGCACAGGTGCGACCCGTTCCCCGAGCTCGAGGCCGCCGCCGCCCGCAACGGCGTGGCCGTCGGCTCCGAGGAGTTCGACGAGGCCGCAGCCCTGGCCGGACAGCCCTACTGCCGCGCGCTGGACCTGTACGTGGACCGGGAGACCAAGCGCAGGGCGGACGCCCTGGGGTCGGGGATGGCGCACCTGGCCTTCCTCCCGGCCTGACCCGAGCAAACCCGGTCGGGCCAGGGGGCCCGGAAGACATGGTGGTCCGGCCGTGTTTCGGAGGGATGTCCTGACGGGCATCCCTTCTTTTTCATGGGCTTAGGGACCAGGGCATCCCGACAGCCAGTTAGATGGCCTGAAAACAGCCTCCAGGGGGCTCCCGGATCGAGGGAACCGCGACCAAATGGCCCTGCGGACCCAACAACCCGGAGAAACCCATGACCTACAAGCCCAGCACCGATAACGCGACCCGGTTCCTCGCCATGAATCCGACACTCATCGGTCGGGTCGGCGAGATCGACTTCTACGAGCACCCACTGCGGGGTGACGAATCCCCGCTCGTCGGCATCACGAAGGACGGCCGCAGGAAGCTCACCGAGTTCTACGAGCTCCCGAGCTCCGCGGAGCTCGCCGAAGTCATCTGGAACGTGTGAGGAGCGAAGCCATGAAGCTGGAAGAGATGCCCACCAAGGAACTGCTGGACCTGCACAACCGCATCGCCGACAAAGCCGCAGGTCCCAAGACGTTCAGCACCCGAGCCAAGCTCGTCGCGCGCATCGAGCAGATCGCGGCCGACAAGAACATCGACCTGAGCTCGTCCGGGCAGCCGAAGAAGCCCAAGGCGACCGCGAAGCGCGCAGAGCCGAAGGCCGACGTCGCCGAAGCGCCCGAGGTCACCAAGACCATAGACCTGATCCCCGAGACCGCGACCGAGAAAGCGTCCCGAGGTAAAGGCGTGGGAGCACTCGCTCGGCAGCTCCTCATGGACCCGGCAGGCACACCCCACGCCGGCATCGCCGCCGAGGCAAATCGACGGATCACGGGCGCGCAGGCCACAGCGAAGTCTGTGCGCTGGTATGCGAACCAGATGCGCAAGCAGGGCATCGAGGTCCCGCCGAGGCAGCGAAGCACGGCGACCGACGGCGTCGCCCAAGAGGACGACGCGACAGCATGAGCGCGTCAGGAAATAGGATCGAGAGGACGAGATGGCATCACTGATGCAGGTAGCGACTCGCCACATGGCTGCAGGCGTCGAGGACCTGAATGAGCTCGCAGAGCTATGCGCAGCCGACATGGGTCGCAGGCCCGGTAACTCGACGCTCAAGAGCTACCGAGCGAAGTTTCGCCGTCATGGTGCTAAATGGGTTGAGGTCGAGCGGAGTTCTGCCCGACGCTGGTATGCCGAGAACGGCGATGCGAACAGGGAAAGGATCAGAGAGGCGAGTCGGCGCTGGAAGGCCGATAACCCCGAGAAGAATGCCGAGTCACTGCGGCGCTGGGCAATCGAATATCCCGCAAAGCGCTTGCTTCAGAAGTGCAAGCAGAACGCCAAGAAGCGCAGCTTGACCTTCGCCCTGTCGCTTGAGTGTGTCGCGGCGATGCTGGCCCCGATGGTTTGCTCTGCAACGGGTCTGCCACTCCATTGGGAGCACGAGGGAGCCAGCAAAGCAAACCCGTGGACGCCAAGCATCGACCGGCTGGACTGTTCAAAGGGGTACGTGCCCGGCAACGTGCGCGTGGTCTGCTGGGCCTTCAACTGCATGAGGGCCGACTTCCCCGATGAGGTTGTGCTGACACTCGCCAAGGCGCTGGTCGATCGCGCTCCCGTCTGACGCCGTTCTCCCGTCGTGTATGAAAAAGGGCCACCGTCACGGTGGCCCTTTCCTTTCATGCGCTTGTGGAGTTCAGCGCGCCGACTATGGATCAGGCGGCTACCAATCGTCGGAGTCCGCAGCGTTGCCCATGCTCGCTCCTGATTAGCCCCAACCCTCAGCCGCCAGTCGCAGGATCTGCGTCTCCGGCGGCACAGCATGGAGCCACCTGAGTGCAACGAGGTGGGGTCATGAGCATCAATGCCGTGCAGTTCCAGCCGGGGATGTCGATGAGCGCGTTCATCCAGCGCTACGGCACCGAGGCCAAGTGCTACCGCGCCCTGTACAAGTGGCGTTGGCCGCAAGGCTTCCGCTGCCCGGGCTGTCATGGGCGCGCCCGATCGCGCTTCAAGCGCGGCACGACAATGTACTACCAGTGCCGAGCCTGCCGGCACCAGACCACCCTGACCGCGGGCACCCTGTTCGAGGGCACCAAGCTCCCACTGCGCACCTGGATGCTGGCCATTCACCTGCTGACCGCGACCAAGACCAACCTGGCGGCGTTGGAGCTGATGCGGCACCTGGGCGTCAACTACAAGACCGCCTGGCGCGTGAAACACAAGGTCATGCAAGCGATGGCTGAGCGCGAAGAATCCCGGAGACTCAACGGCTTCGTGCAGCTCGACGACGCCTATCTGGGTGGCGAGCGCAACGGCGGCAAGCCCGGGCGCGGCTCGGAGAACAAGCAGGCATTCGTGATCGCCGTGCAGACCAACGAAGATCACCAGCACCCCAGCTTCGCCGTGATCGAGCCGGTGCGCAGCTTCGACAATGCCTCGCTCGAAGACTGGATCGCACGTCGCCTTGCGCCAGAGTGCGAGGTCTACAGTGATGGCCTGGCCTGCTTTCGCCGACTCGAAGACGCCGGGCACGCCCACACCACACTCGTCACCGGTGGCGGTCGCGCAGCGACAGAAGTGCCCGGCGCGCGATGGGTCAACGTCGTGCTGGGCAACCTCAAGCGCGCGATCAGCGGCACCTACCACGCCATCAGACAAGCCAAGTACGCACGGCGCTATCTGGCCGAAGCGGCCTACCGCTTCAACCGCCGGTTCCACTTGCGCCAAATGCTGCCGCGACTTGCAACGGCAATGATGCGCTGCATCCCTTGTCCGGAGCCACGGTTGCGTGCTGCGAGCAACTTTCATGGCTGAGGGTCGGGGCTAATCAGGTGCTCGCTTGGATTCTTTCCCCTAGCTTCAACAGTTCGGGCCCGATCTTCTCCATGTCCGAGCGCTGGTTTACTGGGCCGTCGTGCGCTGGCGTCACTATGCCGGACCCGTAGCTCGCGGGCCACGCGAGATGGACGTTGGTGAAAGTCAGTCGGAATCTGCCGTCCTTGGACTCCACGCGCATGGTGAAGGGAACGGTCCAGTCCGCTTTCGCCATGCAGGAGAACGCGCCTCCGCAGGGATAGTTGATGATCCCGTTCCCGATGATCGTCCCCTCGTCCCTGTTCTCGTACTCGATGACGGCCTTCGCCGACTTGAAGTTCTCCGCGATCCACATCCTCGCAGCGCTGTACACCTGATCCTTCGTGTAGCCGGGCACCTCGAACACCTGCACGACCGTGCGGTCCTCCTCCGTGAGCGGCGCCTTCTTCGCCGACGCCAGCCCCGATGCAGTCGTCAAAAGCAGCGCCACGATAAATACCCCAAACCACCTCATAGGCTTCCCCCTCTGTGAATGTGCCCCGCGCAGATATGCCATGCCCCCGACGGCCTGTCAGTAGCCCCCTGCGGTGTCAATCATTATTCCCGAGATTTGCTGGGCAAACGACAGTTTCAACAAATCATGGGTTACTGCCATTGACGGGCTTCCGATACTGCATCCCATCGCGATGACAGCGGGTCAGCCGGGGACGCCCGGCTCCCATCAACCGACGATTAGAGGAGCAGTAACCATGAGTACCAACAACGAAAGCGAGGCCCGCGTGCCGGGCATCTATGAGCTGGCGCGCCACCACCTGACGGAGAACAGGAACGGGTTCGCCTCAGGCGACGCCGTCTGGGTGGTGTCGGCCTGGAAGCGCCTGTCCGGCGGACTGCCCGAGGACATCAACTACGACGGAGAGGGCGCGGGGTCGCTGTTCGAGGCGATCATCGAGGACGTCGGCGAAGAGTCCGCCTTCAGCGGCCAGGACGAGGGCGACGAGTCCAACGACCGGGCCGAGACCTGCATCGCGCTGGCAAAGGCATACGGACTGGACGACTGGCCGCGCCTCGCGCTACGCGACTACCTGATCGCATTCGACGGCATGAGCAAGGAAAGGGCCGACGCAGCCTCACGTCGCGCCTGGAACAACGCGCGAGCCGCCTACGACTGCTTCAAGTTCGCCGACGGCAAGCCCGAGAAGAAGGCCGCGTGAGGAGATGACCAACATGACCGCAAAGAACGAAGTCGGAAGCGCCCGGCGCTACCTCCGCGGAACCGTGCCGGTCCGCCTCCACCTCCGCGCATGCCGCACGAACCTCGACAGGGGCGACTACCAGCTGCTGCTGTCCATCGCCGACCGCATCGACGAGGTCGCCGCTGCGGAATCGCCGGACTTCAATGCGCTGGAAGTGCTCCTGAGCGAAGCGAGCAAGGCCATCGACCTCGTCAAGCTGCGCACCGAGCTGGCTGCCTCAACCACTGAAACCAACATCTAGGAGAAAGACATCATGGCAAACACCAACAACATCGCCAAGCTGGTCTACGAGAACGTCATGAACTCCAACCTGTACGAGATCGAGCTGGTCGGACTGGAGATGGAACACGCATCCGGCGTCCGCGCTATCGCGGCCGAAACTGCAATGCGGGAGCGCGGAGGACGCGAGCACTTCGACGCCGACGGACTGTACGAAGCCATCGACGGGCTGGTCGGCCACGACAGGCTGTTCGAGTCGTACAACGATCCGAGCAACCCGAACTTCGAGGACGGGGGACTCGAACTCGGCCAGGGCTGCCCGTTCAAGTCGCTCGACGCCTACCTCGACCTGCGCGAACTGTTCGGCGAGGAGTGGCTCTCGCTGACCGTGATGGAGTACGCCAAGCGACTGGCCGAGGGCAAGCTGCGCGGTGCCGGTGAGGCGCAGGTGGCGGAGCTGGTGAGGCGCGCCCGCGAGGAGTACGCCCAGGCGCGAACCGTCGACTTCGAGTGCTCCTTGGCGAGCAACAGGAAGCGGGCGGCGTAACGGCCGCAAGCAAGAAGGGCAGCCCGTGGGCTGCCCTTCTTGTCTCATTGGTGCCGGAGATAGGAATCGAACCTACGACCCCATCATTACGAATGACGTGCTCTACCAACTGAGCTACTCCGGCGAAACTTGTTCAAACCGTGTCCGCGCTACCTCACCATCGGACCGCTGGCGGCCCTAAAGCCTTGTACCGCATGCCTTCTGCCTCCGCCACCGCGACAGCCGCGTCGCGATTACGAATGCGCCGCTCTACCAACTGAGCTATTCCGGCGAAGCCACGAATCTTAAGGGATGAGGGCTGGCATGGTCAATCGACCAAGCGCAGGCGCAACTCCTTCGGCAGCGCGAACACCATCGACTCCGGTTCACCGGCGAGCTCGGCAATGCTGTTGGCGCCCAGCTCACGCAGGCGTGCAAGGACGCCGTCCACCAATATTTGCGGTGCGGAAGCGCCTGCGGTCAGGCCGATGTGTTGTTTACCGGCCACCCATTGCGGGTCGATCTCGTGCGCGCCATCAATCAGGTAGGACTCCACGCCCTCGCGGCGCGCCAGTTCGGCCAGGCGATTGGAGTTGGAACTGTTCGGCGAACCGACCACCAGCACCAGGTCGCACTGGCCGGCCAGTTCGCGCACCGCGTCCTGGCGGTTCTGGGTGGCGTAGCAGATGTCGTCGTTCTTCGGGCCCTGGATCGCCGGGAACTTGGCCTTCAGCGCAGCGATCACGCTGTGGGTGTCATCGACCGACAGCGTGGTCTGCGTCGTGTAGGCGAGGTTCTCCGGCTGTCCGACCTGCAAGGCGGTGACGTCATCCTCGTCCTCGACCAGATAGATCGAACCACCACCCGCCTCGCGCCGCCACTGTCCCATCGTGCCCTCGACCTCGGGGTGGCCTTCGTGGCCGATCAACACCACGTCGCGGCCGGCACGGCAGTGGCGGGCGACCTCGAAGTGCACCTTGGTCACCAGCGGACAGGTGGCGTCGAACACCTTCAGCCCGCGACGATCGGCCTCGGCGCGCACCGCCTGCGAGACGCCGTGGGCACTGAAGATCACGGTGTTGCCGTCGGGCACCTCGTCCAGCTCCTCGACGAAGATCGCGCCGCGCTGCTTCAGGTCATCGACGACGAAGCGGTTGTGCACGACCTCGTGGCGCACGTAGATCGGCGCGCCCAGCGTTTCGATGGCGCGCTTGACGATCTCGATCGCGCGATCGACGCCGGCGCAGAAGCCGCGGGGGTTGGCAAGCAATACATCCATTCGGTTCGGGCACTCTGGCCGGCGCATGGCCGGCATGGGTTGAACGAGCGGGGATTATCCCGCTTTCTTGCCGGCCTTGCCGTCGAACAACCCCGACAGGGCAATACCGATGGCGCCGGCGACGATCGCCGAGTCGGCGACGTTGAACGACGGCCAGTAGTGGTCACCGACATACCACTGGATGAAATCCACCACGTGGCCGTGGAGCTGCCGGTCGATGACGTTGCCGATGGCGCCGCCGATCACCAGCGCATACGGCAGAGCGCTGCGCCAGTTGCCGCGCGCGGTGCGCGACAGCCAGAACGCCATCAGCGCGCTGATGGCTACTGCCAGCAGGGTGAAGAACCACAGCTGCCAGCCGCCGGCATCGCTGAGGAAGCTGAATGCCGCGCCGGTGTTGTACGTGCGGTACCAGTTCCAGAAGCCGTCGATCACCGGCACCGGGGTGTACTCGGGCAGGCTGGACAGCACCCAGGCCTTGCTCCACTGGTCCAGGCCGATGACGAGGGCCGAGAGCAGCAGCCAGATCAGGGCGTTGGGTTTGACGGCTTTTGTTTGCATTGAGCAGGGCTTCGAAATGTGGGATGCAGGATAGTGGAGGTGGTTGCGTGTATGGGGCGACAACCCTTGCTGGCTCCGTTCCCTCTCACTCCCCCCGCCTCGCGCCCCTGCCCCTGCGCAAGGGCGTTCGTGGGGCAGCGAGCCAGCGGTTCGCGAGCTTGCCCCTCCCACCCGCAGGGAGAGGGGTTGGATCATCGCGGAAGTCGGATCAGAACCAGCGACGGTCCTCGCCCGGGCCGTCGATGTTGCCGGCACAGCGGCCGCACAGTTCCGGATGCGCTTCCACGCTGCCGACGTCGGCGCGGTAGTGCCAGCAGCGCACGCACTTGGGCTTGTCGGTCGGCTGCGCGCTGACGAACACCTCGTCGGTGGTCGCCGGGCGCACGCTGACGTCGCCGCTGATGAACAGGAAACGCAGTTCCTCGGCCAGCGGCTGCCAGCGCGCGGCCTGCTCCTCGCTGGCGGCCACGGTGATCTCCGCTTCCAGCGCGGCGCCGATGACACCGTTGGCGCGCATCGGCTCCAGCACCTTGGCCACCTGCTCGCGCACGGCCAGCAACTGCTCGAAGTCGGCCGCCGACAACTGCGCGTCGGCCGGCAGCGGCGCCAGGCCGTCGTACCACGTGGTGAACAGCACGTTGCCGGCGCGTTCGCCGGGCAGGTAGCCCCACAGTTCGTCGGCGGTGAAGGTCAGGATCGGCGCGACCCAGCGCACGAAGGCTTCGGCGATGCGGTACATCGCGCTCTGCGCCGAACGGCGGCCGCGCGAATCTTCCTGCATCGTGTACAGGCGGTCCTTGGTCACGTCCAGGTACAGCGAGCCAAGGTCGACCGAGCAGAAATTCAGCAGCAGCTGCACGATCTCGGCCATGTCGTAGTTGGCATAGGCGGCCTTGATCTTCTCCTGCAACTCCCATGCGCGGTGCACGATCCAGCGGTCCAGCGCCACCATGTCTTCCAGCGGGCGCAGGTGCACGGCGGGGTCGAAGCCGTCGAGGTTGCCGAGCAGGAAACGCGCGGTGTTGCGCAGGCGGCGGTAGGCGTCGGCGTTGCGCTTGAGGATTTCCTGCGACAGCGACATTTCGTTGCTGTAATCGGCCGAAGCGATCCACAGGCGCAGGATGTCCGCGCCCAGCGTGCGCATGATTTCCTGCGGCTCGATGCCGTTGCCCAGCGACTTGGACATCTTGCGGCCGTGCTCATCGACGGTGAAACCGTGGGTCAGGCACTGCTTGTACGGGGCCGCCTTGTCGATCGCCACGCCTGTGAGCAGCGAGGACTGGAACCAGCCGCGGTGCTGGTCGGAGCCTTCCAGATACAAATCCGCCGGCTTGCCGAAGCCGCGCGCCAGCAGCACGCCCTCGTGGGTGACGCCGGAGTCGAACCAGACGTCGAGGATGTCGGTGACCTTCTCGTACTGCGTGGCTTCATCACCCAGCAGTTCGGCCGGATCCAGCGAATACCACACGTCGATGCCCTCGGCCTGCACGCGGTCGGCCACCTGCTGCATCAGCTCGACGGTGCGCGGGTGTGGCTCGCCGGTTTCGCAGTGGGTGAACAATGCGATAGGCACGCCCCAGGTGCGCTGGCGGCTGATGCACCAATCCGGGCGGCCTTCGACCATCGAAGAAATGCGCGCCTTGCCCCAACTCGGGAACCAGCCCACGTTGTCGATGGCGGCCATCGCGTCGGCACGCAGGCCGGCCTTGTCCATCGCGATGAACCACTGCGGCGTGGCCCGGAACACCACCGGCGTCTTGTGCCGCCAGCAGTGCGGGTAGCTGTGCTGGATTTCGGCGAAGGCCAGCAGCGCGCCGTTGCCGCGCAGCACATCGACGATCAGCGGCTGCGCTTTCCACAGGTGCTGTCCGGCCAACTCCACCTCGCCCGCCGCCGGCGTCGAAGGCAGATACACGCCACGGCCATCGACCGGGTTGATCTGGCCGGCGTTGTACTTGTCCATCACCCCGTATTGCTGGCTGACCGCGAAGTCCTCCTGACCGTGGCCGGGGGCGGTATGCACCGCGCCGGTGCCGTCGGTGTCGGAGACGTGTTCGCCATTGAGCAAAGGCAGGTCGCGCTCGGCGTAGAACGGGTGTGCCAGCAACTGGTTTTCCAGTGCCGAACCCTTGGCGTGGCCATGCACGACCATTTCGGCGATGCCGTAACGCGCCAGCGCGCGCTCGGCCAGCGCCGCCGCCAGCACCAGCCAGCGCGGCTTGCCGTCGCGGGCCGGGCCCTCGACCAGCGCGTAGTCGATATCCGCGCCCAGCGACACCGCCAGCGAGGCCGGCAGCGTCCACGGCGTGGTGGTCCAGATCGGCACGGCGACTTCAACGCCGTCGGGCAGTTCGACACCGAAGCTGGCGGCCAACGTTTTCGCATCGCGTGCGGCGTAGGCCACGTCGATCGCCGGCGAAGTCTTGTCCTGATATTCGATTTCGGCCTCGGCCAGCGCCGAGCCGCAATCGAAGCACCAATGCACCGGCTTGGCACCGCGCAGCAGGTGGCCGTTGGCGACGATCTTGGCCAGCGCGCGGATTTCATTGGCCTCGAAATCGAAGCTCAGGGTCTTGTACGGGTTGTCCCAGTCGCCGACCACGCCCAGCCGCTTGAAGTCGGCGCGTTGCAGGTTGATCTGCTCCTCGGCGTATTCGCGGCACTTCTGCCGGAACTGCTCGGCGTCGAGCTTGGTACCGACCTTGCCCCACTTCTTCTCGACCGCGATCTCGATCGGCAGGCCGTGGCAATCCCAGCCCGGCACGTAGGGCGCGTCGAAGCCGTCGAGGTAGCGCGACTTGACGATGATGTCCTTCAGGATTTTGTTGACCGCGTGGCCCAGGTGGATCTGGCCGTTGGCGTACGGCGGGCCGTCGTGCAGCACGAACAGCGGGCGGCCCTTGGCGTTTTCGCGTAGTTGCGCGTAGATGCCCTGCTCTTGCCAACGCGCCAAGATGCCCGGCTCGCGCTTGGGCAGGTCGCCGCGCATCGGGAATTCCGTCGCCGGCAGGTGAAGGGTGGCTTTGTAGTCCTGGCTCACGCGGTGGCTCGCAGTCGTTGTTCGTTGAGGATGTTGCGCGCCTGCTCGGCGTCGCGGTGCATTTGCGCCGTCAAGGCCGGCAGGTCGTTGAACTTCACTTCATCGCGCAATTTGGCGACGAATTCCACTTCGATGTGGCGGCCGTACAGGTCGCCCTTGAAGTCGAACAGGTGCGCTTCCAGCAGCGGCTCCACGCCCTCGACCGTGGGCCGGGTGCCGAAGCTGGACACCGATGGCCACGGTTGCTCGAACACGCCGTGCACCCAGGTGGCGTAGATGCCTGAAAGTGCGGGCGTTTTCGGGAAACGCAAGTTGGCAGTGGGGAAACCCAGCGTGCGCCCGAGCTGCCGCCCGCGCACCACGCGCCCGCCAATCGCATAGGGATGGCCCAGCAAATCGGCGGCATGGGCGAACTCGCCTTCCACCAGCAATTCGCGGATGCGGGTGCTGGAAATGCGCTCGCCGTGCAGGTGCACCGGCGCGATTTCACCGGCAACGAAGCCCAGTTCGGCCCCCATCGCCTGCAACAGCGCCAAATCGCCGCCACGGCGGTTGCCGAAGTGGAATTGCGGGCCAATCCATACCTCGCGCACGCCCAGCCGGCGCACCAGCATGTCGCGCACGAAGGCTTCGGCAGGCATTGCCGCCATCTTCGCGTCGAAGCGCAGCAGGCCTACCGAATCGACACCCAATTCGCGCAGCGCCGCCACCTTGTCGCGCGCCAGCATCAAGCGTGGCGGCGGGTTGTCCTTGGCGAAAAACTCACGCGGCAACGGCTCGAAGGCCAGCGCCACCGCCGGCACACCCAGCGCGCGCGCGCGCTCGACCGCGTGGCGCACCAGCGCCCGGTGGCCGCGATGCAGGCCGTCGAAAGCACCAATGCAGACCACGCCTCCCTGCGGAAACAGCACCCCGCCTTCGATGTCCCGGAACAGCCTGCTCATTCAAATCCGAAAACCGGCCCGTACAGGCCGGCGCTTGTCATGTGTAGCCGCTGAGTATAGCGGCGGTGCGGGCCTCACTGCCCGCGCAGCTCGCGCGGGCGGTAGCCCATCAGCAGCAAGCCGCCGGCATAGACCGCGCCGCCGCCGCCCACCAACAACAGCAACCGCCAGCCGCGCTCCCACCACTGCCAATGCGTCCAGTCGGCCCACAGCAGGCGCAGCGCCAGCACCGCCAGTACCATCAGCACACTGGCTACGGCCAACTGGCGCAGGAAGCGCGCCCAGCCGGGCTGCCGCCGGTACACCCGCGCCCGCCACAGGTACCAGCCCAGTTGCAGCGCATTGGCCCAGCCGGCCACGGCCACGGACAAGGCCAGCAACGCATGGGCACCCTCGACCTGCTTGAGCGCCAGCAGCCAGTCCCCCTGTGCCTGCGCCATGGCGGCCTGCCCCGGCGGGCTGAACCACAGCAAGGCGACGAACAACCCCAGCGTGCAGGCGATGTCGACCGCGATCGACCCCAGCGCCGCCTTGACCGGGGTGCGGGTGTCCTGCCGCGAATAGAACGCCGGGGCCAGCACCTTGACCAGCAGGAAGGCCGGCACCGCCAGCGATTGCGCCATCAGGCTCAGGCTGCTCATGCGCATGTCCTGCTCGCTGAAGCGGCCGTACTGGAACAGCGTGGCCAGCAACGGCTGCGCGCACAGCACCAGCCCCAGGCAGGCCGGCACGCCGATCAGCAGGCACAGCCGGAAGCCCCAATCCAACCCCTTCGAATACCCGGCCGGGTCGGCCTCGGCATGGCGGCTGGACAGGTGCGGCAGGATCACCGTGCCCATCGCCACGCCGAACATGCCCAGCGGGAACTCCAGCAGTCGGTCGCTGTAGTACAGCCAGGTCACGCTGCCGCCCATCAGCAGCGAGGCCGCCAGCGTGTTGAACAGCAGGTTCACCTGCGCCACCGACGAGCCGAACAGGGTCGGTACCATCAGCGTCATGATCTTGCGCACCCCGGTATGGGCGAAATCCAGCTTCGGCCGCGGTAGCAGGCCCAGCCGTGCCAATGACGGCAGTTGGAACACCAGTTGCAGAATGCCGGCAACCAACACGCCCCAGGCCAGCGCCAACACCGGCTCATGGCCCCACGCCTGCATCTGCGGGGCTAGGCACAACGCGGCGGCAATCAGCGACAGGTTCAGCAGGATCGGCGACAGCGCCGGCACGGCAAAGCGCTGGTAACTGTTCAGCACCCCGCCCACCAGCGAGGCCAGCGAAATGAACAGGGCGTAGGGAAAGGTGATCTGCAACATCAGCGTGGCCAGCCGCGCCTGCTCACTGTCCGGCGCGAAACCCGGCGCGAACGCCCGCATCAGCCATGGTGCCAGCAGGATGGCCAGCCCCGTCACCACCAGCAATACTGCCGACAGCGCCCCGGCCACACGATCCACCAGCGCCTTGACCGCCGCATGGTCGCCCCGGCTCCGGTACTCGGCCAGCACCGGCACGAAGGCCATCGAGAACGAGCCCTCGGCCGAAAGCCGGCGCATGAAGTTGGGAATCCTGAATGCGACGACGAAGGCATCCATCGCCGCGCTGGCACCGAACACCTGCGCATACACCTGGTCGCGCACCAGCCCGCTGATGCGCGAAAGGAAGGTCATCGCGCTGAATACCGCCGTGGATCTGAGCAACCGGCCGCTCACGCGACGCCCCCTTGACAACTCGACTTGACGTTCATTGGTGCACCCATCATACTTGCGCGCTTGCTGTTCCCACCACACCGATTTTCAGGAAACCACCACCGTGGCCAATATCAAGTCCGCCAAGAAGCGCGCCAAGCAGACCGTCGTGCGCAACGCGCGCAACGTCGCTCAGCGTTCGATGCTGCGCACCGCCGTCAAGAAGGTGATCAAGGCTCTGGACGCCAATGACGCCGCCGGCGCCGAGGCTGCCTTCGCCGTCGCCCAGCCCATCCTCGACCGTTTCAGCGCCCGTGGCCTGATTCACAAGAACAAGGCTGCCCGTCACAAGAGCCGCCTGACCGCCCGCATCAAGGCCCTCAAGGCCGCCTGATCCGCGCGATCTCCCGGGACCGCAAGGTTTCGGGCATGAAAAACCCGGCCTTGCGCCGGGTTTTTCATGCCCCCGATCTCCAGAGCAAGCCCCTTCGGGCCATCGACGGCCGATCGTTCGGCATGGTCGGCCCGGCGTTGACACAATCTGAATCCATGCAACCTTAACCTGCACGCGTTGTCCCCCTTCACTTGGAGAGAGCGCGATGAAGATTCTTGCCCCGCTGCTGGTTGGTGGCTTGGTTCTGGTACTGGCCGGTTGCAACAAGCCTGACATGGAACAGGCCCGTGACGATGCCGCTGCCGCGGCCGATCACGCCGCCGATGCGGTCCGCGAAACCAGCGAAGCCGCAGCCGCAGCCGCAGCAACGCATGAGGCAGCCAACCGTGCGGCCGACGCCACGCAGGAAGCCGCTGAGAAGTCCGAACAAGCCATGGACCATGCTGCTGACGCAACTGCGGCCGCTGTCGATGATGCTCAGGCGAATATCAACGAAGCCGCCGCCGACGCCAGCGCCGCCACCGCCAAGGCCGCGCAAAAGATGGCCGACCACGCCCACGATGCGGCCGAAAAGGCCAAGGCCAAGGCCGAAGAAGCCAAGAAGCAATAAGCTCCCCGCCGCGCAACCACCAACCGTGGTTGCGCGGCATTGCTTCCCACCGGAACGCGCCATGCCGTGCGATGGCTGCACTGGCATCGGGAAAGCTCCATCACACACCTGAGGGTGCGTGCGCTCCTATGAGGTTCCGGCCAATGCCTCGACGAACCCCGGCGCCAACGGCAACTGGCCGAACAGGCCATGCTGGGTGCCACTCAGCACGCGCAGCATGTGGCCACGCCCCCCGGGCATGCGCCCCATCGGTTTGAACAACAGGTCGCGGCTGCGGGCAATCCAGTCGTGTTCTGACTGGAACAACGGCGTCAGCCAACGGCTCCAGAACTGGTACAGCCGCACGTGTGCCTGCCGCTGTGCCTGATACCGCGCCAGCGCCGCGTCGATGCCCGCCTCACCACGCAGCGCATCGCGCAGTGCCATCGCGTCGAGCAGGGCCATGTTCACCCCCTGCCCCAGCTGCGGGCTCATCGAATGGGCGGCGTCTCCGGCCAGCACCAGCCGGCCGCGATACCAACGGTCCAGCACCGCATCGCGGTAGCTGGCGCGCGCCAGTTGCGCCTGCATGCCGACACCCTGCAAGCGCTGCCGCGCTTCCGGCCACAGGTGCTCGATCTCGTCCAACCACGGCGCCAACCCGGCCTGTTCCCACGCGTCGAAACCATCGCGCGGCAGGCTCCAGAAGAAACTCAGGCGCGGCTCGTCGTCGCCGGGCCGCGTGCCCACCGGCAGCAGGCCGATCATCTTGCGCGCGGCGACGTAGCGCTGGCGCAGTTCGTCGCCGAACGCCCAATCGCCCTGCGGCAACAGGCACCACAGCGCGCCCCACGGGTACGGGCGGTCCAGCCGCGTGCCGCGCACCTGCGCGCGAAGGCCTGAAGCGGCACCATCGGTGGCGACCACCAGCTCGAACGGCCCATGCCAGCGGCCATGCCGGTCCCGCACGCGCCGCAGGTCGTCGTCGATGGCGACGATGCGGCTGTCCACGTGCAGTGCATCGCGCGCCTGCCATGCCTCGTCAAGCAGCGCGAACAGCGCGCCACGCTGCATGCCCACGCCATGCAGGCGTGCATCCAGCCCGGCGTAGCGCATGTCCATCACCGCACGGCCACAGGGCGTGTCGCCATACAGCCGGCGCACTGCTGCGCCATGCGCCAGCACCTGCGGCAGCAAGCCCATCTGCCACAGCACCTGCAGGCCGCTGGGCTGCAGCAGGAAGCCGGCGCCCACCGGCCCCGGTTGCGCGGCCTGCTCGAATACCTGCACGCGGTGCCCGTCGCGCGTCAGCAGCACCGCCAGCGCCTGCCCGGCGGTGCCGTAGCCGACGATGGCGACGTCCATTGGCTTGTTCATCGCTCTCCCCTCCTGCCGGACTGCCGCCGCGGCTGGTTTTTGCTCCTGCAAAACCGGTATTCACGCCACCCAGGGCAATCAGACGGCGGCAACAAAGAAAAACCCCGCCGCGGCGGGGTCTTTCTCTCTGCCTGGTCGAATGGATCACTCGGCCGGCGTGATGTTGGATGCCTGCGCGCCCTTCGGGCCCTGGGTCAGGTCATAGCTGACGCGCTGGCCTTCCTGCAGGCTGCGAAAGCCCTTGGAATTGATCGCGGAGAAGTGCGCGAAGACGTCGGCGCTGCCGTCCTCCGGTGAGATGAAGCCAAATCCCTTGGCGTCGTTGAACCACTTGACGGTACCGTTCGGCATGGTGATGCGAGACCTTGTTCGATGAATGGATTGATGCACGCTGAATGAAGCGTACCGGCGGAGTATGCAAAGCTCGCGCCGGAATGACAATCACCCCTGCGCCAATTCGCCCACCAGCTCGGGCAGGCCCGCCGACGCCGCGGCGACGTTCGCCAGCACTTCCTCCATCGTGATTTCGCCGGCATCGCCGCAACCGGCCGCCCAATTGGCGACGATCGCCAAACAGGCATATTCCAGCCCCAGTTCACGCGCCAACCCGGCTTCGGGCATGCCGGTCATGCCGACCAGATCGCAGCCATCGCGGCGCATGCGCGCGATCTCGGCGATGGTTTCCAGGCGCGGCCCCTGGGTGGCGCCATAGCAGCCGCCGTCATGCACGGCGACGTCGCGCGCGCGCGCCGCCGCCAGCACCTGCGCACGCAGCGATGGCGTGTACGGATGGCCAAAATCGACGTGCAGCACGTCGCTGCCTTCTTCCTCGCACAGCGTGGAAACACGGCCCCACGTGTAGTCGATCAGTTGGTCGGGGCAGGCCAGCACGCGCGGACCGAACGCATCGGTGATGCCGCCGACGGTGTTCAACGCCAGCACGCGGGTGGCGCCCAGCTGCGCGAGCGCGGCGAGGTTGGCGCGGTAGTTGACCTTGTGCGGCGGGATCGAATGGCCCTCGCCGTGGCGGGCGAGGAACGCCACCCGCCGACCGTTCAACAGGCCGACGCGCACCGGGCCGGACGCCGCGCCGTAACGGGTCTGCGCCTCGTGGCTTTGCACGTCGTCCAGCGCAGCCAGCTTGTAGACGCCGGTGCCGCCGATCACGGCCAGCTCGATATTGCCCATCGTTGTTTCCTGATCTGTTTTAGTAATCAAGCCACATCCCCGGCCTCACCAGATCGTGACTGGAGGAAAGCCCCCCCTGAGTCAGGGGCGCGCCGAAGGCGCGGGGGTGTGGCATGCGAGAAACGGGGCCCATGGTGTGCAATGCAAACCATGGGGCGACAGCGCGAAGCGATGGCGCGTGCCGGCCAATGGCCGGCCCCCTTACTGCTTCATCGCGTAGATGGCCGGCAGCGGGCGCAGGGTTTCGCTGACGTCCATGCCGAAACCGAACACAAAGCTGGTCCGGCAGTTCGACGCCGGCAGAGTCGGCCTGCACGTCGGGCAGGCAGCGGTCGTGCTTCTTCACCGCCAGCACGGCGATGCGCACGTCGGTCGCACCCTGTTCGAGGCACCACTGGCGCACGCCCTGCAGGGTGAAGCCTTCGTCGAGGATGTCGTCGATCAACAACACGCGGCGGCCGAACAGCGCCGACACCGGGCGGTGCTTCCACACCAGTTCGCCGCCGCTCTCGCCGTGGTAGCGCGAGGCCTGCATGTAGTCGAACTGCGCGTCCTGGCCGCGTGCGCCCAGCTCCAGCGCGAGCTGGCCGGCGAACGGCAGCGCGCCGTTCATGATCGACAGGAACACCGGCACCTCGCCCTTGTAGTCGCGGGCGATGGCATCGGCGACGGCGGCGATGGCGGCATCGATGGCGGGGCGATCGACCAGCAGGTCGGCCTGGGCCACGGCTTGTTCGAGAGTGAGTTTGGACATCAGGCGGTTCTTCCGAGGGTTTCGAGCAGACGGTTGCGGGTATCGCCGTGGCGGGCGTCGGCCAGCAGGCCGCCCCAGCCCAGTGCGCCGTGGGCGATCAGCCCCAGCAACGCGGCGGTGTTGAGGCTGCGGCCTTCCACGGCGCGCAGCGATTCTTCGACCAGTTCCGGGTGGCAGACCAGCACCACGTCGCAACCGGCGTCCAGATGTGCATCGACCCGGGCCTTGACCCCACCGGCGGCGAACGAGGCCGCCATGCCGATGCGCCGCTCGGAGAACACCACGCCGCGGAAGCCCAGCCGTTCGCGCAGGATCGCGTTGATCCAGCGCGGCGAGTAGCCAGCCGGCTCCGGCGCGACCTGCGGGTAGACCACGTGGGCCATCATCACCGCATCGGCCCCGGCTGCGATGCCGGCGCGGAACGGCAGCAGATCGTGCGCTTCCAGTTCGTGCAGCGGGCGCGGGCTGATGGCGATGTTGACATGGGTGTCCTCGCGCACCGTGCCGTGGCCGGGGAAGTGCTTGAGCGTGGCGGCCATGCCGGCGCCGTGCATGCCGCGCACGTAGGCTCCGGCCAGCGCCGCCACGACCTGCGGATCCTCGGCGAAAGCGCGGTTGCCGATGGCGAGGTTGCCGCGGCCCACGTCCACCACCGGGGCGAAGCTCAGGAACCAGCCCGCTGGCGCGGATTTCGCTGGCCATCAGCCAAGCATGCTGCTCGGCCAGTGCCCGCAACGCGGCCTGCGGGTCGGTCGCGTACAACCTGCTGAAGCTCATCCAGCGGCGGCAAGTCGGCTGAAGCCTTCGAAGCGCTGCACGCGGCCGCCTTCCTGATCCACGGCAACCAGCAGCGGGCGCGCGGTGGCGCCGCGGATCGCGGCGGTCAGCTCGGCCAGCTGCGCGCGCGAGGCGAAATTGCGCTTGAACAGCACCACGCCGGCCACGGCGTCATGCTGCAGCCAATCACGTTCGGGTGCTGGTCAGTTCGGTGCTGGTGACGCCGATCAGAAGCATGTGCGGGGTTTCCCTGCGAGGAAGCCGACGGATCGCTGGACGCTGGTGGGCGCGTCAGACGCTACAACCGTCCGCGCCGCAGGCGGGTTCATCGCCGCCGGCCTCCGGCTGGCTCGGCGGCCACCTTCGCCAGCACCTGCGCGAACACCTCCGGCGGCTGCGCGCCCTGCACCGCGTAGCGGCTGTTGATCACGAAGGTCGGCACCCTGACTGGATGCCCCAGCGCCTGCGCCTGCCCCAACCCGGCGCGGACCTCGGCGAGGCCCTCGTCCGAAGCGAGCATGGCGTGGACGCGCCCGGCCGGGATGCCGCCGGCCGCTGCCGCTTCGGCCAGCACCTGTGGCTTGGCGAGGTTGCGGCCTTCGGCGAAATGCGCGCGGAACAAGGCCTCGCCCACCGCGTCCTGCACGCCCTCGCGCCCGGCCAGCCACAGCAAGCGGTGCGCCGGCAGCGTAGTGACCTTGACTTGGCCCTCATCGAAATCCATTGGCAGGCCTTCGGCAGGAGCCGGCGAACTGGGTTCGCGCGAGCATTTGCTCGACGCCGGCGCCGCCGAACTTGGCGGCATAGGCCTGCCGCAGCGGCACCGGCGTGGCGCCGGCATCGGGGTCGAGCAGGAACGGATGCCAGCGCACCTCCAGCTGCGGCGCCTTGTCGCCCATCAGCGCCAGTGCACGCTGGAAGCGATGCTTGCCAATCCAGCACCAGGGGCAGACCACGTCGGACCAGATGTCGATGCGCATGGGGATTCCTTCGTCTCGGCCGGCTCAGGCGCGTTCGCCTGCGCTCCATTGCGTATAGGGATGCGAGGCCAGCGCGAGGTTGCAGCGCGCCTCGTCGGTGACTTCCGCCCCGGCCCAATCCGGCTTGTCGAATAGTTGGTCGGCGTCTTCCAGCTCGACCTCGGCCACCACCAAGCCGGCGTTGTCACCGAGGAATTTGTCCACTTCCCACAACAGGCCGCCGTAGCTGACCAGGTGACGGCGCTTGTCTATTAGCCCACCAACGCACAAGGCCAGTAGCGCACGCGCCTCATCCACCGGCAGCGGATATTCAAACTCCTGCCGGGTATGCCCGAGCTCGCGCGACTTGATGTTCAGGTAGGCGGCATCGCCTTGAACGCCTACCCACCGAGGCCTTCTGCGCGCCGCTGTCCATCGCCGCCATATCGTTGATGTAGCCCTGTGCCATCGGGATGACCTGATGCACGGTGGTGCGCCAGCCGTCATGGGTGACGCGGAATTTGCGTTCGATTTCGAGAGGCATGGGATTCGGGATTGGAGAGACGGGATTGGCAAAGCATACGGTGCGGGATTCCGGCTTTTGGAATATGTAACGAACCAGAGACATA
>JAUCDH010000032.1:0-10187 GCA_034675465.1 Stenotrophomonas sp. | reverse complement strand
CCATCGGGTATTGCGCGCGGATCGAAGCGAGCCCCGCGAGACTGTGGTTTCCCGGCATGTGCAGGTCCAGCAACAGCAGTTCGATCTTGGGGTTGGCATCGAGCGCTCGGCAGGTGCTGTTGAGTGTGTCGGCTTCGATGACTTGGACATCGCTCAAGGCCTCATTGGCCGCTGTCCGCAAGGCAGTGCGAAACAGTGGGTGGTCGTCGGCGATGAGGATCTGATGCATGGGGGGATTCTATCAATTACGGCGAAAGACTTCGTTTTGGACTTAAGGGCAGTTGCGGCAGTGCGGATCTCGGTTACGCTAAAGACATGAAAATGCAAATCGCCGCCGCCATGATTGCGGCCTCCGCCGCCAGTTGCGCCACCGTGCAACCGAGCAATCCCAATGCCGCCGCCGTCAATCAGCTCGACTTGACCGTGACGGTACACCGTGACGGCGATGACCTGCTTACCGCCGGTTTGGGGATCGCCGGCCTGAGCAATCCCGTCGCCCCTGCGTTTGCGGACCCGGCCAAACCGACCGCCGCGGAACTGCGCCGTCGGGCTATTCTGGGGCTTGTCCTGGTGTGGCATCGCCCGTACCCGGCGCCCGGAAGCGGGTACGGCGTCACCTACGGCACGACCGCCGCCGTTCCGGGCCGTGAGTACAGTGCGATGGCCAAGATCCCCGGTGCCACAACCGGACATCGGGGTGCTGGCGCAGATCTCGACGCCTTCGATCAGCAAACGCTGTCCGCCGGCGGCACCGTCCTCGGGCTCGCGCGGGTCCTACTGTGCCATCAGCGTTGCCGCGCCGTGGGGTTTGCCCAGGGCTTGCCGCGGTGTACACCGACAAAGGCACGGGCAGCGATTACTTTGATGTCGGCGAAGAACTTCGGTCCATCAGCGGGAAATGGTGGACCACGCAGGCCGGGTCTGGATCCCCAAGATCGGTGAGGGCGTCAAGCCGCACGAGATCGCCTTCAAGCATGCGCACTCGCAAGACAACCCTGAGGCCGACTGGGGCCGGCATGTGGTCGAAGCCGCGCAATTCGGTTTGCAATCCTTGAGCGAGGCCTTCCCGGGTTCACAACCGTATACCGGATGGCGTGATCGCGGTCGGCATCTCCAACGGCGGCGGCGCCGTACTGCGTGCCGCTGAGGAGCAGGGCGTCCATTTCTCCGGCATCGTTGCCGGCGAACCCAACATTCATGTCAATGGGCATGGCGGCAAGGCCTTGTATGACTTCGCGCTGGAGGCTGCAACCCTGATGCCGTGTGCACAGCTGGCCTTGCCAGACGGCGCGCTGCCGGAGCCACCATTGCATGCCGCCGCCAAACCGCTGATGGGCCTGTGGTGCCAACGCCTAAAAATGGCGAACGTACTGACCGGTGCCGACGTTCCCGCCATGGCCAAGGAGGCCTATGACCGCATGCGCGCCGCAGGCTGGAATGACGGCTCGCTGGCGGCCGGGTTCAGTTCGACGGGTTTTGACTTGTGGCGCTCGGTGCTGGCCGGTTATGTCAGCGCCTATGCAAAAACGCCCGTTGGCAACAATCCCCTGCGGCTTCCGCTATGAAGTCCAGGGCGCCGACAAAAAATCGCGTGCCGCAACAGACGTTGAGCGCGCGGCATGGTGGTCCGATGCAAGCGGCATCCCACCGGGTGCCGGGGTCGCCCTGGCGGCACCACAACCCGGACATTCAACTGCGCAGCCGCAATGCCGGGCCGAAAAGCGCAGGGATCCGGGCATCGCCGCCGCCATTGATGCCACCGCGGCCGTCGCGCCTGCAAGCAAGGACTTGCCCGTGCTGATCATTCACGGCCGCAACGACGGACTGGTGCCGATTCATTACAGCAGCATTCCGTACATGGCGATGCTGGCGGAACAGGGGCATACCCGCGCCGCGCTGTGGAACGTCAACAATGCCCAGCATTTCGACGCCTTCCTCGGCTTCCCGTCCTACGGCTCGAAGTGGACACCGCTGTTGCCCTACGTGTACCGCGGGCTGGACCAAATGTGGTCCGTCATTACCGAAGGCAAGCCAATGCCGGTCTCGCAAATGATTGAACCGAACGGCAAGCGCCCGTTTGCGTATTGATTGGTACGAGCCGCAAACGCAAAAAGGCCGCTGCATGTGCAGCGGCCTTTTTTTGTAGCGGGCTCCGGTCTCAGTCGTCGTCGCCGATGCCGGTCATGCCGAGAATGTTGTAGCCCGAGTCCACGTAGGTGACTTCACCGGTGATGCCCGAGGCAAGGTCCGAGCACAGAAAGGCGGCGGTGTTGCCGACTTCTTCGATCGTTACGGCGCGATGCAAGGGCGCGTATTTCTCGAAATGGCCGAGCATCTTGCGGAAGTTGGCAATGCCCGAAGCCGCCAGCGTGCGGATGGGGCCGGCCGAAATGGCGTTGACGCGCGTGCCTTCCTTGCCAAGGTCCAGGGCGAGGTAGCGTACCGTCGCCTCGAGCGATGCTTTGGCGACGCCCATGACGTTGTAGTTCTGCAGTGCGCGTACCGAACCCAGATAGGACAGGGTCAATACCGAACCGTTGCGGCCACTCATCAGTGGACGTGCGGCTTTCGACAAGGCGGCCAGTGAATAGGCCGAAATGTCATGTGCAATACCCCAGCTCTCGCGGGTCAGGCCATCGAGGAATTCGCCTTCGATCGCTTCGCGCGGGGCGTAGGCGATGGCGTGGACCAGGATGTCAAAACCCTCCGGCCAGTGCTTGCCCAGTTCATCGAAGCACTGGGTAATCTGCTCGTCGTTGGCGACGTCCAGCGGAATGACGATCGAGGAACCGTACTCGGCAGCGGCTTTTTCGACGCGGGTCTTGAGCTTATCGGTCTGATACGTAAATGCCAGTTCCGCACCTTCGCGGTGCATGGCGGCGGCGATGCCGGAGGCAATGGAGCGGTCGCTGGCGATGCCAGTGATCAGGGCGCGTTTGCCGGTCAGGAATCCCATGGGTTCAAGTCCTTATCGATTGATCTTAATCGCCTAGTTTGCACCCGATCGCGAAAAAGGACTAGTCCGTACGGAGGAATCTCAGATGGGGTCGTGGACGAGGACTTCGCGGCCCGCAATCGTGGTCCCGACCAGCGCCGGGTTGAGCTTGCGTATCCATTCGGCATTGTAGCCATTGGCTTTGGCCCACGGAATCAACTTGCCTGCACCGGCTTCGGCCTTGACGACGTGCAGCTTCGGCACCTTGCGCGACATCGCCGACCGGAACGAAGACTTGTCCATTTGCTTGTCGATCAGGCAGGTGAGGGCGTTGATCTTTTTGGGATACGAGTGGGTGATTTGCGACAGTTTCGTGCGGCCTTTCAAAAAGCCCTGCATCGCACCTTCGCCGGCGTTGTACGCCATGATGACGCGGTCTTCGTTGCCCTTGAACATGCGGTCGAGATATTTCAGGTAGTTGATCACGCCGCGGGTCGAGTCAATCGGAGACAGGCGTCCGTCGTAACCGGCACGCATCGGCACTTTAAAGTTGCGCGCGGTTTGCCCGACGAGTTGCCACAAGCCGGTCGGTCCGAGGCGCGACTTCAACTGTGGCAGGTACGAGCTCTCCACAAAGGGGATCATTGCGTACTCGGACGGCAGTCCGGCCTCGTGAACTTGATCCAAAACCCATGAAAACAAGGACAAGGTGACGTCATCGGGATTCGCCAGCTGCTTTGGCGCGATCGAATAATGTGCCACCCAGCGGCCGGAGATCGAGTTCGAACAGCCTTTGACGGCGGCCTTGGCGTGATAGGCGTGCATGACTTCGACGCCGGTGGTGACTTCGGCGCGCAAAGGCGTCACGGTGATGGTGCTGGGCAAAATACCGGCCGCAATGCCGGCGATGACGAGCATGGGTTTGAACTTAAGCATAGTTGTCTTTCCATTGACGAAGGCGTCCCAAGCGCTCGACTGCATCAGCCGACGGAGAGCCAAAGTGAGCATCGATCACGTCAGCGACGGTGGGCACTTCGGAACGCAAAAATGGATTGCATTGCAGCTCGCGCTGCAAGGTCGTGGGCAAGGTGCTTTCATCGCGCGCCCGCAAGCCGTCAATTTCCGCGGCATAGGCGAGCAGTTGTTCATTCTCGGGTTCGATCGCCAAGGCAAAGCCGGCGTTGGCTTGCGTATATTCGTGCGCAGGGAACAACAGCGTGTCGGGCGGCAACGCCGCAATCGTGCGCATGACATTGCGCAGATCGGCGGGACTGCCTTCGAACAGGCGGCCGCAACCCAAAGAAAGAGGGCGTCGCCGCAGAGCAGGGCACCGTGGCCGAAATACCCGATATGACCCAGGGTGTGCGCGGACAGGTCCAGGACCAGGAACGAGAGCTCGCCGACCGTCACTTTGTCGCCCGGCGCGACGCGCTCGTCGGCGGGCACCCGCGGGTCCTGCGGGCCGATCACGCGGATCCCCGGAAAGCGCTCGCGCAGGCTCGCCACACCGCCGATATGGTCGGAGTGGTGGTGCGTCAGGATGATCGCGGCGGGCTCTACATCAGGGCTGTCATCGGATAGGGCGTCAATGACCGGCTCGGCCTCACCGGGGTCCACAATGACAGCGGGACACCCGGCACCGCGGCGCAGCAGCCAGACATAGTTGTCGGCGAACGCGCGAACGGCATTAAAATGCATGGGCATACTTTGGAGACGCACGTGCCGCAGGTCAAATCCAACCTGAACGAGCCCTTGGACTGCCCAGGGACGACCTGGTTTGAAGGCGAAGCCGGTCAATGTCTCATCCGTGCCGAAAAAACCGCCATGGATGCCTTGCTGGCCGCGCAACCAGCGGCTCCGTGGTTGTGGCTCGGGGTCTGCGGCGCCGAGCCGCCCGCGGACGTACCGTACGGAATCGAATTGCGGCGCACGGTCAGGAACCTGAATGCTGCAGCGCAAAATATTGCCACGATTCCGCCAAATGCGCAGGATTTCCGCGGCGACGATCCGCGGACCGGATTCACCGGCGACGTCCATTGCGACCTGCCACTGCCGTTTGCTTCGGAGTCCTTTGGCACGATATTGATCCAGCATGCGCTCGACGACGGGCGCGACTGGCACCTGATCCTCTCCGAGTGCGACCGACTGCTGATTCCCGGTGGCACCCTGTGGCTCGCCTGCGTCAATCCCTGGAGCCCGTACCGCCTGCGCTCGCTGCGTCACGGGGTGCACGCGCAATCCCCGACACGGTGGCAACGCTACCTGCGGGCCGCAGGATTTGCCGCCGCGACCACCGCGCTGCAATGGCTGGGTCCACATTGGCGCGTGAATCCCTCGGGTTCGGCGAGCAGCGGCATCGGCTCGCTCGATGTGTCCCGGGCCGCCTTTGTGCTCACCGCGCGCAAACAGACATTGGCGCGCATCCGTGGCACGCCGGTGCGCAGCCTGCTCAAACCCGCGGTCGTGACGGCGGCGCGGGGCAATGCCGCGTCCGAAGTCGCCACCGTCATGGCGCCCGAGCTTGCTGAGAAACGGTGAATGACCAATACTTGTCGGGATGGATTCAGTGACAAGTGCCGACCCGCAGAAATGGGTTGAGATATTTACGGACGGGGCCTGCTCGGGCAACCCAGGGCCGGGTGGTTGGGGTGCATTGCTGCGGTACGCGGGGGTCGAGCGCGAACTCAGCGGTGCCGAAATCGATACGACCAACAACCGCATGGAGTTGATGGCCGCGATCATGGCCCTGGAATCACTCAAAAAACCGTGCGCCGTGCACCTCACCACCGACTCGCAATACGTCCGGCAAGGCATCACCCAGTGGCTGGCCGGCTGGATCCGCAATAATTGGCGCACGGCGAGCAAGCAGCCCGTCAAGAACCGGGATCTCTGGGAGCGCCTGGCGCAAGCGGCCATGCCACATCAAGTGGAATGGCACTGGGTGAAAGGACATAGCGATCACCCTGAGAACGAACGCGTCGATCAATTGGCGCGCGAGGCCATCGTCACCCTGCGCAATGGAGAGCAAGCATGAGCCGGCAAGTGGTATTGGACACGGAAACCACCGGCCTGGAATGGCGCATCGGCAACCGGATCGTTGAGATCGGTTGCGTCGAGCTGATCAACCGCAAGCCGACCGGCAAGACCTACCACCAGTACTTGATGCCGGATCGCGAGTTCGAAGAAGGCGCGCAACAAGTGACGGGCCTGTCCCTGGATTTTTTGGCCGACAAGCCACGCTTCGCCGATATCGTCGATGATTTCCTCGATTTTGTCGAAGGTGCTGAACTGCTGATCCATAACGCCAAATTTGACGTGGGATTCATCGACCATGAGTTGTCCTTGCTCGGTGACCGCGACAAATACGGCTCCATTACCGAGATCTGCAAAATCACCGACACGTTGCGCCTGGCCAAGCAAACGGTGCAGGGCCGTGCCTCCTTGGATGCCTTGTGCAAACGGTTTGGCATCAACACCGACGAACGCGAGCAACGCGGCCACGGCGCCTTGCTCGACGCGCATCTGCTGACCGAAGTCTATCTGGCGCTGACCTCGGGTCAATCGGATTTGGGTTTTGCCGAAGGCGCCAACGGCGACACCGTCAATGCCTATGCCAATGCCAAATTAAAACCGCGGCCGACGTTTGCGGTGACGGCGGCCGATCAGGCCGGGCACGATAGCGTCATGGCCCGCGTGGCCAGGTCGGCGCAAAACGTCATCTGGGATTTGCTCAACCGCCGCTGACCGCGGCGGAGACCGAGCCACGCCTTTACAACTTGAGCGCAATCACGGCGAGCGATTCTTCGGGCTCGGTATCCAGCGTTTCGTAAACCACCGTGTCCACCATCTCCTGCGCCGAAATGTCGCGCTCGGCAAGGATTTCGCGCATGCGTGCAGCATCAATGGCAGACGATACGGATTCGCTGCACAGTAAAATCCGCGAGTAATCGTCGGCCGCAAGCGTGACGTGCTTGACCGGCAGCTGCGCCGATTGCGTCACGCCCAGCGCCTTGGTGCGGGATCGCACCGGCGAGCCCGATGGGTCAACGGTGAGCTCCTGCAAGCTGCCGTCCGCGCGGACGAGAGCAAACGCCTGGGTCGAGCCCAGCCAAGTCAGTTGCAGCTGCGCGCCCGTGCCGACGCGTTGCAGTACCAACGCCGTCGTGCCGCGGACATTGCCATTGCCGGCAGGGCGGGTGCCATCAAACAACGCGGCATCGGCGGCGCGGATCGCGGTCTCGGCATCCTGACCTTGACGCAGCGATTTCGCGATGACATCGCGTGCCGTACACGCGGCGTGCTCGCCACTGCCTTGACCACCAATGCCATCGAGAACCATCCACACACCCAATGCCGCGTGGCAATGGTAGGTGCTTTGTTTGGCGTCGAATTGCGTGCCGGGATGGGCCAAATGGCCGTATTCAATCATTCGATGAGTATCGGGTACATCGGCTAAGGCTTCAAGCCTTGCGCACGGTCGGTGGCGCAAACAGGCCTTCGATCCCCGGACTCAGCTAAACCAGATCGGCAAACGAATATTTGCTGAGCGCATCGAGGAATGCCTGTGTTGCTTCGGCCAAGGGTTTGGGCACGCCGCATACCGGTGAAATTAGGGCAGCCGACGCAATCCACCATCGCCATGTTGGGTTCGAGGTCGGCGACGAGTTCGCCCAGATTGATGCCGGCGGGGTCGCGCTCCAGCCGCAAGCCACCATTGCGGCCACGCGTGGTGGCCAGGTAGCCGCGGGTGACTAACTCTTGCGCCACTTTGGCCAGATGGTTCACGGAAATCCCGTAATGTTCGGCGATGAACTTGACCGACACGGTCTCGCCACGGCGCACGGCAAGGAACAGCAACAGGCGCGTTGCGTAGTCAGTAAATCGGGTTAATTGCATAAGGTGACCATTATGTTATGAAACCGAAAACTCGACGTGAAGACGGCGTTTGACAAAAGATGTATATAAGATACACAATTAAGCCGAGACTAAACCCACGCTTAACCCAACCGTTCGCAACTCAACTCAACCTGAAGGAATTACCATGTCGACAACCAAACGACTTTGGTGGGGACGACGGCCCTGATCACAGCAAGTTTCGCCGTTATGCTGTGGCTCGGCGCGGATCTCATGCAGACCAAACCGCCCATTCCGGGCAAGGTCGTCACCGAGAGCGGCAAAACCCTCTACACGCACGATGACATCATGACCGGCCAGAAAGTCTGGAAGTCCACCGGCGGCATGCAACTGAATTTATTTTGGGGCCACGGTGCCTTGGTCGCTCCCGACTGGTCGGCCGATTGGCTGCATCGTGAAAAAATTGCCGAGCTGGACGCCCTGGCCGTTGCGGCCGGTGCCAAAGACTTTGAGTCGATGAGCAAGGGCCAGCAAGCCCAGCTGCAAGCGGACGACGTGGCCGGCTTCCGTAAAAACACCTATGACGCCGCGACCGATACGCTGACCATCAGCGACGCACGTGCCGCTGCGATCGCCAAGGTCGCACAGCACTATGACGAAGTGTTTTCGGATCACCCGAACGCCGCGTTGCTGCGTGAGCAATACGCAATGATTGCTGCAACAGACCAGTTGGTGAAATCATAAATAGCCAGCCCAGGCGAAAAAAGGTGGCGATAAGTTCAAGCAGAAATACACCTCTGACAATAAACCCTGCCTGTGGCCAGCTAATACCAAATGGCACGCCAATCAGCAGGGGTACGGAAATAAACTTGGCAATCATGGCCCATGGCTCGGCCACTGAGGCATCAAGCAGGCGCGGCAGCATCCAGGCCTAGGCCGGCGATACTTGTCAGTATCAAGCCTGTCACGCCACCGTGGTTCCAATGTGCGATCCAGGTATGGCAGATGCGGCTTTCGCCATCGCACGGCCCAAAAAATAGCCTATGGCTATCAACAGCGGAATCTGCACCAGCATCTGGGCGGTCATGGTGGCTTCTATCACGTATGTTGCACAGGCGGAAGTAGTATCGTCAGGTAGGCAACTGCCACCAGGTGCAGATAATGGCGTGGCACGATCGCGCTCATTGGGCCATGCCCCGCGATATCACCTGAACAACGCGCGCCTGATCATCAGGGTCGACTATTTCAACAAGCCGCCCTTGTGGGTCGACAAGTTGAATGGCTGCATTATGCTCGTAACCGCCGAACTCGTCAGCGATGACAACAATGCCAAATGCCTGCTTGAGGCGATTCAGATCATTGTTATTTAACGGCCGCGCAGCAAGCCAGCCCGCAACCTCGACTACCCTGAACGTTGCAAACTACCCGGCAAGCTGGCTGGGGTATCGTGTTGAGGATCAAAACTAATACTGAGCAACTGCAGCGTGCCCGAAGCCAGCGCGCCTGCAAGGCTATCTTGAAGCTGCGCGAACTCGCTACCGAGCGCCAGACAGTAGCTGACGCAGCGCGTATAGATAAAATCAACAACCAGCCACTTTCCACGCAAGTCGGCCAGGTTAATGCGTTTACCTGAATCCGTTTCAAGCGCCACAGCCGGCATTAGCTGGGGTGCCGCACGCACCTTCACTCGTCTGGCCGTTTTGGTGGTAAAGGCCCGAAAGCCGTCGGTAAGGCCTGGCACTGATTGCGCCGCCAGCACCGAGCAAAACCAAACTTAGCCAGTAGCGTGCGGAGCACCTCGACATCGGCCCGCTTCGTTGAGCCTGCATCAGAACTACTCCCAGGGTAACCATCGCCTGGCGCCCTTAGCAGTGCCGAAAGTAATACGCCCGGCGAACCACAGCATTGCCAGAATCACGAAAAACGCAGCAATTGCGCCAAATTGATCTTGTTGGGAACCCATTGAGCAATGTGTGTGGCAAAGCGGCGCGGCACACTCATGTGCCCGGCATTTAAAAAGGCCAGGGCAAACGCCATTGCACCCAGGGCATAAACGGTAAGGCTTACTTTGTCCATGCCCTCATCCTATTAACCTTGTGCGCCCGGTTACCGATAACATGAAACAACAACGCCAGAATCATCGGAAGTACGCCAAGCAATAAGTAAAAATGAAAATGCCCCGGTACCCACTGCGTATTGTGCATGACCAGATTGACGCTAATCGTGCCATCGATGATGGCAGGGACAATACCAGCCGCCCAGCCGAATACCGCCAATACCATTAACCTGGATGGCATTTGCCATTGAATGTTGGAGCGATAAATATTGGTAAGCACACCATAGGCGGTCACCAAAAAGACCGGAAAGCCTGCGCCGAAACGAAACGACCTGCCCCATA
>JAUCDH010000031.1:0-30378 GCA_034675465.1 Stenotrophomonas sp. | reverse complement strand
TCTGGTCGGCGGAGGCATCGGCCTTGACCATCTGGTCGCCGGTGACGATGGTGCGTTTGTTCAGCAACACCGGGGCGCCACGGCGATCGCGGTACAGCTTGGCTTCCGGCGGGATGCGGCCGGACGTCGCCGCGTCCTGCGCGTTGCCATCGACCACGGCGCGGTATTCCAGCGTCGCGGTGGCGCCGATCATGCGCTTGGCTTCGGCGGTGTCCTGCACACCCGGCAGCTCAACCACGATGCGGTCGTCGCCCTGCGCTGGATGATCGGCTCGGCCACACCCAGTTCGTTGACGCGGTTGCGCAGCGTGGTCAGGTTCTGCTCGATCGCACCGGAGGCGATTTGCAGCATTTCAGCTTGCGGCACGCCGACGGTAAGGCGCTCGCCGCTGCCCGAATACGTCAGGGTCGGCTGCGCCTTGGCCAGCGCGATGCGCGCCTTGTCGGCGTCGGCGGCGTTGGACAGCACCACCTGGATGTCGTTCTCGCCGCGGCGCTCGACCGAGCGGTAGCCGATGCGGCCATCGCGCAGCGTGGTGCGGATGTCCTCGGCGAAGGCCTCGAAGCGCTTGTCCACCGCGGCCTTCTTGTCCACCTGCATCGCGAAGTGCACGCCACCCACCAAGTCCAGGCCCAGCACCATCGGCTGGCCGCGGATCCTGGCCAACCAATCCGGCACGGTCGAAGCCAGGTTCAGCGCCACGGTGTAGTTCTCGCCGGCCTTCTCGCGCAGCACTTCATTGGCGCGTGACTGGGCATCGAGCCAGCCCAGGCGAACGATCAGGCTGTCGCCTTCGTTCTCCACCGACTTGGGCGTGACCCCGGCCTCGGCCAGCACCGAGGCGACGCGCTGCTTGAACGCATCGTCGAGCTGCGCGCCGCGGCCGGCGGTGATCTGTACCGAGGGGTCCTTCTGATAGACGTTGGGCAGCGCATACAGGGCGCTGACCGCCAGGACGATCAGAATCAGGAAATATTTCCAGCGTGGGAATTCGAGCATTGCAGGATCCTGCGTGACGCCGCGCCGGCGTCACGGGGTAACGGACGGGGGGAGTGGATCAGGCGGCTGACTTCAGCGTGCCTTTGGGCAGCACGTTGCCGATGGCGCCCTTCTGCACGCGGATGCGGACGTTGTCGGCCACTTCGACGGTGATGAAGTTGTCGCCGATGGCGGTGACCACGCCGGCAATGCCTCCGTTGGTCAGCACTTCGTCGCCCTTGTTGATCTTTTCCAGCATTGCCTTGTGTTCCTTCTGGCGCTTCATCTGCGGGCGGATCATCAGGAAGTACATGACCGCGATCAGGGCGATCGGCAGCAGGAAGGTGCCGATGCCCGGGGCGGCGGCCGGAGCGGCCTGGGCGACGGGGAGCAGGATTGCCATCAGGTTCATCGTGTTTCCTCAAGGTGTTGGGCTGCGCCCGCCGTGGCCGGCGCAGCGAAACGGATTCAAGCGGGAAAAGATGCCATAGGGGCGAGCGGGGCCGATTGCAAGGCTTGGCAGAACAGGAAGCCCCTGCTCTTCCTTCTCCCTGCGGGAGACAACCCGGCAGGATTACCGGGTTGCACGGCAAAGCCGCCCGAAGGGTGAGGCACATGGATGCGCCGAATGCAGGTGCCCGAAGGGCGAATGAAGGGCAAACGAAGTCCATGATGGTTGAACCTCAGGACTCCGTTCACCCCTCACCCCAACCCCCGCTCCGCGCCCCGGCCCACGCCAGCGGCGTGGGCGCTCAACCGCACGCGCGCCAGTGGCGCGCAAGCCGTGCGGCCTCGCCCCGGAGGGAGAGGGACTCACAAGCACACTACAGCCCCGGCGCAACCGCTCCACGCGCCGCGTAGAAGGACTCGCGGAAGGCCAGGAAGGTTCCCGCCTCGATCGCCGCGCGCATGTCGGCCATCAGCTTCTCGTAGTAGTACAGGTTGTGCAGGGTGCCGAGCATCGGCGCCAGCATCTCGTTGCAGCGGTCCAGGTGGCGCAGGTAGGAACGGGTGTAGCCGCTGCTGCAGGCGTGGCAGCCGCAGCCCGGCTCGATCGGGTCCATATCGCGCTCGTAGCGGGCATTGCGGATGCGCACGGTGCCGAACGAGGTGAAATAGTGGCCGTTGCGCGCGTTACGGGTGGGCATCACGCAATCGAACATATCGACGCCGCGGGCAACGCCTTCGACCAGGTCCTCGGGGCGGCCCACGCCCATCAGGTAGCGCGGGCGGTCGGCCGGCAGGATCGGGTGCATGTGCTCGAGCATGGCGTTGCGCTCGCGCTCCGGCTCGCCCACCGCCAGCCCGCCGATGGCGTAGCCGTCGAAGCCGATTTGCTGCAAGCCCTCGGCCGAGCGGCTGCGCAGGCCGGTATGCACGCCGCCTTGGACGATGCCGAACAGCGCCGCGTCGTTGCCCAGTGCGTCGTGCGCGTCGCGCGAGCGCTGCGCCCAGCGCAGGCTCAGTTCCATCGACCGGCGCGCCACGTCCTCGGTGGCCGGGTACGGCGTGCATTCGTCGAAGATCATCACGATGTCCGAATCGAGCACCTTCTGGATCTTCATGCTCTCCTCCGGGCCGAGGAACACCCGCGCGCCGTCGGTCGGCGAGGCGAAGGTGACGCCCTGCTCGGTAATCTTGCGCCGGTGCGCCAGCGAGAACACCTGAAAGCCGCCGGAGTCGGTGAGGATCGGCCCGTTCCAGCGGCAAAAACCGTGCAGGCCGCCGTGGTCGGCGATCACATCCAGCCCCGGGCGCAGGTACAGATGAAAGGTGTTGCCGAGGATGATCTCGGCGCCGAGCGCGCGAACCTGCTCGGGCAGCACGCCCTTGACCGAACCGTAGGTGCCCACCGGCATGAACGCCGGGGTCTGCACGGTGCCGCGCGGGAAGGACAGTTGGCCGCGGCGGGCGTTGCCGTCGGTGGTTTGCAGGGTGAAGTTCAATCGGGACATGGTGATTCGTGATTGGTTATTCGTGATTCGAAAAAGCGGGGATACGTGGCCTGCAAATGATGGAATTCGGAGGGCAGCAAACCGCCTTTACGAATCACCAATCACGAATCACCAATCCCGGCCCTCCAGCAACATCGCATCGCCATAGCTGAAGAAGCGATAGCGTTGCTCAATCGCGTGACGGTAGGCCTCAAACACCCGCTCGCGGCCGGCGAAGGCGGAAATCATCATCAGCAAGGTGCTTTCCGGCAGGTGGAAGTTGGTGACCATCGCATCGACGCTGCGAATGCGGTAGCCGGGAGTGATGAAGATCTGCGTCTCGCCGGCGAACGGGTGCAGCTCGCCATCGGGCATGGCCTCGCTTTTACGCCAGGCACTTTCCAGCGCCCGCACCACCGTTGTGCCGACGCCGATCACGCGGCCACCGGCGGCACGGGTGCGGCGCACCTGCTGCACCAGCTCGGCACCGACGTTGAGCCATTCGCGGTGCATCACGTGCTGCGACAGGTCATCCACCCGCACCGGCTGGAAGGTACCCGCGCCCACGTGCAGGGTGACGTGGCCGAACTGCACGCCACGTTCGCGCAGCCGCTCCAGCAAGGCTTCATCGAAATGCAGGCCGGCGGTGGGCGCAGCCACGGCACCAATCTGTTTGGCGAACACGGTCTGGTAGCGTTCGCGGTCGTCCGCGCCGGGTTCACGCTGGATGTACGGCGGCAGCGGCAGCCGGCCGGCATGGACCAGCCACGATTCCAGCGCCTCGGGCACCTCGAAGCGCAACAGGTAGAACTCGCCATCGCGGCCCAGCACCTCGGCTTCGCCACCGGCATCGAGCGCGATGCGGCTGCCCGGCTTGGGCGATTTGCTGGCACCAACCTGCGCGCGCGCCTTCTGCTCGCCGAGCAGGCGTTCGATCAGGATTTCCACCCGGCCGCCGCTGGCCTTCTGCCCAAACAGGCGCGCCGGGATCACACGGGTGTCGTTGAACACCAGCAGGTCGCCTGGCTGCAACAGCTCCGGCAGGTCGCGCACGTGGCGGGCGGTCAACGCCGCCGGGGCCGGCGGCACCAACAGCAGCCGGCTGGCCGATCGTTCGGGCAGCGGCGCCTGCGCGATCAGTTCGGCGGGCAGGTCGTAGTTGAAATCGGACTTCTTCAAGGCCGGGCATCGAACGGGGAGCCGGGCATTGTACCGGCACTGGCAGGAGCGCACCTTGGTGCGCGATGGGGCATTACCGGGAAAGCCCATCGCGCACCAAGGTGCGCTCCTACCGGGTCCCCCGCCCGGTCAGCGTTCGAATTTCGTCGAGAGGATGATCGCGCTGGTCGTGCGCTCCACGCCGTCGATGACGCCGATGGCATCGGTGACCACGTCCATCTCCCCCACGCCACCCACCACCACCATCGCCACCAAGTCGTGTGCGCCGCTGACCGAATGCAGCGTGCGCACCTCCGGTATCTCGCGCAGCGCCTTGACCACCGCCGGCATCTTGCGCGGCAGCACGGTGATCAGCACGTGCGCACGCACTTGCCCCTGCTCGTAGTCGGCGTGAGTGCGCACGGTGTAGCCGGCGATCACCCCCTGCTGCTCCAGCCGGTCGATGCGGCTCTGCACGGTGGTGCGCGACAACCCAAGCCGCCGCGCGATCTGCGCGGTGGAGGCGCGCGCATCCTCGCGCAGCACGGAAAGCAGGTGTTCGTCAGCGGAGGAAATCTTCACATCGCGGGCCAGCTTCGTCAATCCGACGAAATTAACCGGATTTTCGCCCAAATGACAGCTGCCATGTGACCAGAATCTCCAGATAATGGAGCCATACGAAACTTTGGATGGAGATGAGCATGACCGTACTCGGCCCATTGGCCTCGCTTCGCACGCACGCCGGCGCCCGCCTTACCGAGGGTTTGGACGATGCCACCATCGAGCGTCTGGCCGCCGCCCATCCCGACCTGACCAGCGCCATCGACGCCGCCGCCAGCGAATACGCCCGCATCAAGGACGAAGCCGCCGATTTGCTGGACCTGGATGAAAAGGAGCAGATCGCGGCGATGCAATCCGGCTTCGTCAATTTCTATGCCGACGACGCCGTGGTGCCGTACATCGCGCTGGCCGCCTGTGGCCCGTGGGTGGTGTCGCTGAAGGGCGCCGTGCTGTATGACGCCGGCGGTTACGGCATGCTCGGCTTCGGCCACACCCCGGCCGACGTGCTGGCCGCGGCCGGCAAGCCCCAAGTGATGGCCAACATCATGACCCCGAGCCTGTCGCAGCGCCGCTTCACCGACGCCATGCGCAAGGAGATCGGCCATGCCCGCGGCGGCTGCCCGTTCTCGCACTTCATGTGCCTGAACTCCGGTTCCGAAGCGGTCGGCCTGGCCGCGCGCATCGCCGACATCAACGCCAAGCTGCAGACCGAACCGGGCGCGGCGCACGCCGGTGCGACGATCAAGCGCGTGGTCATCAAGGGCAGCTTCCACGGCCGCACCGACCGCCCGGCGCTGTACTCCGACTCCAGCCGCAAGGCCTATGACCAGCACCTGGCCAGCTACCGCGGCGAGAACAGCGTCATCACCGTGCCGCCCTACGACGAAGCGGCGATGCGCAAGGTGTTCGCCGATGCCAAGACCAACAACTGGTTCATCGAGGCGGTGTTCCTGGAGCCGGTGATGGGCGAAGGCGACCCGGGCCGCGCGGTGCCGGCCAGCTTCTACAAGCTGGTCCGCGAACTCACCCGCGAGCACGGCAGCCTGCTGCTGATCGATTCCATCCAAGCTGCCCTGCGTGCACACGGCACGCTGTCCTTCGTCGACTATCCGGGTTATGAGACGCTGGACCCGCCGGACATGGAGACCTATTCCAAGGCCTTGAACGGCGCGCAATTCCCGCTGTCGGTACTGGCCGTCACCGAGCATGCCGCCAAGCTCTACCGCAAGGGCGTGTACGGCAACACCATGACCACCAACCCACGCGCGCTGGATGTGGCCGTTGCCACCCTCGCCCGCCTGTCGCCGGAAGTGCGCCAGAACATCCGCGTGCGTGGTGAGCAGGCCGTGCAGAAACTGGAAGCGCTGAAGGCGAAGCTCGGCGGCCCAATCACCAAGGTGCAAGGCACCGGCCTGCTGTTCTCCTGCGAACTGGCCCCGCAGTTCAAGTGCTATGGCGCCGGTTCCACCGAAGAGTGGCTGCGCATGCATGGCGTCAACGTGATCCACGGCGGCGAGAACTCGCTGCGTTTCACCCCGCACTTCGGCATGGATGAGGCCGAACTGGATCTGCTGGTGAACATGGTCGGCCGCGCACTGCTGGAAGGCCCGCGCCGCGAGCAGGCCGACGCGGCCTGATTCGCACCCGGGCAACAGGGACGAAAGCGGTGGCCATTGGCCACCGTTTCAGACTGCTGACGAGCCCCGTGTTTTCCGGAACACGGGGTTTTTCATTGCGGGAACCTACGCCGGGATGGCCAGCCTTCGGTTGGTCGGATTTCCGATAAACAGGGCGGCGATGGCGTGGAGACGGGCTATCCAGCGCGATTGCGCCGATGGGTGGCCTTTCAGCAGCCAATAAAGCCGTGCCAGTAGCAGTGCGATCTTCTTGATGTTCTGCGCGGCGGCGGCCAGCAAGCATTGTTCTGTCACGCGTAGCCAGCCGCGCATGCGGGCGTAGCGATGACCATGCAATTGCTTGGCGTCGGCAAAACTGCGCTCGACCGTTTCCTTGCGCCGCGCATACACGCGTTTACCCCATGCGGTGAGACGCCTGGCATCGACACGTTCTTTGGCCGCTTCCCACACGTGCCGCGTCACCACTTTGGTGGCATTGGCGCTGCGTGTGCATTGCTGGCGCAACGGGCAGTGTTGGCACAGGGCCGGATCGGATTTGTATTCCCGGTAGCCTTGTCGATTGGTCGTTCGATACGACAGCGCTTGTCCGTTCGGGCAGACGTACACGTCGGCTTCGGCGTCGTAGCGGTACTCGCGCTTGTAGAACAAGCCGGCCTTGTGGCTCGGGCGGCGGTAGCCCATCACTCCCAGTACGCCGCGCTCCTCCAGGCCTTGGCACACGCGCGGGGTGACATAGCCGGCATCCAGCCCCACCGCCTCCACATCCAACCCAAGCACCTCGCGCTGCCGATCCAGCCGTTCCAGATACGGTTGGCTGTCATGCACGTTGCCAGCGGTGACATGGGTGTCGGTGATGATCGCGTGGCGCGCATCCACCGTGCGGTGGTCCAGGTAGAAAAAAACCTTCCGGCTTGCCTTCGCGCATCAGGTAACCGCTGTCCGGATCGGTGCGGTTGACCTTGGTCTCCTTGGGGGCAGGCGGTACCTGCTCACGCCGCAGCGGCTTCTTGCCGTGCGCCTTGCGGTCTGCATCCACCGCCGCGTCCAGCTCGGCCAGATACGCCGACGGCGTTTGCTCCAGCTGTACCGCATCGAACTTCTTCTTGTTGGCATTGGCCTTCAAATGCGTGCTGTCGGTGTACAGCACCCGACCGCCCACCAAGCCATGCCCCATCGCCTGCCGCACGATGGCGTCGAAGATGCCCTGGTACACCGCCGGGTCGGTATAGCGCCGCCGCCGATGCTGCGAGAATGTGGACGCATCCGGCACCTTGTCGGTCAGGCGAAAGCCGGCAAACCAGCGGTACGCCGTATTGACCGCCACCTCGCGCATCAACTGCCGCTCGCTGCGCACACCAAACAGGTAGCCCACGAACAACAGCTTGAACATCACCACCGGATCCAAGGCCGGGCGGCCATTGTCTGCGCAGTACAAATGCGCGACCTGCGCCCGGATGAACTCGAAATCCACCGTCGCGTCGATCTTCCGCAACAAGTGGTCCTTGGGCACCAGCATCTCCAGAGTCACCCTCTCCAGATGTTGCTGCGCGGGTGTCGGCGTCTTGAGCATGAAGCATTAAAACGCGTGGGAGCGGCCTTGGCCGCGATGGGGCTTTATGCAAGGAGCCATCGCAGCCAAGGCCGCTCCCACATTCCGCACACATCAACCTCACTCCCAGCAGCGGTCTTTGCGCCCCTTCGGCGAAACAGGCCGCGCACAGTCGCGTGGCGCGATGCGGCCCTCTTCGTGTTCGAGCAAGCGCTTGCCGTCGCCGTCGCGCACCAGCTCGAAGGCGTCGTACAGCTGCCCGGTGACGGTACGCGATTCGAGGACAGCCGTTGCGGATCGATGCGCAGCACCTGGTAGAGCTGGGTGTCCTCGCCCACCGGACGCATCGTGCGACGCGCGAAGTCGGACAGCCGGTACTGCTTCGGCCCAGCCACCGAGACGATGAACACAGGTGTCGCCACACTACCCTCGTCGCTGCGCCGGCCGTAGGTGTGGTCATGGCCCTGCAACACCAGGTCCACCTTGTACTTGCGGATCACCGGCAGCACCTTCTCGACCAGTTCCACGTTGTCGCGGTCGTCGCGCGGTGAATAGAACGGCTGGTGGATCAGCACGATCGACCACGGGTTCGGGTTTGCTGCCAGCACTCCGTCCAGCCACTGCGCCTGTGCTTGCGCGGTACCCAGATCCAGCGCCGAAGTGCCGTCGATCACGGCCACGCGCACGCTCTGGTAGTCGAACCAGTAACTGGTGCCGGCTACTTCCTTCATGCCATTGCGCGGCAGCGCAAACGTCAGCGGCCAATGACTGCCGAGCACGCGGCGTTCCTGCGGCGTGTCTTCGAACTCTTCGAAATATTCGTGGTTGCCCGGCGCAGGCGCGACCGCCGTGCCTTCCAGCAGCCAGCGACCGGCGGCGAACCATTCGCCCCATTCGTTGTCGTTCACCCCATCCTTGCCGCTGACCAGATCACCAGCGAACAGCGCCAACCGCGCATCCGGCGTGCTGCGCCACGCCTGCCGCATCACCCGCGACACCAGGCTCAGGTTCTTGTTCTGGGTGTCGCCGAAATACAGCAGGGTCAACGGCGCTTGCGCCGATGCTGCGGTACGCAGCTGCGTCCACGCCCCCCAGGTGTCCTTGCCCTGCACACGCCATGCATACAGCGTGTCAGGCTCCAGTCCCTCGACGTCGGCGCGATGGTGGTGCGACAGGCCGTTCTCGGTCTGCAAGGCGGTGGTGGCGGCGATGATCCTGCGAGGCGCGCCCATGTCCGGCGAATCACCTGCGATGACAATTTCAAGCAACGGCTGACTGACGCTGCCATCGGTCCGCCACATCACCGCGAAACCATGCGCGGCATCCTGTGCCGGCGAGGCGACGATGCGGTCAGGAAAACCGCTGGCCGCGTAATGCAGGCTGCCGGCCGGCACCTGCGTGTTCGGCTCGGCGCTGCTCTTGCCCTTCTTCGGCGGCTTGCACGCCCATGAGCAAGGTCATCCCCAGTACGACACCACTCACTTGCAGCATGCCGCGCCCACCCGAAATCCATCGCATCTTCATTCTTTTCTCCCGCCACGACCGTGGCTCAAACGATGGCCACGGTGAAGGCCAAAGATTGCAATTGGATGACAGTCATCTTGCCGGCGGCGAACAAGCCCCACTGCCGATGAAGCTTTCATCTTCCAGCAACATTCGTGAAGGAAAGTGCTGCGCGCCACGCCTCGGACCGATGCGCAGGCCACCTCCCTTCCGTCACCGACTCCAAGCCGATGAAGCCGAGAATTTCCGCCGTTGCCATCGCGATCGCCACCGCGCTCGCGCTTCCTGTCGCCACCGTCCATGCCGCGCCCAATGCCGCCATCACCGCGCAGGGCATGGCCGGCACCGTCATCGGCGTGGTCAAGGAAGCCGCGCGCGGCGTATATCTGGATGGCGCGCGTGTGACGCTGGACGGCCGGCAAGTGGCCAGCCAGCGCGACGGCAGCTTCCGCCTCGGCGGTATCGCACCGGGCCGCTACACGTTGCACGTGGATTACCTCGGCTACCAGCCGCAGCAGGTCGAGATCGAAGTCGATGGCAACCAGGGCCTGCACGTCGATGTGACGCTGGTCAGCACCACCGCCAGCGCCGATGCGCTGGACCTGGCGCGCATCGACGTGCGCGCCACCCGCGACGCGCAAGCGATGGCGCTGAACCAGCAGCGCAGCACGGTCAACTACACCAACGTGGTCTCGGCCGACCTGCTCGGCCAGTTCCCGGACAACAACATCGCCGAATCCACCCAGCGCATCCCCGGCGTATCGATCGAGCGCGACCAGGGCGAAGGCCGCTACGTCACCGTGCGCGGCGCGCCCAAGGAATTCACCACCGTCACCATCGACGGCGTGCAGCTGGCCAACCCCGACGCCAGCAGTCGCGGCGTCGAGCTGGACACCATTCCCGCCGACGTGATCGCCGCGCTGGAAGTGACCAAGGCCATCACCCCGGACATGGACGGCGACGCCATCGCCGGCAACATCAACATCCGCACCCAGAGCGCGCTGGACCGCGATGGCATGACCCTGCGCGCCTCCGCCGCGCAAGGCCGCTACGAACTGGGCGATGGCGACAACGAGCGCTACAACGCCACCATCGGCCAGCGTTTCGGCACCGAGCGCAACATCGGCGTGCTGGTATCGGCCTCGCACAGCCGCCAGGGTCGCTTCACCGACAACGTCGAAACCCTCTACTCGCGCCTGGACGACGGCCGCATCCTGCCCAGCGAAGTGCAGATCAAGGACTACGAAGGCACCCGTACCCGCACCGGCATCACCGGCCGCTTCGATTACCGCATCGACCCCGGCAACCTGCTGTACTTCGTCGCCTCCGACGCGCGCTTCAAGGACCACGAGTTCCGCGACAACCTGATCATCGGCATGGACCAGCACACTGCCGCGTCCGACGAGATCCACGGCAACGTGCGCGCCACCTTCGACAAGGAACTGCGCGAGCGTACCTACGACAAGAACATCCGCACCTGTAACCTCGGCGGTGAACATTTCGTCGGCGAGGCATGGAAGCTGGAATGGCAGGCCTCGCAGAGCAAGGCCACCAAGAAAACCAGCCCGCGCCTGCAATACATCTTCCGCTCCACGGTACGGCCGAAGATGGACTACGACTACACCGATTCCGATTTCCCGGTGTGGACGATCAAGGGCCGCGCCGACGCCCCGGCCACCGGCGTGAACCTGCCGGAAAGCTGGTTCGGCTTCCGCCGCCTCAACGACCGCTCCGAGTACAGCGAGGAAAAGGAAAACGGCTTCCGCCTCGACGTCACCGGCGACCAGCACCTGTTCGGCGACAGTGGCAGCCTGAAGTTCGGCCTGCGCGCGCGCCTGCGCGACAAATCCTTCGACGACGAGCGTTACCGCAACAGCTCGGCCGCCGATTTTGCCAAGCTCGGCATCAGCATGTCCGACCTGCTGTGCGATTCGGTTTCCAACAACTTCGATTACTTCCTGGCCGGCCGCCGCTTCTGCCGCGACATCTTCGGCAAGAATGGCCAGCCATTGCGCGACAGCGCCAACAACGTGCGCCTGATCCCCGACTCGATCACCGGCGACTACCGAGCCAGCGAGGATGTCCATGCCGGTTACGTGCGCATGGACGCGAACTGGGACAAACTGACAGTGGTCACCGGCCTGCGTTACGAGCAGACCCGCGCCGAAGGCGATGCGGTGCAGTTCAACACCGACACCAACGCGATGCAGCCCACCCACGCCAGCCGAGACTACGGCACGTTGCTGCCGAGCCTGCACTTCCGCTACGAACTCGATGCCGACAGCATCCTGCGTGCCTCGTACTCAACCGCGCTGAACCGCCCGGATTTCATGCACACCCGCGCCTTACCGCACTCTCGGTGACCTGGAAACCTCGGCGGTGGCCGAAGGCAACCCGAACGTCAAAGCCGCCTACGCACACAACCTCGACGTCTCCTACGAGCACTACCTGCGCCCGCTGGGCCTGCTGTCGGTGGCCGCGTTCTACAAGCGCATCAACGACCCGCTGTTCATCGCCACCCACAGCGAGAGCATCGGCAACGGCCTGAGCCGCCAGGTCACCCGCCCGGAGAACGGCAACAGCGGCCAGGTGCATGGCTTGGAATTGGCATGGCAGCAAACCTTCGACTTCCTGCCCGCACCGCTGGATGGCTTCGGCATCTATGGCAACTACACGTGGGCCAAGTCGCGCGCCGACCTGCCGTTCGGCGCCGGCAGCACCGAACTGCCGGGCACCTCGCGCACCAACTACAACCTCGCCCTGACCTACGAGAAGCATGGTCTGAACGCACGGCTGGCCTACAACTATCGTTCCAGATTCATCCAATCCTTCGACGTGGATTCGCCGGAACTGAACATCTACTGGGACGACCGCGCCAGCCTCGATTTCTCCGCCAGCTACAAGTTGAACCGCAACTGGCGGCTGTTCACCGAGGTCAACAACATCAACGACACCCGGCAAGTCCGTTTCCAGGGCAAGCGCAGCCGCGTGCTGGAGATGGAAGGCTTTGGCCGCTCGTGGTTGGCCGGCGTGCGTTACGAGTATTGATGGCCCAGTCGTTGTCCTTGCCCGCACGATGGGCAAGGACAACTCCCGCAGGCGCGGCATCAGGGCCAGGCAATCCCCGCATCCACGGATACGTTGCCGGCACGCAGGCAAGCCATACCCGCCGCTTGCACATCGCATCGGCAGCACCGGCCCCCGCGTGGCCTAGACTATCGGCAGTCCCTGCATCGTGACCGCCATGAAAGTCGTCGAAGTCCGCCACCCCCTCGTCCGCCACAAGATCGGCCTGCTGCGGCAGGCCACGCTCAACACCAAGGATTTCCGCGAACTGGTCAACGAGCTGGGCAGCCTGCTCGCCTACGAGGCCACCGCCGATCTGGAAACAGAAGCGCACACATTGCAGGGCTGGGCCGGCCCGGTCGCGGTGCAGCGCATCGCCGGCGCCAAGATCACGCTGGTGCCAATCCTGCGCGCCGGGCTGGGCATGCTGACCGGCGTGCTGGCGCTGCTGCCCACCGCGCGCGTCAGCGTGGTCGGCCTGCAACGCGACGAGGAAACCCTGCAGCCAGTACCCTACTTCGAACGCCTGACTGGCCGGCTGGAAGAACGCGACGCGCTGATCCTCGACCCGATGCTGGCCACCGGCGGCACCCTGATCGCCACCATCGACATGCTCAAGCGCGCCGGTGCGCGACGCATCAAGGGCATCTTCCTGGTCGCCGCACCGGAAGGCCTGAAGGCGCTGGAGGCCGCTCACCCGGACGTGGAGGTCTATACCGCCGCCATCGACGAGCGGCTCAATGAAAAGGGCTACATCCTGCCGGGTTTGGGCGATGCGGGTGACCGTATTGTCGGTACGCGCGCGGGGTGATGTACCCGTGATTTCGTCGTAGCAACGACACACATCGCGATGCGGCAAACGCCATCGCGACTTGCAGTGCTCCTGCCCACCAACCCTTGCGTCAGGCTTCCCCCGGGACGTGCGCTTTCAGCTCACCCAACTCGTGGGTGGTGCCGAAACGCCCCTTGTCGTCACGCGCCACCTGCGCCAGCGCACATTGCGGATCATGGGTGAAGAACAGGTGCACGTTGCGCGCCAGCTTGTCTTCGAGGAAGGCGCGCTTCTCGTCGATCAACAATTCGGCGTTGCGGTCGTAGCCCATCGTGATCGGCACGTGTACCCATGAACGGCCGGGAATCAGGTCGGCGCAGAACACCACGCCGCCATGTCGCCGGCCATCGACTTCCAACGGGCCGACGATCTCGGCCAGCATCAGCCCCGGCGTATGGCCGTCGCTGAAATTGAAGTGCACCGATTCGCCCAGCACCTGCGAATGCTCACCCGAGACGATTTCCAGCCGTCCGCTGGCTTCCAGCAGGGCCGGCAATTCGGGGATGAAGCTGGCGCGGTCACGCGGGTGCGGGTGCATGGCGCGCTGCCAGTGCGCGGCGCCAACCACGAAGGTCGCGTTCGGAAACAACAACTCCGGTGCGCGCCCTTCCGCCCACGGCGCCAGCAGGCCACCTGCATGGTCGAAATGCAGGTGGCTGAGCACCACCACGTCGATGTCCTCGTGCTCGAAGCCGGCCTCGCGCAGCGAATCGATCAGGATGTGGCGCGGCTCCTGCACGCCGTAGCGCTCGCGCAGCTTCGGCTCGAAGAACGCGCCGATGCCGGTCTCGAACAGCACCGTCTTGCCACCGAGCGGGCTGGCCAGCAGCGCCCGGCAAGCCAGTTCAATGCGGTTGGATTCATCAGCAGGCGCCCATTTTTCCCATACCGCCTTGGGTGCGTTGCCGAACATCGCCCCGCCATCGAGCTTCTGGCTGTTGCCACGGATTGACCATAGTTTCATGTGAAAAGTCTATCGCCGCCGCGTTAAATATTCGCAATTCGCAAGGCTTCCGATGCGTGATGGAACGGCTGCCCCGCAATCGGAAGCCCAGAGCGAACGACCCGTGATCCGCTCCATGCCTGCAAGAAAAATCCCGCCACGAAGGCGGGATTTTCCAATGCAGTCGCGCCGCCCTTGCGACTCAGTCGCCCTGGCCGACCTTGCGCACCTCGGCGCTGCCTACCGGGTTGCGCGGGTCGCTGCCACCACTGAGGGTATTGCTGCGACGATCCCATTCCACCGTTTGCAGGTTGCCCCATACATGGCTGGAACCGCGTCCGCCTTCGGCGCTGTCGCCGGGCTGATCGATCCCGTGGCCCATCGCCTGCAATTGCTTCACCGTTTTCGGCGTGAACGCACCGCTCTCGGCATCGATCACGTCCGGCAGCCATTGGTGGTGGTAGCGCGGCAGCGCCGCGACCTGCTGCGCATCCAGCCCGGCGTCGTAGCCGAGGATGCCCAGCAGCACCATGGTGATGATGCGGCTGCCGCCCGGCGTACCGATCACGATGACCTTGTCGGCGTTCTCCATGAAGGTCGGCGTCATCGAGCTGAGCATGCGCTTGCCCGGCTTCGGCGCGTTGGCCTCGTAGCCCATCACGCCGAATGCGTTGGGCGTACCCGGCTTGAGCGCGAAATCGTCCATCTCGTTGTTGAGCAGCACGCCGGTGCCGGCCGGGATGAAGCCCGAGCCGTACAGCAGGTTCACCGTCTGCGTGCCACCGACGCGGTTGCCTTCGTTGTCGATGATCGAGAAATGCGTGGTCTCGTCGTCCTCCAGCGGCGTCGGCTTGCCCGACAGCAGGTCGCTCGGGGTCGCCTTGTCCGGGTGGATGGTCGCGCGCAGGCCCTGCGCGTAGTCGCGGCTGGTCAGTACCTTCTGCGGGATCTGCACGAAGTCCGGGTCGCCGAGGAAGAAGGTGCGGTCGCGGTAGGCGCGGCGCATCGCTTCCACCACCAAATGGGCGCGGTGCGCCTCGTCCAGCGCGGCCAAGTCCCAGCCTTCGAGGACCTGCAGCATCGACGCCAGCGCGATGCCGCCGGAGGACGGCGGCGGCGCGGTGGTGATCTTCCAGCCACGGTAGTCGAACACGATAGGCTCACGCGCCTTGACCGTGTAGCCAGCCAGCTCCTCGGCGGTCCACTGGCCACCGGCCTTCTTCACGCCGGCCAGCAATCTCTTCGCGGTTTCGCCACGATAGAAGCCGTCGAAACCCTTGTCACCCAACAACCGCAATGTGTGCGCCAGCTCCGGCTGCTTGAAGATGTCGCCTTCGGCGATGGGACGGCCGTTGCGCAGGTAGACCTCGCGGGTGCCGGGGTAGCGCTCCATCACTTCGCGCCGCATCGCGTAGCCGCGCGCCATTCGGTCATAAACCGGGAAACCTTCACTGGCGATACGGATGGCCGGCGCCAGCGACTCGGCCAGCGGCAGGCGGCCGTGCTCGCCAGCAACCTTGACCAGCATCGCCGGCAGGCCGGGGATGCCGGCCGACCACGGGCCGTTGACCGAGCGGTCGCGGTCGAGGTTGCCGGCCTTGTCGAGGAAGCGCTCGGGCGTGGCCGCCGCCGGCGAGGTTTCGCGCGCGTCGAGCATCACGTCCTTACCGGTGGCCGCGTCATGCAGCAGGAAGAACCCGCCGCCGCCCAAGCCGGAGCTGATCGGCTCGACCACCGCCAACGTCGAGGACACCGCGACCGCCGCGTCGAATGCATTTCCGCCCTTGTCCAGGATTTCCATGCCGGCCTGCGTCGCCAGCGCGTGGCCGCTGGCAATGGCTGCGCCATCGGGATGGCTGGCGCGCGCGGGCGTCGCGTCGGCGGCCCATGCGACGGGGGGCAGCAGCAAGGCAAACAGCAGCAGGGAGCGGGCAATGCGCTTCATTGCAGCGGGTTCTCCGTTTCGTACAGTTCGGGATGGTCACGTTGCAGGCCATACAGCTTGGCCAACAACTGCTCGTGGGTCTCGACGATGTCGGGGTCCGGGTCGATGCACTCCACCGGGCATACCACCACGCATTGCGGTTCGTCGAAGTGGCCGACGCACTCGGTGCAACGGGCCGGGTCGATCACGTAGATCGTCTCGCCCATAGAAATTGCCTGATTCGGGCAGGCTGGCTCGCAGACGTCGCAGTTGACGCAGAGCTCGTTGATCTTGAGGGACATGGGGAAACGGCGATTAATGGATTCGTGGATTGGTGATTCGACAAAGCGGCTGGCCTTGCTCTTTACGAATCACCAATCACGAATCACCAATCACGGCTCGCGTCTTACTTCGCTTCAACGAAGATGTATTCGGCGCCGGTCGGCTGCAGGATGGTCTGCACGCGGGCGTTGTCGGCAGCCTCGCCGATGAACACCACGCGCACACCCTTCATCGAGTCGGCTTCCACGTCCTTGAACGCGGCTTCGATCAGGTCGGCCATCTTCGACGAAGCCGAGGAACCGAAGGCCAGCATGTTGCCCGGCGACACGCCGCGGGCGATGGTGGTGGTGGCTGCTTCGACCTGGCGGCCGTACTTGTCGTTGAAATCCGGGTCCGACTCCGGCACCAGGTAGTACAGGAACGGGTTGTTGGTGATGTTGCCCATGTTCTGCACGGCAACAGCCTGCAGGTACTTGCGCCAACCGGCGTCGTCGTCCTTGGCCGGGGCGACCAGCGCCTGCTGCGCGTCGGCGACCGGCGCGGCTTCTTCCTTTTTGCAGGCGGCAAAGCCCAGCACCAGCGAAGCGGCAAGCATCACGCGCATCGTGTTCTTCATGGTTCGTCTCCCTCGGATTGGGTTCGTTGTGACAGTTGGGTGGTTCAGTTGCCCGCGCGTTGTTCGCGGGCCTTGTGCAGCGCCTCCAGCACTGTGGCCGGCACGAAGCCGGACACGTCGCCGCCAAGCCGGGCGATTTCGCGCACCAGCGAGGAGGAAATGAAGCTGTGTTGTTCGGCCGGGGTCAGGAACAGGGTCTCGACCTCCGGGATCAGGTGGCGGTTCATGCTCGCCATCTGGAACTCGTACTCGAAATCGGACACCGCGCGCAGGCCGCGCAGCAGCACGCCGCCATGCACCGATCGCACGAAATGCGCCAGCAGGGTGTCAAAGCCCACCACTTCCACGTTGGCGTGGTGCGCCAGTGCGTCACGTGCCAGTTCCACGCGCAGTTCCAGCGGCAGCGTCGGCCCCTTTGACGGGCTTTGCGCCACGCCGACGATGATCTTCTCGAACAGAGGCGCGGCACGGCTCACCAGGTCGATGTGACCATTGGTGATCGGGTCGAACGTGCCCGGATAGACGGCGATGCGGCGGTTGGAGGCGGTCATGCGGCAGAAATGGCGTGCGGATCGCCGCCGAGTGTAGCAGCGGTGCGCCGGTACAGGGCATGGGCCGCCTCGCGGGTGCCGCCTTCGCGGTGCAGGCTCCAGCCCGGCGGCAGTTGCGGCATCGCGCCCGCCGGCGCCTCCACATACAGCCATGCCTCGGCGGCAAGGTGCCGCGGCAGGCGCTCGAACACCTGCGGCCACAGGCCATCGGCGAACGGCGGGTCGATGAACACGATGTCGGCCTGCATCGCCGGCGCGGTTTCCAGCCAGTGCAAGGCATCGCCGGCAGCGACGTGCACCTGTTCCTGCGCGCCCAGCTTCCCGACCACGCCGTGCAGCGCCGCCACCAATGCCGGATCACGCTCGACCAGCTGCGCCGACGCAGCACCACGCGACACCGCTTCCAGCCCCAGCGCACCACTGCCGGCGAACAGGTCCAGCACCCGCGCGCCGGGCAGCTTCGGCATCAGCCAGTTGAACAGGGTCTCGCGCACGCGGTCGCTGGTCGGGCGCAGACCTTGCACCTGCGGCACCTGCAAGCGCGTGTTGCGCCAGCGCCCGCCAATGATGCGCACCTGCCCCGCCCCGCCATGTGCAGGGCGCGGTGGCGCGGAGCCGGGAAAACGGGGGGGACGGGACATGCGCACGGACAACGGGACGGGCCCGGCATCATAAGCCCAAGCACCGTGCCGATCTTGAAATTTGCCAGCCGGCCCATACCCCGTGTTCCATCGGCCGCCACGCACGGCCCGGCAACCCACGGAGCAAACCTGACGATGACCGCCGACAGCCACAAGGAAACCCGCGGTTTCCAGACCGAGGTGAAGCAACTGCTGCACCTGATGATCCATTCGCTGTACTCGAACAAGGAAATCTTCCTGCGCGAGTTGGTGTCCAACGCTGCCGACGCCGCCGACAAGCTGCGTTTCGAGGCGCTGACCCGGCCGGAACTGCTGGAAGGCGGCGCGCCGCTGCGCATCCGCATCGAGGCCGACCCGGCCGCGCGCACCCTGACCATCGACGACAACGGCATCGGCCTGAGCCGCGAGGAAGCCATCGCCCACCTCGGCACCATCGCCAAGTCCGGCACCGCCGATTTCCTGAAGAACCTGTCCGGCGACCAGAAGAAGGACGCCAACCTGATCGGCCAGTTCGGCGTGGGCTTCTATTCGGCCTTCATCGTCGCCGACCAGGTGGACGTGTACAGCCGCCGCGCCGGGTTGCCGGCCAGCGAGGGCGTGCATTGGTCCTCGCGCGGCGAAGGCGAGTTCGAGATCGAGGGCATCGACAAGCCCGAGCGCGGCACCCGCATCGTGCTGCACCTGAAGGACGGCGAGGAAGGCTTCGCCGACGGCTGGAAGCTGCGCGGGCTGGTCAAGAAATATTCCGACCACATCGGCCTGCCGATCGAATTGCAGAAGGAGCAGCACGGCGAGGACAAGCCCGAGGCGCCGGAGTGGGAAGCGGTCAACAAGGCCAACGCGCTGTGGACCCGGCCCAAGACCGAGATCACGGACGAGGAATACAAGGAGTTCTACAAGCACATCAGCCACGACTTCAGCGACCCGCTGGCGTGGAGCCACAACAAGGTCGAGGGCAAGCTGGAGTACACCTCGCTGCTGTACACCCCCGGCCGCGCGCCGTTCGACCTGTACCAGCGCGATGCCGCCAAGGGCCTGAAGCTCTACGTGCAGCGCGTTTTCATCATGGACCAGGCCGAGCAGTTCCTGCCGCTGTACCTGCGCTTCATCAAGGGCGTGATCGATTCCAACGACCTGCCCTTGAATGTGTCGCGCGAGATCCTGCAGTCCGGGCCGGTGATCGACTCGATGAAGTCGGCGCTGACCAAGCGTTCGCTGGACATGCTGGGAAAGCTGGCCAAAGACCGCCCCGAGGACTACGCCGGCTTCTGGAAGAACTTCGGCCAAGTGCTGAAGGAAGGCCCGGCCGAGGACGCAGGCAACCGTGAGAAGGTCGCCGGCCTGCTGCGCTTCGCCTCCACCCATGGCAGCGACGGCGAGCAAAACGTGGCGCTGGCCGACTACGTTGGCCGCATGGCCGAGGGGCAGGACAAGATCTACTACCTCACCGGCGAGAGCCACCTGCAAGTCAAGGACAGCCCGCACCTTGAGGTATTCCGCAAGAAGGGCATCGAAGTACTGCTGATGACCGACCGCATCGACGAGTGGCTGATGGGTTACCTGCACGAGTTCGACGGCAAGTCGTTCGTGGACGTGGCACGCGGCGACCTCGACCTCGGCGTGCTGGATTCGGAAGAAGAGAAGAAGGCGCAGGAAGAAACCGCCAAGGCCAAGGAAGGACTGGCCTCGCGCATCAAGGCCGCGCTGGGTGACGACGTGGCCGAAGTGCGCGTGTCGCACCGCCTGACTGATTCGCCGGCGATCCTTGCCATCGGCGAGCAGGATCTCGGCCTGCAGATGCGCCAGATCCTGGAGGCCAGCGGGCAGAAGGTACCCGAGAGCAAGCCGGTGTTCGAGTTCAACCCGGACCACCCGCTGATCGAGAAGCTGGACACCGAGCCGGACATGGATCGCTTCGACGACCTGGCCCGCGTGCTGTTCGACCAGGCCGCGCTGGCCGCCGGCGACGGCCTGAAGGACCCGGCCGCCTACGTGCGCCGGCTCAACAAGCTGCTGCTGGAACTGTCGGCCTGATGCGTTCCGCTTTGACAGCCCCTCTCCCGCCGGGGCGAGAAGGCACGGTTTGTGCGCCACTGGCGCACGTGCCTTGGAGCGCCCCCGCCGCTGGCGGGGGCCGGGCGCGGAGCAGGGGTTGGGGAGAGGGTACGGGCGAAGCCTCGTGACATTGGGTACACGAGGCTTCGCCCGTACCCTCATCCGCCCCTTCGGGGCACCTTCTCCCAATGGGAGAAGGACTCAGGCAAATGCATCAAACAGCTTGCCCAGCATCTGGCTCTCGCGCCGGATTACCACGGCATTGGCGGCGAAAGCCAGTTCATAGGTCCTGGCTTCCAGCAGGTCGGCCACCATGTCCGGCGGCCCCTCCCCGTTGACCACCTGGGCCTGAGCACCGCCGGTGGCAACCGCATGCACCGCGAGCACCTGCCTCGGCCCCACCGGGTCCACCGGCTGCACGGCAATGTTGTGCGCCGACGTTTTCATGCCCATCACGGCCACGCGCATACCGGAAGCAGCAATGGAGGAAATCGGGGTCATGCCATCCCATCGGCTGGAAGCACGCCAACTTTAGCCCCTTCCCCATCCCTTGGGACGGCCGCCGGCACCGCCGGTGGTAGCATGTCCGCCTACTCAGGTATTACCTCCATGCTCAGCTTTTTCCGTCGCAAGAAACCCCAGGACGCCCCCGCGGCCAACCCGCCCGTACACCCCAGCATCGAGGAAACTGCCGTCATTTCCTCGCCCGCCGGACAGGAAATGCCGGCCATCGATGCCGGCGCCACCGACGATGCAGGCCAACCTGAACACCCAGCACCGGCAGAGCAGCCGGCACAGGCCACGCAGGGCAGCGACGATGCCCTGATCTCCGCCAGTGCCGCCCCGGCGGCACCGGCCGGCAAGCTCGGCTGGCGCGACCGCCTGCGCAACAGCGCCTTCGCCCGCAGCTTCGGCGGCCTGTTCTCGCGCAACCCGAAGCTGGACGATGACCTGCTCGACGAGATCGAGACCGCCCTGCTCACCGCCGACGTCGGCGTACCCGCCACCACCTCGCTGGTCGAAGACCTGCGCAAGCGCATGAAGGCACGCGAGTTCGCCGATGCCAACGCGCTGCTGGCCGCGCTGCGCGCCGACCTGATCGCCTTGCTGCAACCGGTCGCCCAACCGCTGGTCATCGACCGCGACGCCAAGCCCTTCGTGATCCTCACCGTCGGCGTCAACGGCGTCGGCAAGACCACCACCATCGGCAAGCTCGCCAAGCGCTTCAAGGACGAGGGCCACAGCCTGATGCTGGCCGCCGGCGACACCTTCCGCGCCGCCGCGGTGGCGCAGTTGCAGGTGTGGGGCGAACGCAACGGCGTGGCCGTGGTCGCGCAGGGCCAGAACGCCGACGCCGCCTCGGTTGCGTTCGACGCCCTGCAAGCCGGCAAGGCCCGCGGCACCGGCGTGCTGATCGCCGACACCGCCGGCCGCCTGCATACCCAGAGCGGGCTGATGAACGAGTTGAGCAAGATCCGCCGCGTGCTCGGCAAGATCGACGAAACCGCGCCGCACGAGGTGCTGATGGTGATCGACGGCACCACCGGCCAGAACGCGCTGAACCAGTTGCGCCAGTTCCACGCCGCCGCCGGCGTCACCGGGCTGGTGGTGACCAAGCTCGACGGCACCGCCAAGGGCGGCGTGGTGTTCGCGCTGGCGCGTGAGTTCGGCATCCCGATCCGCTTCGCCGGCATCGGCGAGCGCCCGGAAGACCTGCGCGTATTCGACCCCGAAGCGTTTGTCGATGCGCTGCTGCCGGAGGCACTGGGAACAAGTGCATAGGAATGAGAAACGAGTGAAAGCCGCTCCTGCCCTACTCGTTCCTCGTTACTCATGACTCGTTCCTTGCCTTTCGCTACCCACCTGCTCAACTGGTTCGAGCAGTACGGCCGCCACGACCTGCCCTGGCAGCACCCGCGCACGCCCTACCGGGTGTGGCTGTCGGAAATCATGTTGCAGCAGACCCAGGTGGCCACGGTCACCCCCTACTTCCAGCGTTTCGTGCAGTCGTTCCCGACCCTGCCCGACCTAGCCGCCGCCGACAACGACGCGCTGATGGCGCACTGGGCCGGCCTCGGCTACTACGCCCGCGCACGCAACCTGCACGCCGCCGCCAAGCGCTGCGTGGAACTGCACGATGGCGACCTGCCGCGCGACCTCGATGCCCTGCTGGCGCTGCCCGGCATCGGCCGCAGCACCGCCGGCGCGATCCTGAGCCAAGCATGGAACGACCCGTTCCCGATCCTCGACGGCAACGTCAAGCGCGTACTCACCCGCTACCACGGCATCGCCGGCTATCCGGGCCTGCCCGCCATCGAGAAACAACTGTGGGCGCTGGCCGCGCAGCACGTCGAACAGGTACCACAGGGGCGCATGGCCGACTGGACGCAGGCGCAGATGGACTTCGGCGCGACGCTGTGCACCCGCGCCAATCCCGCCTGCATCCTGTGCCCGGTGCGCGATGGCTGCATCGCGCAGGCGCAGGGGCTGGCAGACGCGCTGCCGACCCCGAAGCCGAGCAAGGCCCTGCCGGAACGCGAGGCACGCGCCCTGCTGCTGCAGGACGCGCAAGGCCGCATCCTGTTGCACAAGCGCCCGCCGGCTGGTATCTGGGCCTCGCTGTGGGCGCTGCCGCAGGCCGATACCGACGCCGGCCTGCGCGAATGGTTTGCCGGCAACATCGAAGGCCATTACGACGATGCGGAAGAACTGCCGCCGATCGTGCACACCTTCAGTCACTACCGGCTGCACCTGCAACCGCTGCACCTGCGCAAGGTCGCCCTGCGCGCGCGCGCGGGCGACAATGCCGACCTGCGCTGGGTGGCCCGCCCCGAACTGGATTCGCTGGGCTTGCCGGCCCCGATCCGCAAGCTTCTCGGTCGCCACTGACGCACACCATTCCACCTACAGGAACAACGCAATGCCCCGCTCCGTCTTCTGCCAACACGAGCAACGCGAAACCGAAGGGCTGGACTTCGTGCCCTACCCTGGCGAACTGGGCCAGCGCATTTTCGCCGGCGTTGGCAAACAGGCATGGGCAGCGTGGCTGGCGCACCAGACCATGCTGATCAACGAAAACCGGCTGTCGCCGCGCGACCCGAAGCATCGGGCCTTCCTCGAAGAAGAGCTGGTCAAATTCCTGTTCAACGGCGGTGCGGAAAAGCCGGCCGGCTACGTCGCGCCCGAGGCCCCATAGTCGGGCGACATCCAAGGCACGCGGGATGGGGCAAGCATCCGGGGCGTACCCCCCCGCCCCATGAGGCAGGTGCCGACCGTTGATCGGCGCAGGGCATCGTTCACATCGCGCCATCGCCCGGCCAACGGCCGGGCACTACCCGAATACGTTCACTCGCCGCCTTTCGAATGATCCGCGGCACGCGCCTCGATCTTCGCTTCGCGCAGCTCCTTCTCCGAAATACGCAGCGCCTTCACGTCCAGCGGCTGGATGGTTGCGATGCGACACGGCATCGGCGCCATGTCCCGATTGACGCCGCGCACGATCACGCGATCGAACCTGGCCGATACCCGGCCCATCATGTTGGTCACGCTGATCGCCGGCGCGTAGGGAAGATCCATGCACGGGCCGTCAAGGTTCAACAGCCACGCCTCGTTGGGCCGGGTCCATACCACCAGCGCTTTGTCGCCCAGCTCGGTCCAGCCGTTGAGCGAGCCGAAATACTGGAAATCCCGCACCGATGCGCCGGCATGGGCGCGGTACAACGCCAGCCGTTCGTCGTCGCTCAATTTTCCGGTTGTGGCGCAACCGCCCAGTACGGCCGCGGCGGTCAATGCGATAAACAGCTTTTTCATGGCACTCGTCCTCGTGTTGAAGAAACATCGGCATCGCAATGCATGCCGCGATCATCCGCCCACGTTGATGAATGCGAAAAAACACCCGCCCAAGCATTCAGCCATGCCAGTTCAAACCTCGTCGCGCGCCAGCAGATGCAGCCGCCCTTCGCGCAGTTCCAGCACGCGCTCCAAACGGCGCGCCAAGCTGCGGTCGTGGGTGACCAGCACCAGGCTGGTGCGATGCGAGCGGTTCAATTCCAGCATCAGTTCGAACACCGTCGCGGCAGTCTTGTCGTCGAGGTTGCCGGTGGGTTCGTCGCCCAGCACGCAGGCCGGTTGGTTGACCAGCGCCCGCGCCACCGCCGCACGCTGGCGCTCGCCGCCGGACAACTCGCCCGGTTTGTGTTCCAGCCGATGCCCCAGCCCGACCGATTCCAGCAACGCCTTCGCCCGCTGCTCGGCCCCGCCGACATCGGCGCCGCCCAGCAGCACCGGCATCATCACGTTTTCCAGCGCGGTGAATTCCGGCAACAGATGGTGGAATTGATAGACGAAGCCCAGCGAACGGTTGCGCAGGCGCCCGCGCGCGGCATCGGACAAGGCCGACATGCGCTGCCCAGCCACATGGACCTCGCCGGCGGTCGGCACGTCCAGCCCGCCCAACAGGTGCAGCAGCGTGCTCTTGCCGGCGCCGGAAGCACCGATGATGGCCACCGTCTCACCCGGCGCAACGTCCAGATTCAGCCCGTCAAACACCGGCGTGCGCATCTTGCCTTCGGCGTAGGTCTTGCCCAGTCCTTCGGCGCGGATCACCGATTCCATGCGTGCGCTCTCATTCATAACGCAACGCCTCCGCCGGCTGCGTACGCGCCGCGCGCCACGCCGGGTACAGCGTTGCAAGGAAGCTCATCAGCAATGCGATGAGCAAGGTGGCCACCACGTCGAACGTCTGCATGTCGGTAGGCAGGCCGGTGATGTAATACACGTCTTCCGGCAGCAAGGTGATGTTGAACAGCGCCTCGATGCCATCGAGGATGCGCTCCAGGTTCAAGGTCAACGCCACCCCGCCGATGAGGCCCAGCACGGTGCCGATGATGCCGATCAAGGTGCCTTGCACCATGAACACCGACATCACCCCGCCCGGGGTAAGGCCCAGCGTGCGCAGGATGGCGATGTCGGCCTGTTTGTCGGTGACCAGCATCACCTGCGAGTTCACCAGCGTGAAGGCGCCCATCATGATGATCAGCGACAGCAGGATGCCCATCACCGTCTTTTCCATGCGCAGCGAGTGGTAGAGGTTGGCGTTCTGCTGGGTCCAATCCATCACCCGGTAAGGGCCGTCGAGGTTCAACGCGAGGTCGCGCGCAACGGTATAGGCCTGGTCCATGTCATGCAGCTTCAGCCGCACGCCGGTGGCACCTTCGATGCGCAGCACGCGCTCCAGGTCGCTCATGTTGACGAAGGCGACGCCACGGTCGATTTCGTTGGAACCGGCCTCGAAGATGCCGCTGACCTTGAAGCGCTTGGTGCGCGGCATCGCGCCGGCCGGCGTGCCTTGTATTTCAGCCAACGTCGCCACCACGCTGTCGCCGACATCGACGCCAACCCACAACGCCAGCTCCTTGCCGAGCAGGATGTTGAACTCGCCCGGTTGCAGGCTGTCCAGCGAGCCCTGCTGCATCTTGTCGGCCAGCACCGACACCTTCGGCTCCAGCGCCGGATCGACGCCCTGCACCACCGCGCCCTGCACGCGCGGGCCGGCGAGCATGCCCTGTATCTCGATGTACGGCGCGGCGCCGACCACGCGCTTGTCGCGCATCGCCACCTCCACCGCATGCCGCCAGTCGGTCATCGGCTCCCCATCGGCGCTGACCGTGGCGTGGGCCGACATCTGCAACAGCCGGTCGCGGATTTCCTTCTGGAAACCGCTCATCACCGCCAGCGTGGTGATCAGCACCGTCACCCCGAGCGCGATGCCGAGGATCGAGGCCAGCGAGATGAAGGAGATGAAGCCGTTGCGGCGCTTGGCGCGCAGGTAGCGCAATCCGATTGCGACGGGTAAGGGTCTGAACATGCGCATGTGCCGTTGAGGTCGCGCCATGTTGCCATTGTCGCCGGCTAACGGGAAACGGCGATGGCGCGCACGGCCAGTCGCAGTTCACGTCGCATTGCACGCGGCAGCGTGTCCGGCCAGAACAGCAGTTGCCCGCGTCGTTTTCCCGCACGCCAGCGCAGGATTGCCAACGGGCCGCGTTCGAGCAGTTCCGGCGCGTCGATCGCCACGCCATCGACGTTCGCGGCGGTTGCCGACAACAGCAGTTGGCGGACAGGCATGCGCGCTTCGCGCCTTGCCAGGGACAGGCCCGTGGCCAGCACCAGCAACGCCGCCGGCCATGCGATGCGGGCGTCCAGTTCGCAATTCGACAATGAAAGCGCAGCCAGCGTGCCCAGCAGCGCCAATGCGCCGTTCATCCAGCGCGTGGGTCGCCACTCACAGCGGAAGGGTGCGGATGTAGTCGAGCAATTGCGCCTGCTGCGCATCGGGACACGCCTCGTAGCCCATGGACCAGCGCCACAGCTTGTCGTCTTCGGTGTCCAGCAGTTGCAGGAAAACCACGCGCTCGATTGTCGGTGCATGCCCCCAGCGTTGATCGAGGTAGCGGCCGAACAACTGGTCCAGCTCGCGCATGCCGCGGCGACAGCGCCAGCGCAGTTTTTTCAGTTCGATTTCGTCTTCGGTTTGCATGGGGGCCTAGGAAGCAGAGCCTTTTCCCTTCTCCCTGCGGGAGAAGGTGCCCGAAGGGGCGAATGAGGGTTCGGGCGAAGCCTCGTGTAGTGAACACCGCGATGACTCCGCCCCGTACCCTCTCCCCAACCCCCGCTTCGCGCCCCGGCCCTTGCGCTAGCGCAAGGGCGTTCGAGGGGCAGCGAACCGGTGGTTCGCAAGCTGCTCCTCTCACCCCGAAGGGAGAGGGGCTTCAAGCAGCTACATCAAGCGCGGCGCGCCATCATCAGCTTCTTGATCTCGGCGATTGCCAGCGCCGGGTTCAGGCCCTTCGGGCAGGTGCGGGCGCAGTTCATGATGGTGTGGCAGCGGTACAGCTTGAACGGATCTTCCAGATCGTCCAGGCGTGCACCGGTATCCTCGTCGCGCGAATCGATGATCCAGCGGTAGGCCTGCAACAGGATCGCCGGGCCGAGGTAGCGCTCGCCGTTCCACCAGTAGCTCGGGCATGAGGTCGAGCAGCAGGCGCACAGGATGCATTCGTACAGGCCGTCGAGCTTCTCGCGGTCTTCCGGCGATTGCAGGCGTTCGCGGTCCGACGGCGCCGGGGTCTGGGTGCGGATCCATGGGCGGATCGAGGCGTACTGCGCGTAGAAGTGGGTCAGGTCCGGCACCAAGTCCTTGACCACGTCCATGTGCGGCAGCGGGTAGATCGGCACTTCGGCCTTGCCGCAGTCGCTGATCGCGCGGGTACAGGCCAGCGTGTTGGTGCCGTCGATGTTCATCGCGCACGAACCGCAGATGCCTTCGCGGCAGGAGCGGCGGAAGGTCAAGGTCGGGTCGATCTCGTTCTTGATCTTGATCAGCGCGTCCAGGACCATCGGACCGCACGCATCGAGGTCGATCTCGTAGGTGTCGGTACGCGGGTTCCGGTCGTCGTCCGGGCTCCAGCGATAGACCTTGAAGGTGCGCAGGTTCTTCCCTCCGCCTTGGGCCGGGAAATGCTTGCCCTGGGTGATCCGGGAGTTCTTCGGAAGTGCAAATTCAGCCATGTTCGTGGGTTCCCCGGATCAATAGACGCGCGGCTTCGGCGGCACGACGGAAACATCGTCGGTGAGCGTGTACATATGCACCGGGCGGTAGTCGAAACTGCACTTGCCCTTCTCATCGACGGTGACCAGCGTGTGCTTCTGCCAGTTGACGTCGTCGCGCTCGGGGTAATCCTCGTGGGCGTGCGCGCCGCGGCTTTCGTGGCGCTGCTCGGCCGAGTTGATGGTGGCCACGGCGTTGAGCAGCAGGTTGTTCAACTCGTAGGTTTCGATCAGGTCCGAGTTCCAGACCAGCGAGCGGTCGGTGACCTTGACGTCCTGGAACGAATCGAACACCTCGGCCATCTTCACGCAACCCTCGGCTAGCGTCTTGCTGGTGCGGAACACGGCGGCGTCGGCCTGCATCGTGCGCTGCATGCGGTCGCGGATGACGGCGGTCGGGGTATCGCCATTGGCGTGGCGCAGCTTGTCCAGCAGGCCCAGCGCCTTGTCGCAGGCATCGGACGGCAGTTGCTTGTGCGGCGCGCCCGCCTTGATCGTCTCGGCGCAACGGTTGGCCACGGCGCGGCCGAACACCACCAGGTCGAGCAGCGAGTTGGAGCCGAGCCGGTTGCCGCCGTGCACCGACACGCAAGCCGCTTCACCGATGGCGTACAGGCCCGGCACCACGGCATCAGGGTTGTCGCCGACCTTGCGCACCACTTCGCCGTGGTAGTTGGTCGGGATGCCGCCCATGTTGTAGTGCACGGTCGGGATCACCGGGATCGGCTGTTTGTGCACGTCCACGCCGGCGAAGATCTTGGCGCTCTCGGCGATGCCTGGCAACTTCTTGTCGATGACGCCGGGGCCGAGGTGGGTCGAGGTCGAGCAGGATGTGGTCCTTGTGCTCGCCGACGCCGCGGCCTTCCCGGATTTCGATGGTCATCGAACGGCTGACCACGTCACGCGAGGCCAGATCCTTGTAATGCGGTGCGTAGCGTTCCATGAAACGCTCGCCGCTGTCGTTGCGCAGGATGCCGCCTTCTCCGCGCACGCCTTCGGTAATCAGGCAGCCTGCGCCGTAAATGCCGGTCGGGTGGAACTGCACGAACTCCATGTCCTGCAACGGCAGGCCGGCGCGGGCCACGAGGCCGCCGCCGTCGCCGGTGCAGGTGTGCGCCGAGGTGGCGCTGAAGTAGGCGCGACCGTAGCCGCCAGTGGCCAGCACCACGCCGTGGGCGCGGAACAGGTGCAGGGTACCCTCGGCCATGTCCAGCGCCAGCACGCCGCGGCAGACGCCTTCTTCGTCGAAGATCAGGTCGAGCGCGAAGTACTCGATCATGAAGCGCGCGTTGTGCGCCAACGACTGCTGGTACAGCGTGTGCAGCATGGCGTGGCCGGTACGGTCGGCGGCGGCGCAGGTGCGCTGCGCCGACGGGCCTTCGCCATACTTGGTGGTCATGCCGCCGAACGGGCGCTGGTAGATCTTGCCGTCGTCGGTGCGCGAGAACGGCACGCCGTAGTGTTCCAGCTCGATCACCGAGGGACGGCCTGGCGGCACATGTACTCGATGGCGTCCTGGTCGCCCAGCCAGTCACCGCCCTTGATAGTGTCGTAGATAGTGGTAGCGCCAGTCGTCCTCGCCCATGTTGGCCAGTGCGGCGGCGATGCCGCCCTGCGCGGCCACGGTGTGCGAGCGGGTCGGGAAGACCTTGGTGATGCAGACGGTCTGCAGGCCCTTCTGGGCCAGGCCGAAGGTGGCGCGCAGGCCGGCGCCGCCGGCGCCGACGACCACCATGTCAACCTTGTGTTCGGTGATGTTGTAAGCGGACATGTTTCCAGTTCCCAAGCGCGATGCGGGCGACCGCAAAAATGCTGACGATCGCGCCGAGCACGGCGACGAACTTCACGGTGGTCTGCAAGGCCAGCGCCAGCAGCGAGTTGTGAATGTAATCCTCCAGCACGACCTGCAGGCCGAGCTGTGCGTGCCAGAACATCGCGACGAGGAAACCGACCAGCGCAATCGCGTTCCACGGTTTGGACACGGCGGTCACTGCGGTGACGTAATCGGCCCCCAACAGGCTCACCACGAAGCACAGGAACCAGATTGTCAGCGCGACCAGCGCGGTGGCGGTCAGGCGCTGGTGGATGAAGTGCTCGGTGCCGGACTTGGCGCTGCCAAGACCACGGGCATTCTTCAACGGGGTGCGGAAATTGCTCATGCGGCGCCTCCGAAGCAGCAGACATAGGCCCAGACCAGCGCGGTGATGACCAGCGATGCGACCACCGATACCCAACTGCTGCGGATGAAGGTCGCCTTGGCGTAGCCGATGGCGAAGTCCTGCACGATGTGGCGGATGCCGTTGCACAGGTGGTAAGCGAAGCACCAGGTCCAGCCGAACAGGATCACCTTGCCGTACCACGCGCTGGCGTGGGCGGTGAAGCAATTCCAGGATTCGGGGCCCATCATCAGGGCGAGCAAGCCGCCGGCAATGATGAGAGCGCCTACGGACAGAACGATGCCGGTGGCTCGATGCATGCCCGAGGTGGCCATCTGAATCTGCCAGCGATACACCTGAAGGTGCGGAGAAAGGGGGCGGGGT
>JAUCDH010000030.1:0-6194 GCA_034675465.1 Stenotrophomonas sp. | reverse complement strand
CGTTAACGGGAGATGGCCAGACAAACCACAGGACTGAGGGGAGCACAGACGATGGCGAACGCTATCGACAGGCTGAGTGCCGAACATGCCAATCTGGGACGGCTGGTGCGCCTGCTCGACGGCCGCTCTGCGGTTGGCGCAGAGCTGGCGTCAGTGACGGTCGCGCTGTTCGTGGACGTGATGTACTACCTGACCCATTTTCCAGACGTTTCGCACCACCCGGCCGAAGATGGCATCGTCGAGCGGCTGCGCGGCAAGGGTGCGCTGCCGCCCGGTTTCGGTGACCGAGATCGAAGCCCAGCATGCCACGCTGGAGCGCCAGGGGGTCAACCTGATGCGCGATCTGGAATCCGCGGCGCGGAAGAATCCATGTCCTGGGAACTCGTCGAAGCCAACATCCGGCTGTATGCCGAACGTCTGCGCCACAACATGGCGGTCGAAGAGCTGATCCTGTTTCCGGCGGCGCTGCGCCACTTCGAGGCAGACGACTGGCTCGCGATCGATGCCATCACTGCACGCGTCCAGCACGATCCGCTGCTGTCAACTTCAACCGAGGACCGCTTCGCGCAACTGCGCCGTGTGATCGCCGCCGAGGCCGATTGCGGCTGCGAACAGGAGCCTGCGCTGGGCGGCCTCGCCCACCCGGGAGCGTGATCGGGGCAGGCGATCACATCCCATCCGCGTACGGCAGACCCTGTGTCATCGATGGAGGCCAGCATGCCAGCACCACCCAGAGCCGCACCGAAATTCCTGAATCTTGCGCAGATCCGCTTCCCGATCGGCGCCATCGCCTCGATCGGGCACCGCATCTCCGGCGTGCTGCTGCTGATCAGCTTGCCCTTCCTGGTCCTCGCGCTCGAGCGCTCGCTGCGCAGCGAGGCAGACTATGCGGCGCTCGGCACATGGCTGAACTCGCCCTGGCGGGCCTTGCTGCTGGTGGTGATGGTGTGGGCGGCGACGCATCATCTGCTCGCAGGGGTGCGCCACATGTTGATGGACATCGGCATAGGCAGTCGCCTCGCACAGGCGCGCATGAGCGCCTGGAGCACGATTGTGGCGGCACTGCTCATCGCTCTGCTTGCTGCAATGAGGTGGCTGTCATGAGACTTTTCCACGGCCAACGCGCCTGGGTGCTGCAGCGCCTGACGGCACTGGTGGTGCTGCTGTTGCTGGCGCTGACAGCAGCGAGCCTGCTGATCGGGCCGGCGCCAAGTTATGAGCGCTGGCACGCACTGGCGACCAGTGCACCCGGCGCCGTGCTGATCGTGATCTTTTTTTGCGGCCCTGTGCGGTCACGCCTGGGTGGGCGTGCGTGACATCGTGCTCGACTACATCCAGCCCACCGCCCTGCGCTTGCCACTGCTGGCACTGATTGCCTTCATCCTCATTGCGATCACGCTCCGCGTGACGCTGACCATGGCCACCCATTTCACCGTCGGCGCCTGAGCACGCAGCGCGAGGAGAAGGAACATGCGACTGAGCATCTACCGCTATAACCCCGAATCCGATGCCGCACCGCGCATGCAGGACTACGATATCGCCCTCGGGGGGCACGACAAGAAGCTCCTCGACGTGCTGATGCGAATCAGGGAGACCGACGACAGTCTGTCCTTCCGGCGCTCGTGTCGCGAAGGCGTGTGCGGCTCGGACGCAATGAACATCAACGGCCGCAACGGCCTGGCCTGCATCACCGCGGTGTCCGACCTCAAGGAGCCGGTGGTGCTGCGTCCGCTGCCCGGCTTTCCGGTGATTCGCGACCTGATCGTGGACATGACCCAGTTCTTCACGCACTACAACTCGATCAAGCCCTACCTGATCAACGACCAGATTCCACCCGAGCGCGAGCGCCTGCAGTCGCCGGAACAGCGTGAGCGCCTGAACGGTCTCTACGAATGCATCCTGTGCGCCTGCTGCAGCGCATTCTGCCCGTCGTACCGGTGGAACCCGAGCAAGTTCGTCGGCCCGGCCGGCTTGCTGCAGGCCTATCGCTTCATCACCGACAGCCGCGACACCGCCACCCGCGAGCGCCTTGCCTACCTCGACGATGTGTATCGTCTGTACCGCTGCCGCACGATCATGAATTGCACCGAGGTATGCCCGAAAGGCCTCAGCCCTTCGCATGCGATCGAGCAAATCCGCGTGGCGCTGCTGCGCGAATCATCCTGAGCGCAGCAGCGCCACCCAGCCCCGGCTCAGAGCCGGATGCGCTCGAAGCGGTCGATGACGCGCGCAATCGGGATCAGCACCCGCCGGATCTTGAATTCGAAGCGCCCTGGCGACTGCAGCGCCACCGGCGCCTCCAGCGGCAGCACGATGTCCTGCGGGCGGTCGTCGGCCAGGGCGTGTGCCAGGTTCATGCCCATCATGGGACCGACCACATTGCCGCCGGCACCGAAGTTCATCAGCGCCATCACGCCATCGGCCACATGGTAGAGCCGCGGGCCGCCAGCCTGGTAGGCCGGCGCTGAATTGGCCGTCATGCCGGTCCAATAGGCATCGAGCTCGATCGGCACATCGCCTGTCGCCGGCCAGGTGCGGTGCAGGTGACGCAGCAGATAGCTGAAATAGCGCTTGCCATCGTCGGCGCCACCAACCCCGGGTATGGTCGCCGTCACCAGCCGATTGCGCCCGTCGAGCACCATCGGATACAAGCCCAGCGGGAACTGGGACATCGCCACCCGCGCCGGGTTGATGATCTCGAGCAAGGCCGGCGGCAGCGGCGTGGTCGCCACGCCACAGGCCAGCAGCGGATACGAAGTACGCGCCAGCTCGGGAAAGAAGGCGTTACCGAAATGGCCGTTGGTGCACACCACCACCTTTTGCGCGGTGACGCTGCCCTGCGCGCTGCGCAGCTTCCAGCGCCGCCCCACACGCTCACAGGCCTCGACCGGCGAATCGCCAAACACCTGGGCGCCATGACGCGCAGCGACCGCGACCATGCCATTGGTGAACATGTGCGGATTGACCCGGCCGCCGTCCTGCCAGTGCACACCAAAGGCATAGCGCTCGGTGCCCAGCAGTTCGCGCAGACGCCCGGCGCCGATGGTCTCGACCTGATAGCCCAGCGCGCGCCAGTGCGCGGCGTTCTGCGTCATTGACGCGTATTCGCGATAGGCCGCGGCCACCAGGCCGCAAGGGGCCGCATCGGCGTCAATACCGTGGCGCGCACAGAGCTCGAAGATGATGTTGCGATGGCGCAGGTAATAATCGACGAAGCGCTGCCCGCCATCGGGCCAGGCTTTCATCTCTCCGAACTTGCCGAAATAGGGCTGCACCTGACCTGCGTTGCGTCCCGAGGCGCCGTCGGCGGGCTGGCGCGCCTCGACCAGGGCAACCCGCAGGCCGCGTTCGGCCAGATGCAAGGCCAGCGAGGCCCCCACCACCCCTGCGCCGATCACCGCGACCTCAGCCTCGATATCGGCTGTCAGCGCCGGCCAGCGCGGCGACGCGGCAGGCGCCGGCCACGCGCTGCGGGCGATGGAAACGGTACCGCTCTCGTAAGCGGCGTATGCAGCAGACGAGCTCATTGGTCCTTGATCCCCCACGGATACAGGCGCGCATTGCTCACCGCCTGATGCAGCCACAGCGCGGCGATCACCCACACCGCCAGTGGCACCGGCTGGTCGGCCATCAGCGTCAGCACGCCGTGCGTGAGCAGTGCAATCACGGCCACGCTCTTGTAGCACACCAGCAACAGCAGCAGCCCGACATGGCTGCGTGGCGCGCGCGCGCCAGCGATGCTGGCGAGCCCGACACCGAAGATGACGCTGCCGTAAAGAATCGCCGGGTAGGGCGCAGCACCCAGATCCATGCCCAGCAGACGCCAGAATGCGCTCGGCCAGATCATCATCACCGCGCCCAGCAGCAAGGCGCTCGGCACGCTGACGCGGAAGGCCTTGCGCACTTTCGCTTCGTCAAACACAGGTCCCGCATTGTTCATCGCAAATTGCTCCGGTGGTGGTCGCGCGCTGCGGCCGTTGTCAAATGTGATGCCTGTACGCGCACTGATGCGGTGATCATCACTCCACGACGTTGAAACCGGCCGTCATTCCGCCGTCAATGATGAATTCGGAGCCAGTGGTATAGGACGCCTCGTCCGAAGCCAGGAAGGCCACCATGCGCGCAACCTCGTTGACCGTACCAACGCGGGGAATCGGCAGGCTCTTGTGGGTATCGCCCAGTTCGCCATCAGGGCCTCGCACCATCGCGGTGTCGATGCCGCCCGGATGCACGGAGTTCACCCGGATGTTGTAGCGACCGAACTCCAGCGCCGCGCACTTGGTCATGCCACGCACCGCAAACTTGCTCGCGGTGTAAGCGCTCAAGCCCCCCATGCCCACGAAGCCGGACACCGACGAGGTGTTGACGATGGCGCCCCCGCCGACGCTCTTCAGCGCCGCCAGCACCGCCTTCATGCCCAGCCAGCAACCGACCTGATTGACGCTGATCACCGCCATGTACTCCTCGAGGCTCATGTCCTCGATCTGGCCCCAGCGCAGGATGCCGGCATTATTGACGAGCACGTCGAGGCGGCCGAAGTGCTCCAGCGTCTTGCTTACGGCAGCGTCCCACTGCGCGCCCTGGGTGACATCGAGATGGAGATAGAGCGCATCCGGGCCCAGCTCCTGCGCCAGCCGGGCGCCGTCCTCGTCGAGCACGTCGGCGATGACGACCTTCGCGCCTTCGGCGATGAACAGCCGTGCTTCGGCCTCACCCTGGCCGCGCGCCGCACCGCTCACAAAAACCACCTTGTCTGCAAAACGCTTCATACACCTTCCCCTGATTATTTTTTGCGATGCTCAAGAAAACGGCGCCCGCTTGATGGCAAGCGGCCCCGTCGGACGAAAAAACACCCGCTGCGCGCCCAGCCTCAGGCCAGCGGCGCGACGCCACTGAGCAGCACGCGCAACAACTCGGTCTGGCGCGTGACGCCGGTCTTGGCAAAAACCGCCCGGATCTGGCAGCGCGCGGTATTGCGGGTCACATTGAGACGCTGTGCCGCCTCCTCCACCGTGCAGCCAGCCATCAGCTGGACGGCAAGGTTGGCCTCGGCGGTGGTGAGCCGGTACAGCTGCTTCAGCTCGTCGTGCGAAGCCAGCACGTGCGCCTCGGAATCTCGGAGGATGACCAGCGCCGCCGGGCGCGACGATGGCTCTGACCATTCGGTCAGGGGCGCAGCACGCACGGCGACACCCAGATTCGAGCGCCCCGAGGACCGGCTCACCGACATGCCGCTGACCACGCCCGGTTGCGACTGTCCGCCCGCGGATATGGCACGCTCGATCAGACTGCGCAGCTCGTGGTTTTCAGCCGGAAACGCCGCCGACAGCCCGCCATTGACGATGGACAAGCCGTCGCGCTGCTCCAGGATCGCGCTCGCCGCACGATTGGCCTTGAGGATGCGCTTCTCCTTGTCCAGAAACACCACTCCAACCGACAGACGGTCGAGCATGCCTGCGTAAAAATGGCTCTCCACCGCGGCGATATCCAGGCCTGCGCGCAACTGCACTGCAATCACCAGATGCGGCAGCAAAAGATTGCAGATCGCCAGCTCGCGCTCGCCGAAACGGGCGGCGCTGGGCGGGCGCGAAACGCGCAGGCGGCAGCTGGGCTCAGGCCCCATGCCGATATCGGCGCCGATGTAATAACGAATGTTCAGCGGCGCATGAAACTCGCGGTAATACGAGCCCTGCAGCCAGTCCTCGTCATCGATCAACTCCTCCAGCATCACCATGCGGTCGCGCGGCAGATTGAAGAAGGGGTCAATCGTGGTCAGGTTGGTCGAGAAAACCGCCGCCCGCTCAGGCTGGGCCTCGCCGGCAAACACCACCTGCAGGGGCTGCTCGGAATTGGGCACGCGCAAGATCAGGGCGACGTAGTTGGCGTCGAGCAGTTCGCGCATGCGCTCGAGCACACGCGTCCACGGAACCGTCTCCTGGGTGCCGGAATAGACCAGACCGATGAGCTTGTCGACCTCGACGAAACCGAGCCCCGAGCGTTCGAACAGGAGATCGCGCCCACAAGGCTCGGTGATCCGGGATCTCGTCCGCATTCCAGCCCCGGTAGCCGGGACCATCGTCGCTCTCTCCATACCCGTCGTCGCTCCCATCCGCACTCCCGTGAAACGCCGGCAAGCGCCTGATCACCTGGCTTTTCGTGGCCTCACGATCACACGGAAGCCTGGCGCCCTCATC
>JAUCDH010000029.1:0-29871 GCA_034675465.1 Stenotrophomonas sp. | reverse complement strand
CATCTGGGTTATGCTACGTTACACAAACGGGGATATGCGGGCTCACGTGTTATCACCTAGCGAGCGAGCCAACATCAACATCGCTTTCTATCCTCGCGACAACAGTTTTTAGTTCCACTAAGTGTTGAACAAGATTTTATGTCTCGTAAGAAAACGGTAAAGACGGGGGTGGTAGTAACTCTCCCCAACCCTTTAAAAACAGTTTTTAAAAGCACTACACAACGTGTCGCTGTAATTCGCCGCGCAGCTGCTGCAACTTCCTTTCCGCTTCCCGCGACGATTGCTGTGCCTGCACGGCGCCCGCCGCCAGCAGCAACGCCGACGCGGCGCACGTCAGCACCGGAAACGGGCAATCAAGCGACAATGACGGTACGGTAGCAACGGCATTCCAGTGACTTCAGGCAGATGCGGGATTGTAACCAGCGATGCTGCCATCGAAGCCGGCCCTTTCGCTGCCCAGACGGAGAAACGCGATGAAACGATTTTTGCTTCTTGCTTGCGCTGGCCGCGTGTGCCCCGACAGCCCTGGCCAACGACGACGTCAGCAAGGTCAATGGCAGCATCCATACCCGATGCCGGCGCCAGCTACCGCAACCTGGAAACGGTCAATGGCAGCATCCACCTCGCCGCCGGCGTGCAGGCGCGTGACGTGGAGACCGTCAACGGCAGCATCCATGCCGACGACAACGTGCAGGCACGTGGCATGCAAACGGTGAACGGCGCCATCCGCGGCGGCCGCAGGCTGCTGCTCGGCGGCGATATCGAAACCGTCAACGGCGGTATCTTCATCGACCACGGCAGCCGCATCGACGGCGGCGTGGAGATCGGTCAACGGCTAGCATCGGGTTGGTCGGCACCGAGGTCGGGCAAGACGTCGAAACCATCAACGGCGACATCACCATCGGCATCGGTTCGCACGTGAAAGGCGCGGTGAAGGTCAAGAAACCCTCGTTCAGCCTGTCCCTGACGCCACCGCGCAAACCACGCATCGTCATCGGCCCGCATGCCGTGGTCGATGGCCCGCTCGTCTTCGAACGCGAGGTGGCGCTGTACGTGCATGGCACCGCCAGCATGGGTCCGTCAGCGGTGCCAGTGGCCAGCGTTTCGACAGCAACGTCGCCCCGAGGGGAACAATCACCCCGTCCTCGCCACCCCGGAGTTCTTCTTCATGCCACGCAAGCTCCTGCTCTGCCTCGCCGTCACCGCGGCGTTGACCGCCTGCAAGGGCGAACCGCAAGTACCTGTCGCCGCACCTGCGCCCGCTGCCGCTCCCGTCGCCACACACGCATTTTCCGGCGACATCAACGCCGCCGACTTCGGCGAACTGGTCAAGACACTGGCCTCGGACGAATTCGAAGGCCGCGCGCCCGGCAGCCGGGGCGAGGAACTGACGGTCAACTACATCCGCGACCAGATGCAGCGCATCGGCCTGCAACCCGGCAACGGCGACAGCTGGTTCCAGGAAGTGCCGATGACCGAGACCACCGCCAATCCATCTACCGTGCTGACCGTCCGCCGCGGCGACACCAGCCGTCAGCTCGCGTTCGGCACCGACATGGTCATCGGCACCCGCAGCGGTCAGTCCGAAGTGAAGATCGACGCCAGCGACATCGTGTTCGTCGGTTATGGCGTCGATGCGCCCGAACAGGACTGGAACGATTACGCCGGCCAGGACTGGAAGGGCAAGACGGTCGTGATGCTCGTCAACGACCCGGGCTTCCACGCCGGCAATGACAAATTGTTCGACGGCAAGCGCATGACCTACTACGGCCGCTGGACCTACAAGTTCGAGGAAGCCGCGCGCAAGGGCGCCGCCGCCGCACTGATCGTCCACGACACCGCCGGCGCGGCCTACGACTGGAACGTGGTCAAGCACTCCTGGGGTGGCCCGCAATACGACCTGCCGGTGGCCGAAGACAAGGAACCGCGCCTGCAAGCGCAGGGCTGGCTCAGCGCCGACGCCGCACGGCAACTGTTCGCCGATGCCGGGCTGGATCTGGACAAGGCCTACAAGGACGCCAACAAGCGCGGCTTCAAGCCGGTGCCGTTGCAGGCCACGCTGTCGCTCGACCTGAACAGCACCATCGCCGAGAAGAAATCGCGCAACGTGGTCGGCGTGCTGCCCGGCACCCGACGTGCGGATGAGGCCGTCGTGTACATGGCGCACTGGGACCACCTCGGCAAGCACGAGGGCGAATCCGGCGACAACATCTACAACGGCGCCATCGACAACGCCACCGGCGTGGCCGGCATCCTTGAAATCGCCGACGCCATCGCGCACCAGCCGACGCCGCCGGAACGTTCGGTCGTGTTCCTGGCCGTCACCTTGGAAGAATCGGGCCTGCTCGGCTCGCAGTATTACGTCAACCACCCGAGCTTCCCGCTGGAGAAGATCGCGGGCGTCATCAACATCGACGCCATGTCCGTCGGCGGCCGCACCCACGACATGACCGTCACCGGCTACGGCAGTTCCGAGCTGGAGGACATCCTCAAGCCACTGGCAGCATTGCAGAACCGCAGCTTGCGCGGCGAGGAATCGGTGCAAAGCGGCTTCTATTTCCGCTCCGACCATTTCAACTTCGCCAAGGCCGGCGTCCCCGCCCTCTACGCCGGCGGGGGCAGCAACCTGCGCGAAGGCGGTTCCGAAGCAGGTCGCAAGGCCGCCGAAGCCTACGGCGAGCGTTACCACGGCCCGAAGGACGAGTACGACCCGGCCACCTGGAAACTCGACGGCACCGTCGAAGATCTGGAGCTGCTTTACGGCGTGGGCAAGGCACTGTCCAGCGGCGACGGCTGGCCCAACTGGTACGAAGGCAACCCCTTCAAGGCCAACCGCGATGCGCTGATGAAGGGCGGCAACCCGCCTTCTGCCGCGAAATAACCCCAACCCTTCAGCACGGCAAAGCCCGCAAACCAGTCTGTGTAAAAAGCACCGACCCCCGGAGCTGAAAGTTGAAGACAATGCCCGCAACGCAAGTTGCGGGCATTGCTTTTGGTGGGCTACGTCTGCGGGGTGGACCGGAACCCGTCGACGCTGTTTCCGCTGTCGCTGGATGAGTTGGCCCCGGCCGAGCACGGCAACGCCGCGATCAACCGGAGATCGCCAGCTTTTCCTGCTTGTAGCGCCATACGGCCAGCGCCCACAGCACCACGACCAACGCCAGCGAACTGGTCAGATAGACTGCCCATTGTTCGATCGAGGCCACTTCGCCACGGGTGATCTTCTGGATCAGCTGGTTCTGCGACAGGAACGGCACCGCGTACTGCCACACCTCGGTGTTCTTCAGCGGGTAGGCCATCAGCGCATAGGCCGGCAGCATCGGCAGCAGCATCAGCCACATGATGTGGCTCTGCGCCTCCTTCATGCTCTTGGCGCCGGCGGCCAGCGTGGTGATCAGCGCGGTGCCAATCAACACCAGCGGCAGCAGGGTCAGCAACAGCTTGCCCATCGCCGCGAAGCTGACGTCCATCTGCGACATGCTGTTGATCAAGGTGGCCGAGAGCTTGAACGACACCAGGATCAGCAGCATCGAGGCCATGCCCAGCAACGCGGCGGCCAGCATCTTGCCGCCCACCAATGCCGCGCGCGACACCGGGATGGCCAGCAGCGGCTCCAGCGATTGCCGCTCGCGTTCGCCGGCGGTGGTGTCCATCGCCAGGTGCGCGCCGCCGATGAAGGCGAAGATCGTCAGGATCAGCGGCAACAGCATCGACATGAAACCGCTGCTCTTGGATTCCGGCGTGGCCATGTCGCGGGTGCCCACGTTAAGCGGCGCGGCCACCGCTGGATTGATGCCGCGCACCAGCAGCCGCATCGCGCCTACGCCCTGGCCGTAGCTGGCCAGCACCTTGCTCAGCCGCGCCACCACCACGTCAGCATTGCGCCGGGTGGTGTCGGTGATGATATCGACCTTGGCCGGCTTGCCGGCATGCCAGTCCTCGGCGAACTGCTCGTCGATGGCCAGCGCCACGTCCTCCTGCTGGGCAAGGATGCGCGCCTCGATGTCGGCCGGTGCCGGGCGGGCGTCGATGCCGTAGCTGGCGAGGTACTTGAGCAAGTTGGGCGCACGCTCGATGCCCACCACCGGCACGCTGATGTTTTTCTCCAACTGGGTTTCCACCCGCATTTCGGCAAGCGCGCCCATGCCCCAGAACAGGACCGGATAAATCAGTGGCGCCACCATCAGGCTGAGGAAAAAGGTGCGGCGGTCGCGGGAAAAGTCACGCCATTCCTTGCGCATCACCGTGAACATGCTGCCGAAGAATGAAGTCTTGTTCATGCGTGCATGCCCTCCTCGCTGCCGATCAGTTTGACGAAGGCGTCTTCCAGGTTCGCCTCGCCGGTGGCGGCGCGCAGTTCGTCCGGCGTGCCCTGCGCCACCACGCGGCCCTGCGCGATGATGACGATGCGGTCACACAGCGCGGCGACCTCCTGCATGATGTGGCTGGAGAAGATCACGCAGCGCCCTTCGGCGCGCAGTTCCTTGAGGAAGCCGCGCAGGCCGCGCGTGGTCATCACGTCCAGGCCGTTGGTGGGCTCGTCGAGGATCACGTTCTTCGGGTCGTGTACCAGTGCGCGGGCAATGGCGGTCTTGGTGCGCTGGCCCTGCGAGAAACCTTCGGTGGCGCGGTCGAGGAAATCCTCCATCTGCAACGCGGCGGCCAGCCTGGCAGTGCGTTGTGCGATGACCTCATTGCTCATGCCGTGCAGCTGGCCGAAGTATTCGATGTTCTCGCGTGCGGTCAGGCGCTTGTAGACGCCACGCGCGTCGGGCAGCACGCCGAGGTTGCTGCGCACGCGCTCGGGGTCGGCGGCCACATCGACACCATCGACCATCACCCGCCCGGTTTCCGGCGACATCAGGGTGTAGAGCATGCGCAGCGTGGTGGTCTTGCCGGCGCCATTGGGGCCGAGCAGGCCAGTGATTTCGCCGTCGCGCGCAATGAAGCCGACGTCATCGACGGCGACCACCGGCGTCTTGTCCTTGCCCCGCGCGGGGAAGGTCTTGCGGAGGTTTTCAGCAGTAATCATGGGAGGTCCGTGATTCGGGAGTGGTGATTCGTGGATTGGTGATTCGTGATTCGAAAGAGCGGTGTGCCGGGGCGTTGGGTGATGGGTGAAGTGACCGAAGAAGCGGCATTGCTTCTTCGAATCACCAATCACGAATCACCAATCACGGCTCCGCGCCATTGAAGCTGGTGAACGGCTCCACGTAATCGAGCTTTTCAAGACAGCTACCGTCCAGCGCCTTGGCGTTGTTCTTTTCGATGAACTGGGCGAACAGCTTGGGCATGCAGCCCGCACCCAGCACCGAATGGCCCTGCCCACGCAGCACGAACAGGCGGCCGTTCGGCAGCGTCTTGACCACTTCCTCGCCGTAGCGCGGTGGCGTCACCGGGTCGAACTCGCCTTCCAGCACCAGCGCCGGCACGTCGCTGGCGAGTGCATCATGGAAGTCGGCCGGCATCTTGCCCTTCGGCCATGCCTTGCACATCGCGGCCATGCCGTCGGCCATCTGGTTGCCGAGCACGGTGCCCTCGTCCTCGGCGCGCGCCATCATGCTGTTGGCGTCCTCGCTGCACACCACCGACAACTGCATGCCCATCGCCATCGCGTCCTTCATTTCGCTGCTCATCATCTGCACCAGCGCCATCAGGTTCTCGAAGCGGCCGGCGTTGGCTTCATGGATCAGCTTCGGCAGCAGCGCGCTGGCCATCGGCATGTAGGCGTACATGCGCACCAGCCCGGCCACCGATTCGGCGCGCAGCATGCCCTGCTTCAGCTCGCCGCTGCTGGCGTCACGGTATTGCACCGCCACCGGCTGCGCGCGAAGCTTGGCCAGCAGCGCGTCGAGTTCGGCGCGCGGGTCGCCGAGTTTGTCCTTGCAGGCCGGGTCGTTGCTGCACACCGCGAACTGCAGCGCCAGCGCGTCGTCGAGGTTGCGGGCGAAGATGTTGCCCAGCTGCAGCGTGTTGGGCACCACCGAATCGAGCACGATGCTGCGCGTGTTGGCCGGGTAGCGCATGGCGTACTGCTGGGCGACGCGGGTGCCGTAGCTGACGCCGACCAGATTGACCTGCGCCGCGCCGATGGCCTGGCGCACGTCGTCGAGGTCGGCGATGGCGTCGGTGGTGGTGTAGTGGCGCAGGTCGGCCTTGGCCGACAACGCTTCCATGCACTGCTGCGCATGCGCCTGCATCACCGCCGGGGAGATATCCGTTTCCTCCGCGTCGTCGTCCGCTTCGCAGGACAGCAGGTTGGATTTTCCGGTGCCGCGCTGGTCGATAAGAACCACGCTGCGCTGCTTGCGCACTTCGCGGAAGGCCGCGTCCAGCGCCGGGTAGGTCGCCACCGCCGCCTGGCCGGGGCCGCCGGCAAGGAACAGCACCGGGTCCGGCGACTTCTCGCCGCTGCCGGTGGGTTCCAGCCACGCGATGTTGAGCGCGATCTTGCGCCCGGCCGGGTTGGCGCGGTCTTCGGGCACATCAAAGGTCGCGCACTGCGCTTCCAGCGTGGTGCGGGTCATCGGCGAGGCGAGGCTGCACGGGGTGAAGGCGATCTTGCCCAGCATCAGCGGCTTGGCCGGCGCGACCGAGCCGGACGCAACAGCTTTGCCATCGCCTTCGTGGGCGACGGGTTTGTTCGGCAGCATGCGGTAGCCGATCAGGCCAGCCAGCACGGCCAACGCGAGAAGAGTTTGGGTCTTGCGGGACTTCATCGGAACAAACCCTCCGGTGGGATGGATGAAACGCGGATTGGAACCTGCCTGCCCATGACGCGGCAGGCGGCGTCATGTGACATCGGGGAAGAACACGTCCTCGATGCGCGATTCGAACAGCTTGGCAATACGGAACGCCAGCGGCAGCGATGGATCGTACTTGCCGGTTTCCAGCGCATTGACGGTTTGCCGCGACACCTCCAGCCGCTCGGCCAGCTCGCCTTGCGACCAGCCGCGGGCGTCGCGCAGTTCGCGCAGGCGGTTTTTCACAGGTAGCGCCGAGCCAGCGCCATCTTGGCAATGCCGTAGATGCTGCACAGTAGCGGGAACACCCAGATCATCGCGGCTGCCGCGTCGATCTGAATGACCTTGGCCTTCAGCAGCAGGCCACCGGCGAAATAGCCCACCGACACCAGCAGGCTGGCAATGCCGAGGAAGGCCACGCCGGCGCACAGCCAGACCTTGCCGACATTCTTCCGGTTTCGGATTCCCTGCATGACACCCTCGCTGTCAAGCAAACTTGACAGCGAGAATGCGCGCGCCCGCCACGGCTGTCAAGCGTGCTTTACAGGCCATGTTGCCGAATGCACTGCTGCGAGGAACCCGCGTGACGCAAGCGTCCTCAGGCCGCCGTCGCCGCACCCACGTCCAGGTCGCAGACCACGCGGTTGCGACCGGCGGCCTTGGCCTGGTACAGCGCCGCATCGGCCCGCGCCAGCAGCGCTTCCAGCGTGGCATCGACGTCGGCTGCGACGCCGATGCTGGTGGTGACCGCGACCGGGCCGATGTCGCTGTCCAGCGGGCTGCCTTCCAGCGCCGCGCGCAGCCGTTCACCCAATGCGTGCGCCTGCTCCAGGTTGGTGGCCGGCAGCAGCAACACGAATTCCTCGCCGCCATAGCGGCCCAGCAGGCTGTCGCGGCCGCGCAGGTTGCGCTGCAAGGTGCGCGCGGCGTGGTGCAGCACAGCGTCGCCGGCCTGATGGCCGTAGGTATCGTTGATCTGCTTGAAGTGGTCCAGGTCCAGCAACAGCACCGCGAACGGCAGTTGCCGCAGCTGGCATTGCGCCAACTGCGCCCTGCCGTCGCCCATCAACGCGGTGCGATTGAGCAAGCCGGTCAGGCCGTCGCGCCGCGCCAGCCGGCGCAAATCGACCATCTGCCGCTCCACGATCAGCAGCACCAGGCCGAAGGTGTGGGCCAGCATCACGAGCAGGCTGCCGATGTAGGTGATGATCATCGGCAGACCGGCGCGCAGGATGTCGCCGCCGGCGACCGGCGCGACCGGCGCCAGCCCGCGTACCAGGAACAACAGCGCATCCAGCACGAACACTGCGGCCATGATCCGGCAGCTGCGGCGGATGTCGGCCGGGGCATGGCGCAGCAGCAGCCAGATTTCCCAACTCTTCCAGATCACGACCAGAAGGCTGTACAGCGCCAGCCGCACGCCGAGATTGGGGCTGACCAAGGTAAACCAGCCGATGGCCAGCATGTACGCGCCGGCCAGCACCAGCGCCGGGCGCAACGGCGCTCGGCGGCCGACGTGCAACGCCACGCCACACAGCAGCAGCACGCTGCCGAGCACGGCGAAGGCGTTGCGCCCCACGATCGACAGCAACTCCGGCATCTGCCCCTGCATGCCCAGCAGCACGGTGCCCAGGGCGCCGGCCCACAGGCTGCCCGCCCAAAGTCGCGGCACCCGGTGGCCCTGCATCACCAACAGGATCAGCGAAAAGCCGGCCGCAAGCCCGACGTGCAGCAGCAGGCCGATGATGGCGATGGTGGGGAAGTCCAGTGTCATCGAAACGCTCGCAGACAGGGAGGGCAAGGCTTGGTCAAGCCCGGACTTTCTCTTCCCCGGGGAGAAGGTGGCGCGAAGCGCTGGATGAGGGTACGGGCGAAACTTCGTGCAGCCAAACATCACACAGCTTCGCCCGTACCCTCCGCCCTCTCCCGATGGGAAGGGGGCTTGAAAACAGGGAGCCCATTACTCGGGCCCACGCCCCACACACGCCGGATTCTCACACAATGCCGGCGCACCGCGGCGCAACCTTCACTTGCTGCTGACGTACTTCTCGCGCCGTATCCGCGGCACCGGCAGGCCGGCCACCTTCAACGCCTCGAAGCAGGCATCGACCATCTCAGGGTTGCCGCACAGGTAGGCAATGTCGCGTTCCGGATCGGGGGCGATCTCGGCCAGTTGCTGCTGCACGTAGCCCTGGCGCAGGTCCGGGTGCGCGCCGGCCGGCGCTTCCCGCGACAGGCACGGCATGTAGCGAAAACTGGGGTTGGCGGCGGCAAAGGCGTGGAAGTCGTCGCCGTATAGCAACTCGGCCTGCGTGCGCGCGCCCTGCAACAGCACCACCTCCACGCCGCGCTCGACGATGGCCTGGCGCAGCAGCGGCAGCATCGACCGGTACGGAGTGACGCCGGTGCCGGTGGCAATCAGCAGGTAGCGGCCGTTGCGGTCGTTCGGTTGCAGGCAGAAACGCCCGAACGGGCCGCTGCCGGTGGCGTGCGCGCCGATCCGCAAGCCCTCGAACATCGCGGTGGCCGCGCCGCCGGGCACGAAGCTGACCGCAATGTCCACCGCCTCGCCCGGCCCCAGCGCGTGGTCGTGGATGGTCGCCAGCGAATAGCTGCGCTTGGCCGCGGTGCCGTCGGCATATTCGAAATGCACCTGGATGAACTGGCCGGGTTGGAAGTCCAGCGGTTGGCCGTCGTCGCGGACGAACTGGTAATGGCCGACGGTGGGCGCCAGCATGCGGCGGCCAACCAGCCTGAGGGGGAATTGGACAGGCACGAAAGAAGGAACAGTGTGTAGCCGGGCCGGTGCCACGGGGGCTCCTATAATACCGGCTCGCACTCATCCGGCGCCGGCATTGCGGCGCGAAGGCCCGAGCTTGGATTCCCGCACCACCCCCGGCGCTCCCGCGTTGCGCCTGCGCGACCTCCGCAAGACCTACGACAACGGCGTGCAGGCCCTGAAGGGCGTGTCGCTGGAAGTGGCCCCCGGCGATTTCTTCGCCCTGCTCGGCCCCAACGGCGCCGGCAAGTCGACGCTGATCGGCATCGTCTCCTCGCTAGTCAACCTCAGCGAAGGCGACGTGCAGGTATTCGGCAGCGACCTGGTGGCCGCACGCAGCGCGACCATGCGCCTGATCGGGCTGGTGCCGCAGGAAATCAACTTCAACCTGTTCGAGAAGCCCTTCGACATTCTGGTCAACTACGCCGGGTTCTATGGCATCCCGCGTGCGGAAGCCGAATTGCGCGCCGAGGAGGAACTCAAGCGCGCGCACCTGTGGAACAAGGCGCAGATGATGAGCCGCACGCTGTCCGGCGGCATGAAGCGGCGGCTGATGATCGCCCGCGCGATGATGACCCGCCCGCGCCTGCTGATCCTCGACGAACCCACCGCCGGCGTGGACATCGAGATCCGCCGCGACATGTGGAAGACGCTGCAAGAGATCAACGCCGCCGGCACCACCATCATCCTCACCACGCATTATCTGGAGGAAGCCGAGCAGCTGTGCCGCAACCTGGCCATCATCAACCACGGCCGCATCGTCGAGCAGGGGCCGATGCGCACGCTGCTGGCCAAGCTCGACGTGGAAGGCTTCCTGCTCGACATCGACGGCGAACTGCCGGCGCAACTGCCGCGGATCGAGGGCGCGCAGCTGGCGGCCATCGACAGCCACACGCTGGACCTGGACATGCCGCGCGCGATGGACCTGAACCGCGTATTCGACACGCTCGGCGCCGCCGGCATCCGCGTGCGCTCGATGCGCACCAAGAGCAACCGGCTTGAGGAGCTGTTCGTGCGCCTGACCGGCAACCTCGCGCAGTAATGCCCCCTCCCTTTTTGCCGGAGGCGAAAGGGGAGGGTTGGGGAGGGGTTGGCTCTTCGCCGCCCGCCCCGAAAGGAACAACCACCAAAGCACCCCCTCCCCGACCTCCCCCTGCGCTGCGCGCAAGGGGAGGGGCCAAGAGCCAGAGCATGAACACCACGACCCCCGCCGACACCGCATCGCCCACCGACACCCGCCGCAACCTCGTCGCCCTGGGCACCATCATCCGCCGCGAAGTGCACCGCATCCTGCGCATCTGGAGCCAGACGCTGGTGCCGCCAGCAATCACGATGGTGCTGTACTTCCTGATCTTCGGCGGCCTGATCGGCTCGAAGATCGGCGACATGGGCGGCTACAGCTACATGCAGTTCATCGTGCCGGGGCTGGTGATGATGAGCGTGATCCAGAACAGCTACGGCAACATCAGCTCCTCGTTCTTCGGCGCCAAGTTCGGCCGCCACGTCGAGGAACTGCTGGTCAGCCCGATGCCGAACTGGGTGATCCTGTGGGGTTACGTGGCCGGCGCGGTGCTGCGCGGGGTGATGGTCGGGGTGATCGTGCTGTTCATCGCCATGTTCTTCACCCCGGTGCGCATCCCGCACCCGCTGGTGACCCTGAGCACGGTGCTGCTGGGCGCGGTGATCTTCTCGCTGGCCGGCTTCATCAACGCCGTCTACGCCAAGAAGTTCGACGACGTGGCGATCGTGCCGACCTTCATCCTGACCCCGCTGACCTACCTGGGCGGCGTGTTCTATTCGGTCACCCTGCTGCCGCCGTGGGCGCAGGCGGCCACCCATGCCAACCCGATCTTCTACATGGTCAACGCCTTCCGCTACGGCCTGCTCGGCAGCAGCGACGTGCCGCTGTGGGTGTCCTACGCGCTGATGCTGGGCTTCGTCGCCCTGCTCTCCGCTGTCTCGCTGTGGCTGCTGCGGCGGGGCGTGGGCTTGCGCAGCTGAGTTCTTTCAACCGGAGACGTTCATGCGCATCCTGATCCTCGGCGCCGGCGGTACCGGCGGTTATTTCGGCGGGCGGCTGGCACAGGCCGGCGCCGACATCAGCTTCCTCGTGCGCCCGGCGCGCGCGGCGCGGCTGCGCGAAGCCGGCCTGCAACTCATCAGCCCGCTGGGCGATTTGCACCTGCACGTGCCGGTGCTGACCACCGCCGAGTTGAAGGACGCGCTGGGCGAAACCCGTTTCGACCTGGTGCTGGTCAGTTGCAAGGCCTATGACCTGGACAGCGCGATGGATGCCATCGAGCCGGCGGTGCACATGGGCGCCGACGTCCTGCCGCTGCTCAATGGCCTGCACCATTACGACGCGCTGGATGCACGCTTCGGCCATGCCCACGTCCCGGGTGGGCTGTGCTTCATCAGCGCCACGCTGGGGCCACACGGTGAAATCCGCCACCTCGGCCGCCCGGCGTCGATCACCTTCGGCGAGCGCGCCGGGCAGAACGAAAACCCGCGCCTGCGCGAACTGGAGCGTTTGTGCGCGGCAGCCGGCATCGACCACGACTACAGCGGCGACATCGCGCAGGCGCAATGGAACAAGTTCAGCTTCCTCGCCGCGCTGGCCGCCGGCACCTGCCTGATGCACGCGAGCATCGGCGACATCGTCGCCACCCGCGATGGCGCGGCGTTGATGGGCGCGCTGCACGAAGAGTGCCTTGCGGTGGCCGCCGCCAGCGGCCAGCCAGTGCCGGAGAAAGTGCGCAACATCGCACGCACTGGCCTCACCTTGCCCGGCTCGGACGTGAAGGCCTCGATGCTGCGCGACCTGGAAGCCGGGCAACGGGTGGAAGCGGCGCATATCGTCGGCGACATGCTCGACCGCGCTCTGGCCGCCGGCCAGAGCGCGCCGCTGTTGCAGGCGGCGTATTGCCATTTGCAGGCATATGAAGCGCAGCGCGCGAATTAAGGTAACGCTGATCAAGTAGCTGTAGTGCTGGTATCGCCGGCCGACCGGCCCGAAGGATGCTTCTGGCCTGTTTCAGCGCAATATCAAACTCGATTTTGGGCGCCACTGGCCGCTTTCGCGGCTCTTGGGCGCCCAGCGGGCGCACCTATCCTGCCAATCGGGCACGCGCCAGGTACAAGTTCGCCAGCCCCAGTGCCACGAAGCTGCGGTTGGCGTTCTTGTCCAGCCCGCGGTAGCGCACCTTGGCAAAGCCCCACAGACGCTTCACCACCGCGAACACGTGCTCGACCCGGGCACGGACCTTGGACTTGTTGCGATTCCGGCTGCGCTCGGCCTCGTCCACCTCCCCCTGCTTGCGTACCCGCTGGTTGGTGAAGTCGCGCGCGTGCGGCGCATGGTCGCGGATCAGTGCCTTCTGGCTGGCGTAGGCGCTGTCGCCGTATACCCGCCGCTCCTCGCCATGCAACAGGTCTTCCAGCAGGTGCTTGTCGTGCACGTTGGCCGCCGTCACCGCCGCGCTGTGCACCAGGCCGGTTCGGCTGTCCACGCCGATATGCATCTTCATCCCGAAGTACCACTGCTGGCCCTTGCGGGTCTGGTGCATCGCCGGATCACGCGCCTTGCCCGCATTCTTGGTCGAGCTTGGCGCGCCGATGATCGTCGCGTCCACGATCGTGCCCGTGCCCACCTTCAGCCCCCGCGCCTGCAACTGCGCATTGACCTCGGCGAACAGTTCCGCGCCCAACTCGTGCTGCTCCAGCAGACGCCGGAACTTCAGCAGCGTCGTCGCGTCCGGCGCCCGCTCCCGGCCCAGGTCAATGCCCACAAACCGCCGCAGCGCCGTGCTGTCCAGCAACGCTTCCTCGCACGCCTCGTCAGCCAGGTTGAACCAGTGCTGCACGAAGTACATCCGCAGCATCCGCTCCAGCCCGACCGGCGGCCGGCCCTTGCCCGCCTTGGGGTAGTACGGCTCGATCACCGCACACAGTGCCGACCACGGCACGATCTGCTCCATCGTCGCCAGGAACACATCCCGCCGCGTCGGCCGCCGGTGCTGCTCGAACCCCGCGCCCTGATCGGCGGCCATCGCCAACGTCTGCTGCTTCATCGATCCCTTCCGGTCAAGGCGGCTATGCACCAATCTTCGCAGCTGCGTGGGACTTTTTCAGCGTTGCCTTAAGCCCCTCGCCCTTCGGGACGAAGGCATGTTGCTTGCGAGCCACCGGCTCGCGCATACCTGAGCGCCCGGCGCGAGAATTGGGGTGAAGGTCCGAGGCGAAGCCCTCGAAATCCCATATCTCGCGAGGCTTCGCCCTGACCCGCACCCGCCCCTTCGGGGCACCTGCATGCGGCACATTCATGCGCCGCACCCTTCGGGTGTTTCGCCGTGCAGTTTGGCAATCCTGCCAAGCTGTCTCCCCGGGGAGGGAGATGGGAAGCATCAACCGCGGTGGAACCGCCGCGTCATCCACACGCCCATGTCGTCGATCACGGTGAACGCGGCCGGGATGACGATCAGGCTCAGCAAGGTGGAGGTGATCAGGCCGCCGATCACCGCAATCGCCATCGGCGCGCGGAAGCTGGAATCGCCGGCGAAACCCAGCGCGATCGGCATCATGCCCGCACCCATCGCCAGCGTGGTCATGATGATGGGCTGGGCCCGCTTGCGGCAGGCATCGACCAGCGCGTCGTGCTGGCTCAGGCCGTGCTCGTCCTCGGCCATCACCGCGTAATCGACCAGCAGGATCGAGTTCTTGGTGGCGATGCCGATCAGCATCAGCAGGCCGATCAGCGCCGGCAGCGACAGCATGTTCTGCGTCAGCAGCAGCGCGCCGAACGCGCCGCCGGCGCACAACGGCACCGCGGTGAGGATGGTCAACGGCATCAGCGCATGGTTGAACAGCAGCAACAGCACCATGTAGATGCACACCAGCCCCGCCGCCATCGCCAGCAGGAAGCCGATGAACAGTTCGACGAATACTTCCGCGTCGCCGGTATTGAGGAAGCTGACGCCGGGCGGCAGTTGCTTCACGCTCGGCAACTGCTGCACCTGTTCCATCACGTCGCCAAGCGGGCGGCCGTTGAGTTCGGCGGTCAGGGTGACGTTGCGCTGGCGCTGGTAGCGCGAAATCTGCGACGGGCCGCTGCCTTGCTTGATCTCGGCCACCGCCGCCAGCGGCACCACGCCGTTCTTGCCGGGCACGCGCAGTTGGCCGATCAGCGCCGGGTTGGACAGCGTGGCTTCGGCGAAGCCGACACGAATCGGGATCTGCCGGTCGGGCAGGTTCAACTTGGCAAGGCGCTGCTCGTAATCGCCGGCAGTGGCAATGCGCGCGGCCTCGGCGATGTCGCTGGTGGACACGCCAAGGTCGGCGGCACGCGCCGGGTCCGGCACGATCTGGATTTCCGGGCGCAGCAGCGACGCCGAGGAGGTCACGCTGCCCAGCCCCGGCAGGCCGCGCAGGTCGCGCTCCAGGGCGGTGGCCGCGTCCTGCAGGTGCTTCGGGTCGTCACCGGCCAGCACCAGTTGCAGCAGGTTGCCCGGTTCCGAACTGACGTAGCTGACGCGCACGCCCGGCAACTGCGCCAGTCGCGCACGCGCCGCGCGCTCCAGCGCCTGCTGGCTGCGCTGGCGCTCGTTGGCCATGCCCCAATCCAGCACCAGCGTGGCCTTGCGCGGCTCGGCGATGCCGGTGGCCGACGGGTCGCCGAGGTCGAGCACGCTGCCGATGGCGGTATAGACCTGCTTCAACTCGGGCATGTCCTTGAGCAATTCGCGCGCGCGCTCGGCCACCGCGCGGGTTTCCTGCAAACGCGTGCCCGGCGGCAGTTCCAGGCTGAGGTTGCTGCGGCCAAGGTCGGACTGCGGGATGAAGGTGGCCGGGATCAGCGGCACCAGTGCCAGCGAGGCGACGAACAGGCCGGTGGCAATCCACAAGGTGCGCGCGCGGTGGCGCAGCGCCGCATCGACCCAGCCCAGGTACCAGCGCATCAGCCGGCTGTCGCCCTTGTCCTCGCCGTGCGGCTTGAGCAGGTAGGCGGCCATCATCGGCGTCAGCAGGCGCGCAACCAGCAGCGAGAACAGCACCGCGGTGGCCGCCGTCCAGCCGAATTCGCGGAAGAACTTGCCGGCGATGCCGGGCATGAACGCCACCGGCACGAACACCGCCGCCAGCGTCAGCGAGGTGGCGATCACCGCGTTGCCGATTTCGCCGGCGGCCTCGCGCGCGGCTTCCAGCGGCGGCTTGCCCATGCGCAGGTGGCGCACGATGTTCTCGATCTCGACGATGGCGTCATCGACGAGGATGCCCACCACCACCGACAACGCCAGCAAGGTGATCATGTTCAGGCTGAAGCCGAACCAGTGCATCACCGCGAAGGTGGGAATGATCGACAACGGCAACGCCAATGCCGACACCCACGTCGCGCGCCAGTCGCGCAGGAACAGCCACACCACCAGCAGCGCCAGCAACGCGCCCTCGTAGAGCATGGTCATCGACGAATCGTAGGAACGATGGGTCTCGTCGATGGCGGTGGTGACCAGCCGGAAGTCGATGCCGGGGTGCGCGGCGCGCAGGGTTTCAAGCGCGGCGTGCACGCCTTTCTCGACCTCGACCTCGCTGGAACCGCGGGTACGCGACATCGAGAAGGCGACCACGTCGCGGCCATCGAGCAACGCCGCCTCGGTCGGGTCGGCGGCGGCGTCGGTCACCTTCGCCAGTGCCGACAAGCGCACTGCGCGCCCGTCCGGCAGGCTGATCGAATAATCGCCCAGGGCCTGCGCATCGTTGACCGTGCCCAGCGTGCGGATGGTCTGCTGCGCGCCGTCCAGCTCGGCCTTGCCGCCGGCACGCTCCACCTGGATCTTCGCCAGTTGCTGCGACACGTCGCCGGCGGTGACGCCCAGCGCCAGCAGCGCGTTCGGGTCCAGATCCACCCGCACCTGCCGCTGCACGCCGCCGACGCGGGTGACGCGGGCCACGCCCGGCACGCCGTACATCGCGCGCGCCACCTCACGATCGACGAACCAGCTGGCCTCGTCGTCGCTCATCTGCGGCGCGACCAGCGCATAGGTCATCAGCGAGCCGCCGATATCGACCTTGGAGATCACCGGCTCCTGGATGTCCTGCGGCAGGTCGGTGCGGATGCGGGTGACCGCGTCGCGGGTGTCGTCCAGCGCGGTGGCCAGATCGGCTTCCAGCTGGAACTCGATGCTGGTGCTGCTGACGCCTTCGCTGACCGAGGACACCACGCGCTTGATGTTGGGGATGGTCGCCACCGAATCTTCGACCTTGCGCGTGACCTCCGCCTCCAGCTGCGACGGCGACGCGCCGGGCTGGGTGATGGTCACCGTGGTCATCGGGAAGGCGATGTCGGGGAAACGCGCCACCGGCAGCTTGTGGAAGCCCCACAAGCCGGCCACGCACAACACGAAAAACACCATCACCGCCGGCAGCGGCCGGCTGATGGCCCACGACGAGACATTCATGGCTTGGCCGCCTTCGCGTCTGCATCGCTGACCACACGCACACGGTCGCCGTCGCCAAGGAAGCCCGCGCCCTGCGCCACCACCGACTCGCCGGCCTTCACGCCTTCGACGATCTCGGTGCGGCCATCGTCCACCGAGCCCGTACGCACACGACGGCGCTGCACGACCTGCTTGTCATCGACGGTGAACACGTAGCTGTGGCCGTCGCGCTGCACCACCGCCACGCTCGGCACCATCAACGCCTGCCCATCGCCGGTGACAATGCGCCCTTCGACGTAGGTGCCGGGCTTGAGCGGGCCGGGCTCGGGCAGATCGGCATAGACGGTGCCGGTGCGGGTCTGCGCATCGACGCCGGGGCTGACCGCGCGCACGCGGCCGGCGATGGCCTGCCCGCCGTAGTTCAGTTCGACCGCATTGCCGGCGGCGATGCCGGCCAACTGCGCTTCCGGCAATTCGGCGCGCCATTCCAGGCGGCCATCGCGGATCAACCGCAGCAATTCGCTGCCGGCGGCGACCACCTGCCCCGGCTGCACCAGCCGCTTGGAAATGATGCCGTCGGCCGGTGCGCGCAGTTCGGCGAAGTCGCGCCGCAGCTGCGCCGCATCGCGCGCCGCGCGTGCGGTGGCCAGCATCGCCTCGGCCTGCACCCGCGCCGCGTGCAGTTCGTCCAGCTGGCTGGCGCTTACCAGTTGCGTGGCGGCCAGTTTCGCGCCGCGCTCGTGGTTGACCCGTGCCAGCTCCAGCGATGCCTGTGCCTGCCGCTGCGCGGCCACGGCCTGCGCCAGTTCGCTGTCCAGCGCGCGGTGGTCCAGCGCCAGCAGCACCTGCCCCTTGCGCACCTGTTGGCCGACATCGACGTTCAACGCGGTCACCCGCGCCCCGCTGATCTCCACGCCAAGCTGCATTTCCTCCCACGGCGACACCGGCCCGGACACCACCACGCTGCGCGGCAGCGCGTGCAGCTGCGCCGGCACCAGCGTCACCGCGAGGTTGGAAGGCGCCGCCGCGTCGGTGGGTTCATCGGGCTTGCCACAAGCGGCGACGGCGAGGATCAGGCAGGCGGATGCGGCGAACCGCAACGAACGGACGGACATGCGGGGGTTCCGGGGGACACGCCGGGAACGGCGAAGGCGGCATTCTGTCAGGAACTGCCCATCGGCAACCACCGCGCCGGCAAAGGCCGGCCGCACCCTGGCGGTTAGAATTGCCGGCACGTCCAAACACGCCACGACCATGACCCAGCTGCCCCCCTGCCCCAAGTGCAACTCCGAGTACACCTACGAAGACGGCGCCAACCTCGTCTGCCCGGAGTGCGCGCACGAGTGGTCGGCCACGCAGGACGAAGTCGCCGATGAAGCGAAGGTGGTGAAGGACGCGGTGGGCAACGTGTTGCAGGACGGCGACACCGTTACCGTCATCAAGGACCTGAAGGTGAAGGGCTCCTCGCTGGTAGTGAAGGTGGGTACCAAGGTGCGCAACATCCGCCTGGTCGATGGCGACCACGACATCGACTGCAAGATCGACGGTGTCGGCCAGATGGGGCTGAAGTCGGAATTCGTGAAGAAGGCCTGACATGAAGGCCGGCGCGCGCTTCTGGCTGCTGCTCGCACTGTGCGTCGGCCAGGCGCATGCCGGCGATTTCCATTGGCCCGACGGCAGGAAGGCCGCGGTCAGCCTCGCCTACGACGACGCGCTGGATTCGCAGCTGGACAATGCCCTGCCGGCACTGGACCGGCACGGCCTGAAGGCCAGCTTCTACCTGACGCTGGCCGCGGACACGGTGCGCACGCGACTGGCCGACTGGCGCGCGGCCGCCGCGAACGGCCATGAGCTGGGCAACCACAGCCTGTTCCACCCCTGCTCGGGCAAGGCGCCGGGCCGCGACTGGGTACCGCCGCACCGCGACCTCGACAGCCTCGGCGTGGCGCAGGTACGCGACCAACTGGTGCTGGCGAACACGATGCTGCACGCCATCGACGGCCGCGACGAACGCAGCTTCACCGCGCCCTGCGGCGACCAACTCGCGCGCGATGGCCGCTACATCGACGCGGTGGCGCCACTGTTCACCGGCATCAAGCTGATGGTCGGTGGCGTGGTCACCGACATGGCCACGCTGGATCCGCTGGCGGTGCCGGTCGTCGCGCCGGAGGGCATGAGCGGCGCGGCGATGATCGCGCTGGTGGAGCAGGCCGGCCGCAGCGGCGGCATGGTGAACTTCACCTTCCACGGCATCGGCGGTGACTACCTCGACGTCAGCCGCGAGGCACATGATGAACTGCTGGCCTACCTCGCCGCGCACCGCGATGCGTACTGGACCGCCCCCTTCATCGAACAGATGCGCTGGGTGCGCGCGCAGCAGGCCCCGGCCGGCGGTGTCCGGCTGGCGGAAAACGCAGGCACGCAAGGGCGCTGACGCGGCACGCGGATAGCACTCCCCGCTGGGTGGGAGGCGGCCATGCCCCCCACGCATGAGACCGTGTCGAAAAATCAGCCGGCAGCGGCAGGCAAACGGAAGAAAGCCGCCGCCGTCGCGGTGGCATTGGCCGCAGTGACCGCCATATCCTCGCCACGGTCGCGCGCGACTTCCTCGACGATGTGCGCCAGGAACGCCGGTTCGTTGCGGCGGTCCTTCGGCAGTGGCTTGAGCGTGCGCGGCAGCAGGTAGGGCGCGTCGGTCTCGATCATCAGCCGATTGGCCGGGATGTGTTTCACCAGTTCGCGCAAGTGCGCGCCGCGGCGCTCGTCGCACAGCCAGCCGGTGATGCCGATATGCCAGTCGCGGTCGAGGTAGTCGAACAATTCGCGGCGCTCGCCGGTGAAGCAGTGCACCACCGCCGGGCCCAGCTTGCCGTCGAAGTTCTTCATCATCGCGATGAAGTCGTCGTGGGCGTCGCGCTGGTGCAGGAACAGCGGTTTGCCCACGCCGTTGACGGCAAGGTCCGCCGCAATCTGCAATTGCCGCTCGAAGGCCTTGCGCTGCGCCGGGCGCGGCGAGAAGTCGCGGTTGTAGTCCAGCCCGCATTCGCCGACCGCCACCACTTCCGGGTGCGCGTGCAGCGCGCGCATTTCCGCATCGCATTCGTCGGTGTATTCGGTCGCGTGGTGCGGGTGCACGCCGGCGGTGGCGTACAGGAAACCGGAGTGGCGACGCGCCAACTCCAGTGCCTGCGGCGAATGCTCGCGGCTGGCACCGGTCACCACCATCCGTGCCACGCCGGCGGCGCGGGCGCGTTCGAGCACGGCATCGAGATCACGCGCGAACGATTCGTGGGTGAGGTTGGCGCCGATGTCGATCAGTTGCATGGGGAATACGCGTTCGGGGGCCGGCCATTCTAGCGGCCCGGGCAGCAGCGGCCGGGCGGCGGGCATCTGCTATCGTCCCGCAACCGCCACCATGGGAGCCCGCAGTGCATCGCCTCATGTTGCCCCTGCTGCTGGCCTGCTGCGCCGCCAGCCATGCCGCCGAACCACCCGTGGCGTACTACGGGCAGGAAGCCATCCACCTTGCCGATGGCGAGGACGCCGACGATGCCGGCGACCCGGGCGGGCAATTGCGCGAGCAGGTCATCATGCGCGCGGTGGCCGACTATCTGGGAGAACACCATGGGGACTGGATGCCCTCGGAGGCCGACGTGGACGCAGCGCTGCCCGCTTTCCGCCAGTCCGTGGCCTGCCTGCCCTACCCGCCTGCCGCGTACATGGACAACCCGGGGACCGTGCGTTTCATCGTCGCGGGATTGATCGCGGGCAACAGCGCGCAAAGGTTCCTCCATCGCAATTTCGGCGGCGGGCGGCTGCTGTTCCAGCAAGCCGGCACCGAGGCGTTCGACGCCACCCGCAAGCTCGCCCAGGAGCTGGAAGCACAGGGCAGATTCTCGTTCGCCACACCCGAACTGCGCGCCCGCGCCTACGACTACTGGACGCGGGACCACGACGCGCTCCTGTCCACGCCGGCCGATGCCGAAGCCGCATTTGACCCGGCGGCCTTGTTCACCACCTGTGAACAGGTACCGGGGATATAGCCGGCGCAAGCCCGTTCGCGCGACAGTGCCGCATGCCATGCGCGTATCCTTTCGCGGCCATGAGTACCCGCGAATTCCCCATTTTCCCACTGCTGCCGCGGATCCTCGACAGCCTCGCCGCGCACCCGCGGCTGGTGCTCGAAGCCCCGCCCGGCGCCGGCAAGACCACGCAGGTGCCGCTGGCACTGCTCGATGCACCGTGGCTGGCCGGCCGCAAGATCGTGATGCTGGAACCGCGCCGCGTGGCCGCGCGCAGCGCCGCGCAGTTCATGGCCAAGCAGCTGGGCGAGCCGGTCGGCGAGACCGTCGGTTATCGCATCCGCTTCGAGAACAAGGTGTCCGCGCGCACCCGCATCGAGGTCGTCACCGAGGGCATCCTCACCCGCATGCTGCAGGACGATCCATTGTTGGAAAACGTGGGCGCACTGCTGTTCGACGAATTCCACGAGCGCCACCTGTCGGCCGACCTCGGGCTGGCGCTGGCGCTGGACGTGCAAGCCGGGCTGCGTGAGGACCTGCGTCTCGTGGTGATGTCGGCCACGCTCGACGGGCAGCGGCTGGCCGCCTTCCTCGATGCACCGCGCCTGTCCAGCGAGGGCCGCAGTTTTCCGGTGGAAGTGGGCCACTTCCCGGCCCGGCGCGACGAAGCACTGGAAGTACAAACCCGGCGCGCGGTGGAATACGCCTTGGAAACCCATCCCGGCGACGTGCTGGTGTTCCTGCCGGGGCAGCGTGAGATTGCGCGGGTGCAAGCCGCGCTGCCCCCTCTCTTTGCCGCAGGCAAGGGGAGGGTTGGGGAGGGGTGCATTTCGCACGAAGGCCAACCGCAACCCCTTCCCCAGCTCCCCCTTCGCGGCGCGAAAGGGGAGGAGCACAGCGTCGAAATCCTGCCCCTGCACGGCGAACTCTCCGTAGAGCAGCAATCCCACGTGCTGCAACCCGATGCCGATGGCCGCCGCCGCGTGGTATTGGCGACCAACGTTGCCGAATCCTCGGTCACCCTGCCCGGCGTGCGCGTGGTGATCGACGCCGGGCTGGCGCGCGAGCCACGCTACGACCCGAACAGCGGCTTCTCGCGGCTGGATGCGGTGCCGATCTCGCAGGCCTCGGCCGACCAGCGTGCCGGCCGCGCCGGCCGCGTCGCACCCGGCTGGGCGCTGCGGCTGTGGCCGCAATCGCAGCGGCTGGAGCCACAGCGCCGGCCGGAAATGGCACAGGTGGAATTGGCCGCGCTGGCGCTGGAACTGGCCGCATGGGGCAGCGACGACCTGCGTTTCGTCGATCCGCCACCGCCCGGCGCACTGGCCGCCGCGCGCGAATTGCTGCAACGGCTGGGCGCGCTCGGCGACAACGGCAGCATCACCGCCACCGGCAAGCGCATGCTGGCGCTGGGCACCCATCCACGACTGGCGGCGATGCTGATTGCCGCAGCAAACCCGCGCGAACAGGCGCTGGCCGCCGACCTGGCCGCCCTGCTGGAGGCACGCGACCCACTGCGCCAGGGCGGCGACGCGCTGGCCGCACGCTGGCGCGCACTGGCCGCGTTCCGCAACGGCCGCGCGCCACACGACGCCAGCCGCAGCGCACTGGCCGCACTCGACGCCGCCGCCAGACAGTGGCGCCGTCGCCTGCGCTGCGACGCCACGCCACCGGCCGACATCGAAGCCCACGAACTCGGCGACCTGCTCGCCCATGCCTTCCCCGACCGCATCGCCGCACGCCACGCCACCGATCCGCTGCGCTACCAGCTGGCCAACGGCCGCAGCGCGCGCCTGTTCGACAGCAGCGACCTGCGCGGCGAGCCGTGGCTGGTGATCAGTGAACTGCGCTTCGAGGCGCGCGATGCGCTGGTGCTGCGCGCCGCGCCGGTGGACGAGGCGCGCCTGCGCCGTGACTTCCCGCAACGCTTCCACCAACACGACGTGGTGCGCTGGAACGGCGACAAGCGCGCGTTGGAAGCGCGCCGCGAAACCGGCTTCGACCGCATCGTGCTCGACAGCCGCCCGGCCGGGAAGGTCGATCCCGCGCAGGCCGCGCGCGCGCTCACCGACGCGGTGCGCGAGCTGGGGCTGGACGCGCTGCCATGGACCGGCAACCTGCGGCAATGGCGCTGTCGCGTGCAGGGCCTGCGCCAGTGGATGCCGGAACTGGGCCTGCCCGACCTCGGCGACGCGGCGCTGCTGGCGACGCTGGACGACTGGCTGCTGCCAGCTTTCGCCGGCAAGACCCGGCTGGACGCACTGGCCGAACAGGAGCTGGGCGAAGCATTGAAATCGGGCATCGACTGGAACGCGCGGCAGGCGATCGACCGCCTCGCGCCGCTGCGCATCGGCGTGCCATCGGGCATGGAGCGCAGCATCGACTACGCACTGGACGACGACGGCATCAGCCCGCGCCCACCGGTACTGGCAGTGAAGTTGCAGGAACTGTTCGGCCTTGCCGACACCCCGCGCATCGCCGACGGCCGCGTGCCGCTGCTGCTGCACCTGCTCTCGCCCGGCGGCAAGCCGTTGCAAGTCACCGGCGACCTGCGCAACTTCTGGCAGAACACCTACGCCGAGGTGAAGAAGGAGATGAAAGGCCGGTATCCGAAGCATCCATGGCCGGATGACCCGTGGACAGCCACCGCAACGCACCGCGCAAAACCGCGCGGGACGTAGGATGGGTCCTGGGCCGTGCGGGTTCCAGCCCACTCCCTCAACAAAGCCCGGCAGAACGAAACCCGATAAGGCAGAATCCGGCAAGGCCCCCGCAGGGATCGACACGCGCGGGGCAAGGCCCAGCCTAACGTTTCCTGCACACCCATCCCGCAACACTGGATGCCTTCCCCCCGCACTTCGAGGACTTCCCCATGAGCAAATTCAGCGACATCACCGGGCCCGCCCTGGAACGGGCCATCGAGCTGGCCAGTCACGCCGGCGACAGCCTCAAGCATGGCGGCTCCAATGCTGCCGAGTGGCTCAAGGCCGGCGCCGCGATCGGTGCACTGAAGACCGGTGGCCGCGCCGTGGGCCGTGTGGCACGGCGCAACCCCGCGGCCACCATCGCCGTGGCCGCAGTCGGGCTGGGCCTGATCGGCTATGCGGTCTATCGCAAGAACAAGCGCGACAACGCCGCGCTGGAAGAACGCTCGCGGCAGATCGCCCAGCGCCGCCGTGCAAGCTCGACCACGGTCGATGAAACCAGCGACATCGGCAGCGACGCTTGAAGCAAGGAACGAGTGGAGAGTAACGAGGAACGAGAGAAAGCAAGGGCAGAATCCACTCCTGCCTTTACTCGTTCCTGCCCCCCACCAACCGCCACTGCCCCGGCTGCAATTCCCCCAGCGCATGCACGCCCATCGATGCGCGCACCAACCGTAGCGTCGGCAGGCCGACTGCGGCGGTCATGCGCCGCACCTGGCGATTACGCCCCTCGCGCAGGGTGATGGCCAGCCATGCATCAGGCACCGTCTTGCGGAAGCGCACCGGCGGGTCGCGCGGCCACAGCGCCGGTGGCGTTTCCAATTGCTGCACCTTCGCCGGCAGCGTCGGTCCATCGTTGAGCAGAACGCCGTCGCGCAATGCCTGCAACTTCTCCGGCGTCGGCACGCCTTCCACCTGCACCCAGTAGGTCTTGTCCTGCTTGTGGCGCGGGTCGGTCAGGCGATGGGCAAGGCCGCCGTCGTCGGTGAGCAGCAGCAGGCCTTCGCTGTCGTAATCCAGTCGCCCGGCCGCATATACGTCCTTCGGCAGGTCGAAGCCGGCCAGCGTCGCGCGCGGCGGCTGGCTGCGGTCGGTGAACTGGCACAGCACGTTGAAGGGTTTGTTGAAGGCGACGAGCATCGCAATCTAACGAGCTCGGCTCGGCTTGTCTTTGTCGGTGCTCATTCGACGGTTTCCCCTTGGTTTTTGTTTATCCGATGACGCTGAATGCCGGCTTCAAAGCCCCTCTCTCGAAGGGAGAAGGAAAAGCCTATTCAGCCCCGGTCGCGCAGGAACCGCGCCATCGACGACACGCCCGGCAGCGCCGGCTCAAAGGCGCTGGCAATATCGACGAAGCCGCGCATCACCGCGATCTCGCGCGGGCTGCGGTTGAGGTTGTCGCGGGCGTCCGGGTCGGCGCCGGCGCGCAGCAGGCTCTGCACCAGCAGCGGCAGGCCGTGCAGCGCGGCCAGATGCAGCGGGCCGAAGCCGCGCGGGTCGCGCACGTCCAGCGCCACGTCCTCGTCGAGCAGGCGTTCAACCGCAGCCAGTACGACTTGTTCGTCACAGGCGGTGCCGGGTTCGGCACGCGCCCCCAGCAGCAGCAGCATCGGGGTGACGGTACCGGCGGCGGGCTGGTCGGGTTCGGCGCCGGCCAGCAGCAGGGTGTCCAGCAACGCCAGCAGGCGCGAGCGGTCACGCGCGGTGAAGCCGTACAGCGCGGCGCAGTGCAACGGCGCCAGGTGCTGGTCGTCGCCGGCATGCACGTCGGCGCCGGCGGTCAGCAGCTTGGCGACGATGTCGGGCAGGCCCAGCGCGGCGGCCAGCATCAGCACGGTGACGCCGCCGGGCAGGCGGTGGTCGATGTGCGCGCCGGCATCGAGCAGCGCGCTGACGATACCGCCCTGGCGCATGCTCACCGCTGCCGACAACGGCGTGGCGCCGCTGACCGCGGCGTGCTGCGGGTCGGCGCCGCGCGCCAGTAGCAGGTCCACCGCCGCGGCATGGCCGCCGCCAGCCGCACGCAGCAGGCCGGTGCAGCCCTGCGCATCGGTGGCATCGACCGGCAGGCCGAGGTCGAGCAGGCGGCGCACCGCGTCGGCGTCGCCGGCCATCGCCGCGGCCGGCACGTCGGCCTCGCGCAGCGCGCGCAGCGGCAGCGGCCAGCCGCGCCAGTCCAGCCAGTCGGCCAGATCGCGGCGGCCACTGGACAGCGCCACGCCGAGCGGGGTCTGGCCGTCGGCGGCGCGTGCCTCCGGCGATGCGCCCTGCATCACCAGCAGTTTCAACGAGGCCTCGCGCGCCAACGCAGTGGCCAGGTGCAAGGCGGTCATGCCATGGCTGTCGCGCGCTTCGCGGTCCACGCCCTGCGCCAGCAAGGCCTGCTGCAATTTCAACCAGCCCAAGCGCACGGCCAGCGCCAGCGGCGGGTCACCAGCGGGTGAGGCGCCGAACGGGTCGGCGCCGCGCTCCAGCAGTTCCAGCGCGAACTGTTCGGTGCTGCGCGCGCCGTGGTCGTGGCGCACGCAGGCGGCCAGCAGGCGGCCAAGGCCGCCGCCTCCGGCCGGCGAAACGCCGTGCCGCAGCAGGACCTGCAAGGTCGGGATGGCATCCACGCCGCGCGCCAGCAGCGCGAACATCGGGGTGTCGCCGCAGGCGTCCTGGGCTTCCGGCGCGGCGCCCTGGCGCAGCAGCCAATCCACCACGCGCGGTTGCAGCGCCAGTTCGGCATCGTGCAGCAGGCCGCCCAATTCGGCCGGCGTGCACAGCTGCGCCATCGGCTGCATGCCGTCGGTGTTGCCGAAGGCCAGCGCTTCGCGCAGCAGGTCCAGCGGGGTGCGGTCGTTGAGCAGCGGCGGGGTGGCGCTGCCGTCGCCTTCACCGCCGGCGGGCGCGTCGCTGACCGCGGCCGGCAGCGGGTAGTCCGGGTCGAGCAGGGCGACAATGCTCCAACGCCCGGCGGCGGCGGCATGGTCGATGGCGCGGCGGCCATCGCTGCCGGCCACGTCGGCTGCAATGCCAAGGTCGAGCAGGCGTCGCACCAACGCCGCGCTCACGCGTTCGGCGCGACAGGCAAGCAGCAGGGCGTTGCAGCCTTCGCCATCGACCGCGTGCAGGTCGGGCTTGTGTTCGAGCAGGCGTTCCAGCACGCCGGCATGGGCGTGCGCGGCGGCGTCCAGCCACGGCGTGCGGCCGGCGGCGTCGCGCGGCTCGACGTTCGCGCCGGCGTTGAGCAGGGTTTCGACGATGTCGGCATGCCCGGCCAGCGCGGCCTCGTGCAGCGCGCTGCGACGGCGGCGGTCGCGCGCGTCCAGCCGTGCCTTGTGCTTGAGCAGCAGCTGCACGCCGGCCGGGTCGTCGTCCTCGGTCGCAGCGGCGGGCACCAGCACCGGCACGCCATCGGCCGGCTCCACCTTGGCGCCGCGTTCGAGCAGGAACTTGGCCAGCCGCCAGTTGCCGCTCTGGCAGGCCACCGCCAGCGGGCTGTGGCCGTCGTGGTTGAGCGCATCGATCTGCGCGGCGGCGTCGCGCAGCAGCGCAGCCACGCCGGGGTCGGAACTGCGCGCGGCGTGGTGCAGCGGGGTGTTGCCGTCGGCGTCGGTGGCGCGCGGGTCGGCGCCGTTTGCCAGCAGCGTCATCACCGCCTCGGGGCGGCCGTGCCAGCTGTCGCGGGTCGCGGCCAGCAACGGGGTGATGCCGCGATGGACGCGGTTCACATCGACGCCGTGGCCGATCAAGGCCCGCAGTAGGCGCAGGTCGGGCAGCACGGCGGCCAGCACGGCGAGGCTGCGCGGGGTCGCGCGCGTCTTCCGGCGGCAGCGCGTGCGGGTCGGCGCCGGCGTCGAGCAATTGCAGCGCACGGTCGATGCGGCCGCTGCGCGCGGCGTCGTACAACTGCGGCACCAGTTGGTGCTGCGCCAGCGGCTCCAGCGGCACTGGCTCGGGCAGCGGCTCGGCGAACGGGTCGAAGACCGGCGGTTCGGCCACCCGCCGCAGGGGGCGCGCTGGGCGCGGCCTGCAATACGCCATGCAGCAGCGGCGACAGCAGCGCGGTGGCCACCGCCAGCGGCCAGTGCCAGCCGGCCCCGAGCAAGCCAGGCCATGCCGGCGCAATGACCGCCGCGCACAGGGCAAGCAGTGCCAGCGCCGCACTCAAGCCATGCCAGCTTTCCATGCTGGGCACGGAGAGCGTCGGCGCATGCGTGCGCAACGTACCGCCATCGCGCTCCACGGCCTGCCACAGCAACCACGTGCGCCACAACGCCAGCACCGCCAGACTCACCGCCACGCCCAGCGCCAGCACCGCGGCCAAACTGCCGCTGCCGCGCAACGCTGCCAGCGGCCACGCCACCAGCAGCGCCAGCAGCAATACGCCGCCGACCCAGAGCGCCAGCAGGCTCGGCACGTCCCGCTTGAACAGGGCCGGCAACGGTGCAGCAGCGCGGGTACGCCGCCACCACGACGCGCCCAGCGCGAACACCGGTTGCGCCAGTAGGCCGCAGACGATGGCAACCACGCCACCAAAGCCCGCCAGCAAGGCGAGCGCCGCGCCGACCACCAGCGCACCGACGGCACGGGTACGCAAGGCGTCAGTCATCGCGGCCGTCGATGCGGGCGATCTTCACCGCCGCCAGCGGTTGCGGCGGCAGTTGCAGGCGGAAGCCGCGCTCGGCCAAGTTGGCGCGCACCAGTGCGGCGTCGGCCTGGGCCAGGCGCCGCTCGGGCGTCAGCACCACTTCCAGCACGAAACTGAACGGCGCGAACGTTGTACCCAAAAGCTCGCGAGGGAGGGCGTCGAAATCATCGCGCCCGGCAAGATACACACAGGTGTCCGGCTTGCGTTGGCTTTTATAGACGTAGGAGTGCATGCCGCTCGGGGGCACCGGTATTGCTTGGAATACGCGGGATTGTGTCGGAAACCCGACACCAGGAAAAGCCACTGCCCTTCAATTGCCGCGCGTAATCGAATACAGCGCCGCCACCGCGTTGTGCACCGACAGGCCAAAAGCCGTGGGCGACAACGCGGCATCGTCGGCCAGGCTGTTCAACAAATCAGCGGAACGGGCGACGTCGCGATGCCGCGAAGCCAACACCAACGGCACCTGCGCATCGTCGGCGGCGTCCTCGCACCAGCACGCGGCCTGGATCGCCATGCGCCCCAGGCGCTCAGTCCGCCGCCGCTGCATGGCCGGTATTTCGGCCAGCGCCGGCGTCTGTTCACCCTGCGGCAACACCGGCTGCCGCGCCCACGCCAGCCACTGCTCGCGCTGCGCCAACCCCGGTGCCGACGCCGCCCATTCCGTTATGGAAAATCCGATCATTCCGTTCCAATCGCCATGCCAACAACCGGCAACCCATCGGGCTGCCGCCGCGCGCACGCTATCATGGCGGCCTTTCCTTCCGCACTGCCGCTCCGTAATGAGTTCCCCGCTGGCGCACGCCGCATCTTCCGCCTTCGTGTTTGGCTACACCGCCACCGACAATCCAACAGGCGCTGGCCGACCCACATGTGCTGGCGGTATTCGGTTTCGCCGATTGCCCACAGCCTGCGGCGGACGACCCTCGCTTCTCCGTGCGTGCCCCTGCAAGCCCACGGCGCACCGCTGCTGGAAGCGTGGCGCAGCCCGCGCCCGGTAACGCATGGCCGCGACGGCGACGTGACCTGGGCGCACGATGGGCAGGTGCTGTTTGGCGCACTGGAAATCGACGAAGGTCAGGCCGGCATCGAAGCGGCCGCTGCCACCACCTATGCACGGCTGGCGGCCTTCCTTGGCGAATGCGGTTACCCGCACCTGCTGCGCACGTGGAATTACCTGGACGCCGTCACCGAGGGCGAAGGCGACGACGAGCGTTACCGCCGCTTCTGCGTGGGCCGCGCGCGCGGCACGCATGCGCTGGACGAAAACAGCCTGCCTGCCGCCACCTGCATCGGTCGCCATGCACGGCGTGCGCCGCCTGCAGGTGTACTGGCTGTGCGGGCGCGAAGCCGGGCAGCCGCTGGGAAATCCGCGCCAACACGATCTCGGCATTACCCGCGCCAGTACGGGCGGCAAAACTCACCCAGCTTCTCGCGCGCGCTGCTGCCGCCGCTGGCCAGCGGCTTGCCGCTGCTGCAATCGGGCACCGCCGCGATCATCGGCCATGCCTCGCAGCACATCGGCGCGCTGCCCGAGCAACTGCGCGAAACCCTGA
>JAUCDH010000028.1:0-38319 GCA_034675465.1 Stenotrophomonas sp. | reverse complement strand
GCAAAAATTTCATCGATAAGTGTTGAGATTTGCACATCAACTGATTCATGGATAAAGTTCACCTTTCCGCACATATGATGCGATAACGGACACAATGAGCAGAAAGGCTCACAAGTGAACACAAATTCCATCAAAAGCCCCGAAGAGCTGCTCCAGGAAATCGGCGAGAAGATCAAGGAGCGCAGGCTCCACGAAGGGCTGACGCAGGCCACCCTTGCCGACAAGGCCGGCGTGTCGCGGCGTTCCCTGATTGAACTGGAAGCCGGCCGTGGCTCCCAAACTCTAAACATTTGTCCGTGTCCTCAAAGCCATGGGCCTGGACGACAACCTTGCCACCACCATCCCCGTGCCCCGGGTAAGCCCCATGTCCATGCTGAACGCCGCAAAGGGCAGGAAACGAGGGTATCGCTGATGGCGGGCTATCAAACCGTTCAGCAGATTGAAGTGCGCACCTGGGGGCAACTGGTGGGCGCGGTGGCGCTGGATCCTGCCATCGGCTACCACGACTTCGAATACGCCCGCTCCTGGCGGCAGAAAGGCGTGGAATGCTCCCCTTCCACATGCCGACATCGAGCACCCCGCCCCTTTGTCTTTCCGCAACTCGAAAAAGCGACGTTCATGGGCCTGCCGGGCATGTTGGCCGACGCCCTGCCGGACAGCTTCGGCAATGCATTGATCGACTCATGGATGTCCAAGCGCGGCATCGCCGCCGAGCGCGTGACGACGCTGGATCGCCTGGCCTACATGGGCAAACGCAGCATGGGCGCGCTGGAATTCAAGCCGGCCAGGTCGGGCGCTGGGCAGGCTTCGCTGGCTCCACTGCAAATGGCCTCCCTGGTGGAAGCGGCACGAAAAGCCATCGAAGGCGACCTGTCCACCGATGACCTGTCGGCAGAATCGCTCAACCGCATCATTTCGGTGGGCACCTCCGCCGGTGGCGCAAGGGCAAAGGCCGTCGTGGGCTGGAACCCCGAGACCAACGCCCTTGTATCAGGCCAATTCGACCTGCCCGATGGCTACCAGCATTGGCTGCTCAAGTTCGACGGCATGGGCAAGGACAAGGCGCTGGGGCCGAGCGAGAAATATGGCCGCATCGAGTTCGCCTATTCGCAAATGGCCAAAGCCGCCGGCATCCACATGGCCGAGTGCCGGTTGCTTGAGGAAAACGACCGCGCGCACTTCATGACCAAGCGTTTCGACCGCAACGGCAACCAGAAGATCCACGTGCAATCGCTCTGCGCGCTTGCCCACATGGACTACAAACTGCTTCAGGCCCACGCTTACGAATCCCTGTTCCTGGCGGCCCATCGGCTGGGGCTTGACGGGGAAGCCATGACCCAGCTTTTCCGGCGGATGGCCTTCAACGTCATTGCCCGCAACCAGGACGACCACACCAAGAATTTTGCCTTCATGCTCGAAGAAGGCGGCAGATGGGCGCTTGCACCGGCCTATGATCTGATCTTCGCCTACAAGCCGGATTCGATATGGAACAAGCAACACCTTATGTCCATCAACGGCAAGTTCGACGGCATGACCCGGGAAGACCTCCATGCCGTGGTTGATCGCTTTTCGATCCAGAACGCCAGAACCGCGCTGGAGGACGTGCGCAAGGCGGTGGCCGGCTGGCCACGGCATGCCGAACTGGCAGGGCTGGATGAGGAAGAAGCCTCAAGGATTGCCGGATTGCATCGGCAGATCTGATTGTTCGCCCGACCTGCACCGAAGCATGTGCTCCATGGCCGCACGAAAGCTCAGGCTACACTCGTGATTGTTGCCCACTCCGCACCATGCCCACTCCAGGCATGATGCTTGCTTTCAAACATCACACGCCCCCACCCAGCCGGAATCAGGAACACAAACCACCATGACGATTCCGCTGACCCGCCCGCTCTTGCCGCCCTTGCAGGAGTTCATTCCTTATCTGGAACAGGTGTGGGCCAGCGGGATGCTAACCAACGGCGGTGTGATGCACCAAGCCCTGGAAGATGCGTTGAAACAGCATCTGGGGGTCGGCCATCTGGCGCTCACCTCCAACGGCACCATGGCGCTGTTGCTGGCCCTGCGGGTGCTGGGAATCACGGGGGAAGTAATCACCACGCCCTACTCGTTCGTGGCCACCGCCCACTCGCTGCTGTGGAGCGGCATCACCCCGGTGTTCGTCGATATCCCGACCCCTTACCTTGAACATGGATCCGGCCCGGATCGAGGCGGCAATCACGCCACGCACCCGCGCCATCATGCCGGTGCATTGCTATGGCACGCCCTGCAATACCGTGGCGATAGGCAAGATCGCCCGCGACCATGGCCTGAAGGTGATCTACGACGCCGCCCATGCCTTCGGTGTCGAGGACGAGGGCGGCTCCATCCTGCGCCACGGAGACCTGAGCATCCTCAGCTTCCACGCCACCAAGGTGTTCAACACCTTCGAGGGTGGCGCGGTGGTCTGCCATGACGAGGAAACCGCCACGCAACTCGGCCGGCTGCGGAACTTCGGCTTCGTCAACGAAACCACCGTCTCCAGCATCGGCATCAATGCCAAGTTGAATGAAGTCAGCGCCGCATTCGGCCTGCTTCAGTTGCAGCACATCGAGCAGGCCCTGGAGCGGCGGCGCCACGTGGATGCGGCCTACAAGCAGCGCTTGTCGGGCATCACGGGGCTGCACTGCCTGCCATCGAGCGCCGGAACCCGCCCCAACCATGCCTATTTCCCCATCCTGTTGAACGGGGATTTCCCGATGACGCGCGATGCACTCTACGGCCTGTTGCGCGACAGGGAGATCATGGTGCGGCGCTATTTCCATCCATTGATCAGCGCCTTCCCCATGTATGCAGACCTGCCGTCGGCAACGCCTGAAAACCTGCCGGTCGCCAACGCCGTCTCCAGCCAGGTGCTTTGCCTGCCGATATTCCCCGACATGAAGGACGAGGAAATCGACGTCATCACCACCTTCATCCGGGAAGCCGCGCAGCGCCGCCCCGAACCGGAACTTTCCCACCAAGGATCACCATGAGCCAAGAACAATTCATCGAGAACTTCCTTGCCGCCACCGACTTCCGTAACCCGGTGGAGGCCACGTGGATACGGTGCTGCTCGAACTGCCGGAGTGGGATTCGCTGGCCGCCCTGGGGGTGATCGTCATGTTCGACATGGAGTACGGCAAGACCATCACCGGCGAGGATCTCAAGAAGACCCGCACGCTCGGCGACCTTTACCAGCTGTCGGGTGCCTGAGCCATGGCCACATCCGCCATCAACAACGTACATTTTGCGGGGGTAGCCACCTGCGTTCCCAAGCGCATCCTCTGCAACCTGACTGATTGCCGCCCCCAGATTCGCGCCGAGCGCGAGCGGTTGGTGCGCAACATCGGCATCCAGACACGACGCATCACGCAACCGTGGCAATGTTTCTCGGACTTGGCCTTCGATGCCACCGAAGCCTTGCTTGAAAAACTGCAGTGGCGTCGTGAAGAGATCGACGCGTTAATTGTGGTCAGCCAGTCACCCGACTACCCCATGCCGGCCACCGCGATCATCCTGCAAGATCGTTTGGAGCTGCCGCACTCCACCATTGCATTCGACGTGAATTTGGGCTGTTCAGGCTATCCATTCGGATTGCATCTGCTAAGTTCGATGATTGCCGCTGGCGGCATCAAGAAAGGCTTGTTGTTGGTAGGTGACCGTTGCGCCAGCTATGACGACCCGATCTTCTCTGATTCCGGTACAGCCACGGCGCTGGAATTCCGTGAAGGTGCCCCGCCCATGTACTTCGATCTGAACAGTGATGGTAGTGGCCACAAGGCCATCATCTTGCCGGCAGGCGGCCACAGGGAACCTCTTGGTATCCAGCACTTGATGCCCTACCGCGAAGACGAGAACGACCGCTGGCACTACAGTTCCGAACTGCAACTGGATGGCACTGCGGTACTCAGCTCCTCCACCCAACGGGTTCCACCCGCAGTCGAAAAGCTATTGGCCTATGCAGGAAAGCCCAAAGACGAGGTGGACTACTTCGTGTTCCACCAGGCCAACCGAATGATCAACGAAACCATCCGCAAGAAGCTTGGGTTACCGGTGGAGAAAGTACCTTCAACGCTGCACGACTTCGGCAACACCAGCGGTGCCTCGTTGCCATTGACAATGACCGCAAGAATCGGGGGCGCACTGACCCAAGGCCGGCACAGCGTATTGCTGTCCGGTTTTGGCATTGGCCTATCCTGGGGAACCTGCTTGCTGGAGATAGGCAATGCCTGTTTTCCCGAATTGGTGATTTCATGACCTCGGCAAACGACCTGCTGGCCACGTCGTTCGGGTTGCAGGGAAAAACTTTGCTGGTTACTGGCGCATCTTCGGGCATCGGTCGCCAAGTGGCACTTGATTGCGCTCGAGCAGGTGCAACGTTGCTGATCAGTGGCCGCGACCAAGCCCGCCTAGACGCAGTGTTGTCGTTACTGGGCGATTGCGCCCACCGCCACATTCGAGCCGATCTGTCCGTGGATGCTGATATTGAGCTGCTGGGAAAATCCGCCGGCACACTAGATGGGGTGGTGCATTGTGCCGGTATCTCGGCATTGGCCCCGATGCGCATGGTGAGCCGTGCGCACATCCAGAGCCAATTGGATGCCAACCTGATCGCCCCCATACTGCTTACCCGGCAACTGCTGGCTCGCAACAGTCTGCGCGAAGGTTCTTCCATTGTTTTCCTTTCCTCCATCTCCGCACACATCGGCGTGCGTGGCGTCGCAGCCTACTCCGCCTCCAAGGCGGCGCTGGAGGGCATGACCCGGAGCCTTGCAATCGAGCTCGCTGGACGTGGCATCCGCGTCAATTGCCTTGCACCAGGCTTGGTACGAACCCCCATGTATGAAGCCGCGCTCCGTACGACGGGTGGCCTGGAGGAAACCGAGGCCCAATATCCACTGGGCATCGGAACTCCCGAAGACGTCGCCAACGCCGCCATCTACCTCTTGGCAGCAGCCAGCCGCTGGGTCACCGGTACGACACTCGTACTCGATGGCGGCCATACGGCCGGATGAGACAATGAGCCAACGCAGGAAACTCATTATCGTCGGTGCTGGTGGGCTTGGGCGAATCGTCCATGACGTCATATCGAATACCCCCGTCTTTGCCGAGCGTTATGACCTTGCCGGCTTCCTCGACACCAGGCAAGACCCCGCCCTCCCTCCAGACCTGCAGCATCTGTTGCTTGGCAATCCGCTGCACCACGCCGTCGCCAAAGACGAGGTGTTCATGGCGGCGATCGGCCTGCCGGCTTGGCGCGAAAAGTTAGTGGCCCCCCTTCTCGCCCAGGAAGCCGAATTCCTCGGCTATGACAGCGGCGCCATCATCGGTAAACGTACCCGTATTGGCACCGGAGTTTTCCTTACCCCCGGCGTGGTGATTTCCGTTGACTGCGTGATTGATGCATTCACCTACTTAGACACGCACGTGGTCATAGGCCATGACGTCGTCATTGGCCAACACTGCATGGTCGGAGCAATGAGCTTCCTTGCCGGTGGAGTCAAGGTGGGCAATGGCGTCAGCATCCATCCGCGCGCCACAATCGCCAAGGGAGTGAAGATAGGCGATGGGGCCACCATCGGCATTGGCTCGGTAGTGCTCAAGGATGTTCCCGCAGGAGCCAGCGTATTCGGCAATCCTGCACGCATCATCTATGCATGACCCCATGCATCGGCTGGCAAATCACCGCGCTCCTTTTTGCGCCACCAACTTCAATCCTTTTGCATGAAGCCCAACTATTTATTCATCGTCGGCATGGCCAAGTCGGGCAGTACCGCCCTGGCCAATTGGATGGTCATGCAAGGCCTTGCCGACTACGCGGTCGCTGGCAACAAAGAACCCTACACGTACGCGGAAGTTGGACACCGGCACCTGCCACCGCCCGGCACCAAACCACTGCTGGACGCCAGTGTAGGCTACATCCGCAACCCCGGGGCCCTGGCCAAGCTGCCAGAACACAGGACTCGCATCGCAGTCTGTTTGCGCAACCCGCTGGAGCGTGCATGGAGCGAATACAAAATGTACCGGATATCGGCGCTTCAAAATGAGGCGGCAGGCAAGCTGTGGCAGGACTTCCACCTTCCTGGTCAGAACGTGCATGCCGCCCACGAGGCTCACTTCGGCCATTCCATGCTGAAAGAGTTTTTCCTCCAGCACTACCGCCGCAAAGTGGCCCACATGGTCGAAAAGCATTTCGATGCCGAAAGCAGACGCATTGCTACGGGGACATTCGCCACCCGCATCGAATACGAAATGGCTTTCTTCATGTCCAATCAGGAATACCCATTCCTGTCATGCCTGGGGTCGAGCTTTTGTTTCCGCGGCATCAAGATATTGCTGAAAAAATACCAGCCCCAGGACGTTGTGCTCTTGTCCTTGCCCATGCTGAACGAACCATCGCACAGGGCCAGATTCGTGGAGCGTCTGATTGGCACTGCCGGGGAATATCCACCGGTACCGCATCAATTTTCTAGCAAAGGGCTGGATTGCGAAGAGGACGAACCAGACTTCCACGGCGCTGAATGGCAACAATTGCGCAGACTGTTCTCCCACGACCTCACTCGATTGAAAATTTTGCTGGACGAACAAGCGGTGGATCAAAGCCTCATGGACTGGCAGGCATTATCCAGGCACATGAATCTCGGTTGATGGGAAATGCGCCAGTGCGCAACGCAGCGTGGCGGAAATCGGCCAGTACATGCGTAGAACAGGCATCACGCCATTCGACGCCGGAATTTCATGAACACCATGTCACCACTCGTCAGCATCATCATTCCTGCATACAAACCGTCCTATTTCGCACAGGCGTTGGAAAGCGCCTTGGCGCAGACGTGGGAAGCTCTGGAAGTAGTGGTATGCGATGACAGCCCCGGCGACGTCATCAAGGCGATAGTGGCCGATCAGCAATCCATAACCACCATCCCGCTCCACTACTCACGCAATCCCGGGTGCGCTGGTGAACTGGGCAATACGTTGAGCTGCATCCGCCTCGCACAAGGAACCTACATCAAGTTCCTGCATGACGACGACACACTGGAGCCGGAATGCATCACGGCACTGGTCACTGCGATGGAGTCCCACCCTGCCGTCACGCTGGCCTCATCGCGTCGCCGGCGTATCGGGCCACTCGGCCGTTGGTTACCCAACCTCGGCGCCACTGTTTTTCCCTTCGATGGCAATGTGGTCGTCGATGGCTCCGAGCTGGTGTCTTTCCTAGCCGATCACACCATCAACTTCATCGGCGAACCCAGCTGCGTGCTGTGCCGGCGCGAAGATTTGCTGGAAATCGGCGATGAACTGATGTCGCTGGATGGCAAGGTCATCCACTGGGTTGGCGATCTTGCCCTGTACGCCAAGCTGCTGCGCCGGGGTAACCTGATCATGCTGGCGGCCCCGCTGACCAACTTCCGCGTTTCGCCGCAACAGTTCAGCCAGATTGGCAGGAATCGTCCCGGCATAGGCGAGCAAGGGCATGTCGATTTCCGCCAATGCATTCGCAGCCTTGGTTGGTACGCAAACTCAGAAGGCGACACCGCTGACACCGTGACAGTCACGCCGCTGGATGATTCCAGCTCTACGGTACGTTTCAATCTGCGCGAACGGCTTGAGCAAACATTCGCGCTGGCTGAAAGTCGGTGGCAAATGCATGAATGGCAGGCACAACGCTCTCTGCGCCTAGCTCAATCTAAACTTTATGAGCTTCATTTGGCTCAATTGAAATCAGCTCCCACACTAGGGATATTGGTTATTCCAGCAAACGGCGCTCACCAGCGCGATTTGGAGCGAACATTGGTTCGCTTGCCTTTCCCTGGGGAAGTTGAATCACGACTCCATTGCCGGGTTATCGGGCTGGCGGCACCGTCACCTGCTGACCGATTCATGCCAACCGAAGTGGCTTCTTCTTTCCATGCGGCCATTGCCGATTGGCACGTGGATTGGCTGGTAGTCGTTGAGGCCGGAAGCGAATTTGGCCTTGGCGGCTTGCCCAAATTGATGCTGGAAATGGCCCAAGCATCTTCTAACCAATGCGCGATCTACTGCGACGCGTGGTACCGCGACGACACCGGCGCACTAGCCCCGGTGATGCGCTCAGACTTCGACATCGACCAATTACTCGGTAACCCGGCGATGCTGGCCGGGCATTGGGTATTCCGTCGCGAGGCGCTGCTCGAAGCCGGCGGCTTCGACCCGGAAGCCGGCAGCGCGGCGGAGTTGGATTTGATCCTGCGGCTGGTGCAACAAGGCGGTTTCGACGGCATCGCCCACCTGCCCGAGCCATTGCTGACCTGCGCGCCGCCACGTTTCGATGCGCAGGCCCAGCAGCGCGCCATCACCCGCCACCTGCACGCGCGTGGCTACACCAATGCCGCGGTCGAGGGCATCGGCAGCGGCCTGTACCGCATCCACTACAACCACGCCCGGCAACCGCCGGTTTCGTTGGTGGTCATCGTCTCGGCCGGCACCGCGCTGGCGTCGTTGGAACGCTGCGTGGTCTCGCTGCTGGAAAAGACCCGTTACCCGAATTACGAACTGTTGCTGATCGACAACGGCGCCGCCGCCGAAGTCGGCCAATGGATACAGCAGGTGGAAACGCTGGCTGCCGGCCGCGTGCGCGCCTTCGCTTTCGACCCGCCGCTGGCGCATGCCGCCGCCTGCAATGTGGCCGCCACGCAGGCCGCTGGCGATTACTTGCTGTTCCTGCGCCCGGAAGTGGCGGCGCTGCAGCCGCAGTGGCTGGACGAACTGCTCAACCACGGCCTGCGCCCGGAAGTGGGCATCGTCGGCGCCAAGACCATTTCCGCCGACGGCAAGATCACCCATGCCGGCCTCGTGCCCGGCCTCACCGGCAGCGGCGGCCGCGCCTTCGCCGGTTCGGCGATGGATGCGCCCGGCTACATGAGCCGCTTGCTGGTGGCACAGGGCTACTCGGCAGTGGCCGATAGCTGCCTGCTGATCGACAAGACGCTGTTCATGGAATTGGACGGCTTCGACCACGCCACGTTCGCCGATGAAGGTGCCGACGTGGATCTGTGCCTGCGCGCACGCCAGCGCGGCTATCTCACGGTCTGGACGCCGCACGCCTTGCTGCTGCATTCGGTCGAAGCCACTCCCCTGCCGGAAGCGGCAAACGACGCGCTGCTGGAGCGCTGGCTCCCCGCCCTCGCCCACGACCCGGCTTACAACCCCAGCTTGCGTTTGGACGTGGCCGGTGGCTTCCGTTTGGGCGAGTCGGATTTCTCGTGGCAGCCGCTGCCGTGGCGGCCTATTCCGCGTGTGTTGGCGCACCCCGCAGACCCGTGGGGCAGCGGCCATTACCGCGTGATCCAGCCGTTCGAGGCGCTCAAGGCCGCCGGCAATGCCGAGGGCGCGCTCTACGCCACCCTGCTCGATACCGTCGAACAGGCGCGTATCGATCCGGACGTGGTGCTGCTGCAACGCCGGGTCACCGACGAGGAACTGGAACGCATGCGGCGCATGCCGCGTTACTCACGCGCACTCAAAGTGTTCGAGCTGGACGACTACCTGCCCAACCTGCCGGCCAAGAGCGCCCACCGCGAGCACATGCCCAGCGACATCCTGCGCGGCCTGCGTCGCGCGTTTGCGCTGGTCGATCGTTTTGTGGTTTCCACGCCGGCGCTGGCCGAAGCCTTCACCGGCATGCACCCGGACATCCGCATCGCCCGCAACCGGCTGCCGCCTGCATGGTGGGGCGGCCTGCCGGCACCGCGCCGCAATACCGGGGCAAAACCGCGCGTGGGCTGGGCCGGCGGCGTTGGCCATACCGGTGATTTGGAATTGATTGCCGATGTAGTGGCCGAATTGGCGGGCGAAGTGGATTGGGTGTTCTTCGGCCTGTGCCCGGAACGCCTGCGCCCGCATGTGGCCGAGTTCCATCCCGGCGTGGACATCACCGCCTACCCCCATACGCTGGCGCGGCTGAATCTGGACTTGGCCATCGCGCCGCTGGAGCAGAACCGCTTCAACGAGTGCAAGAGCAACCTGCGCCTGCTCGAATACGGCGCCTGCGCGGTGCCGGTGGTATGCAGTGACGTCGGCCCCTACCGTGGCGACGACCTGCCGGCAACCCGCGTGCGCAACCGCCACCGCGACTGGGTGGGGGCCATCCGCGACCACCTGGCCGACGCCGACGCCCGCGCCGTGGCAGGCGATGCGCTGCGTACCGTGGTTCAGCGCGACTGGATGCTGGCCGACGCGGGCTTGGAGGAATGGCGGGCGGCGTGGTTGCCGTGACCCCGCCACAGCCATTGATCCCTCCCTTTACCCATGTCTCCCGACAGGTGTTACCTATCTGTCCCGGCAGAACAGCCGGGAAAACTCCATGCGGGGCAAGCCCCGCCCCTGCAGGTTCTGCCTTGGGTGCGCCGGAAAACCGTCACGCCGCGGCAGGAAATCAGGAGTAAGGTGGCGCCACTGCTCATCTGCCCGGCACCGCGGTTCCGGCATGGGTCTTGCAGATGAACAGGCAGGCAACCTCCTGCCCTGGAAATCCGGCGATGTCCCACTCCGTCAACTCGATCCTGTCCCAGATCCGCAGCTACCAGTCGCAGGTGGCGCAGGCCGCGCCGACCGGTGATGTGGCGCGCGGCAACGCCATCGGCGGGCTGGGCGGATTGGGCGGTACCCAGCCCACCGCCGCGCCCAGCTTCAGCCAGACCCTGCAGGGCGCGCTGGCCGGGGTCAACCAGGCCCAGCAGACCTCCAGCACGCTGGCCGCCGCGTTCGAGCGCGGCGACCCCAATGCCGACCTGGCACGGGTGATGGTCGCCTCGCAACAATCACAACTGGCGTTCCGCGCCACCGTCGAAGTCCGCAACCGTCTCGTCCAGGCTTACCAGGACGTGATGAACATGCCGCTGTAAGGAATAGCCCGCCATGCCCCTCGCGCTGTCCAGCGAAACCTTCAACTCGGAAAAGGCCGGCGCCTGGTTCGACCGGTTGCAGAGCCTGCAGATCACCCGTCGGCTCGGGCTGATGGCGATGATCACCATTGCCGTGGCCGCCGGCCTGTTCGTGTTCTTCTGGGCGCAGAAACCGGCGATGGTGCCGCTCTACACCGGGCTGGACCAGAAGGCCACCGCCGAAGCCACCGACCTGCTGCGCGCGGCGCAGATCCCGTTCGAAATGGACGCAGCCACCGGTGCCATCAGCGTGCCGGAAAAGAACATCCACGACGCCCGCCTGAAGCTGGCCGGCTCCGGCCTGACCGACAGCGGCCGGCTCGGCTTCGAGCTGATGGAGCGCGACCCCGGCTTCGGCGTCAGCCAGTTCGTCGAGAATGCGCGCTACCAGCACGCGCTGGAAACCGAATTGGTGCGCACCATCACCACGCTGCGCCCGGTGCGCGACGCCCGCGTGCATCTGGCCATCCCCAAGCCCAGCGCCTTCACCCGCCAGCGCGACGCCGCCAGCGCCTCGGTGGTGCTGGAACTGCGCGGCGGCCAGCAGCTGGAACGCAACCAGGTTGATGCGGTCGTGCACATGGTCGCCTCCAGCATCCCTGACCTGGCCCCCGAGCGCGTCACCGTGGTCGATCAAAGCGGGCGCATGCTGACCATTGCCGACCCCAACAGCGACGCGGCACTCAACGCCGCCCAGTTCGACCAAGTGCGACGCCTTGAAACCTCCTACAACCAGCGCATCCGCGAGCTGCTGGAACCGATGACCGGGCAAGGCCGGGTCAACCCGGAAGTCAGCGTCGATATGGATTTCTCGATCACCGAGGAGGCGCGCGAGCTGTACAACGGCGAGCCACAGAAGGTACGCAGCGAGCAGGTCAGCGAGAACACCAGCATCACGCAGGGGCCGCAGGGCGTGCCCGGCGCGGCCAGCAACACCCCGCCCGGCCCCGGCGCAGCCCCGGCCACCGCCGCCACGCCCACCGAAACCAGCAAGAACGCCACTCGCAACTACGAGCTGGACCGCACCCTGCAACACACCCGCCAGCCGGCCGGTCGCGTCAAACGCGTGTCGGTGGCGGTGCTGGTCGATCACGTGCCTCGCCCCGGTGCCAATGGCAAGCTCGCCGACCAGCCGCTGAGTGCGGCCGAATTGACCCGCGTGGAAGCGCTGGTCAAGCAGGCGGTGGGCTTCGACGCCGAGCGTGGCGACACCGTGTCGGTGATGAACGCCCCGTTCGTGCGCGAAATCACCCCGGTCGAGGAGCCGGTGTGGTGGCAGCAGTGGTGGGAGAACCCGCAGATACGCGACGCCCTGCGCCTGGTGCTCGGCGCGGTGGTGGTGCTGGCGCTGCTGTTCGGCGTGTTGCGCCCCGCCCTGCGCCAGATCGCCGGCCCGGCCAAGGGCCGCAACGACCCGGCGATCGGCGAAGACCCATTGCATGCCAACGTGCAGGTGGTCGAGGACGAGGACGGCCTGCCGGTGCTGGGCGAAGACCAGTTGCAACTGGGCGCCGCCGCGCCGCTGGCGCTGCCGCTGGACGCCTACGAAGAGCGCGTGCGCATGGCGCGCGAGGCGGTCAAGACCGACTCCAAGCGCGTGGCGCAGGTGGTGAGGGGATGGGTGGCCAATGATTGACAACACCGTCAATCCGATGACGGGCGTGCAACGCGCCGCGGTGCTGCTGCTGTCGCTGGGCGAGGCCGACGCCGCCGAGGTGCTGCGCCACATGGAGCCCAAGGAGGTGCAGAAGATCGGCATCGCCATGGCCACCCTCAGCGACGTCAGCCGCGAGCAGGTACAGCAGGTGATGGACGACTTCGGCGCCGAGCTGGGCAGCAAGACCTCGCTGAGCGTCGGTTCGGACGACTACATCCGCAACATGCTGGTGCAGGCGCTGGGCAGCGAGAAGGCCAACAGCCTGATCGACCGCATCCTGCTCGGCCGCAACACCACCGGGCTGGACACGCTGAAGTGGATGGACCCGCGCTCGGTCGCCGACCTGGTGCGCAACGAGCACCCGCAGATCATCGCCATCGTCATGTCGCACCTGGAGCCGGACCAGGCCGCCGAATCGCTGAAGCTGCTGCCCGAGCGCACCCGCGTGGACGTGCTGCTGCGCATCGCCACGCTCGACGGCATCCCGCCCAACGCGCTGAACGAGCTGAACGAGATCATGGAGCGCCAGTTCGCCGGCAACCAGAACCTGAAGTCGTCCAGCATCGGCGGCGTGCAGTGCGCGGCCAGCATCCTCAACTTCATGGACAGCGGCCAGGACCAGGCCATCCTCGGCGCCATCGCCCAGATCGACGCGCCGCTGGGCGGCCGCATCCAGGACCTGATGTTCGTGTTCGACGACCTGGTGGACCTGGACGACCGCGAGATGCAGTTGGTGCTGCGCGAGGTCAGCGGCGAGCGCCTCGGCCTGGCACTGCGCGGCGCCGACATCAAGGTGCGCGACAAGATCACCCGCAACATGTCCCAGCGCGCGGCCGAGATCCTGCTCGAAGACATGGAAGCACGCGGCCCGGTGCGCCTGTCCGACGTGGAGGCCGCGCAGCGCGAGATCCTCGCCATCGTCAAGCGCATGGCCGATGAAGGCACGGTCAGCATCGGCGGCAGCGCGGAGGCGATGCTGTGACCCGCGACAACGTCGTCCGCTGGGCGCCGCCGGCCCTCGACGCCATCGTCGAGCCATCGCCGCTGGACGCCCTCATCATCGAGACCATCACCGCCGAGCCGCCGCCCCCGCCGCTGCAACTGCCGACGCCGGAGGAAATCCAGGCGATCCGCGAAGCCGCGCGGCAGGAAGGCTTCGAGCAGGGTCGCGCCGACGGTTACGCGCAGGGCCAATCGGAAGTGCGCCGGCTCACCGCGCAGATCGAGGGCATCCTCGACAACTTCGGCCGCCCGCTGGTCAAGCTGGAAGGCGAAGTGGTCACCGCGCTGGGCGAACTGGCAGTGCGCATCGCCGGCCACCTGGTCGGCCGCGCCTACGAGGCCGAACCGGCGCTGCTGCGCGATCTGGTCAACGAAGCCCTGGATACCGTCAGCGGCAGCAACCGCGACGTCGAAGTGCGCCTGCACCCGGACGACATTGCCACCCTCGCCCCGCTGCTGTCGCTCGCGCCCGGCCAGCGACTGAGCCCGGACCCGGGCCTGAGCCGCGGCGACCTGCGCGTGCACGCCGAAAGCGTACGCATCGACGGCACCCTCGACGCGCGCCTGCGCGCCGCCCTGTCGGCGGTGATGCGCAAGGCTGGGGCCGCCTGATGAATACCGCCATGCCTGCCCCCGACGAATGGGCCGCCGCCCGCAACCTGCGGCTGGCCGCACGGCTGGACGCCATCGCACTGGAGCCCGGCTACGGCCGCGGCCTGATCCGCGAAGGCGTGCTGCGCCGCGCCGTCGGGCTGACCCTCGAAGCGGTCGGCTGCGAAGCGCCGATGGGCGCCACCTGCAAGGTGGAAGTAGCCGATGGCTGGGTGGATGCCGAAGTGGTCGGCTTCGCCAGCGACCGCACCTACCTGATGCCCAGCGCCGAACTGTACGGCCTGCTGCCCAATGCCCGCGTGGTGCCCTCGTTCCGGCACGGCGGCGCGGAGGTCGGCGAAGGCCTGCTCGGCCGCGTCATCGACAGCGACGGCGTGCCACTGGACGGCAAGGGCCCGATCCGCGCCGAAGGCAACGCCAGCATGGCCGGCGTGGCGATCAACCCGCTGGCGCGTGAACCCATCACCCAGCCACTGGACGTGGGCGTGCGCGCCATCAATGCCCTGCTGCCCATCGGCCGTGGCCAGCGCGTGGGCCTGTTCGCCGGCTCCGGCGTCGGCAAATCGACGCTGCTGGGCATGATGACCCGCTTCACCTCGGCCGACGTGATCGTCGTCGGCCTGATCGGCGAACGTGGCCGCGAAGTGCGCGATTTCGTCGAAACCACCCTTGGCGAAGAAGGCCTGCGCCGCGCCGTGGTCGTCGCCGCCCCGGCCGACCGCCCACCACTGGCGCGCCTGCACGGCGCCTACCGCGCAACAGCCATCGCCGAATGGTTCCGCGACCAGGGCCTGAACGTGCTGCTGCTGATGGATTCGCTGACCCGCTTCGCCCAGGCCCAGCGCGAGATCGGCCTGTCGGTGGGCGAGCCGCCGACCACCCGCGGCTACCCGCCCAGCGTGTTCGCCAAATTGCCGGCGCTGGTTGAACGCGCCGGCAATGGTGCCAAGGGGCGCGGTTCGATCACCGCGTTCTACACCGTGCTCACCGAGGGCGACGACCCGCAGGACCCCATCGCCGACGCCGCCCGCGCCATCCTCGACGGCCACATCCTGCTCTCGCGCCGGGTGGCCGACTCCGGCCTGTACCCGGCCATCGACGTCGAATCCTCGGTCAGTCGTGTGGTCCAGGACATCGCCGACGACGCCTGGCGCGCGCGCATCCGCAAGCTCAAGCGGCTGGTGGCGGCGTACTCTTCCAACCGCGACCTGATCGCCATCGGCGCCTACCAGCGCGGCAACGATCCGGCCACCGACGAAGCGTTGGACCGCTGGCCGGAAATTCTCGACTTCCTCGGCCAGGACGTCAGCCATGCCGCCGATTTGCCCCATAGCCTCGCCGCCCTGAAACAACTGGTCGAAAGCGAGAACGTCCCATGAAGCAATCCCGCCGCCTTGACCCGTTGCTGCGCCGCGCGCAGGACCACGAAGACGAAGTCGCCCGCGCCCTGGCCGAGCGCCAGCAATCGCTGGACATGCACCAGTCGCGGCTGGAAGAACTGCGCCGCTACGCCGACGAATACGCCAACGCGCAGATGGCCGCGACCAGCCCGTCGCAGCTGATGAACCGCCGCGCCTTTCTCGACCGCCTCGACAGCGCCGTGCAGCAGCAGAGCCAGACCGTGGACCGCAACCGCGAGCGCGTCGATGCCGAGCGCGCTCGCCTGCTGCTGGCCAGCCGCGACAAGCAGGTGCTGGAGCAGCTCGCCGCCAGCTACCGTGCGCAGGAACAGAAGGTCGAGGACCGCCGCGACCAGCGCGAGATGGACGACATCGGCGCGCGTCGCGTGCGCTTGGCACAACAAGCCGCCCGAGAGGGAGAACAATGATGAACGCCCTGTCCTTCCCGCTCGCCCCGACGTCCGCACCCGGCACTTCCGCCACGCTGGCCTCCAGCAACGACGGCAGCAAGTCAGGTGGCGATGCGTTCAAGCAATTGCTTGACGACAACAACCGCGTGCCATCCCAAGCCAACGACAAGGGCATCACGGACAAATCACGCCCTGCTCCCCCCCAGCGCGCATCAGGTACTGCCGACGAGGCCGCCGCGAGTGAAGAAACCGTCGGCAAGTCCACTGAAACCGCCATTCAGAGCAGCAGCGACACCGCCAACACAGGCAGCGACGATGACAGCAGCATCATCGATGCCCCCTGGCCACCGCTGGGCTTGTCGATGATTGCCCAAGCGGCAACGCCAGCAGCGGCTCCCGAGGCAAGCACCCAACTTGCGGCCAGCTTGCCGATGCAGGCCCCGCTCCCCATGCAAACCCCGGCGCAGCCGGCCGAAAGCATGGCTCCGGTTCCGGCTCCGGCTCCGGTTCCGGTCCCTGCCCCGGCAACCACACCTGCCCCATCGCTGCCCAGCGCATTGGCAAACGGCATCACAATGCCAGCCACGCCCGTCAGCGAAGCCATGCCCGCCAGCGAGGAAGCCGCGCCCACCATCGAAACGGTGGCAAGTCTGCCCACCGGCACACCCATCAACACCACCGACGATGGTGATGCCACCGCGCCGCCGCCGTCCTTCATCCATCTGTTGCAAGGGGTGGCGGCACCGGCAGTGCGCGTCGAGCCGACGCCATTCACCGGCGCATTGGCCGCGCCCGTGGCCACCAACGCCCCGGATTTCGACGAGGCCATTGGTGCGCGCATCGGCTGGTTGGCCGACCAGAAAATCGGCCATGCCCACATCCGCGTGACCCCGAACGACATGGGCCCGGTGGAAGTTCGCCTGCAACTGGACGGCGACCGCGTGCATGCCAGCTTCACCAGCGCCCATGCCGACGTCCGCCAGGCACTGGAAAACAGCCTGCCGAAACTGCGCGAAATGCTCGGCGAACAAGGCCTGGAGCTAACCCACGCCGACGTCAGCCAGCATTCGGACCCGCGCACCAACGACGGCAACGCCCAAGCCGGCGGCAATAGCGGCAATGGCGGCGATGCCGAGCCCGGTGCCACGACTGCGGAAACGCACACCCCGCACACCCTGCGCCTGCGCGGCCTGCTCGACACCTACGCATAAGGCGGGCCTTGGCCCCCGGCATTACGTCTCCCTACCGGGCAACGCCCGGCACCGGCCCGGGAATTTCAACTTCCGAAGCAGCGAGTGAGTCGATACTCCCCCTGCATTCCGGGGGGTAACAAGGCATCAAGCCGGATGTGAACGGCGGGCCAATGCCCCTTGCTGGTCGCAGGTAATGCACTGGATGGGTCTTGGCCCACCAACACTTTCCACGCACGTCAAATTCCCGGCACAACGCAACGCTGGCGACTCGGGCACGTGTATTGCATCCTTTCACGACGAACTTCATGGAGCATGCCGTGGCCGCAGCCGCCGACAAGAACCGCAAGAACGACACCGCCAAGGAAAAAGACAAGGACAAGGACGGCGCTGCCAAGCCGAAGCGGTCGATGCTGATGGTGGGCCTGATCGCCGTGGTCGCCGCTGGCGCCGCTGGCGGCGGCGTGTGGTATTTCACCCAGCATCAGGCCGCCGACAAGGCCCCTGCCGCCACGCCGGAGAAAACGGCCACGCCACCAGCACCGGCGCAGTACTTTGCGTTGGACCCGGCCTTCGTGGTCAACCTGAACGGCCCGATCGATGGCCCGCGCTACCTGCAGGTGGAAGTGCAGCTGATGACCCGTGACCCGCAAGCGCTGGCGGCATTGCAAACCCACGCACCGGCCATCCGCGCGCGCTTGCTGATGTTGTTCTCGCAAGTCGAGCCAGCGCAAATTGCCGACCGCGCCGGCAAGGAACGCCTGCAAGCAGCGGCGCTGGCCGAGGTGCAGAAAGTGATGGAAGCCGAAACCGGCAAGAAGGTAGCCGAAGACCTGCTGTTCACCAGTTTCGTCACCCAGTAAGGCACTGGCGATGATCAACGACCTGCTCTCACAGGACGAAATCGACGCGCTGTTGCACGGCGTGGATTCCGGCTCGGTGGACACCGCCGAGCCACCGCCCCCGCCGGGCGAGGCGCGCAACTACGACTTCGCCAGCCAGGACCGCATCATCCGCGGGCGCATGCCGACGCTGGAGATGGTCAACGAGCGTTTCGCACGCTTGTGGCGCATTGGCCTGTTCAACCTGATCCGGCGTTCATCGGAGCTGTCGGTGCGCGGCATCGAGTTGATCAAGTTCGGCGACTACCTGCACTCGCTGTACGTACCCACCAACCTGAACCTGATCCGCTTCAAGCCGCTACGCGGCACCGGCCTGATCGTGTTCGAGCCGACGCTGGTGTTCGCGGTGGTGGACAACTTCTTCGGCGGCGATGGCCGCTACCCCACCCGTATCGAAGGCCGTGAGTTCACCGCCACCGAAATGCGGGTGATCCAGCTGATGCTCAAGCAGGCCTTCGCCGACCTGACCGAAGCATGGGCACCGGTGATGAACGTGGAGTTCGAGTACATCAACTCCGAGATCAACCCGCACTTTGCCAACATCGTCACCCCGCGCGAATACGTGGTGGTGTGCCGCTTCCACGTCGAACTGGAAGGCGGCGGCGGCGACATCCACATCACCCTGCCCTATTCGATGCTGGAGCCGATCCGCGACGTGCTCGACGCCGGCATCCAGAGCGACCGCAACGACCGCGACGAAAGCTGGGGCATCACCCTGCGCGAGCAGCTCAATGGTGCCGAGGTGGAGCTGTCCAGCGTGATTGCGCGCCGCCGCATGAGCCTGCGCGAGCTGACCAAACTGAAGGTCGGTGACATCCTGCCCATCGACATGCTCAAGGAAGTGCCCCTGTGCGTGGAGGGCCTGCCGGTGTTCACCGGCGAATTCGGCATCGCCAACGACCACAATGCCATCAAGATCCTCGCCGCCCAGCCGCCGGGCGGGCGCCCGCGCACGCCCCTGATTCAGGAAGACAGCAATGATTGAAAACGACCCCAACGACGCGCCGGCCGCCACCCCCGCGCAGTTCGCCAACCTGCAAGCCGATGGCGAACACCATTCCGACCTCGACCTGGACGTGATCCTCGATGTGCCGGTGACGCTGTCGCTGGAAGTGGGCCGCGCGCGCGTGCCGATCCGCAACCTGTTGCAGCTCAACCAGGGCTCGGTGGTGGAACTGGAGCGCGGCGCCGGCGAATCACTGGACGTATTCGTCAATGGCACGCTGATCGCACATGGTGAGGTCGTGGTCATCAACGACCGCTTCGGTGTGCGCCTGACCGACGTGGTCAGCCCCAGCGAGCGCATCCGGAGACTGCGTTGACCGGCATGCTTGCCGCTGCCGCCGCACCCTTGGCCAAGGCCGCGATGCCGGTCGGCCAGCATGCGCCGGCCACGCCGAGCCTGTTCGGCGCGGTGTTCGCGCTGCTGCTGGTGCTGGCTTTGATCGTCGGCCTCGGCTGGCTGCTCAAGCGCCTGCCCGGCAGTGGCTTCCGCCCGGCCGAAGGCATGAAGCTGGTCGCCAGCCTCAACATCGGCGCGCGCGAACGGCTGGTAGTGGTCGAGGTCAACAACCAACAACTGCTGCTGGGCGTCACCGCCGGCAGCATCAACACCTTGCACGTGTTGCCCGAGCCGCTGCCCGCCACGCCCCCGCCCAACCTCAAGCAACTGCCGAATTTCGCGCAGGTGCTGGCGCAGAAGCTGCGCAAGGATTCCTGACCATGCCGGGCCACCGCCTGAACCGCCCCACCTGCCTGCAACTGCTCCTGCTGCTCCTGCTTGCCATGCCGGCGCTGGCGCTGGCCGCCCCCGGCGTGCCGCAACTGCCCGAACTGCCTGACGTGAACGTCGGCCGCATCGGCGGCCAGCCGGTCAGCCTGCCGTTGCAGACGCTGCTGCTGATGACGGCGATTACCCTGCTGCCGTCGATGCTGCTGATGCTGACCGCCTTCACCCGCATCATCATCGTGCTGGGCCTGCTGCGACAGGCGCTGGGCACCGGGCAGACGCCCTCCAACCAAGTATTGCTGGGGCTGGCGCTGTTCCTGACCGCGATGGTGATGATGCCGGTGTGGGACAAGGCGTGGTCCACCGGCATGTCGCCCTATCTCAATGGCGAAATCGATTTCCAGACCGCGTGGACGCTGAGCACCCAGCCGCTGCGCGCGTTCATGTTGGCGCAGGTGCGCGAGACCGACCTTCTGACCTTCGCCGGGTTGGCCGGCCACGGCCCCTATGCCAGCCCGGACGCGATCCCGTTCCCGGTGCTGGTGGCCTCCTTCGTCACCAGCGAACTGAAGACCGCCTTCGAGATCGGCTTTTTGATCTTCATCCCGTTCGTGATCATCGACCTGGTGGTGGCCAGCGTGCTGATGTCGATGGGCATGATGATGCTCTCGCCGATGCTGATCTCGGCCCCGTTCAAGATCCTGCTGTTCGTATTGGTCGATGGCTGGGTGCTGGTGGTTGGCACGCTGGCGGCCAGTTTCAACGCGGTTTAGCCGTATGTCCCCCGAACTCGCCCTGACCGAATTGCGCGGTGGCCTGGTCACCACCCTGTGGATCGCCGGCCCCTTGCTGCTGGCCGTGCTGGTGACCGGCGTGGTGGTCGGCGTGGTACAGGCCGCCACCCAGCTCAACGAGCCCACCATCGCCTTCGTCGCCAAGGCGGCGGCGTTGACCGCTGCCCTGTTCGCACTGGGCAGCCTGCTGCTCGGGCACCTGGTGGAATTCACCACGCTGCTGTTCCAGCGCATACCGCACTTGATCGGCTAGGCAGGCAGGCCGATGCCCTCCCTTTCCCCGGCCAGCACCTAGGACCGCCGTGGACTCCGTCACCCGCGTGGTCATCGACGGCCAGCAGGCCTTCGCCATCATCGGCACCCTGCTGTGGGCGATGCTGCGCATCGGCGCGATGCTAATGGCCATGCCGATGGTCGGCAGCCGCGCGGTGCCGGCGCGGGTGCGGGGGATGCTGGCGCTGGTGCTGTCGATGGCGCTGGCGCCGATCCTGCCGCCGGTGCCGGTCTGGAACGGCTTCGATGCAGCCGCCATTCTCACCATCGCCCGCGAAGTGGCGGTCGGCGTGGTCATCGGTTTCCTGCTGCGGCTGATCTTCGAGGCCGGGGCGATGGCCGGCGAACTGATCGCGCAGGGCAGCGGCCTTGCCTTCGCACAGATGAGCGACCCGCTGCGCGGCGGCAGCTCCGGCGTGATCGGGCAATGGTTCTACCTGCTGTTCGGGCTGATGTTCTTCGCCGGCAACGGCCATCTGGCACTGATTTCGCTGCTGGCCGACAGCTACAAGGCCTTGCCGATAGGTACCGCCCTGCCCGACCCGCACGCACTGGCGGCGTTGGCACCGACGCTGCTGCTGCAAGTATTCCGCGGCGCGCTGTCGCTGGCCTTGCCGCTGGTCGTAGCACTGCTGGCGATCAACCTGGCCTTCGGCGTGCTGTCCAAGGCCGCGCCGGCGCTGAACCCGATGCAGCTGGGCCTGCCGGTGTCGCTGCTGCTGGCCCTGACCCTGCTGGCCCTGCTGTCCGGCGAAATGGCCGGGCCGGTGCAGCGGCTGTTCGACACCGCGTTCGACAGCATGCGGCAAGTAACGATGTAACGCCGCTCCGGCGCCCCTGACCTGGGGCCTGCTCCCGCCCCGTGAAACCTGCGTGGGGCAAACCCGCACCCTGCGGAACGGTTCTTGCACGCAAGCCATCGAATCCCCCTTGCGCTGCACCTCATGGCCGAGAACGAAGACGGCACCGAAAAAACCGAACAGCCAACAGCCAAACGGCTGCGCGAGGCCGAGGAAAAAGGCAATCGCCCGCAATCGCGCGAACTGTCCACGGCCACCGTGTTCGTCGCCGCGGTGCTGGCGCTGTATGGGTTGTCCGGCTACATGGGTGGCGCCGCACGGCGCTGGATGAAGGCCGCACTGGCCCCCGACCCGGGGCTGCTGCACGCCCCGGATGCCTTGTTCGGCCATGTCGGCTGGACCCTGCTGAAGCTGATGCTCGCCTTCAGCCCCTTGATCCTGATCTGCCTGGCCGCCGGCTTCGTCGCGCCGACACTGATGGGCGGGCTGCACTTCTCCAACAAGGCGCTGATGCCCAACCTGGGCCGCATGAACCCGTTGAACGGGATCAAGCGCATCTACGGCCCCGAATCACTGGCCGAGCTGACCAAATCGGTGCTGCGCATCCTGTTCGTCGGCGGTGCCGTCGCACTGGTGGTCGTGAACGGCATCGCCGGCCTGCGCAGCCTGCTGCGGCTGCCGTTGGAAAGCGCGGTGCACGACGGCTTTGGTTTCACCCTGCGGTTGCTGCTGGCCGCAGCCGGGGCAATGGCCGTGCTTGCCGCCATCGACGCGCCGTACCAGAAGTGGAACTGGCTGCGGAAGCTGAAGATGACCCGCGAAGAGGTCAAGCGCGAGATGAAGGAAAACGAGGGCAGCCCCGAGGTCAAGGGCCGCATCCGGCAAATGCAGATGCAGATGTCGCAGCGGCGGATGATGGAGGCGGTGCCCACGGCCGACGTGGTGCTGGTCAACCCCACCCACTACGCGGTGGCGCTGAAGTACGAGGCCGGCAAGATGAACGCACCCACCGTGGTCGCCCGTGGCACCGATGAATTGGCGCTACGCATCCGCCAGGTGGCCGACGGCAACCGCGTGGCCATTGTCTCGGCGCCGCCGCTGGCACGCGCCTTGTATAGGGAGAGCCAACTCGGCAAGGAAATCCCCGTGAGACTGTATTCGGCCGTCGCCCAGGTCCTGTCCTACGTCTATCAGCTGCGCAATTGGCGCACCGGGCCGATGCCGGCCATGCCGGCGCTGGACGTGGATGAATACGGCAAGGGGGCTCGCCGATGAGCGCCCAACCGATGCCCAATGCCGCCCGCCGAATATTGGAACTGCTGCGCCACGGCCTTGGCGCGCCGCTGATCGTGCTGGCGCTGCTGGCAATGGTGGTGGTGCCACTGGCCGCACCGGTGCTGGACGCCCTGTTCACCTTCAACATCGCCATTTCGCTGATGGTGCTGCTGGCGGTGGTGTATGTGAAGCGGCCGCTGGATTTCACCATCTTCCCGATCGTGCTGCTGATCACCACCATGCTGCGGCTGGCGCTGAACGTGGCCTCGACCCGTGTGATCCTGCTCAACGGCCAGAACGGCCACGAGGCCGCCGGCAAGGTCATCGCCTCGTTCGGCGAATTCGTGATCGGCGGCAACTACGCGGTCGGCATCGTGGTGTTCGCGATCCTGACCATCATCAACTTCGTGGTCATCACCAAGGGCGCCGGGCGCGTGTCGGAAGTGACCGCACGCTTCACCCTGGACGCCATGCCCGGCAAGCAGATGGCGATCGACGCCGACCTCAACGCCGGCCTGCTGACCGCCGAGGAAGCCAAGGTCCGCCGCGAGGAAGTGCGCGAGGAAGCCGACTTCTACGGTGCGATGGACGGCTCCAGCAAGTTCATCCGCGGCGACGCCATCGCCGGCATCCTGATCCTGTTCATCAACCTGCTCGGCGGCCTGGCCGTGGGCGTGCTGCAACACGGCATGCCGTTCGGCGAAGCCGCCGCCACTTACACCTTGCTGTCCATCGGCGACGGCCTGGTGGCGCAGCTGCCGGCATTGTTGGTGTCCAGCGCCGTGGCAATGCTGGTCACCCGCGCCTCGCGCTCGCAGGACATGAGCGAGGCGATGATGGGCCAGGTATTCGGCCAGTACCGGGCGCTGGCGATCGCCGCCAGCATCATCGGGCTGGTCGGGCTGGTGCCAGGCATGCCCAACCTTGCCTTCCTGACCTTGGCTGCCATCCTCGGCTTCCTCGCGTGGAAGTTGTGGAAGCGCGAACAGGAAGGCGGCGGTGCGAAACCGCCGGCTGGCGGCGATGCGGCCGCTTCGGGCGAACTGACCACCCTCGGCGCGCCGGCCCCGTCGCCGACCGCCGAACTGAGCTGGGACGAGCTGCGCCCGGTCGATCCGCTGGGGCTGGAAGTGGGCTACCGACTGATTCCGCTGGTGGACAAAGCCCAGGGCGGCGAACTGATGGCCCGCATCAAGGGCGTGCGCCGCAAGCTGACGCAGGACATCGGCTTCCTCGTGCCGCCCGTGCATATCCGCGACAACCTGGAACTGCCGGCCACCGGCTACCGGCTGCTGGTGCACGGCGTGCCGGTGGCCAGCGCCGACATCCACCCCGACCGCGAGCTGGCGCTGGACCCCGGCAGCGCGATGGGCGAGCTGGAGGGCATCCCCGGCAAGGACCCGGCGTTCGGGCTGGACGCCACCTGGATCCAGCCGCACCAGCGCGCGCATGCCGAATCACTGGGCTACACCGTGGTCGATCCGGCCACCGTGGTTGCCACCCACCTGTCGCACCTGATCCGCGAGCACGCCCCGGAACTGCTCGGCCACGAGGAAGTGCAACAGTTGCTGGCGACGCTGGCCAAGAGCGCGCCGAAGCTGGTCGAGGACCTCTCCCCGAAGGCGCTGCCGATCTCCGTGGTCGCCCGCGTGTTGCAGAACCTGCTGATCGAGCACATCCCGGTGCGCCAGCTGCGCAAGATCGCCGAGGCGCTGGTCGAGAACGCCCCGCTGAGCCAGGACCCGGCGGTGCTGACCGCCGCGGTGCGCAACGCACTGGGCCGTTTCATCGTGCAGGAGATCGCCGGCATGTCGCCGGAACTGCCGGTATTCACCCTCAACCCGCAATTGGAACGCGTCTTGCAGGAGTCAACGCAGGGCAACGGTGCAGCACTGGAACCCGGTCTTGCAGAGCGCCTCCACCAAAGTCTTGCCGAATGCGTCGGCAAGCAGGAGGCACGAAACGAGCCGGCCGTGGTGCTGGTACCGGGCCCGGTCCGCGCCGCCCTCGCGCGGATGGTCCGCCACAGCGTGCCCTCGCTGTCGGTGCTGGCCTACAGCGAGGTGCCGGAAGACAAGCGCCTGAAACTGGTCGGCACGATCAGCTGAAGCGTCTGGCAACCGGGAGCAGCGACGGAAAACCGCCACCGCCAAAACGCAGCACGTAAGGAGCCCGCACCGCCATGCACCCCACCGCCACCGCCGCCGCTCCTTCCCTGCACCCCCATCCCCATACCGACTCCCGGGCCGCCAGCATGAAGATCAAACGTTTCGTCGCCGCCGACATGCGTACCGCCATGAACCTGGTCCGCAAGGAACATGGCCCCGACGCCGTGATCCTCTCCAACCGGCGCATCGAGGAAGGCGTCGAGATCGTGGCGGCCGCCCATTACGACGAAGATGTGGTGCAGCGTGCGCTGGAAGCTGCACGCCCGGCCCCGGTCGCCACACCCAAGCCGCGCAGCGCCGCCGAGGCCATCATCGCCGCGGTCACGCGCCGCAAAGCCCCGGAAGCCGAGGCCGAGCCGATCGTCGCCACCACCTCGGCGGTGGCCGAACTGGCACGCTCGGCGGTGGGCGCCAGCGGCCGTTCGCTGGAAAGCAGCCTGGAACTGGCCCCCGGCAGCCGCTTCGCCGCACCGGCCGCCCGGCCGCAGCCGGAACCAACGGCGGTGCCGGAACAGGTGTTCGCCAACTTCCTGGCCCAGGCCGAAGCTGCACCGGCCGCACCGCAACGGGAAACCGTCGCCCCGGCGCCGGCGCCGATCAACCGCGCCCGCTTCGACCTCGATCCGCCGCTGGAAACCCCGGCAGCCCCCCTTCCTGCCATCGTCGTCGCACAGCCCGAGCCGGTCGCCGTTGCACCGGCCCCAGCTCCCGCCCCGGCCGCCCCGGCGCTGAGCGTGGTCGCCGGCGTCCCGCGCGACGACGAGCAGCTGTCGCAGCTGCGCAACGAAATGCTCGGCATGCGCCAGCTGATCGAGCGCGAGATGCACCGCCTCAACGACGAGCGCCTGCGCGGCAACCCGGTGCGCGCCAACGCGCTGGACCTGATGGACGAATACGGCTTCGACACCGGGCTGGCCCGCGACGTGGTGATGCAGATTCCGGCCGACACCGACCCGGCCCGCGCCCGCGCGTTGATGCTGGGCCTGATCTCCAAGAAGCTGCCGATCACCCCCATCGACCCGATCGAGACCGGCGGCGTCATCGCGCTGGTTGGCCCCACCGGCGCCGGCAAGACCACCACCATCGCCAAGCTGGCCTCGCGTTTCGCCGAAACCCACGCCCCGCGCGACGTCGCCCTGGTCACCACCGACACCCAGCGCATCGGCGCGCGCGAGCAGCTGTACGGCTTCGGCCGACAGATGGGCATCGCCGTGCACGAGGCCCACAGCGGCACCAACCTGAACCAGCTGCTGGAGCGGCTGGCCGACTACAAGCTGGTACTGATCGACACCGCCGGCCTCGGCCAACGTGACCGTGCGCTCACCGCCCAGCTGCAATGGCTGCGCGCGGCCGGACAAATCCGTACTCTGTTGGTCCTGCCGGCCAACACCTGCTTCCAGGACATGGACGAAGTGGTCCGCCGCTTCGGTGCCGCCAACCCGCAGGGGCTGGTCCTGACCAAGCTGGACGAGACCGGCCGCTTTGGTTCTGCCCTTTCCATTGCCGTGGATCACCATTTGCCAATCACATGGGTGACGGATGGGCAGGATGTACCGGAAGATCTGCACCGGGCCTCGGCGGCCAATCTCGTGCTTCGGCTTGAAGATTTGCGCCGGGCGGCCGATATGCCATGCAGTACTGCGGAGTTGACTGATGCCGTCGCGTGAATACGCAAAATTGACCAACGCCTTCCCGCTGTCGGCCACCCGCCTGCAGCCTGCCGGCCCGGTGCGCACTATTGCGGTCACCGGCGGCAAGGGCGGCGTGGGCAAAACCAACATCTCGGCCAACCTCGCCGTGGCGTTGGCCGACATGGGCAAGCGCACCCTGCTGCTGGACGCCGACCTTGGCCTGGCCAACATCGACGTCATCCTCGGCCTGCACCCCAAGCACACCCTGGCGGACCTGGTCGCCGGGCGCTGCACGCTGGAAGAAGTCATCATCGAAGGCCCCGGTGGCGTGCTGGTAGTGCCGGCCGCGTCCGGCCGCCGGCACATGGCCGAGCTGCAACCGGCCGAACACGTCGGGCTGGTCAACGTGTTCTCCGAGCTGGAACGCGACCTCGACGTGATGATCATCGACACCGCCGCCGGCATCACCGACAGCGTGCTGACCTTCTGCCAGGCCGCGCAGGACACCATCGTCGTGGTCTGCGACGAGCCGGCCTCGATCACCGACGCCTACGCGCTGATCAAGGTGCTCTCGCGCGAACGCGGTGTCGATCGCATGCAGGTGGTGGCCAACATGGTGCGCGACCCCAACGAAGGCCGCGTGCTGTACGAAAAACTGGTGCGGGTCTGCGACAAGTTCCTCGCCGACGTCTCGCTGAACTACCTCGGCTGCGTGCCGCAGGACGACTGGCTGCGCCTGTCGGTGCAGCGCCAGCAACCGGTGGTCAAGCTGTACCCGGCGTCGCCGGCGGCGCAGGCCATCCAGGAGATCGCCCGCCGCACCGCGCGCTGGCAGGCGCCCACCGAGCCGCGCGGCGGCGTCGAATTCTTCCTCGAACGCATCCTGCAGCAACGCGGAGTGGCCACATGAAGCCCGCCGCCGCCCATTACCGTGAAGTGCAGCGCGCCAGCGCCAACGACGTCATCACCCGGCACTCCGACCTTGTGCGGCGCATCGCCCACCATCTGGCCGCGCGCTTGCCGGCCAGCGTCGAGATCGACGACCTGATCCAGGCCGGCATGATGGGCCTGATCGAGGCCTCGCGCAGCTACGACGCCGAACAGGGCGCCTCGTTCGAAACCTATGCCTCGATCCGCATCCGCGGCTCGATGATCGACGAAATCCGCCGCGGCGACTGGGTACCGCGCTCGGTGCACCGCCGCGCCCGCGACGCCGCCGCCACCATCCGCCGGCTGGAGCAGGCCAGTGGCCGCGCCGCCAGCGCCACCGAGGTGGCCGAGGCGATGGAAATGCCGCTGCCCGATTACCTGCGGCTGATCGAGGACGCCGCGCGCGGCCAGGTGCTGAGCCTGGAGTCGCGCATCGAGGACCAGGGCGAGCTGGATACCCCGGCCAGCGGCGGCCCGACCCCGCAGCAAGTGCTCGAACGTAGCCAATTCGGCGAAGAACTGGGCAAGGCGATCGCCGTGCTGCCCGAACGCGAGCAGCTGGTGCTGTCGCTGTATTACGAGCAGGAACTGAATCTGAAGGAGATCGGCGCGGTGCTCGGCGTGAGCGAATCGCGCGTCTGCCAGATCCACGGCCAGGCCATGCTGCGCCTGCGCGGCCGGCTGAAGATTTTCGAGTCGGCAGATGCCGGCCTCGACGAACCATGAAGAGGAACACCCTTTGAACAAGAACATGCGGATCCTGATCGTCGATGACTTCTCGACCATGCGGCGCATCGTCAAGAACCTGCTGGGCGATCTGGGCTTCACCAACACCGCCGAGGCCGAGGATGGCCACGCCGCGTTGGCGCTGCTCAACAGTCAGCCGTTCGACTTCGTCGTCACCGACTGGAACATGCCGGTGATGACCGGCATCGAGCTGCTCAAGGCGATCCGCGCCGACGCCAAGCTCAAGACCCTGCCGGTGCTGATGGTCACCGCCGAGGCCAAGCGCGAGCAGATCATCGAAGCCGCCCAGCACGGCGTGAACGGCTACATCATCAAGCCGTTCACCGCGCAGACACTGGAAGAGAAGCTCGGCAAGATCTTCGAACGGCTGGCGGCGAGCGCCTGATGGATACCACCGCGCCCTCCGAAAACGAAAAGAGCCTGCTGGCGCAACGCCTGCAGGATGCGTTGTCGGCGCTGGAAAGCGGCGACGAGGCCGGTTGGCGGCGGGAAATTGACGCCCTTGCCGCGGCGCGCGAGAAACCGATGGTGGCCGGGCTCGGCCGGCTGGCGCGCGAGCTGGGCAAGGCGCTGGGCGAACTGCCGACGCTGCCGTCCGAGGCCGGCGAACTCACCGACGCCTGCGCGCGCCTGGACCACGTGGTGGAAATGACCGAAAAGGCCACCCACCGCACCCTCGACCTGGCCGAGGAATGCCGTGGCCTGACCGCGCATCTGCACGAAGGCGCGCTGCCGGTGGAAGAACAGCAGCAGGTGCTGGACCGCATCCGCCACAACCTGACCGAGATCGCCCTGACCCAGAGCTACCAGGACCTGACCGGCCAGATCATCCGCCGCGTCGCCGGCATCGTCCGCCGTGTGCACGAAGGCTTCGGCGCGCTCGGCCTGCCGCCTCCGGAAGAGGATTCACGCAACAACGGCGGGCTGGCTGGCCCGGCCGTGGAAGGCCTGGACCGCCACGCCGTGTCCCAGGACGCCGCCGACGACCTGCTCTCCGACCTGGGGCTGTAATGCCATGAGCGCCTTCGACGAGGACATTGCCGCCGACTTCATCCTCGAGGCCCAGGAAATCCTGGACCGCCTCGGCGAGCAGTTGGTATCGCTGGAACAGGCCCCGCAGGACAGCGACCAGCCCAATGCGGTGTTCCGTGGTTTCCACACGCTCAAGGGCGGCGCCGGCTTCCTCGGCATCAACGCGATGGTCGAGCTGTGCCACGCCGCCGAGGAAACCCTCGGCATGGCGCGCTCAGGCAAGGCGGTGTTGCAGGCGCACCATTTCGACGCCGCGCAGCAGTCGCTGGACTGGCTGCAGGCGATGCTCGACGCCGTCTCCGGCGGCACCGAGCCGCAGCACGCACCACCGGCGCTGATCGCCCTGTTCGACGTCGATGCCGCACCGCCCATCGCGGCAGCGGCAGTGGCCACCCCTGCCGCCAGCGGCGACCTGATCGACGAAGACGAATTCGAAGCCCTGCTCGACCAGCTGCACGGCGGCGCCGCACCCGGCGCCAAATCTGCCGCCACTGCGCCGGCCAAGGCCAAGGGCGACGACCTGATCAGCGAGGACGAATTCGAGGCCCTGCTCGACGAACTGCATGGCGCCGCCGCACCCGGCACCAAACCGGCCGCTGCGCCAGCTGCCAAGGCCAAGGCCGGCAGCGACCTGATCGACGAAGACGAATTCGAAGCCCTGCTCGACCAGCTGCATGGCGGCGCCGCACCCGGCGCCAAGCCGCTGGCCGCAGCCGCAGCGGCACCGTCCATCCCTGCCCCCACTCCGGCGGCGCCACGTGCGCCAGCAGCGCCCAAGCCCACCGCCCCGGCGCCGGCCAAGCCGGCGGCCGAGCCCGAGCACACCGTGCGCGTGGATACCAAGCGGCTGGACGCCATCGTCAACCTGATCGGCGAACTGGTGCTGTCGCGCAACCGCCTGAAGACCCTGCGCATCCGCCTGAAGGACGAAGAGCTGGACCGCGCCGTCTCGGTGCTGGACATCGCCACCGCGCGCCTGCAGTCGGCAGTGATGCGCACCCGCATGCAGCCGGTGGGCAAGGTTTTCTCGCGCTTCCCCAAGGTCGCCCGCGACGTCGCCCGCAACCTGAAGAAGGAAGTGGATCTGGAGCTGATCGGTGCCGAGACCGAGCTCGACCGCAACCTGGTCGAGGCGCTGGCCGATCCGTTGGTGCATCTGGTGCGCAACGCCATCGACCACGGCATCGAGATGCCCGACCTGCGCGAGGCGCAGGGCAAGCCGCGCAGCGGCCACGTGCGCCTGTCCGCGCACCAGGAAGGCGACTACGTCAGCATCGAGGTGCAGGACGACGGCGCCGGCATCGACCCCGAGCGCCTGCGCGCCAAGGCCCGTGAGAAGGGCCTGCTCGACCCGGAGGCCGCTGCCCGCCTGAGCAGCGAAGAATGCCTGCACCTGGTGTTCCTGCCCGGCTTCTCGACCAAGCAGGAAGTCACCGACATCTCCGGCCGCGGCGTCGGCATGGACGTGGTGCAGTCGCGCATCCGCGAGTTGAGCGGGCAGATCCAGATCCAGTCCGAGCTCGGCCGCGGCAGCCGCTTCCTGATCCGCGTACCGCTGACCCTGGCAATCCTGCCCACCCTGCTGGTGCAGGCCGGTGAGGACATCTACGCGCTGCCACTGGCGCGGGTGATGGAAGTACTGCACGCCCCGCCCTCGTCGCTGGGCTGGTTCGATGGCCGCGCCGTGCTCGACCGCAAGTCGCACACGCTGCCGCTGCTGGACCTGCGCCAGTGGCTGGACGTGGAACCGGCACCCTCAACGCTGCTGACCATCGTCGTGCCGCAAATGGGCGAAGCCCGCTTCGGCTTGGTCGTCGATCAGGTGCGCGGCCGCGAGGAAGTGGTCATCAAGCCGCTGCCCAGGGCGCTACGCGGCCTGAAAGGCTACGCCGGCGCGACCCTGATCGGCGATGGCCGCATGGCCCTGATCCTCGACGTGGACGGTTTGCGCGGCCAGGACTGAGCCTTGCAAACCCTCTCCCATTGGGGCGCGAACAGGGGTTGCGATGAGGGTGCGGGGCGAAGCCTCGCAATGTTCGATTTCGCGTGGTTTCGCCCGAACCCTCATTCGCCCCTTCGGGGCACCTCGCTTCGCGCCCTGGCCCGGTGCAGGGCCCCTGGGTGTTCAGGCGCTTGCGAGCCAGTGGCTCGCAAGCAATACGCCTTCTCCCCGAAGGGAAAAGGAAACCACTCATTCAAGTACGCCCCGCAAAAGCCGATACATCATCAATGGACAGACTCAGCATCATCGGACTTTTCCTCGCACTGGCCTCGCTGGTGGGCGGCAGCATCCTCAAGGGCGCGGGCCTGTCCTCGCTGTGGTCACCGGCCGCGTTCGTCATCGTCATCGTCGGCACCGTCGCGGCGATCCTGCTGCATACCTCGCCGGCAATCTCCCGCCACGCCTTCCGTATCGTGCGCTGGGTGGTGCTGCCGCCGGCCAACGACCGCCAGACACTGATCCGGCAGATCGTGGAATGGAGCAACATTGCCCGCCGCCAGGGCCTGCTTGGGCTGGAGCCGCAAGTGGAGCAGCAGGACGACCCATTCGTGCGCAAGGGCCTGCAACTGGTCGTCGATGGCGTCGAGCCGGACGCGATCCGGCGCATGCTGGAAATCGAGCTCAACGGCCAGGAACACCGCGATCTGGCCGCCGCCAAGGTGTTCGAGGGCATGGGCATCTACGCGCCAACGCTGGGCATCATCGGCGCGGTGCTGGGCCTGATCGCGGTGATGAAGAACCTGGCCGACCCGAGCAAGCTCGGCCACGGCATTGCCGCCGCGTTCACCGCCACCATCTATGGCATCGCCTCGGCCAACCTGCTGTTCCTGCCGGTGTGCGCCAAGCTCAAGAGCGTGATCGCGCACACCAGCCGCGACCGCGAGATGATCATCGAGGGCCTGATCGCCATTGCTCAAGGCGAGAACCCGCGCAACATCGAAAACAGCCTCGCCGGCTTCCTGAACTGACCGATGGCACGCCGCACCGCCCACGAAGACCACGTCAACCATGAGGCATGGGCCATCCCCTATGCCGATTTGATGACGTTGCTGCTGGCGTTCTTCGTGGTCATGTACGCCATTTCCTCGCTCAACGAAGGCAAGTACCGGGTGATGGCCGACGCCCTGACCACTGCCTTCGGCGGCGCGCCACGCACCATCACCCAGGTGCAGGTTGGCCACCAGCAATTGCAGGGCGGCGGCCACGACAGCCCCTCGGTGATCCGCTCGCCGAGCATGACCGGCGGCGCGGTGTCCGACCCCACCCGGCTGCCGTCGATGGCCTCGCAGATGACCCAGCCGGTGTCGCTGCGCGACCGCGAGCAGCTGCAACGCGCCGAGCGCCAGCTCAGCCGCATCGCCGAACGGCTGAACCTGTCGCTGGCGCCGCTGGTGGACAAGGGCGTCATCAACGTGCGCCGCACCGAGTTGTGGATCGAAGTGGAGATCAACAGCGACATCCTGTTCCCGCCCGGCTCGGCGACGCTGGACGCCAGCGCCCGCCAGACACTGGGCACGCTGGCCGACGTGTTGCAGGACGTCCCCAACGGCGTGCGCGTGGAAGGCCACACCGACAACATGCCGATCGCCACCGTGCAATACCCGTCCAACTGGGAACTGTCGGCCGCGCGCGCGGCCAGCGTGGTGCACCTGTTCGCCGACCACGGCGTGCAACCGCAGCGGCTGGCGATGATGGGCTACGGCGAATTCCGCCCGCGCGAAGACAACACCCGCCCCGAAGGCCGCAACCGCAACCGGCGGGTGATGGTCATCATCCTGGCCGACTCCGCCGCCAGCGCCAACGCGCTGGCCGACGATGCGACCACGGCCGCCGCCGAACCGGCGGCCGGAACCAACGGCACCACCCCGGCCCCCGCCCCCGGCGCGGCGCGACCGGCTGCAACGGAAGGAGTGCACTGATGCGTATCTGGGCCATTGCCAACCAGAAAGGTGGCGTAGGCAAGACCACCACCACCCTGGCGCTGGGCCGCGGCCTGGCCGCACTCGGCCAGCGCGTGCTGCTGGTGAGATCTCGACCCGCACGCCTCGCTGACCCGCTCCTTCGGCGTGCCGCTGGATCCGCCGCCACAGGGCGTGCTGGAACTGTTCGCCACCCCTCCCGGGGAAATCGCCGAGCTTGCCCGCCCCAGCAACATCCCCGGGCTCGACCACTGTGCGCGCAAGCCGCGCTGGCCACGCTGGAACGGCGCAGCGCCAGCCAGCCCGGCCTCGGCCTGGCCTTGCAACAGGCACTGGCCCGCCACGGGCAGCGCCACGACCACATCCTGCTCGATTGCGCCCCCCACCCTGGGCCTGCTGATGATCAACGCGCTGGCTGCCGCCAACCGCCTGATCATCCCCACCCAAGCCGAACCGCTGGCACTGCATGGGCTGGAAGGCATGGTGCGCACCGGCGAAATGGTCGAGCGCTCGCGCCAGCGTCCGCTGCCGATCTCGATCCTGCCGACCCTGTTCGACCGCCGCACCCGCACCGGCAACGAAACCCTCCGGCAGATGCAGGCCCAATACGGCAGCCGCGTCTGGGAAGATGCCATCCCGGTCGATACCCGCATCAGCAGCCCCACCACCCTGACCGCGCCGATCCAGGACGGATACGGCTACCCAGGCCGCGGCCTGGCCGCCTACCGCCACGCGCTGGAATGGCTGCGCGCCGAGGACGCCGCGCAACTGGAGAAAGCGGCATGAACGCGACCAACGTACTCGACGACTACCTCGGCGAACTGCTGCTGGACATCGCGCCAGCCGCCCCCGCATGCAAACCCGGCGCGGTTGCCGTGGCGGTGCCTGCGCCGCAGGCCGGAACCGAGGCCCCGGCTGAAGAAGTCATGGCCAAAACCAAGGCCAGCGAACCGCAGCAAGCCGGCCCGACCGTCGTGGCCTTCGCCCCGCCGCCCGCACCGGCGCCGGCAGACATCGTCGCGGCGCCCGCCGCGCCCGCCCCCGTCAGGGAATCCCCCATGCCCGCCGTCGCCCCCCCACCGGCTCCCATCCTCGCCCGGGCCGCACCTCCACCGGCACCACGCCGCGCGCCTGCACCCGCAACGCCAGCACCGGAAACGGCAGCACCTGCCACGGCCGGCAACAACGTCTGGGCCGCCCTGCAAGCCCAGGCCCGCGGCCCCGAACAACCCCGCCACCGCCGCGCCAGCGAGCGCACATCGCGCTGGCTGCGGCTGCGCTGCGGCGCGCAAGCCTATGCGCTTGAATTACTGAAGGTGCAGGAAGTGGTGCTGCCAGTACCGCTGCTGGGCCTGCGCGGCACCGGCCCGTCCATGCTCGGCATCATGAACCTGCGCGGCCAGGTGGTGCCGGTCATCGACCTCGGCCTGCACTTGGACCTGACCCCGATCGTCGAGGACAGCCAGACCCGCATCGTCGTGCTGGAAGAAAACGGCGAAGTCCTCGGCCTGCGCGTGTCGGCGGTCGAAGACGTGGCCAACCTGACCGAATCGCAGATCGAACCGCCGGACACCGTGCGCATCTGCCGCATCTCCAACACCCTGTTCCGTGGTGTCGCCCGCCTTGGCCAGCGACCGATGATCCTGCTCGATGCCACGCAGCTGCTGGGCTGCGAGCGCTGAAGCCCGAAAACAGAAACAAGTGGAGAGAAACGAGGAACGAGAAAGGCCGAACTCACTCGTTCCCCGTTTCTCTCCATTCGTTCCCTCCCCCGCCATTCCGCGCACCCGTTCACGGAATCGCATCCCGGCCCTCACGCAGCTAAAGAACCCCGCCCTTTCCCGCTATCTGCCGTAGAACCATTCGTTCGGAGCAACGATGAGCACTGTGGCACTGGCCCAGGACCTCGGCATCGAGTCCACCAGCGAGTTGAAGCAAGACCTGTCCGCGCACCTGGCGCAGGCCGGGGAACTGCGCGTGGACGCCAGCCAGGTCGGGCGCGTGCACACCGCCGCCATCCAGGTGTTGTGCGCCTTCGTGCTGGCCCGCCGCCAGGCGGGCAACGACACCGTGTTCGACAACCCGACCGCAACCTTCCGCGACGCCGCGCGCCTGCTCGGCGTTCTCCAGACCTTCGGGCTGGACGCAACCCCTGACACAACGAAATCTGTGGAGAACGCTGTATGAGCGCACGTATCCTGGTGGTGGACGATTCGGCGTCGATGCGCCAGATGGTGGCCTTCGCCCTCACCTCGGCCGGCTATTCCGTCGAGGAAGCCGAAGACGGCGCCGTCGCACTGGGCCGTGCCAAGGGTGCCAAGTTCAATGCCGTGGTCACCGACGTGAACATGCCGAACATGGACGGCATCTCGCTGATCCGCGAACTGCGCCAGCTGCCCGACTACAAGTTCACCCCGATGCTGATGCTGACCACCGAGTCGGCCGCCGACAAGAAGTCCGAAGGCAAGGCCGCCGGTGCCACCGGCTGGCTGGTCAAGCCGTTCAACCCGGAACAACTGGTCGCCACCGTCCAGAAAGTCCTGGGTTGATCGCCCACCCCACCCTGCCCCCGAACCCTGACCGGATAGCGCGCCGATGAGCATGGACCTGCAACGTTTCCACGCCACTTTCTTCGAGGAAAGCCGCGAAGGGCTGGACGCGATGGAAGCCGGCCTGCTGGAGTTGGAAGGCGGGCAACGCGACCCGGAAGTCATCAACTCCGTGTTCCGCGCCGCGCACTCGATCAAGGGCGGCGCCGGCACCTTCGGCTTCGACACCATCGCCGGTGTCACCCACGTGCTGGAAACGCTGCTGGACGAGCTGCGCGCCGGCAAGCGCGCGCTGGAGCCTGCTGCGGTGGACGCCATGCTGGCCTCGGTGGACGTGCTGCGCGCGCTGCTGCGCGAGGCCGAGCACGGGCAGGCCGCCGATCCGGCCGCGGTCGCGGCGGTGAAGGCGCGGCTGGAAGCCGTGCTGTCCGGCCAGGCCGTCGCCCCGGTGGCAACGAAGCCGGCGGCCGAAACCGCTGCCGAGCCGGAAGGCTGGCAGATCGGCTTCGTGCCCGCACCGTCGCTGTTCATGAGCGGCAACGACCCGCTGCGCATCATCCGCGAACTGGAAAGCCTCGGCCCACTGCAAGTCGATGCGCGCATGGAGCGCCTGCCCGGCTTCGAGCAAATGGACCCGCTGGAAGCCTACATCGCGTGGGACCTGGGCCTGACCGGGCGCATCCCGCGCAGCAAGATCGAAGACACCTTCGCGTGGGTGGTCGATGACTGCGAGCTGGACATCCAGCCCATCCTCGCCCCGCCCAGCCTCGCCACCAGCGCACCGACGCCGGTGCAGGAAGTGGCCGCCGAAGTCGCCACCGCCGCGCGTCCAGCGGCAGCCGGCAATGCCCCTGCCGCTCAGGAAGCGGAAAGCTCGATCCGCGTCAGCGTCGACAAGGTCGATGCGTTGATCAATCTGGTCGGCGAACTGGTCATCACCCAAGCCATGCTCAAGCAGGTTTCCGGCGGCCTGGACCCGGCCCACGCCGAGCGCCTGCTGGCCGGCCTGGACCTGCTCGAACGCAATACCCGCGATTTGCAGGAAGCGGTCATCGGCGTGCGCATGCTGCCGGTGGACGCCGTGTTCCGCCGCTTCCCGCGTCTGGTCCGCGACCTCTCCTCGCGCCTCGGCAAGCAGGTGCGGCTGCGCACCATCGGCGAAGGTACCGAGCTGGACAAGGGCCTGATCGAGAAGATCGCCGACCCGCTGGTGCACCTGGTGCGCAACTCGATCGACCACGGCCTGGAAATGCCCGATGTGCGCAAGCAGGCCGGCAAGGACGAGACCGGCACCATCACTCTGGCCGCCTCGCATCAGGGCGGGCACATCGTCATCGAAGTCAGCGACGACGGCCGGGGCCTGAACCGCGACAAGATTCTTGCCAAGGCGCAGGAGCGTGGCTTGGCCGTACCGGACAACCCCACCGATTCGCAGGTGTGGGACTTGATCTTCCAGCCCGGCTTCTCCACCGCCGACGCGGTCACCGACTTGTCCGGCCGCGGCGTGGGCATGGACGTGGTCCGCCGTAACATCCAGGCCCTTGGCGGCGAAGTGCAATTGGAAAGCCAGACCGGTACCGGTACCCGCGTGCTGATCCGGCTGCCGCTGACCCTGGCCATCCTCGACGGCATGACCGTCTCGGTCGCCGGCGAAACCCTGATCCTGCCGCTGGCCTACGTGCTCGAAGCCCTGCAACCCAAGGCCGAGGACATCCGCACGATGGCCGGCGAAGGCCGCGTGCTGCGCGTGCGCGGCGAATACCTGCCGATCCTGTCGCTGGGCAGCTACTACGGCTACCGCACCGAGGCCCACGAGGAACCGCTGGTGGTCGTGGTCGAGGGCGACGGCCAGAAGATCGCGCTGGAAGTGGATGAACTGCTCGGCCAGCAGCAGGTGGTGGTCAAGAACATCGAGAACAACTACCGCCGCATCGGTGGCGTGTCCGGCGCGACCATCCTCGGCGACGGCCGCGTCGCGCTGATCGTCGATGTCGGTGGGTTGGTGCGCTCGCTGCGGGTGGCGCAGGCGGCTTGAGGCTCCTTCCTTCTCTCTCCGGGAAGGACGCCCAGGCCGTTTCCCTTTCTCCCGCGCGGAGAAAGGACCCGCCAGCAAGGCAAGTGCATGTCGCAGGGGGCGGCAAGCACGCCTGACCAGACGCAACCGCAGTCCGTGATGTCCCGACCACCGGGACTCCCCTCTCCCGTTGGAAGAGGGGCCATGCAGCGCCCCATCCGCATCCGACAGGGACATCCCAATAAAACGCCTTGCCCCCCCTTGCCCCCCTCGCCCTGCTGGCCTTCGTTGCGCCGGCCCTCGCCGAAACCAAGGCCAGCGCGTGGCCGCCCAAGCTGACCTTCGG
>JAUCDH010000027.1:0-38726 GCA_034675465.1 Stenotrophomonas sp. | reverse complement strand
GTCATCAGCTTCCGGAGCATGCATGTCGCAAAAGACAACGGCCCTTTTCGGGGCCGTTGTTGCAAAGATTCCGATCAATCAGCCGATCAGAACTTCTGCTGGTACTTCATGTACAGGAAGCGACCGATGTCGAAACCACCGTAAACGGAGAAGTTCGACGAGGCTTGGCTGTACATCATCGGGCCATTGTTGTTGAACACGTTGTTGGCACCGATGGCAATGCGCGCATTCCACGGGGCCTTCCAGGAAAGCTGCATGTCGTGGAAGGTCACGCTGCCCATCTTGTGCATCGGGGTGACACTGCCCTGGGTGCTCGGAGCCTGGTAGTTCGGCAGGTTGCAGCGCTCATCCAAGTAGCAGTCTTCCTTGGTGCCGGAGTAGTAGCGCATGCCCCACGTGGCCGACCAGTCGCCCTTGTTCCAGCCCAGATTCAGGTTAGAACGGATGCGGAAGTAGTCTTCAAAACCATTAGCTTGCGACGGAATGGTCGTCGCTTCGTTGGTGGACTTGGTTTCGTACTTGCTGACGTAAGTGGTGGCCCACTTGGCGCTGAAACGGCCCAGGTCGGTGTCCAGAGCGTAGTTCACGTCCAAGTCGAAACCTTCGGTTTCGGTGTAACCGGCGTTACGCGTGCCGTACTTCAGGTCGGTCACGATGCCCAGAGCCGGGTCACGCTTGAACAGGCCGCAGCGCGACTCGATCAGGTTGACGTAGCAGTCACGCAGGATGGTGTTCGGGCTGTCCGAAACGACGGTGTCGTCGATACGCACGCTCCACCAGTCCAGCGCCACGCTCAGACCGCTGACATAGTTCGGGCTGTACACCAAGCCAATGGTCTTGGACTCGGACAGTTCCGGCTGCAACAGCGGGTTGGAGCCGCTGGTGAACGGAACCGGGGTTTGGTCGGCGACGCTGGTGGTCGGAACGAAGCCCTGCTTCAGCTGGCGATAGTTGGCTGCCACGTCCTGCGAGCAGCGAGCCGAGCCACGGGCCACGCCATAGACGCTGTCACACGGGTCGGCGAAGCCGGTGGTGAAGGTCTGCGAGCCGCCGCCGTACAGGTTGCCGATGGTCGGGGCGCGGAAGCCCTCGGCGTAGGTAGCGCGTACCAGCAGGTCGTCCATCGGGCGCCACTTCAGACCAAACTTGTTGTTGGTGGTATCACCAAAGGTGTCGAAGTCCGAATAACGGGTAGCGGCGTTGATAGTCAACTCACGGGCGAACGGCAGGTTGGCCAGCACCGGAACATTCAATTCCAAATAGACTTCGTCAACCGAGTAGGCGCCGTAGGTCGGGCCGGAAGCCAAGTTGGTCGAAGAGCCGGTCTGTGCAATGGCGTCCGGCGAGAAGCCGCCCTGCTCCTTGCGGTGCTCGACACCCAGAGCGAAGCCCAAGTCACCAGCCGGCAGGGCGATGATCGAACCTGCGATGTTGGCGAAGTAGTTGTGGGTCTGAGTGTTACCGGTAGCGTGTTCCTCGCGGAACAGTTGGGCGCGAACTGCCGGATCGTCCAGCGAGTTGGCGACTGCGCCGGTGCCGAAGCCGGCAAACGGGTTCCACGGCACGCACTGGGTCAGCGGGATCGGGCTAGCAGCGGTACCGCACTGCACCTGACCTTGGCTGTTCAGGAACGACGGGCCGACAGCAGCCTTGATGCCCGGGATGTAGAAGTTGCCGTTGTTGGTGATGCTGGTGTCAGCTTCGCTGAACATGTAACCGGCATCCCAGTCGAAGTAACGCTCACCAATCTCGAAAGAGCCTTCCAGCGCGGCAGTGAAGCGCCAAGTGGTCTGGTCGGTATCGGTGGTGCGCGGTACTTCCCAGCCACGACGACGCCAATTCACGGCGCTGGTGCCGCCGGTCGGGTTGAAGTAGCTGTTTGCAGCCATCGGCGCGCCGATCGCGGTGGACTGCGTCGGGTAGCCAGCAATCTGGCGGAACGAGGAACGCTTGGTGTAGCCCAGGTCAGTGGTGAAGCGGACGTTGTCGGTGATGTCGTAGTTGGCGTTGACATACAGCGAACGACGCTCCAGCGGGGTCAGCAGGTGCATCTGGTCGCTGGCGCGGCTGGTGTCATCCAGAGTCTGTGCATGGAATTGGCTGGAACCCAGCGCTGTGCCGCCACGGTTCGGGGCCTGCCATGCGCCGGTGGTGCCGGAAGGACGCCAGTTACCCCACTGGCCAACGACGGTCAGCGAGGAGTTCGGGTGGTCCGGGTAGGTGTTGGCAGTCTGCCAACGGTCCTTGGCCCACACGCCTTCTTCCTTGTGGTACTCGGCACCCATGGTGATCGAGCCACGCTCGCCGGAGAAACCGACCATGAAGTCGTAGGTTTCTTTCTTGCCGTCGCCTTGGCTGTATTGGCCGGTGTAAACGTTGGCTTCTGCGCCGTCGAAGTTCTTGCGGGTGATGATGTTGATCACGCCGGCCATTGCATCGGAGCCGTAGATCGAGGATGCGCCGTCCTTCAGGACTTCGATACGCTCAACGATGACGGTCGGGATGCTGGAGATGTCCTGGTAGCCGTTCGGGCTGATGCCCAGACGCTTGCCATTGACCAGCACCAAGGTGCGCTGAGCACCCAAGTTGCGCAGGTCGATGTACTGGCCGCCGGCTTCCTGATTCGAGGTCAGCGGCGAGGCGCGGCTGAACGTCGGGCTGCCGGCTGAGGAGATGTTCTGCAGGATGTCGGCGACGGAGCTGAAGCCTTGGCCTTCAATTTCCGCACGGGAAATGGTCAGAACCGGCTGTGCAGTTTCGACGTCAACCTGACGGATGCGCGAACCGGTGACCTCAATGCGGTCGAGGTTGGTGGCACCGCCGTTGTCCTGAGCAAAGGCTGCACCAGTGGTGCCGACGCCGGCAACCAGGGCCAGCACCACTGCGTCACGCAGCTTGTTGGACTTGCAATACATGGGCTCTCTCTCTCCAAGTGATCTTGGTAGTAACAAGTGAAAGCACTTGCGTGGGGGCGAAAAGCGACCCCAGAACCGCAAGGCTGACCCGATGTTACTTCCGTCTCTTTTGAAATTAAAGCTTTGTTAACAAAAAGGCCGGAAATAGTGAAATTCCGCAGAAAACCTGTTGCAGGCGCAACAAAAACGCCCCGTGAGGGGCGTTGAGAGAGGCCGGTTGGAGGTGAATTCCTCAGAGATCCTGTTCGTACCGGACGTAGGGGATTGCGCCGTCGTCGTTGCCATCGTTGCGGGGCGAGAACGGGTTCTTGCCGCGGGTGATGACGTTTTCCGCGCCGACGGTGAGTTGGCCGCTCCAGGGGGTACGCCATGTCAGGCCCAGGCCCAGGCCTTCCCATTTGCCGGGTTGGTTGGGGGCGTCGATGACGCGGCCGATGATGTTGGCGCTGAAGGCACCGTAGCCGCCGCCAAGGTTCAGGCTCTTGCTGTCCCATTGGTCGGCGATGGCCGGGGCGGCGTCGCTGAGCGGGACGAGGCGTGCCTTGGCGTAGGTGCCGCCGATGGAGACGAAACCTTCGCGGCCGATGTTCTTCTGGCCGAATACGGTCAGGTCGTTCTGCTCCATGCGCGCCGCCGGTGCCTTGGTGGGGCCGGACAGCCATGCGGGCAGGGTGCCGGTTCCGCTGCCGGCGCTCAGGCCGAAGCGGCCGCCGGGGCGGTTGAAGGCGGTGGTGGCCGAGAGGTGGCGGCCGTTGCCGTCATCGTCGTCACCGAGGCTGGCGAGCATGCAGTGGCTGGCCAGCCCGCTGATGCTGCCACCGCGGCTGCTGTTGCACAGCAGGCCGAGCGAATCACCCGAGGACAGGCCGAAGGCGGCGTCCAGCGAGCTGCGGCCGAAGTTCCAGCGTGCGCCGGCCATCTGCTCGCCGGTGGGTTCGAGGTAGAGCAGGGCCTCGACCTTGCCGCTGCCCTTGTTCCAGACCGGCAGCACGGTGCTTTCCGATGTGGCGCGGGGCTTGCTCTGTGCATGCGCGCCCGTAACCGTCCCGAGGGCGATCAGCAAGGCAAGCGGCAGGCGCAGAAGGGCGTTCATGGACTCGATAGGACCGTTGGGGCGTCGGAAAGTTCCCGGCGCGTGAGGTCTTGAATCCTAAGTTGTTCATGTTTTTTTAACAAGGTGCCGCCCTCCCCGGAACGCAACTTGCTGACATCGTTGTCATTGCAGCCGTTCGGGCGCGGGTTGGCTCGGCGGCTCCATGGCGAACAATACGCCGAATTCGGCCAGAGGGAAGCGGTATTCCTGCCCGCAAAATTCGCAGCGCACTTCCACCTGTCCGGTGGCTTCGGCGGCGGCGCGGGCTTCTTCCTCGCCCAGCGACTGCAGCATGTTGGCCACGCGCTCGCGCGAGCAGGAACAGCCGAAGCGCAGCGGCTTTTCGCCGACCAGCTCGGGGTGTTCTTCATGGAACAGGCGGTGCAGCAGTTCGGGGCCGTCGATGGCCAGCAGCTCGTTGCGTTCCAGCGTGTCGAACAGGGCGCCGGCACGCACCCAGCCATCGTCGTCGCCGGCATCGCCAGGCAGTTTCTGCAGCAGCAGGCCGGCGGCGTGTTCGCCATCGGTAGCCAGCAGCAGGCGCGTGGGCAGTTGCTCGGAATGGCGGAAATAGTCCTCGAACGCTTCGTCCAGTGTGTCGCCTTGCAGTGTCACCAGGCTCTGGTAACGCTGCGGTTCGCGCGGGTCCAGGCCGGGATTCTCGATGGTGATGGCGAGCAGGGCGTCTTCACCGAGTTGGCTCAGGTTGGTGGGGGCGTCGTGGCCGTCTTCGACCTGGGCAATGCCGCGCAGGGTGCCGGCGGCGGTGCATTCGGCGAACAGGGTGCGCAGCGCGGATTGGCTGCGCAGCTGTATCGACAGGCGTCCGTCGATCTTGACGTGGCCGGTGAACAGCGCGGCGGCGACGCAGGCCTCGCCGAGCAGGCGCGCGGCGGCGGGGCGCGGGCGGCCGTGCGAGAGGATTTCGCGCCAACTGCCGGCAAGGCGGACGTGGGCGCCGCGCACGCCGGCTTCGGGCAGCAGGAAGCGGACGAGGAGGTCGGACGTTTCGGTCATGGGAATCTGCACGTGAGGGGACGCCGGTGCCGGATAATGCGGCGGACGTCGGGATCCGGGAATGGCAGAACAATGGGGATGGAGCAGGGCGAGCACAAGGTGGAAGCGGTGCGGCCACGCCGTCGCTGGCGGCGCTGGTTGTGGCAGGTGCCTTGTGCACTGCTGGTGTTCAGCGTCGTGCAGGTGGTGGTGCTGCGTTTCATCGACCCGCCGTTTTCCAGCGTGATGGCGCTGCGCCAGCTGGAGGCATGGGGGCGGGGCGACTGGGGCTACCGCATCCACTACCAATGGCGCGATCTGGATGCGATGGCCGCCAGCGTGCCGATCTCGCTGGTGGCGGCCGAGGACCAGCAGTTCCCGCAGCACAACGGTTTCGATTTGAAGGCGATCGAGAAGGCGCTGGACCACAACGCCCGCGGCAAGCGCCTGCGCGGTGGCAGCACGATCAGCCAGCAGGTGGCCAAGAACGTGTTTCTCTGGCAGGGCCGCAGCTGGCTGCGCAAGGGGCTGGAGGCTTGGTACACGGTGCTGATCGAGGCGCTGTGGCCGAAGCAGCGGATCCTGGAGGTGTACGCCAATGTCGCCGAGTTCGGCGATGGTGTGTATGGCGTGCAGGCGGCGGCGCAGCGCTACTGGCGCAAGGACGCGGCGCGGCTGACCCCGGCCGAAAGCGCGCGACTGGCGGCGGTACTGCCTTCGCCGCGCCGCTACAGCGCGACCAATCCAGGCCCGTTCGTGCAGCGGCGCGCGGCGTGGATACAGCGGCAGGCGCGGCAGTTGGGTGGGCCGGGGTATGTCGAGGACGTGGATTGAGGGCGGGGGCTTGCCGGTAGGAGCCCAGCTTGCTGCGCGGTGGGGCTTTCCCGGTGAGGCCTCATCGCGCAGCAAGCTGCGCTCCTACGTAGAATCAGCGCATGTCGACCCATGAACGTTTGACCATCCTTGTGGCCGCCTTCAATGAGCAGGAGGCGTTGCCGTTGTTGCACCCGCGCATTCGCGCCGAACTGGAGCGGATGCCGGAAATCGACGGTGGCGTGCTGTACGTGGACGATGGCAGCAGCGACGGCACTTGGGAGGTGATGCAGCAGTTGGCCAGCACCGCGCCGAACGTGGCGGCGTTGCGCCTGTCGCGCAATTTCGGCAAGGAGGCGGCATTGACCGCCGGGCTGGACGCGGTGGATGCAGGCGCGGTGTTGATCCTCGATGCGGACGGGCAGGACCCGCCGGAGCTGATCCCGCAGTTCGTCGCGTTGTGGCAGCAGGGCTACGACGATGTGTACGGCACGCGGCTGGCGCGCGATGGCGAGGGCTGGCTGAAGCGCGCCACGGCGGCGGCGTTCTACCGGGTGATCGGGCGGCTGTCGAAGACGCCGATTCCCGCCGATACCGGCGATTTCCGCCTGTTGTCGCCACGCGCGCTGGCCGGGCTGCGGCAACTGCGCGAACGCCAGCGTTTCATGAAGGGCTTGTTCGGCTGGGTGGGTTTTCGTCGCGTTGCGCTGCCGTACCGGCGTGCGCCGCGCGTGGCCGGGCGCAGCAAGTTCGGTTTCTGGAAGCTGTGGAACTTCGCGCTGGAAGGCATCACCAGCTTTTCCACTGCCCCCTTGCGGGTGGCGACTTACCTGGGCCTGCTCACGGCGGCGTCGGCCTTCGGTTTCGGTGCCTGGGTGGTGGGCAAGGCGGCGCTGTATGGCGACCGCGTCGCGGGCTGGCCGACGATGATGGCGGTGATCCTGTTCCTGGGCGGCGTGCAATTGATCGCGCTGGGGCTGATCGGCGAGTACCTTGGCCGCCTGTACACGGAGGCCAAGCAGCGTCCGTTGTATCTGGTCGATACCTGGCGGCCGGCGGACGTGGCACTATCAGGCGCATCCGCCAACACGGGAGAACGCCATGCAGACCGTTCGAGAGTTGCTTGCGAGCAAGTCCGCTGAGATCCACGCGGTAGCGCCGCAGGACGCGGTGATCGATGCGATCCGGCTGATGGCCGAAAAGGGCGTCGGCGCGGTGCTGGTGATGGAGGGCACGCATCTGGCCGGGATCCTTTCCGAGCGCGACTACGCCCGCAAGATCGTACTGCGCGATCGCTCCTCGCGTGATACCCCGGTGGCCGAGATCATGACCGCCCGGCTGGTCACGGTGGGGCCGGCGCTGACCGTCGCCCATTGCCTGCAACTGGTGACCGACCACCGCATCCGTCACTTGCCGGTGGTGGAGGGCGGCGCGGTGCTGGGCGTGGTGTCCATCGGCGATCTGGTCAAGGCGATGCTGGAGCAGCAGCGCCAGCAGTTGGACCAGTTGCAGCAGTACATCGTTTCCGGTTGAGGGAATCCCGGTTTCCGGCAGCACCGGCCAGCGGCTGGTATTACAGGATCTGCGCGGTCACCGAGACGAAGTGGCAGACGCTGCCGGCGATGACGAACAGGTGCCAGATGGCGTGCGAATAGCGCACCGATTCGCGGTGGTAGAAATACGTGCCCAGCGTGTAGAACACGCCGCCGGTGAACAGCCAGCCGAGGGTGAAGCCATCCAGTTCGCGCCACATCGGCTTGATCGCCACGATCACCAGCCAGCCCATCGCGATGTAGATCAGCGTCGAAAGGCGCTTGAAGCGGCCGGTGTAGAACAGCTTGAACACCACCCCGGCCACGGCCAGCGTCCAGATTGCGGTGAACAGCCCCCAGCCCCACGGGCCGCGCAGGCCGATCAGGGTGAACGGGGTATAGGTGCCGGCGATCAGGATGTAGATTGCGCAGTGGTCGAAGATCTTTAGCCGGCCCTTGGCGACCGGGTGCTGGATGGCGTGGTACAGGGTGGAGGCGGTGTAGAGCAGCAGCAGGGCGACGCCGAAGACGATGGCGCTGGCCAGTTGCCAGCCGTCGCCGTAGATGGCGGCCAGCGTGATCAGCACCGCGCCGGCGCCCAATGCGGTGACCGCACCGAGGCCGTGGGTGAGGGCGCTGGCGAGTTCTTCGCGGAAGTCGGCGACGTTATGCGGCAGGGGGGGCGACAGTAGGCATGGTGGCAAGTTACTGCAATGCAGCACGCGGCGCATCCGTACGCTTTTGGTTGATTTCGAACGGTGTCATGCGGCGGGGTAGGCGCGCACCTTGGTGCGCGATGAGGCTCTCCCGGGAAAGCCCCTCGCGCATCAAGGTGCGCTCCTACATGTGCATTCATTCCACCGAAACGGTATGCGCGGCCTCGCGGGTGGCCGCGAAGCGCACGTCCGGCGCGCGTTCCTGCGCCAGTTGCAGGTTCACGCGGGTCGGGGCCAGGTAGACCAGATGGCCGGCGGCATCGACGGCGAGGTTGTTGGCGTTCTTCTCGCGGAACTCTTCCAGCTTCTTCTCGTTGCCGCAGCTGACCCAGCGTGCGGTGACCACGCCGACAGGCTCGAACACAGCTTCCACGCCATATTCGTCCTTCAGCCGGTAGGCGGCCACGTCAAACTGCAGCACACCCACCGCGCCGAGGATCAGGTCGTTGCTCATGATCGGGCGGAAGAACTGGGTGGCGCCCTCCTCGGACAACTGCGCCAAGCCCTTCTGCAACTGCTTGAGCTTGAGCGGGTCTTTCAGGCGCGCGCGGCGGAACAGTTCCGGGGCGAAGTTGGGGATACCGGTGAAGGTCACCTGTTCGCCTTCGGTGAAGGTGTCGCCGATGGAGATGGTGCCATGGTTGTGAATGCCGATGACGTCGCCCGGCCAGGCCTCGGCGGCGATCTCGCGGTCGGAGGCCATGAAGGTCAGCGCGTTGGCCAGCTTCATTTCCTTGCCGGTGCGCACATGGAAGGTCTTCATGCCGGCGCTGAACTTGCCTGAGCACACGCGCATGAACGCCACGCGGTCGCGGTGCTGCGGGTCCATGTTGGCCTGAATCTTGAACACGAAGCCGGTGAGTTTTTCTTCCTGCGGGGCGATGTCGCGGCCGGTGGTGGCGCGCGCTTGCGGCGCAGGCGCGTGTTCGACGAAGAAATCCAGCAGCGGCTGCACGCCGAAGTTGTTGACGCCCGAACCGAAGAACACCGGGGTCTGCTCGCCGCGCAGGTAGGCGTCCTTGTCGAACGGGTGGCTGGCGCCCTGCACCAGTTCCAGTTCCTCGCGCAGGTCGGCCAGCATCTTCTCGCCGATCTTCTCGGCCAGGCCGGGGGCGTCCAGTGACGGGAAGATGGTCGAGTCCTGGCGGGTGAAGTTGCGGCCAGGCTCGTACAGGTGCACCTCGCCGGTCAGCAGGTGCACCACGCCCTTCAGGCGCTGGCCCATGCCGATCGGCCACGTCACCGGTGCGCATTGGATGCCGAGCACGGTTTCCACTTCGTCCAGCAGCTCGATCGGGTCCTTGCCCTCGCGGTCGAGCTTGTTGATGAAGGTCATGATCGGCGTGGTGCGCAGGCGGCACACCTCCATCAGCTTGATGGTGCGCTCTTCCACGCCCTTGGCGACGTCGATGACCATCAGCGCGCTATCGACCGCGGTGAGCACGCGGTAGGTGTCCTCGCCGAAGTCGGCGTGGCCGGGGGTGTCGAGCAGGTTGACGATCTTGCCTTCGTAGGGAAACTGCATCACCGACGAAGTGACCGAGATGCCGCGTTCCTTTTCCAGCGCCATCCAGTCCGAGGTGGCGTGACGCGCGGCCTTGCGGCCCTTGACCGAGCCGGCCATCTGGATGGCGCCGCCGAACAGCAGCAGCTTTTCGGTCAGCGTGGTCTTGCCGGCGTCGGGATGGGAAATGATGGCGAAGGTGCGGCGGCGCGCGGCTTCGGTGGCGACTTCGGACATGGCGACAGCACCCTCGGCGGGCACGCATTGGGAAAAGGAAGCCGGCGATTATACCTGCCGGCTCCGTGGTGGTTGGCCATGCCCGGGCCGGGTCGTCGCTAGTTCGCCAGCCACGGATGGGGCAGGGCGCGCAGGCGGGCGTGGGCGAAGCCGGCGAGCAGCGCGCCGAGCACGCATGCGGCCTGCCATGCCGGCAGCAGCCATGCCGGTGGTCCTGCTCTCAAGCCGGCCAGCATGCTGGCGAAGATCGCCACGGTCAGCACGATTGCCGATATGCCCAGTGCCCAGCGGAACACGTGGTCGTGCAGGGCCAGCAGGCTCAGGCCTTGCAGCAGGAGCAGGCTGCCGCAACTGCTCCACAGCAGCAGCGAATGGAACGGCCGCTCGGCTTCCATCAAGAATCCCGTGGCAGCCATGATGGCCAGCGCCGGCAGCATCCGCAGCAGCGTCTGCCGCATCAGCAGCATGGCCAGCGCCGGTGCGGCGGGGCGCGGCAAACCCGGCAGCAGGGCCAGTTCATGCAGGCCCATGCCGGGAAGCTTGAACAGTGTCTGCAAGCGCATCAATGGGGCCAGGGCGGGGCTGATCGCCAGTAGCGGGGCGAAGAACAGGGCGACGCCCACGCCACTTTTGCTGCCTTGTGCCAACAACAACCAGAGCAGGCTCACGGCCAGGATCGGCCCCTGCGAACCCAGCACGCTTTTGAAGGTGGTGCGGCCAAAGCCCGGACCGAGCGCGATGCCCAGCGCCTGTTCCGGTTGCCGGTGCAGGTCATGGCCGATGGGCGTGTCCTGCGTGAACAGTGCCGAGCTGTATTGGGCCTGTTGGGTTCGGGCCGTGGTTGCCTGCATGCCGTTGGCAAAGGCCAGCGCCAGTGGCGTGCTCCAGCCCTGGGCAGGTAGTTGCCGCCGCGCCATGTTCCACCAGCAGCAGGCGTTGGCGATGAGCAGGACGAGCAGGGCCAGCCCAAGACCCTGCTCCAGCGCCCAAGGCGAATCGAGCCAGCGCATCAGCCAATGGGACAGGCCATCGAGCGCCGTGGGCGGCAGCATTCTTTGCGCGACGGGTAGCAGCCAGTAGGGCACATAGCCCACCGCCATCAGCACGAAAATCAGCCACGGTGGGATGCTGGCCCAGAACAGCCCGATCAGCAGGCCGATGCCGAGGACCGCCAGGTTGAGCGGCAGCGAGTGGCTGCCGAGTACGGTCAGCGCAAGGGCCGGTGCGACCACCGCCAGCAACAAGGCGGCCGCCGCATGGCGCAGGTTCTGGCCGGCGACGCGCGGCAGGCGCAGTTGCGTGGCCTGTACCGATAGCGCAATCAGGCGGCTGCCGCCGAGCATCGCCCAGAACATCACCAGAATGGCGGCCAGCACCGCGCCGAGGCCAATGGCTTTTTCCTCGCCGATGCCCAGCCATGGCAGCACGATGGCCAGCACGCAGGCCAACGCCAGCAAGCCGTTGGCCCATGTGCCGGCGACGATGACGGTGCGTAGTGCGGTCATCGCCGATGAAGGACGGTTTGCGGCGAGGGTGGTCATTCGGCCACCTCGATGAACAGGTCTTCCAGGTTCAACCGGTCGGCGTGGATGCCTTCGACCGTCAGCGAATCCTGCCAGCCTTCGCGCTGGCTGACGACCAGGCTCAAACGACCGTCGGAAAGCGGTTTGCGTGCCAGTTCGCCGGGCAGCCTGGCCGGCAGTTGCGCGGCGCTGGCGGCGGGGACGAGCAGCCGCACGGTCTGGCCTTTCAGTTCTTCCAGAGGCTGGTTCAGCAGGATGCGGCCTTCGTGCAGGAAGGCGACGTGCGAGGCCACGCGCTCGAGGTCGCTGATGATGTGGCTGGAAAACAGCACGGTGGTGCCGTTGTCGATGGCCTGTTCGACGATGTCGCGCAGCAGTTCGCGGCGGGCCACCGGGTCCAGCGCCGAGGCCGGTTCATCCAGCACCAGCAGCGTGGGACGCGGGGCCAGCGCGCGCACCACCGCCAGCCGCTGCGCCTGCCCCGGCGAGAGCTTGCCGATGGCCTGTGCCGGGTCGAGGTCCCAGCGCTTGAGCAGGACGTCGGCATGGGCGCGTTCCCATTGCGGGTAGAGCTGGGCGAGGTAGCCCATCAGCTGCTCGACCTTCATCCACCCGAACGACTGCGGCTGCTGCGGCACGTAGCCCAGTTGCTGTTTGCGGGCGTCGTCCAGCGCCAGCGCCGGCGCGCCGAATACCCGTGCCTGCCCGGCTTGCGGGCGCAGCAGGCCGAGCAGGCAGCCGATCAGGCTGCTCTTGCCGGCGCCATTGCGGCCGATCAGGCCCAGCACTTGTCCGCGCGGCAGGTGCAGATCGACGCCACGCAGCACCACGTGCTTGCCGTAGGACAGGTGCAGGCCGTCCGCGCCCAGCGGCAGGTCGAGGTCGAGATCGGTGGCGAAAGCGGAAAGGGATGCGGCCAATGCGTTCATGTCGGGTCCTTGTCGAGCAGGTGTTGCAACCGCGCCAGCACGCGGTCGGCGGGAAGTTCCAGTTCGTGGCAGTGGCGGGCGAGCTGCTGGAGCAGCGGCTCGGCCAGTTGCATGCGCGCGGCCAGGCTGTCGCGCCGGGGGCTGCCGGCGGCTACCGCCATGCCCTTGCCGCGCAGGCGTTCCAGCACGCCTTCGGCCTCCAACTGGCTGTAGGCGCGCGACACCGTCATCGGGTTGATGGCATGGGCGCAGGCCACCTCGCGCACCGAGGGCAGCAGTTCACCGGCGCGCAGTTGGCCGGCACTGGCCAGCCGGCGCACTTGCTCGGCGATCTGGCGGTAGATCGGCTCGGCGTCCTGGGGATTGATGTGCAGTATTCTTGCGTCCATGTGTATCAATACAACAATACACATGGCGCATGTCAAGCACCTTGATGGACGGCGCGGGGGGACTCAGGGGGCGAGGGTACGCGGGAAGCGCAATTCCCCCTGCGGCCCGGCCATGCGGAACGGCACCGATGCCAGCGCCAGCCCGGCATTGGCCTGCACCGCGAAATGCAGGTGGGGGCCGCTGCTGCGGCCACTATTGCCGGAGGCGGCCAGCATTTGGCCGGTTTCCACCCGCTGGCCCTGGCGCACGCGCAGGCTGCCCGCCTGCAGGTGGGCATAGACGGCCATGCTGCCGTCGGCGTGCAGCACCCGCAGCAGGCTGCCATCGACCGGGGAGTCCTCCACTGCCTGCATCACCGTGCCGGTGCGCGCGGCGAGGACGGGCGTGCCTTCGGCCAACGGGAAATCGACGGCATGGCGGTTCTGTGCGTCGGTATGGCTGTAATGGCCGCCGAACCCCTGGCTGACGCGCACGCGCACGCCGTCGAACGGGAGGCGATAGAGGTGGTCGTCGGCGCGGGCGGCCGGGTCTCCGGGGAAGGCGTCGAGCAGCCAGCGCGCCGGGCCGGACGCGTCGCTGCGCCACAGCAGCTCGCGTTGTTCGTTGGCGGCCAGCAGCGTGGCCGGCGTGGGCCGGCCGTCGCCATCGCGCAAGCGCACCTGCACCGGGCCGGCCAGCAGGTTGCGCACCTGCACGGCATGGCCGCCGGCGCGCGCCTGCAAACGCAGGCTGGCGAAGCGGGTGTCGTGCCGGGTCTCGGCGGCGGGTGTTGCGCCGGCCAGCCCCCAGCCCTGTCGCCATTGCGGGCCGGATGCGCCGCTTTGGACAGGCAGCGCGAGCAGCAGGAACAACGGCAGGAGCGGCAACCGGCGCATGGCGAAAGAGGGCGAGGGCGGCCACGGATTATGCCGGGATGGTTGCATCTGCATATTTCCATCGCTTTATCCGAATAAAGCGATTGACATGGGCGAGAGGGGCTGGCATCGTGGCGCCACCATCGAGACCGGCAGAGGGACAGGCCCTTTGAAGCCGGGGCAACCAGCAGACGCGCAAGCGCCTGTGTTTGGTGCCAAATCCTGCGGAGACCTTGGCGTCTTCCGAAAGATGGTTCGATCCGTGCATTGCACGGCGAACACGAGGCTCCGCGAACCTCGATGGCCGCTCCTTCACCGGAATACCGCCATGAGTTTCGCCACCGCCATCGCCGCCAACGACCTTCCCACCACCGCCGACAGCGCGCCGTCTGCCGTGCGCGGCGAAGTGGGCGTACGGCTGGCGATGCGCCATGCCGGCGAGCGCGAGGTGAAGCTGCGTTACGAGCTGGTTGGCGTGGCCGATGCGCCGGTGGTGCTGGTGCTCGGCGGCATTTCCGCGCATCGCCACTTGGCCGCCAACGCGGTATTCGGCGAGAAGGGCTGGTTGGAAGGTCTGGTCGGCGCCGGCCGCGCGCTGGACCCGCAGCGCCGCCGCCTGCTCTGTTTCGATTTCATCGGCGCCGATGGCGAGCTGAACGCGCCGATCGACACCGCCGATCAGGCCGACGCCATCGCTGCGCTGCTCGACGCCTTGAATATTGAATGCCTGCACGGCTTCGTCGGTTATTCCTACGGTGCGCTGGTCGGCCTGCAACTGGCCATCCGCCACCCGCAGCGCCTGCACAAGCTGGTCGCGGTCAGCGGCGCGCACCGCCCGCACCCCTACGCCTCGGCCTGGCGCGCGCTGCAACGCCGCGCGGTGGCGCTGGGCCAGTTGCAGTGCGCCGAAACCCACGGGTTGGCGCTGGCCCGCCAGTTCGCGATGCTCAGTTACCGCACCCCGGAGGGAATTCGGTGAGCGCTTCGACGCCGCGCCGGAAGTGGTCAACGGTCGCGTGCGCGTGGCCGCCGAGGACTATCTCGACGCCGCCGGCGCGCAGTACGTCGCCCGCACCCGCGTCAACGCCTATTTGCGCCTGTCCGAATCCATCGACCTGCACCGCGTCGATCCGGCCGCCGTCGCCGTGCCGACGCTGGTGGTCGCGGTCGAAGGCGACCGGCTGGTGCCGCTGTCCGACCTCGTCTCGCTGGTCGAGGGCCTCGGCACGCGCGGCAGCCTGCGCGTGCTGCGCTCGCCCTACGGCCACGACGCCTTCCTCAAAGAAACCGATCGCATCGACGCGATTCTGAAGACCGTCATTCGGGATTCGTGATTGGTGATTCGAAAAATAAAAAGCCTGCATTCCTCCCTTCCCTTGCCTACGGACCCCCAACCATGAGCCACGCTTCCAACCATCCCGGCAGTGCAGCCACCGCCGCCGTGCGCGCCGGCATCGACAGCGACACTGCTTATGGCGCGGTGACCCCGCCCATCGTGCTGTCGTCCAACTTCAGCTTCGACGGCTTCGGCAACAAGCGCCAGTACGACTACACCCGCAGCGGCAACCCGACCCGCGACCTGCTGGGCGAAGCGCTGGCCGAACTGGAAGGCGGCGCCGGCGGCGTCATCACCTCCACCGGCATGGGCGCGATCAACCTGGTGCTCAACGCGCTGCTGCAGCCGGGCGACAAGCTGGTGGTGCCGCACGATGCCTACGGCGGCAGCTGGCGGCTGTTCAACGCGTTGGCGGGCAAGGGCCATTTCGAACTGATCACCGCCGACCTGACCAACCCGCAGTCGCTGGCCGACGCGCTGGCGCAATCGCCGAAGTTGGTGCTGGTGGAAACCCCGTCCAACCCGCTACTGCGCATCACCGACCTGCGCTTCGTGATCGACGCTGCGCACAAGGCCGGCGCGCTGGTGGTGGTGGACAACACCTTCCTGTCGCCGGCCTTGCAGAACCCCATCGCGTTCGGCGCGGATCTGGTGCTGCATTCGACCACCAAGTACGTCAACGGCCACAGCGACGTGGTCGGCGGCGCGGTGATCGCGCGCGACGCCGAGCTGCACCAGCAGCTGACGTGGTGGGCCAACGCGCTGGGCCTGACCGGCTCGCCGTTCGACGCCTTCCTCACCCTGCGCGGCCTGCGCACGCTGGATGCGCGCCTGCGCGTGCATCAGGAAAACACCCGCGCGCTGGTGGACGTGCTCACCGCCAGCGGCGTGGTCGCCAAGGTCTATTACCCCGGCCTGGAATCGCACCCCGGCCATGCCGTGGCCGCGCGCCAGCAAAAGGGCTTCGGCGCGATGCTGTCCTTCGAACTGGCCGAGTGCGAAGGCGACGACCCGCAGGCGGCGGTGCGCGCCTTCGTCGATGGCCTGCGCTACTTCACCCTGGCCGAATCGCTGGGCGGCGTGGAAAGCCTGGTCGCGCACCCAGCCACCATGACCCACGCGGCAATGACCGCCGAAGCACGCGCCAAGGCCGGTATCAGCGATGGCCTGCTGCGCCTGTCGGTGGGTATCGAGGCCAGCGAGGACTTGGTGGCCGACCTGCAGGCCGCGCTGGCGCGTGCCGCGCAGGCCATTACCGCCGCCAACGTGGGCGACGCCGTGCGCAAACCGGTGGAGGCATGAGCGCTTGCCTGAACGCCGCGCCGGCCGCGCAGCCACGCCTGCTGCTGCTCGGTACCGGCACCGTGGGCTCGGCCTTCGTCGCGCGTTACCAGGCATTGCGGCAGCGGCAGCTGGCGTTGCCCAGCCTTGAGATCGTCGCCAATTCGCGTATCGCGCTGGCCTGCACCGATGCGCCGGACGCGGCGTTGGCGCAGGCGCGCGACGCGCAGGGCGGCGGCGCGCAACAGCGCCGGGAAATCGGCCGCCTGCATGCCGGCGACATCGTCGTCGATGCCACCGCCAGCGAGGACGTGGCCGCCGAGCATGCGCAGTGGCTGGCGCAGGGCGTCCACGTGGTCACCGCCAACAAGCTGGGTAACGGCACCACGCTGGCACGCGCACGGCGGATCGACGGCATCGTCGCCTCCGGCGCCGCGTGCTATGGCGATGCGGCCACCGTCGGCGCCGGCCTGCCGCTGCTGTCGAGCATCCGCGCGCTGGTGGCCGGCGGCGACCATATCCATGCGATAGAGGGCGTGCTGTCCGGCTCGCTGGCATGGCTGTTCCACCGCTTCGACGGCAGCCAGCCGTTCTCGGCCTGCGTGCGCGAAGCGGCGGCGGCCGGCTACACCGAGCCGGACCCGCGCATCGACCTGTCCGGCGAGGACGTGCGCCGCAAGCTGCTGATCCTCGCCCGTGCCGCCGGCGTGGCGCTGGAGCCGGCGCAGGTGCAGGTCGAATCGCTGGTGCCGCCGGCACTGGCTGCGCTGCCTGCGGCGCAGGTCGGTGCGGAACTGGAGCAACTGGATGCGCCGCTGCACGAAAGGCTGCGGCAGGCGCGCGGGCAGGGGCAGGTGCTGTGCTTCCTCGGCCGCTTCGACATGCGCGGGGCCAGCGTCGGCCTGCGCGCGCTGCCGGCCGACCATCCGCTGGCCGGCGGTCGTGGCACCGACAACCGCGTGGCGATCCACAGCGACCGCTACAGCCGGCAGCCGCTGCTGATCCAGGGGCCGGGCGCGGGCGCGGAAGTCACCGCGGCGGCGCTGCTGGACGACGTGCTGCGCATCGCCGCGGGCAGGTAGCCCGCTCCGCCGACCTTTCGTCGCGCCGGGTTTCATCGGGACGACCCCATGCGGGGCGAGCCCCGCATCTACAACAGATGGCTTCGCGACTGGTAGGTGCCGGGCTTGCCCGGCACGGGGGCTTTCCCGGGACGGCTCCATACGAGGTGAGCTCCGCATCCATGGCAGGTGGCCCCGCATTTCGTAGCGTCGGGTTCGCCCGGCAAGGGGCATTCCCGAGATTGCCGCACGCAGGGGAAACGCCCGTGCGGGGCAGGCCCCGCACCTACGTGATCGTGCAGCGGGTTTCGCCGTCGAACATTTCCAGCAGGCCGTTTTCCACCAGCCACCACGGGTCGCCGCTGCTGGCGGTCAGGTCTTCCGGCAACTGCGCGCCCGGCGCCGGGCGGTAGGCGACCCAGCCGTTGCGGCCGCTGCTCTTGGCGCGGTACAGGGCGCGGTCGGCCAGGGTGACCAGTTGCTCCCAGCCGAGCAGTTGCGGGTAGGCGGGGAACAGCGGGCACTCGATCAGGCCGACCGACACGGTGATGCGGTGGTGCAGGCCGTTGCCGAGCTCGAAGTCGTGTTCGGCGATGCGGCTGCACAGGCGCTGCCCGATCTGCCCGAGGTCGCCGCGCGGCAGCGGGCGCAACACCAGCAGGAACTCCTCGCCGCCCCAGCGCGCCACGTAGTCGCCGCTGCGCTTGAGTTCGTTCAGCAGTTGCCCGAGCTGCTCCAGCACGCGGTCGCCGGCGGCGTGGCCGTGGGTGTCGTTGATGGCCTTGAAGTGGTCCACGTCGAGCAGCGCGAACACCACCGCCTCGCTGCCGTCGCGGTAGCTTTCGTCGCGCTCGTAGAACGCCAGGTCGGCGGGAATCTGCCGGGCGAGGTAACGCCGGTTGTGCAGCCCGGTAAGCGGGTCGGTGAAGCTGATGACCTCCAGCTGCGCGTTGGCTGCCTGCAGGTCGCGGGTGCGCTCCTGCACCAGTTTCTCCAGCTCGGCGCGCTGGCGCTTGTAGCGGTGCTTCAGGCCAACGTAGCCCAGCCACACCGTGCCGGTCAGCAGCAACACCGCCAGCAGCCGGAAGCCCAGCGTTTCATGCAGGCGGGGCGGGATTTCCAGCTGCACGCGCGCTGCACCGGCCAGCGGCTCCGGGGTGTTGAAGTCGGCCACTTCGAAGGTGTAGCTCCCCGGCGGCAGGTTGGCGTAGCTGGCCGAGCGCGTGCCTGCGCCATCCGGTTCGCGCCAGGCGTCGTCGTAGCCCTTCAGCCGTTAGCGTAGCTGGGGGGCGTGCATGGCCTGGAAGGTGGGCAGGGAGAACTCGAGGCGCGGGCTGCGCGCATCCAGCGGCAACTGGTACTTGCCGGCGACCGGGCTCAACCACTGGCCCTGCACCTGCAAGCCCTCGAACCGCAGCTTGCGCACCGCCGGCTGCTGCCGCGCGGTGACATCGACCAGCAGCGCGCCGTCGCGGGTAGGCAGCCACAGGCGGCCGTCGCGCAGCAGGCCGCGGCTGTTGCCGGAGCCGTTGCAGCACTTGCCCTGCTGGCCGTCGGGGCGGTCGGTGCCTGAGTTGATGATCATCTGCGGGGCCAGCTGGAACTGCGGGTCGGCCAGCGCCTGGTCCAACGAGGCCAGCGGCAAGCGATAGACGCCCTGCATGCCGGCCACCCACAGGTCGTCGTCGTTCTCGGCCAGGTGGAACGGGATGTTGGCCGGCAGGCCGCGTTCTTCGTTCAGGCGGTGCCATTGGCTGCCGTCGAACACACGCAGGCTTTCGTCGGTGCTGCTGCCCAGCACCCACTTGCCATCCTGCAATTCCAGCAGCGCGGTGACGGCCACCTCGTCGCCCAGCCCGGTATCGCGGCCGGTGGCGAGGATGCGGCCGTCGCGCCATTCGTACAGGCCGTTGTAGGTGCCTATCAGCAGGCGGCCGCTGCGGGTTTCCAGCACCGTGCGGATGCGGGTGTCGGCCAGCCCGTCCGCTTCGGCATACCGGGTCAGCGTGCCGGCATCCAGCAGGAACAGGCCCTGGGTGGTGGCGAACCAGTGGCGGCCATGCCGGTCGCGGACGATGCCGTTGACCTGCGCATCGCGCATCGGGGCCAGCACCGGCGGTTGCTCGACCTTGCCCTGGCGCAGCACGGCCAGGCCGGCGCGGATGCCGATCCAGAGCTGGTCGGCCTCGGGCAGCAGGCTGTAGGCTTCCGGCTGCGGCAGGCGGTCGCCGTCGATGCGGTGGTGGAAGCGTTCGCCCTGCCACTGATAGACGCCATTGTTGCTGCCAACCCAGACGGTGCCATCGGCCCCGGCGGCGATCGACCACAGCAGCGAGTCGTCCAGGCCTTCGGGCTGGCTCAGGCGCCGGGTCCAGCCGTTCCAGACGCGGGTGACGCCCTCGATCATGCTGCCCAGCCAGAGGTTGCCGACGTCGTCCTCGAAGATGGAGCGTATGGCGATGCTGCCGGGCAGGTTCTGGATGCGCTCGGCCGGCATGCCGGCGTGCAGCCGCTCCAGGTACTGCGGGGTGGCGACCCACAGGTTGCCGTTGCGGTCGGTGGCAAGGGCCTCCACCGCCTGCTGCCCTTCGCCGGGGCGGTTGCCGGCCGGCTTCCATGCGTTGTCGTGCAGGCGGAACAGGCCGTGGCGGGTGCCTGCCCACAATTCGCCGCCGGCTTCGGCCAGCGCGGTCACCGGCGCGCTTTGCGTGGCCGTGGGCAGGGTGTATTTCTCGACCTTGTCGCCATTGAGGCGGAAAATGCGGCCAGTGCTGCCGACCCACAGGCCGTCGGCCCGCGACAGCAGGCTCAAGGCCGGGCCGGGCAGTGCATGCAGCCGTTGCAGGCGCTTGCCGTCCACCGTGTAGATGCCGTCGGGGCCGGCCACCAGCACGCGCCCGTCGTCTCCCCGGAGCAGGGCGCTGACCGGGAAGTTCCGCTCCGGCGTGCCCGGAGTGGCGGCGGGAATCGCCTGGAAGCGGCCGTTCTCGAACAGCAGCAATTCCCGCGCGGTGCCCACCCACAGGCGCTGCGGTCCATCGCTCAGCAATGCCTGGATGTTGCTGCTCAGCTCGGCGGCGTCGTATTGGGTGTAGCGCTGGAAATGCACGCCGTCGAAACGGGCCAGGCCGGCCTGCGTGCCGAACCAGAAATAGCCAGCCTCGTCCTGGGTGATGGCCAGCACGCTGATCTGCGGCAGGCCATGTTCCACGCCCCAGTTGTCGGTGACGTAGTCGCGGAACGGTTTGGCGGGGTCCAGTGCGGCGGCGGGCAGCGCCAGCAGCAACGACAGCAGTACGGTGATACACCACCGCAAGGCAGTGTGCCTGGTGGACGGTTGGCAGTGGGCAAGCAGCTTGTAAATCAGGATTCCCCCCGGATCCCTGGAAGACTTCAGGCTACATCAGAAGCATTGGCGGCTCGAAAATGAATAACTTGAGCGATGGTGAAAGTGACATTTCGAGTGACAACGGGCAAGTGTGGTGGTCTCAGCCGCGCCCGGGCCGGCCGTATTTCGCGGCCAGGAAGCCACGTACCTGCTCGCGCGTCATGCGCCGGCCTTGCACATCGACCACGCTGAAATCCACGCCGTTGTCCCAGAGCTGCGGCGCGGTGAGCACGGCGATGTCGTCGGCCGAGGTGGTTTCCTGCAAGGCCAGCAGGCGCGCGTTGAAGCCGGCGCTGCGCAGCCATGCGTCATAGGCGGCGTCGTGCCGGGTCAGGAACTGCACGGTGTATTCGCACTCGCGGCGCTCGCTCTCCGGCAGCGTCGCGCAGGGCATGCGCCACTGGTGCAGGCCGATCAGTGCGTCTGGCTCCATCTCGCGCGCCGCGGCGGCGGCCCACAGGCCCACGCACATGCTGGCGCAGTGTGACTTGACCCGGACGATCAGGTTGCGGCGGCTGATCTGCCGCGCCGCGTCCAGCCCCGGGCCGGCGTAACCGCCGCCGCTGGTGATGACGATGCGTTGCAGCGACGGGTTGGCGTCCAGCGCCAGTTTCAGGTCATGGGCGAAACGGCTGCCGACGTCGCCTTCGATGGTCAGCAGCAGCCCGTCGCCGCTGACCGAGAAGCGCGCGTCCTTCGGCGTCGCCGTTGCGTTCGCGGCCCCGGCTTGCGGCTTGATGACGGTTGCGGTGGACGTGGCCGGCCGCGGCGGAGTCACGGCGGCGACGGGCGGGGCATCCGGCTCCGCCGGTTTACGCTGGCCGAGCCAGCTTGCCAGCACCAGCAGCGCGGCGACGATGGCCAGCAGCTTGAACAGCCCGCCGCGGCGCTTGCCTGTACGCGGCGGGGCGATGGGGCGACGCGGTGGCGGCAAGGGCGGGGCGGCAGGCGGTTGGGTCATCGGGTGCGATGGGTTTGCGGGGGCGGGTTGATTTCAGCACTCGATGACGTTGACGGCGAGCCCGCCGCGGCTGGTTTCCTTGTATTTGTCCTGCATGTCGCGGCCGGTGTCGCGCATGGTCTTGATGACCTTGTCGAGGCTGACCTTGTGCTTGCCGTCGCCGCGGCTGGCCATGCGTGCGGCGTTGATCGCCTTGACCGAGCCCATCGCGTTGCGCTCGATGCAGGGAATTTGCACCAGCCCGCCGATGGGGTCGCAGGTCAGGCCGAGGTTGTGCTCCATGCCGATCTCGGCGGCGTTCTCGATCTGGCCGGGGCTGCCGCCGAGCGCGGCCATTAGCCCGCCGGCAGCCATCGAGCAGGCCACCCCGACTTCGCCCTGGCAGCCGACCTCCGCACCGGAAATGCTGGCGTTTTCCTTGTAAAGAATGCCGATGGCCGCGGCGGTGAGCAGGAAGTCGAACACGCCCTGCTCGTTGCTGCCGGGGCAGAAGCGGTCGTAGTAGTGCAGCACCGAGGGGATGATGCCGGCCGCGCCGTTGGTGGGCGCGGTGACCACGCGGCCACCGGCGGCGTTTTCCTCGTTGACCGCCAGCGCGTACAGGTTCACCCAGTCCAGCGTGGTCAGCGGGTCGCGCATGGCTGCTTCCGGGCGCGAGGACAGTTCGCGGTACAGCGCCGGTGCGCGGCGGCCCACGTGCAGGCCGCCGGGCAGGGTGCCTTCGCTGCGGATGCCGCGTGTCACGCAGCTTTGCATCGCGTCCCAGATTTCGCGCAGGCCGGCCTTGATTTCGTCCTCGCTGCGCCAGCATTTTTCGTTTTCGAACATCAGCGCGGCGATGCTCAGGCCGCTGCGCGCGGCCTGTGCCAGCAACTCGTCGCCGCTCTTGAACGGGTAGGGCACCGGCGTCTGGTCGGGCACGATGCGGTCGTCGGCGGCATCGTCGGCGTTGACCACGAAGCCGCCGCCGACCGAGTAGTAATCGCGCGTGGCGATGACTTCATCGTTGCCGTCGAACGCGGTGAAGCGCATGCCGTTGGTGTGGTAGGGCAGCTTCTGGCGTTTGTTCAGCGCCAGGTCGCGCTTTTCGTCGAAGGCGATGTCGTGCTGGCCCATCAGCTTGATGCGCTTGGACGAGCGGATGCGCGCCAGCGTTTCGGGAATGATGTCCGGGTCAATCAGGTTGGGGCGGTTGCCTTCCAGCCCGAGCAGCACGGCGGTGTCGGTGCCGTGGCCACGGCCGGTCAACGCCAGCGAGCCGAATACCTCGGCGCGGATGCGCGCCACGTCGCCCAGGCGGCCCGGGTCGAGCAGCCAGCGGTGGACAAAGCGCTCGGCCGCGCGCATCGGCCCGACGGTGTGCGAGGAGCTGGGGCCAATACCGATCTTGAACAGGTCGAACGTGCTGACGGACATGCGGGTTCTGTGGTTGCGGCTGAAACGAACCGGCTATTCTACGGATTCACCGTTGTCAGCCATGCCTGCGGTGCAGCATTTTCCCGGCGGAGCAACGATGAGCGGCCTGATCCTTTACCAACGTGACGACTGCCACCTGTGCGACCAGGCGCTGGCGGTACTGGCACAGGCGCGCGCGCCGGAGTTCGACAGCGTGTTCATCGACGATGACGAGGCGCTGGAGGCGCGCTACGGCATGCGCGTGCCGGTGCTGCGCGACACCGTGAGCGGGGCGGAACTGGAGTGGCCGTTCGATGCCGATCGCTTGCGGGAGTGGTGGCGATGAGGGGGTGCCTCGGGTTTTCCCCGGTCGTGTTGCTGGGCATGGCGTCGGCCCATGCCGGCGCTGCGGCCCGGCCATTGCCTGCGGGGCCGCCTGCGGGATTCATTTGATGGCGCCGTGGCCGCGCAGCGTCCGGGTTAATGGTGGGCCATTGGTGCTGGCGTGGCTCGGCCGGCATTATCTGGCGTTGAACTTGACCTTGGTGCTGATAGCGGTTTCGTTCGGGATCAGTTTGGTATCGGCCCAGTCGCCGCCGCCGACGCCGAAGTCGAGCCGCTTCACCGTCGCCTTGCCGGTCAGCACCGGCTGTGCGCCGGGCGTCCACGTGAAGGTGAAGGTGACCGGCTTGCTGACGCCGTGCAGTTCCAGCGTGCCGTCGGCGGCGTATTGGCCGTTGCCCAAGTCGCGGAAGCCGTTGGCGGTGTAGCGCGCCTGCGCGAACCGGGCGACGTTGAAGAAGTCCTTGCCTTGCAGCGTTGAGTCGCGGTCGCTGTTGCCGCTCTTGGCGCCGGCCAGCGGGATGGTGACGTCGAGCTTGCCGCTGGCCGGGTTGGTTGGGTCGAAGCTCAATTGGGTCTGGAAGCCCGGGAAGGTGCCGGTGAAGATTTCGCCGTCGTACTTGCTGGCAAAGACCAGCGAGGAGCCGGGGGCCTGTTCGTAGTCGGCGGCCAGTGCGGGGGCGGCGGTGAGCATGCCGGCCAGTGCGGCGGCGACGGCGGCAGGCGTGGTGAGCTTGATGGTCATGCGGATTCCTTCTGGTGGGCGTTGAGCCAGCCTTGCGGCAGCATGCGGGCAAGCGTGGCATCGCGTTGGTGAACGTGGTGGTAGAGCGCGGCGCCGGCATGTGCCAGTACGGTCAGGATCAGCAGCCAGAAGCCCCATTCGTGCAGGGCATGGGACAGCTGCGCGGCCTGCTCGCCGGGGGCGACGAGCTTGGGCATTTCGACGAGGTTGAACAGTTTGAACGGGCGCAGGCCGCTGGCCGAGTCGTACAACCAGCCGGACAGCGGAATGACGAACATCAGCACGTACAGCAACCAATGCGTGGCGCTGGCGATGCGCTCCTGCCAGCTCGGCGTACCCGGCACTGGCTGCGGTGCGCCGGCGTACAGCCGCCAGCCCAGCCGCAGCGCGACCAGCGCCAGCACGGTGATGCCGATGGATTTGTGCGCGGTATAGACCCAGAAATACTTCGGTGTCTTCGGCAACTCGCCCATCAGCAGGCCGACGATGCCCAAGGCGAGGATCAGCAGGGCGATCAGCCAATGCAGGGCTTTGCTGATGCTGCCCCAGCGGTCGGCGGTGTTCTTCAGGCTCATGGGCGGGGCTCCGGTTCGGGGGATTGGTTCATTGTGGCGGCTGCGGCTGCGGCTGCGGCTTGCGCGGTTTGTTCGGCATCGCTGGCTACGTCATGGACGCCATCGGCGGTATCGGGTGCGGTGGCGTTGCCGTCGCGCACCGCTTCGGCCTCGATGCGCAGTTCCACGCGGTCGCCGATCACCGATGGCCAGGCGTCGATGCCGAAATCGGCGCGGCTCAGCGTGGCGGTGGCGGAAAACCCGGCGGTGCGGCGGAACGGCGGCAGCGGGTGGCGCTTGAGTGCGTTGAGGGTGACCTCCAGCACCACCTCGCGGGTGACGCCGCGCAGGCTCAGTTGGCCGTGGACGCGCGCGCGCTGTGCATCCAGCGGTTCGACGTGGGTGGAAGTGAAGCGCGCCTGCGGGAAGCGCTGCCCATCGAGCAGGTTGCGCGCCAGCGTGGCGCGGTTCCACTTGTCATCGCCCAGGTCGAGCCGGGCGATGGGGATGACGACGTCCAGCCGCGCGCCGGCCCAGTTGTCAGGGTCGAAGTCGAGTACGCCCTCGCTGCCGGACACCGTGCCCAGTGCTTGCGAGAAGCCGGCGTGTTCGATCGCGAACAGCACCCGCGTATGCACCGGGTCGAGCCGGTAGCGCTCGGCGGCGGCCGGCAGCGGCAGCAGGCACAGCAGGAGCAGGGCAAGGCGGCGTGGCAAGGTTCGGCTCCGCAAAGGGGTGCGGGGATTCTAGACATGTCGCCGCCAGGGTTTGTTCCTGTACCGCGCAATGGATCGTTGCGCCGGTGGGCGGCCATGCCGGCGAAGCGGACGCGCCGCGGAATTGGCGTGCCCGCCACGCGGTGATAATGTCCGCCCCGGTCATGTCGGCCACCACCCATTGTCGGCGTTTTCTCGATGGCTGGATCGCCACCAGGAGGGAGCATTCCGTGAGGTGCTGGCGCTTTGGGTTGTTGCTCCTGTCATTGGCATGGTGCGCGACGGCGTGGGCCGAGGTGCCCGTCACCACGCAGCCACGCAAGCTGGGCGTGATCGACGGTTTGCCATCGGCCAACATCAATGCGTTTGCCGAGGATCACCTGGGCTATCTGTGGCTGGCCAGCGATGAGGGCTGGCCCGCTACGACGGGCGCAGCTTCCGCATCTGGCGCGCCGAGGACGGTTTGCGCGACAACCAGATCTGGGGGCTGCATGTCGATGCCGACAACCGCCTGTGGATCGGGACAGAAAGCGCGGGGCTGGCGGTATTGTCGGCCGACCGCCGCAACTTCCATTTCTTCGACCGCAAGAGCCACCCGCAGATGGGCAGCGACTCGGTGTGGAGCATTGCCTCCACGCCCGATGGCAGCATCTGGTTCGGCACGGCCACGGCCGGCCTGCGCCGGTTGGCGGCCGATGGCTCCATCCAGCGTTTCATGCCCGAAGCGGGCGTGCACGACAGCCTGCCTTCGGCGCTGGTCGGGCACCTGGCGGTCACGCCCGATGGCGTGTTGTGGGCGGGAGCCACCGAAGGGTTGGCGCGCTGGACCGGCAACGGCTTCCGGCGCGAGGGCGAGGACGTGCTGCCCTTGCCGCGGGTCAATGGCCTGACCGTCGATGACACGGGAAACCTGTGGATCAAGACCAATGCCGGGGTCGTGGTGCGTCGCCTTGATGGGCGCTTCGAGCGCGCGACCTGGCCCGGAAGCGAGCAGGTGGGCGTGCTCGGCATGTTGTGGCATTCCAGCGATGGCGCCTATTGGCTGGATACGTGGCAGGGACTGGGGCGCAGCCGGGGGGGGGGCGAGCCGGTGCGCAACGTGACGCTGTACAGCGCGCACGAGCGTGGCGTGCTCAAGCCCAACTGGGCCAGCGCCCATGAAGACCGCGATGGCGGCATGTGGTTCGCCAGCGTCGATGCCGGCTTGTGGTACCTGCCGCCGAGCTGGCGGAAGTTTTCGGTGCTGACGCGGCAGTTGGACGACCCCACCACGTTGCGCAATCCGTATGCGCTGGCACTGGCGGCTTCCGCGTCCGGTGGCATATGGGTGGCGGGCACACGTGGCGCGCTGGATCGGCTGGACCCGGCCACCGGTGCGGTGGAGCACCACCTGCAACCCATCGAGGGCCGCAACTGGCCGCAATCACTGGCCGAGGACGCGCAGGGGCGGGTGTGGATCGGCATGCCCAACGTATTGGTGCGCTATGACCCGCGCGACGCCAACGTACGCCGCTGGCACCGCCAGGACGCGGTGGACGCAATGATGGAGGGCGACGGTGACATCATCCGCATCTGCGACGGCGGCGACGTCTGGGTGTATTCGGTGGATGGTGGCATGCAGCGGCGCGATACCGAGGGGCGCGTCCTGCTGTACATCGCACCGGGGGAGCGTGGTATTCCCTCCGCGATGCTGGGCGACATGCAGTGCGGGCCGGACGACCGGCTGTGGATTTCAGGCGCGGCGGGCATTGCGCAGTGGCGGCCGCAAGTGGGCGGCTTCGTGCCCATTGCCGGCGGCCAGCATGGGCCGGTGCATGCCTTCGTCGCGACGACCAAGGGGGTATGGGCGTCGTCGTTCGGGCGCATGGACCATTACCGCCGGGACGGTGAACGCCTGGTGCTGGAATACAGCATCGGCGCCGCCGAGGGCTTCCCGCCCGTGGCCCTGGGCGGGCTGGTGGTGGATGCCGACGGCATCGTCTGGGGCAGCAATGCGCGTGGCCTGATCCGGATGGACCCGTCCAGCCGTTCGGTGCGCTTGTACAGCGTGCATGACGGCCTGCCCGGGCATGAATTCAGGAACCGTACCCTGGTGCAGGCGCGTGGCGGCCAAGTGGCGGGAGGAACGACCGAGGGAGTGGTGTTGTTCGATCCGCGCATGGTCGTCTCGTCGGGGCGGCAGCCGCCATTGGTGATCGAGCGGGTGAGCGTGCATCGTGGCGACCACGAGCTCGAACTGACCTGGCAACACCCGCTGGAGCTCGACGGCGAAGACCGCGACTTGCGCATCCTCGTGCGCCTGTTGTCTTTTGCCGACTCGGCCAACAGCACCTATCGCTTCCGGCTGGATGGTTATGACCCGGACTGGGTGGATGTGGGCACCAGCGGCGAGCGCACGTTCTCGCGCTTGCCGGCGGGGAATTACCGCTTGCAGGTGCAGGCCGCCACGTCCGACAAGGTCTGGTCGCAGGTCAAGAGCCTGTCGTTCCGGGTGAGGCCGCCGTGGTGGCAGAGCGCATGGGCGATCACCGCCTACGTGGTGTTGGCGCTGGGGCTGGTCATCGCGGCACTGCTGAGCTACCGCGCCCGGCTGCGCCGTCGCAGCGAATGGCAGCTGGCGGTGCAGCGGAGGCAGTTGGCCGAGGATGCCTCGCTGGCCAAGACCCGTTTCCTCGCTACGCTCGGCCACGAGGTGCGCACGCCGATGACCGGCGTGCTGGGCATGACCGAACTGTTGCTCGACACGCCGCTGGACGACACCCAGCGCCGCTACGCCGATTCGATCCAGCAGGCCGGCACCCACCTGCTGCACTTGGTCAACGACACGCTCGATCTGGCGCGCATCGAGGCGGGCCGGCTGGAGCTGGAGACGCGTGCGTTCGAATTGAACCCGTTCCTGGACGGCATCGCCGGCCTGCTCGCGCCGGTGGCGGAAAAGCGTGGCCTGCGCTTCGTGCGCGAACGCGTGCCGCCGATGCCGGTGGTCGTCACCGGCGACGAAACGCGGTTGCGGCAGATCCTGATGAACCTGCTGAACAACGCAATCAAGTTCACCGACCGCGGGCAGGTGGGGCTGGACGCAGAATTGCTGCCGGAAGGCCGCGGCCTGCGGCTGGTGGTCAGCGATACCGGGCCCGGCATCACCGCCGAGCAGCAGATACGTTTGTTCCAGCGCTTCGAGCAGGCCGACGGGCCGCGCACCGCATCGCGTTACGGCGGCAGCGGGCTGGGGCTGGCGATCTGCCAGGAGTTGGCGGTGGCGATGGGCGGGCACATCCGCATTGACAGCCGGTTGGGCGCCGGTGCGCGTTTCATCGTCGAACTGCCGCTGCCGTGGCAACCGCAGGCGGTGCCAGCCGAGGCGCCGGCCATGCCGGTGGCGGAGGACAAGCGCGCGCTGCGGATCCTGCTGGTCGAGGATGACCCCACCGTGGCTGAAGTGGTTTCGCGGCTGCTGCACGCGCGTGGCCATGACGTCGTGCATGCATTGCACGGGCTGGCGGCCTTGTCCGAGGCAAGCACGCAGCCGTTCGACTTGGGCCTGCTCGACCTGGACCTGCCGCTGCTGGACGGCCTCGCCATTGCACGCCAACTGCGCAGCCTCGGCTTCGCTTTCCCGTTGATCGCGGTGACCGCGCGTTCGGACGCCGATGCCGAACAGCAGACGCAGGCGGCCGGATTCGACGGTTTCCTGCGCAAGCCGGTGACCGGGCAGATGCTGGCCGACGCGATCGCCGCGGTACGGGCAGGTGTGGCGACGGCCGATTGAGTTGCGGCCCCTGCCTGCGCAGGGGCCGCGTTTGTGTCAGCGGCGGCTCAGGCGATGCACCGCATCGACCAGCACCGCCACGTGCTCGGGATTCATGTCCGGCGACATGCCGTGGCCGAGGTTGAACACGTGGCCCTCGCGTGAACCACCATTGCCGGCGGCGTAGCTGTCCAGCACCTTGCCGACTTCACGGGTGATCGCCTCGGGCGAACCATAAACCGTGGCCGGGTCGAGGTTGCCTTGCAGCGCGACCTTGCCACCGGCTGCGCGCGCAGCGTCTTCCAGCGTGATCGTCCAGTCCACGCCGACGCCTTCGGCCCCGCTGGCAGCCAACTCCGCCACGTATTGGCCGGTGCCCTTGCCGAACAGGATCAGCGGCGTGCGCTCGCCGCCCTCGCCACGTTCCAGCTCGCTGGCGATGCGCGAGAGGTAGCGCAGCGAGAACTCGCGGTACATCGCAGGCGACAGCACGCCGCCCCAGGTGTCGAATACCTGCAAGGCCTGCGCGCCGGCCGCGCGCTGCGCCGACAGGTAGGCGATCACCGCATCCGTCACCACTTCCAGCAGCTTGTGCAGCGCCTGCGGTTCGTTCAGCGCCATTGCCTTGATGCGCGCGTAGTCCTTGCTGCCGCCGCCTTCGACCATGTAGCAGGCCAGCGTCCACGGGCTGCCGGAAAAGCCAATCAGCGGCACCTTGCCGTCCAGTTCGCGGCGGATCAGCCGCACCGCGTCCATCACGTAGCGCAGTTCGGTTTCCATGTCCGGCACCGCCAGCTTGGCGATGGCCGCGGCGTCGCGCACCGGGTTGTGGAACTTCGGGCCTTCGCCATCGGCGAAGTACAGGCCCAGGCCCATCGCGTCGGGCACGGTGAGGATGTCGGAGAACAGGATGGCCGCGTCCAAGTCGAAGCGGCGCAGCGGTTGCAGCGTCACCTCGCAGGCGATTTCCGGGTTTTTCGCCATGCCCAGAAAGCTGCCAGCGCTGGCGCGGGTGGCGCGGTATTCCGGCAGGTAGCGGCCGGCCTGGCGCATCAGCCAGACGGGGGTGCAGTCCACCGGCTCGCGGCGCAGGGCGCGCAGGAAGCGGTCGTTGCGGAGGGGGCTGGTCACGGGAAACTCCTGAAAACGTGGGGCCGGGCGTGAACGCCGGCCAGGAACGGCGCGGTGGGCGTTACGGATGCGGCTCGCCGCTGGCGAACATCACCTGGAAGCCGCGCTTGAGCTGGGCGTCGCGGGCCTTCTCGAAGGCGTGGCGCGCCTCGTCCTGCTGCAGGTACAGCTCGCGGCGCAGTTGCGCGCGGCCACCTGTTTGCCCGGTTTCGCGCAGCAACTCCCAGCCGCCGAGCAAGTCGGGCATCAGTGAGAGCTGCACGTAGCGGGGGGATTCGTTGCCGCTGGGCGGCTGCTGCAGATAGACGCGCATGGCGGTGATTGTAGCCGTAGCGCGTGGCTTGCTGCGTTGGAACCGGCTTTCCCTGTAGTGCCCGACCGTTGGTCGGGCGGTGGTGGTGTCGGCGGGAAGGCGGTGCCGACCAACGCCCGGCACCTGCCGGGCCTGTCAACACCACCGGCACTCGCGCTACATGAATTCCTGCGGTCAGGCTTCGCTGCGCAGCACCGCCAGCACGGCGGCCTCATCGACGTCCGGCACCACCTCGGCCTTGCCGATGCCGCGCCACAGCACCAGCCGCAGGCGACCGGCGATGTTCTTCTTGTCCAGGCGCATGTGGCCGAGCAGCACTTCCGGTTCCAGCCCGGCAGGAATTGCGGTCGGCAGGCCGTAGCCATCCAGCAGCGTGCGCAGGGTTTCGGTGTCGGCCGCATCGCTCATGCCCAATGTTGCCGACAGCCTGGCCGCCAGCACCATACCCACCGCCACCGCTTCGCCGTGGTTGAGGTTGTCGTTGCCCGGCGCGCCGTAGCCCTGCGCGGTCTCGATGGCATGGCCGAAGGTGTGGCCGAGGTTGAGCAGGGCGCGTTCGCCCTTTTCCAGCGGGTCGCGCTCGACTATGCCGGCCTTGTGCTCGCAACTGCGGGCAATCGCCTGCGCCAGCGCGGCGTCGTCGCCGGCCAGCAGTGCGGCGCGTTCGGCGTGCAGCCACTGGAAGAATTGCGGGTCGCGGATGCAGCCGTACTTGATGACCTCGGCCAGCCCGGCGCGCAGTTCGCGCGGGGGCAGGGTGCGCAGCGTGCTGGTGTCGGCGATCACGGCGCGCGGCGGGTGGAAGGCGCCGACCAGGTTCTTGCCTTGCGGAATATCCACCGCGGTCTTGCCGCCGACCGAGGAATCGACCATCGCCAGCAAGGTGGTGGGCAGTTGCACGCAGTCCACGCCGCGCATCCAGCAGGCCGCGGCGAAACCGGCCAGATCGCCGACCACGCCGCCACCGAGGGCCAGCACGCAGGCGTCGCGGGTGGCGCCGAGCGCGGCCAGCGCGTCGATCGTGCCGCCGAAGTGGTGCAGGGTCTTGGAAGCCTCGCCGGCAGGGATCAGGTGCTGGCCGATCTTCAACTCCGGGCGTGTCGCCAGCAGGGTGTCGTGCAGGCCTTGCAGGTACAGCGGTGCCACCGTGTCATCACTGAGCAGCAGTACGTGGCGGCCACGAATGGGCTGGGCCAGCAGCGCGGCGTTGTGCAGCAGGCCGGGGCCGATGTGGATCGTGTACGGGCGCTCGCCGCCGACGGCGACGCTGCGGGGAGCTGCGTTCATGCGGAAAATTCCGGGTTCTGCCATTGCGCGGCCAAGCGCACCACCAGCTGCGCGGTGGTTTCGGCGGGGGAGTGGGCGTCGGTATCGATGATCAGGTCGGCCACTTCGCGGTACAGCGGGTCGCGCAGCGTGGCCATTTCGCGCAGCACCTGTTCGCGGTCGTCGCGTTGCAGCAGAGGGCGGCCCTTGTCGCGTTGCAGGCGTTGCAACTGGGCCTCCACGCCCACGCGCAGCCAGACCACGAAGCCGCGTTCGCGGATACGCCCGCGGCTGTCGGCGTCCAGTACCGCGCCGCCGCCGGTGGACAGCAGTTGCCCGCCACGTTGCAGCAGCTGCGCCAGCACGCGCTTTTCGTGCGCGCGGAAACCGGCCTCGCCGAGGTTCTCGAAGATGGCTGGAATGGACGATCCCAGGTCTTCGACGATGGCCTGGTCGGCATCGACGAATTCAAGCCCGAAGCGCTCGGCCAGGCGGCGGCCGATGCAGGTTTTGCCGGCGCCCATCGGGCCGATGAGGATGAGGTTGGGGGCGGGGTTCATGGGGCTGCGATGCTAGCACTTCGCGCCAAGGCGTTAACACGATGGCAGCCATGCTCGCCTTTGCCACGAATGGTTCGTGGCACAGCCAAAGGGGCCGGGTATGTCAGTGGCAAAGATCATCGAAGTCAGCGCCTCGTCCGCCACCAGCGTCGAGGGTGCGATGCGCAGCGGTTTGAAGAAAGTGACCGGGACGGTCAAGGGCAATCAGGGCGCGTGGATCAACGAGACCAAGGTGGTCACTGACGCGCAGGGCAACATCACCGAGCGGCGGGTGAATCTGCGGGTGACGTTCCTGATCGAGTGAGCGTGGGCCCGGCCGCGAAGCGACGGTGCGTTCGGGCGGGCGCCGCTGCGGCTGGGTCACCGATCAGCCGGTGGTCGTCGTGCAGAACACGCGGTTGCGGCCGGCGGCCTTGGCAAGGTAAAGCTGGCGGTCGGCTTCGCAAAGCAATTCGTGCAGATTGCCGGCGCCGGCTTGCAGGTGGCAGGCACCAATGCTCACGGTCATGCGCAAGGCGTGTTCGCCCAATGCCACGTCCTGCGCGGCGATGGCTGCGCGCAGTTGCTCCAGACGCAAGGTGCTGGCGGCTTCGTCCAGTCCATCGAGCAGCAGGCAGAACTCTTCGCCGCCGAAACGGGCGCACAGGTCCTGCGGGTGGGTGTGGGCGTGCAGCACCGTGGCCATTGCGCGCAGCGCTTGGTCGCCAGCCTCGTGGCCGTGGCTGTCGTTGATGTGCTTGAAATGGTCGATGTCCAGCATCGCCACGGCCAGCGGGCCATCGTCGGGCGTGCGGCCTTCGAGCCGCTGCCGGGCCTTTTCGAGAAAGCTGCGGCGGTTGGGCAGGCCGGTGAGGAAGTCGCGGGTGGCGAGGTCCTGCAAGGTGCCGATCAGTTCCAGTTGGTCCACGTTCTGCGAGATGCGGCAGAAAAATTCTTCGCGGGAGAAGGGTTTGCGCAGGAAGTCGTTGGCGCCGTTCTTGAGGAAGCGCGGGATCAGCGACGGGTCGGAGTTGCCGGAAATGCCGATCACCGCGACCTTGTCGCGCGCGCGCAGGGCGCGCAGGCGGCGGGTCAGCTCGACGCCGTCCATGCCCGGCATTTCCTGGTCGACGATGGCCAGGCGGATCGCCGGGTCGGCTTCCAGTGCCTGCAATGCGCTGGCGCCATCGCAGGCTTGCACGGCCTGGTAGCCGTACAACTCCAGCAGCGAGGCGGCGTAGCCGCGCGCCGAGGGCGAGTCATCGACGACCAACGCGGCAATGCGGCGGTTGCGGTCCAGCCGCTGCACCAGCCAGACCAGGTAATCGACGCTGCCCGGCGTGTTTTTCAGCACGTAGTCGATGATGTCCTTTTGCAGCACGCGCTTGCGCAGGTCCTCGTCATAGACGCCGCTGACCACGATGGTGGGCAGGCCGCGCTCGACGAAGTACTGCACTACCTGGTCGCGGTCGCCGTCGGCCAGCACCAGCCCGGTCAGCACGAGGAACCAGCCGCCCTCGCGGTTGAGCAGTTCGCCGGCCTCGGCCAGCGAGGAGGCGACGCTGACCGGCAGTTCCAGCCGCTGTTCGATGGCTTCGCGCAGCACGGTGGTGAAGGTGCGCGAGTTCTCGACCAGCAGGATGCGCTGGGGCAGGGGGGCGATCGGTCGGCTGTCGAAGCCGGCCGGCGGCGACACTGTCATGAGGCGGAGATCCGGAGGCGGGTCGTCGCATCCGGTTAACGGCCGGTGCGCGGCGGACTTTAGCCCGATCCCGATATCGGCGCGATGACAGCCCGGCGATGCATTGCCGGGGCGGGCAGGGCATCATGCCGGCATCCCCCATGATCCCGTCTGCCACATGCGGTTGCTGCTTGTCGAAGATTCCACCGCCCTGCGCGAGAGTCTGGCCATTGCTCTGGCCGCGGAGGGCCATGCAGTCGACGCGGCCGCCGATGGCCACCAGGCGCTGGGATTCCTGGCGCACTACGACTACGACCTGGTGGTGCTGGATCTGGCCTTGCCCGGCATCGATGGGCTGGGGGTGCTGGACGAACTGCGCCGCGAGCGCCGCGTCGCGCGGGTACTGGTGCTGTCGGCGCGCGATCAGGTCGCCGACCGCGTCGAGGCGCTCAACCGCGGCGCCGACGACTACCTGGTCAAGCCGTTCGCCTTCGACGAACTGCTGGCGCGGCTGAAGGCGCTGGCGCGGCGCCGTTTCGACGATGCCTCGCCACGGCTGGGGGCCGGTGCGCTCACCGTGGATACCGCCACCTGCCTGGCGAGCGGGCCCGGCGGCGCGATCGCATTGTCGCCCAAGGAATACGCACTGCTGGAGCTGCTGCTGCGCGAGCGCGGGCGCGTGCACACGCGCAACGGGTTGTTCGAACGGCTGTATGCCGGCAGCAGCACGGCCTCGGACAAGGTCATCGAGGTGCTGGTCAGCACGCTGCGCGCCAAGCTCGCCCGTGCCGGTGTGGATGGCCTGATCGAGACGCGGCGCGGATTCGGCTATGTGGTCGTCTGAGCGCGGCTGGCTGAAGTCGATCCGGCGGCGCCTGATCGTCGCCCTCGTGGGCGGGTTGGGCAGCCTGCTGGTGGTGATGTTCCTGCTGCTGGACCAGATGCTCGACCACCACCTCTACGCCCGGCTGGACGCGCAGCTGCTCGACCGCGCGCGCGCGGTCGGCGCGCTGCTTGCCAGCGGTACGCCGGTGGATGCGCTGATGCCGGAGTTCCGCGAGCACGGCCATACCGATTTCTACACGATCTGGGACCGGCAGGGCGGGGTGCTGGCGCGCTCCTCCGTCCAGCGGCGACCAGGCGCTGGCGCGTCCGCCGCAGGTGCCGGCGGACGTGCCGCTGTACTACGACCTGATCCTGCCGGATGGCCATCGCGGCCGCGCGGTGGCGCAGCACGTGGTGCCCGGCCATGCCGGCGATCCGCGCGCGGCCATCCTCACCGTCGCCATCGAGCGCACCGACGTGGACTTGCTGGAGCGTCGCATCCACCTGTCGCTGCTGCTGGTGAGCCTGCTGGCCGCCCTGGGCGCGGCGGCGCTGGCGATCATCGTGGTCAACCGCGGGTTGCGCCCGTTGTTGCGGCTGGGGACGCGGGTGGCGGCGCTGTCGCCGGAAACGGCGCAGGGTGCCGCTGCTCGACGCGACGCTGCCATCGGAACTGGCACCGCTGGCCGCGGCGCTGGACCGCGCGTTCGGCCGCCTGTACGACGCACTGGAACGCGAGCGCCGGTTCGCGCGCGACGTCGCCCACGAACTGCGCACGCCGCTGGCCGAGATCCGCACCAGCAGCGAACTGGCGCTGCGCGGCGGCGATGCCGGCCATGCGGCCGCGGCGCTGGCGATATCGCTGGCGGCCGTGGAACGGATGCGGCGCAGCGTCGATGGCCTGCTCGCACTGGCGCGCTACGAATCCGGACAGGCCGAGCCGCAACCCGAGCCGCTGGAGCTGCGCGCGCTGCTCGAGCAACAGCAGCAGGCGCTGGGCCGCGCGGCATCCGCACGCGCGTCGGGCATCGGGCAGGAAGGCGTGGCGGAATGGTGGACATCGAGCGATGCGGTCCTGCTCGAGCGCATCGTCGCCAACCTGCTGCAGAACGCGGTCGAGTACGCGCCGCAGGACGGCCGCATCGTCGCCGTGGTGGTGGCCGGAGCCGATGGCGCCTGGATCGAGATCCGCAACCCGGCGCCGGACCTGGCGGTTTCGGACCTGCCGCGGCTCGGCGAGCGTTTCTGGCGCAAGTGCCCGGAGCATGCGCCGGATGCACATGGCGGGCTGGGCCTGGCCCTGGCGCGGACGCTGGCGCGGGTGCTCGGGCTCGAACTGCGGTTCCAGCTGGCGGCGGGCGAACTCGCCGCATGCCTGGGACCGTTCCCCGCGCTGCGCGGGGCGTAGCGCCGGCAGGCGGGCGGCATCGGGCAGGCGGTCGGCGAAGGGCGCAGGGGAAGGGCGCCGGTGGCGCTTTCCGCCGTCTCCTCCAGATCCTTCGCGGGCAGGAGAGTCCATCCGGCCACCGGCAGGGCCCGGCATCTTGATGTGTACCGTGGCGAGGCATCGCCGGTGATGCGGGTGCGTGTGCGAACGCGACTGCTTCGCAGTCGAGCGCCTTAAGCGTTTCCAAAGCCGCGTTCGGCAGACTCCGGCCCGTCCTGTTCTCCCGCGCCGAGGTCGACCGATGCCCTGCCGTTCCCGTTTCTTTCCAGCGCTGTCGTTCGGCCTGGCCCTGCTCGCGGCCAGCTGCATCGCGGCGGCGGTCGCCGCCCCCGCGGCGATCCGCCTGCCGGCCGAGCAGGCGCGCGCACTGGGCGTGCGCAACGCGGCGGCGGTCGCAGCCACCGGCATTCCGCTCGAACACCTGCCGGCGACGGTGGAACCGGCGCTGGAACGCAGCGCGGTGGTGACCGCGCCCTACGCCGGTACGGTCGCCCGGGTGCTCGCGGTCGAGGGCAGCGAGGTTGCGGCGGGTGCGCCGCTGGCGCGGGTGCAAAGCCGCGAACGGATGATGCTCGAGGCCGATGCCGGGCGCGCGGCCAGCGAAGCACGCCTGGCGGCGCGGCAGGCGCGGCGCGATGCCGACCTGCTGGCCGAGGGCATCGTGCCTGCTGCGCGCGCCGAAAGCAGCCGCGCCCTGCAGGAGCAGGCCGGCGCTGCGCAGGCGCAGTTTGCGCGGGCGCTTGCGCTGGCGCCCGCGGCGAAGGGCGGGCTGCCGGGCGAATACGAACTGCGCGCACCGCTGGCCGGGCGCGTGCTCGAACGCAAGGTGGCGCCGGGGCAGGCGCTGGAGGCGATGGCCGCCGCGTTTGCGTGGGTGGCCGATACCTCGCAGCTGGACGTGGCCATCCGCGCGCCGGCGGCAGCACGCATGCGCCTGGCGGCCGGGCAGGTGGCGCGCATCGACGGCACCGATGGCGCGGCCGGATCACCGCCGTGGGCAGCGCGGTCGATGGCGCCAGCCAGACCGTGCCGGTGCGCGCACGCTTCGAGGCCAGCAGCGTGCTCGTGCCGGGCCAGCCGGTGGCGGTGACGCTGGAACTGCCGGCACCGCAGGGGGCGCTGGCGCTGCCGCGCGGCGCGTTGGCACGGGTGGGACGCGACAGCGTGGTGTTCGCCGCCACGGCTGGCGGCTACCGGGTGGTGACCGTCGAGGTGCTGGGCGAATCGGCGACGCAGGTGGTGGTGCGCGGGCCGCTCGCGGCCGGCACGGCGGTGGCGGTGGCCGGTACCAGCGCATTGAAGGCGCTGCTGGCGGCCGGGGAGTAAGCCGATGCTCGGACGCCTGATCGAATTCCTCCCTGACCCAGCGGGTGCTGGTGCTGGTGGCCGCCGCGGGGCTGGCGCTGGCCGGCGCGCTGGCGTTCCTGAAACTGCCGGTGGATGCCTACCCGGACATCGCGCCGAGCCAGGTCAAGCTGATCCTGAAGGCGCCGGGGATGACCCCGGAGGAAGTGGAGAGCCCGCGTCGCTCGCGCCGCTGGAGCTGGAGCTGCTCGGCCTGCCCCAACGGCACGATGCTGCGCTCCACCGCCAAGTACGCCATCGCCGACATCACCCTGGACTTCGCCGAAGGCCGCCGACATCTACTGGGCGCGGCAGCAGCCGCCCGAGCGCTTCGGCAACGTATCGCGCTGCCCTTTGGACGGCGTCGGCGGCGGGCTGGCCGCCCATCGCCCACGCCGCTATCCAGATCTTTTTCATGTTCACCATCGAGGGCAGCGACCTGGAGCTGGGCCGAGCGCCGCGCGCTGCTGGACTGGGTGATCCGCCCGGCGCTGCGCACCCATCCCCGGCGTGGCCGACGTGAACGCGCTCGGCGGCGAGGTAGAGCAGCTACGGTGGTCGTGCCCGACCGCGCCCGCGCTGTCGGCCGCCGGCCTGCATTTTCCGCCGACCTGGCCCCGACGCCGCTTGGAGCGCAACAACCGCAACGATGGCTCCGGCCCGCCTCGGCCCGACGGCGAGGAGAGCGCTGGTGGTCCGCGCCGAGGGCGCGGTGCGCGGGCTGGAGGATCTGAATCGCCAGGATCGTATTTGAAGGTGCGCGAGGACGGCATCACCCCTGCGGGTCGGCGACGTGGCCCAGGTGCGCATTGGCCGGCGATGACCCGCTATGGCGCGGTCGCCCGCGACGGCCCAGGGCGAGGCGGTGCAGGGCATCGTGGTCGGCCCTGCGCGGCGCCGATGCCGGCGCGGTGGTCAGCGCGGTGCGCGCGCGCCTGGCCGAGCTGGCGCCGCAACCTGCCGGCCGGGGTGCGGGGTGGAGCCGTTCTATGACCGCAGCGCGCTGATCGACCGCGCGGTCGGCACCATCACCAAGGCCCTGCTCGAGGCCACCGTACTGGTGGTGGTGCTGCTGCTGCTGTTCCTGGGCGAGCTGCGCGCGGCGCTGGTGGTGGCGCTGACCTTGCCGTTCGCGGCGCTGCTCACGTTCC
>JAUCDH010000026.1:0-20982 GCA_034675465.1 Stenotrophomonas sp. | reverse complement strand
GATCGATTCCTCGCCCACAGCCACCGTCGCCGCTACCCGACGCGCACCGACGTGTTCCGCCCCGGCGACGCGGCCGGCACCTTGTATTACGTGATCAGCGGCTCGGTCAGCATAATCGCCGAGGAAGACGAGGACCGCGAACTGGTGCTGGGGTATTACGGCGCCGGTGAGTTCGTCGGCGAAATGGGGCTGTTCATCGAATCGGACAAGCGCGAGGTCATCCTGCGCACGCGCACGCCGTGCGAACTGGCCGAAATCAGCTACGAGCGCCTGCACCAACTGTTCCTCGGGCCGCTATCGACCGACGCGCCGAAGCTGCTGTACGCGATTGGCTCGCAGATTTCCCGGCGCCTGCTGCACACCAGCCGCAAGGCCAGCCGGCTGGCGTTCCTGGACGTGACCGACCGCATCGTGCGCACGCTGCACGACCTGGCCAAGGAGCCGGAGTCGATGAGCCACCCACAGGGCACCCAGCTGCGCGTGTCGCGGCAGGAAATTGCCCGCCTGGTCGGCTGCTCGCGCGAAATGGCCGGGCGCGTGCTCAAGAAATTGCAAGCCGATGGGCTGCTGCATGCGCGTGGCAAGACCATCGTTCTGTACGGGACGCGCTGAAAGCGCGCATACGCGCTTTCAGCCCCAAAGTTTGCGCAGCAAACTTCGGGCGCCCCGGCTTTGCCCTTCACCGGCCCGGGCGCGCCGGGCGCCCTGCTGCGCGGGCGCCGCGCACCTCCAATTCCCCTGCGCCTGTCGGCGCGCCCCCCTGTTTTACCAAAGGGGGGCTGCTTCAACCGATACATGGCTTCGCAAGCCTCAAGGCAACGCCACCTCCTCGCCCGGCCAGCTTCCTTGACGCACCCGCCCTCAGCACGCAGGCTCCGTGAATGGAATTTGGCAGTGAGTTCTACTGGTTCATCCTGATCGGCATCGGCGCGCAGCTGGTTGATGGCGCGTTGGGCATGGCATTCGGGTTGGTGTCGTCCTCGGTCTTGCTGAGCATGGGCCTGCCACCGGCTGCGGTGAGCGCCAGCATCCATACCGCCGAAGTGTTTACCACCGGCGCGTCAGGCGTATCGCATCTGGTGGCCGGCAATGTCGATAAACGCCTGTTCCTGCGGCTGGCGCTGCCCGGCGCGGTCGGCGGCGCGCTCGGCGCCTACGTGCTGACGCAGCTACCCGGCGACGTCATCCGCCCCTTCATCTATGTCTATCTGCTGGGGCTGGCGATCTTCATCCTCGCCCGCGCCTGGGGGCGCTTCACGCCCAAGCGCGAGGTACAGCGGGTACCGGTGCTGGGCTTCTTCGCCGGGCTGCTGGACGCCAGCGGCGGCGGTGGCTGGGGACCAGTAGCGACCTCGACGCTGCTGGCGCGCGGCGGACAGGCGCGCACCACCATCGGCACCGTCAACGCGGCCGAGTTCATCGTCACCATCGCCATTTCCGCCACCTTCCTGCTGTCGATGGGCGTGCAGCACGCCAGCATCGTCGCCGGCCTGCTGGTCGGCGGCATGATGGCCGCACCGGTGGCGGCGCTACTGGTCAAGCGCCTGAAGGAACGCTGGGTGCTGATCGGTGTGGGCGTGCTGGTGCTGTCGATCAGCCTGTTCCAGATCGGGCATGCGCTCAGCGGGTGGCTGGGGCGTACTCCGTAGGAGCGCATCCTGGTGCGCGACGGGGCCTTACCGGAAAAGTTTCATCGCGCACCAAGGTGCGCTCCTACCCAGATTCGCCACCACGATCGACACACCCCCAATTGAGGATCGGCGTACCGGCCGGCAGCACCTTGCCGAAAAATTCCACGCGCGAATGCTTGGGATTGACCACCACTGGCGCCTTCGCGGCCTTCAGCAACGGCAGGTCGGCGGTGCTGTCCGAATAGGCGACGGCGATGTCGCCGTAGCCGCGCTCGCGCAGCATGCGCATCTTCTCTTCGTTGTGGCAGTGGCGGGTGGCGCCCATCGCACCGAAGCGCGGGCCGACCTCGCTGCCGATCACGGTCACGTCCTGATGCGCGACGAACGCCAGGATCGCGCGCGCCAGTTCCGGCGGCGCACCGGTGGCGACCACCACCTTGTCACCGGCCATGCGGTGCGCCGCGAACACTTCCAGCGCCTGCGGCAGCAGCCGCGTGCGGATCTCTGCCTCATGTATGCGCACGTACTGGTCGATGATGGTGTTGAATTCGCGCGCGCCGTGCAGGCCGAAGGTGGCGATCCAGACATAACCGGAGATACCGTGGCGGCGCGTCGGCAGCAGCGCCACCAACGGCCCCAGCAGCGGCGTGGCCAGCAGCGCGGTCAGCAGCCGCAGGGGATTGCGCTTGATCAACCATGCGAACAGGTGGCTGCCGGAATCGCCGTCGTACAACGTGTGGTCGAAATCGAATACGACCAACCGCGCGTTGTCGCGGGGAACAAGGTAAGGAGTGCTCATGCGCCGAAGAATAGCTGACGCAAGCCTTCGCCCGGTTCTTCCACGCGCATGAAGGCTTCGCCGACGAGGAAGGCGTTGACGCCGGCATCGCGCATTACCTGCACGTCGGCGGGGCCGAGGATGCCACTTTCGGTGACCAGCAAGCGGTCGCGCGGCACTGCGTCCTTCATCGACAAGGTGGTGTCTAGCGACACCTCGAAGGTACGCAGGTTGCGGTTGTTGATGCCCACCAGCGGCACCGGCACTTGCAGGGCGCGCTCCAGTTCGTCGATGTCGTGCACTTCCACCAGCACATCCATGCCCAGCCGCATCGCAAGGTCGGACAACTCGGCCAGTTGGCGGTCGTCCAGCGCGGCGACGATCAGCAAAATGCAATCCGCACCAAGCACGCGCGCTTCATATACCTGGTACGAGTCGATGACGAAATCCTTGCGCAGCACCGGCAGCGTGCAGGCCTCGCGCGCTTGTTGCAGGTAGGCATCGGCACCTTGGAAAAAATCCACGTCGGTCAACACCGACAAACACGCCGCGCCACCAAATTCGTAACTCACCGCAATATCCGCCGGGTGGAAATCCGGGCGAATCACACCCTTGGACGGGCTGGCCTTCTTCACCTCGGCAATCACCGCCGCATCGCCATTGGCGATGGCCGCCTGCAAGGCACGGGCGAAACCGCGCACCGGCGGGGCGCCGGCCACGCGCGCCTGCAATGCAGCCAACGGCACGCGGGCACTGCGCTCGGCCACCTCCTGCGTCTTGCGGGCGAGGATGGTGTTGAGGATGTCGCTCATTGTTTCGGTTTCCTGATGCGCGGGTTCAAAGGCTGCGGGTGGTGGTGACGTATTGCTGCATACGCTCGCGCGCACTGCCATCGGCCAATGCCGCGCGTGCGCGCGCCAAACCGTCGGCGATGCTGTCGGCCACGCCGGCGACATACAGCGCCGCGCCGGCATTGAGCGCGACGATGTCGTTGGCCGGGCCGGGCTGGTTGTCGAGCACGCCGCGCAGCATGGTGATGGATTCTTCCGGGCCGGCCACCTTGAGGTTGCGGCTGGCGGACATGGCGATGCCGAAATCCTCCGGGTGGATTTCGTATTCGCGCACATTGCCGTCGCGCAGTTCACCGACCAGCGTTCCGGCACCCAGCGAAATTTCATCCATGTTGTCGCGGCCCCACACCACCAGCGCGCGCTTGGCACCCAGTTCGCGCAGCACGCGCGCTTGAATACCGACCAAATCCGGGTGGAACACGCCCATCAGGATGTTGGTTGCGCCCACCGGATTGGTCAGCGGGCCGAGGATGTTGAAGATGGTGCGCACGCCCATTTCACGGCGCACCGGCGCCACCACTTTCATCGCCGGGTGGTGCATCGGCGCGAACATGAAGCCGATGCCGGCCTGTTCGATGGCGCGCGCCACTTGTTCGGGCTTCAGTTCGATGACTGCGCCCAACGCCTCCAGCGCATCGGCGCTGCCGGACTTGGACGACACGCTGCGATTGCCGTGCTTTGCCACCTTCGCGCCCGCCGCAGCCACCACGAACATCGCGCAGGTGGAGATGTTGAAGGTGTGCGAGCCATCGCCGCCGGTGCCGACGATGTCCACCAAGTGCGTCTTGTCCGCCACTTGCACCGGCAGCGCAAATTCGCGCATCACTGTGGCCGCACCGGCGATTTCGCCGACGGTTTCCTTCTTCACCCGCAGCCCGGTGAGGATGGCGGCGGTCATCGTCGGCGAGACTTCGCCTCGCATGATTTTCCGCATCAAATCCACCATCTCATCGAAGAAGATTTCGCGGTGTTCGATGGTGCGTTGCAGGGCTTCCTGCGCGGTGATGCTCATGGTGGCTCCAATGAATCAACTAATGACGATGTAGTCGCTGTCGCAGGCAATGCCGGTGTGCGTGCCTTCAAGCAAATGCACATGCAGGCCGCCGATGGGGCCAAGCGGCAGGCAGCTATCCACTTCCAGAAGTGCATCGCGGTGTGGCTTGAACCATTGCGCGCTGGCCTGTTCCAGCGCCTTGCGCTTGGCTTCGACGGCATCGCTGGCGACGACCAACAGGTTATGGTGCGCTTCGCCAAATTCGCCTCTGACATAGCCGCCGAGGTTGACGAAATAAAGCTCCGGCGACGTTTCCGCCTGCGGCTCGACAGAAAAACGCACCTGCCATTGCGCGACACCATCGACCGTCATCCACGAGTCGATGTGCAGCCCTGCGGGTTCGCCGAACCATTGCTGGCGCAGTTGCTCGTGGGTCTGCCCGATACTGGGCGCAACCGCGAACACCACGTCATGCAGTTCGATGTTGGCGCGTGCATGGCGACCACCGAGCATCACTACGAACAGGCGCAGTTCCTGCGCGCTCACAACTGCACTGCCTGCGAAGCGGAACGGAACGCCATCACGTGCGTTCCAGAAAGTTCTTCAACAAGGCATGGCCGTGCTGGGTGAGGATGGATTCGGGATGGAACTGCACGCCTTCCACCGGATGCTCGCGGTGGCGCAAGCCCATGATTTCCTCCATCGAACCATCCGCGTTTTCCGTCCACGCGGTGATTTCCAGTTCCGCCGGCAAGCTGTTCTTGTCCACCACCAGCGAGTGGTAGCGCGTGGCCTCGTAGGCATCCGGCAGGCCGGCGAACACGCCCTTGCCCTCATGGCGAATCGGTGAGGTCTTGCCGTGCATGATGTTGCCGGCGCGGATCACGTTGCCGCCATACACCTGCCCGATGCTCTGGTGGCCGAGGCACACACCGAGAATCGGTGTATTCGCGCTGAGTCGGCGTATCACCTCCAGCGACACGCCCGCCTCATTCGGCGTACACGGCCCCGGCGAAACGACGATGTGCGAAGGCTGCAACGCAGCAATTTCATCCACGCTCAACGCATCGTTGCGCACCACCTTGACCTCGGCCCCCAGCGTTTGCAGGTATTGCACGAGGTTGAAGGTGAAGCTGTCGTAGTTGTCGATCATCAACAGCATGACAATTCCTATCTGTATTCGGTGATTGCGAGGCTTACAAGCCCTTCGCCGCCTGCGCCACCGCGCGGAACAGCGCGCGGCCCTTGTTCATCGTCTCGTCCCATTCCTTTTCGGGGTCGGAGTCATAGACGATGCCCGCGCCGGCCTGCACATGCAGGCGGCCGTCCTGGATGACGGCGGTGCGAATGGCGATGGCGGTATCGGCGTCGCCGTGCCAGCCGATGTAGCCGATCGCACCGGCATAGACGTTGCGCTTGACCGGCTCCAGTTCGCGGATGATTTCCAGCGCGCGGATCTTCGGTGCGCCACTGACGGTGCCGGCCGGGAAGGTCGCGCGCAGCACGTCGGCATAGCTGAGGTTTTCGTGCAGGCGGCCCGTCACTTCGCTGACGATGTGCATGACGTGGCTGTAGCGCTCGATCACGAAACGCTCGCCGACTTCGACGCTGCCCACTTGCGAGACGTGGCCGACGTCATTGCGGCCCAGGTCGATCAGCATCAGGTGCTCGGCGCGCTCCTTCGGGTCGGCCAGCAGCTCGGCTTCCAGCGCCTGGTCTTCGGCCTGCGTCTTGCCGCGCGGGCGGGTGCCGGCGATGGGGCGCACGGTCACCTTGCCGTCCTGCAAGCGCACGAGGATTTCCGGTGAGGAACCGACCACCTGCGTGCCACCGACGTCGAGGAAATACATGTACGGCGACGGATTCAACGCGCGCAGCGCGCGATAGACGTCGATCGGGCGCGCGCTGAACGGAACGCTCATGCGCTGGCTCAGCACCACTTGGAAGGCGTCGCCGGCGCGCACGTAATCCTGCACTTTCTCCACCGCGTCGATGAAGCCTTCGCGGGTGAAGCCGCTGACGAAATCGGCTTCGTCCAGCGCCGCCGGTTGCAGGGTCTCCGGGTAGCCCGCGCCGCCGTGGCGCAGCCGGTGCGCCAGTTCGTCGAGGCGGCGGTTGGCGCGCGCCCAGGCCTGCGGCTGCGACGGGTCGGCGTGGACGATGAGGTACAGCCGGCCCTTGAGGTTGTCGAAGACCGCCAGCTCTTCGGACAGCATCAGGTAGATGTCCGGGGTGCCGAGCTCGTCGGGTTTCGCACCGGCGGCCAGGCGCGGCTCGATGTACTGGATGCACTCGAAGCCGAACCAGCCGACCAGCCCGCCGGTGAAACCGGGCAGGCCTTCGAAGCGCGGCACCGAATGCCGGGCACGCAGGATTTCGACTTCGGCCAGCGGGTCGGCGACGTCCCGGCGCTCGACCACTTCGCCCAGCTCGCTCACTTCCAGCGCGTGGCCGCGAAAACTGTAGGTGCGCCGCGCCGGCAGGCCGATGATGGAGTAACGCCCGAAGCGTTCGCCGCCTTCGACCGATTCGAACAGGTAGGTATGCGGGCCGTCGGCGAGCTTCAGATAGACCGAAAGCGGCGTGTCCAAATCGGACAGCACTTCGCGGACGACGGGAACGAAATTGTAGGAGCTGGGGTTATGGCCTTCAGCGGCCTGCTGCTGGAACTGCGCTTGCGTGATCAAGACGGTCTTCCTTCCGGGAATCGGCGGTGGCGGTACGGACGACGGCAACGGGCCACCATCGCCACCAGCGGCGAGCGGAAGAAAGGGAACGCTTGGTCGTCAAAGTGGACACCGCGCAACTCTACCGCACTTCCAGCGGACGTTGTGCATTGCCGCAGGCGCGGATTCGCTTGCAGCGGCAACGATTGCGCTTGCAAGTGGCAAGCGTTTCCGGCAGGCAATCGGGGCCGTGCCTGTCATGCCGCTGTCATCGCCCACCCGGAGAATGGAAGGCCATAGCAAGGACGATGGATGGAGGCAGGATCAGCCTCCGACTGGTTTCCCCGGGCCGCAGCGACAACGCTGCGGCCTTTTTTTTCCGGATCCCGAACCAGCCCGTACAGGTGCGACGATGGCCGTCACGCCAACAACGGGCTGTCCGGCGGCAGGTGCATGCGCACGCGACTAGGCATGCACTCGAGCCGGAAATGGCGTGCATGCACCGGCTCGCCGTCGAGGTTGAGCACCAGCAGCTCCGGCGCCCGGATCTCCAGCCACGGCAGGCTGGCGCGCGTGGCAACCCTGTCCAGCGCCGCAAACCGGCCCTCGGACATCATGGTGTTCAACATCGCCGACAACTCCCCCTCCAGCGGCGGGATCACGGTGAGATCGAGCCGTCCATCATCCACCTTCGCCTCCGGGCAAAGCACCTGACCGCCACCGGCCTGGCGTCCGTTGCCGATGCCCAGCGCGATGAAAACGCCCTGCCAGGAGAAATCCGGCCCCTGCATGCTGGCCTGGATCGGCACGATCTCGCCCAGCCGGGACAAGCCGGTCAGCACGTAGGCCAGGCCGCCGAGCTTCTTCTTCAAATGCTCGCTGGTCTCGACCGTGATCTTCGTGCCGAAGCCGCCGCTGGCCAGGTTGGCGCACCAGAACACCTCGCCGTCGGCCTCGACCCGCAGCAGGTCGAGCGGCCGCGCCGGGGCGTCGGCCACCAACTCCAGCGCCTGCAGCGGCGCGCGCGGGATACCCGCCGCCGTCGCGAAGTCATTGGCGGTGCCCATCGGCACCAGTCCCAATGACGGCAACGCATCGGCCGCCTTGCCGCTGGCCGCAAACGCGGAGGCGACCACGTTGAGCGTGCCATCGCCACCGGCGGCCACCACGGTATCGACACCTTCGGCCAGGGCTTCGGCGACGAAGCGCTCGGCGTCGCCCTTCTCCCAGGTCACGCGCACATCGAGCGTGATGCCGCGCCCGCGCAAGGCATGCACGGCTTCCCGCACGGCGGGATTGCCTGCGGACTTGCCGTTGAGGATCAGGCGCCAGTGGGGAAAAGACATGCAGCTTCCATCGTCGGCGGCAGGCACTTCCTGCCTTGGTGATTGTCGCGCCGGCAGTGCAGGGGTGCCATGCGCCGGGAAAGCAGGCCCTCAGCCTTCGGCGAACCGCCGCAATGCATCGCCTTCGAGCCGATATACCGTCCACTCGTCCTGCGGCTTGGCGCCGGCGGCGGTGTAGAAATCGATGGCCGGCGTGTTCCAGTCCAGCACCGACCACTCGAAACGACCGCAGCCCTGCGCCATCGCCAGCCGCGCGATGTGCTGCAACAACGCCTTGCCTGCGCCGCAGCCGCGATGCTCGGGGCTGACGTACAGGTCTTCCAGATAGATGCCGTTGCGACCCAACCAGGTGGAATAGTTGTAGAAGAAAACGGCATAACCGACCGCCACGCCATCGCGTTCGCAGACCAGCGCCTGCGCCTTGGCGTCCGCGCCGAACAGGCTGGCACGGATGCCGGCCTCGTCGGTCTGCACCGACGATTCGGCTTTCTCGTAGATCGCCAGTTCGCGGATGAAGCGCAGGATCAGGCCGGCGTCATCAGCCGTGGCCGGACGGATATGCAGCGCGACCGCCATCGTTCAACCGCGCGCGGCGGCGACGTTGCCGCGCATCTGCGCGATCACCTGCGCATAGTCCGGCGCGTTGAAGATCGCCGAGCCGGCGACGAAGGCATCGGCACCGGCGGCGGCGATCTCGCCGATGTTGTCGGCCTTCACGCCACCGTCGATTTCAAGCAGCACCGGCTTGCCGCGCTTGTCGATCATCGCCCGCACCGCACGCAGCTTGTCCAGCGTCGAAGGAATGAAGGCCTGCCCGCCGAAGCCGGGGTTCACCGACATCAGCAGCACCAGGTCTAGGTCGTCCAGCACCCAGTCCAGCACTTCCACCGGCGTGGCCGGGTTCAGCACCAGCCCGGCCTTGCAGCCGTGCGACTTGATCAGCTGGATGGTGCGGTGCACGTGCTTCGATGCTTCCGGGTGGAAGCTGATCAGGCTGGCACCGGCCTCGGCGAAGTCGGGGATGATGCGATCGACCGGCTCGACCATCAGGTGCACGTCGATCGGCGCGGTCACGCCGTGCTTGCGCAGCGCCTGGCAGACCATCGGGCCGATGGTCAGGTTGGGCACGTAATGGTTGTCCATCACGTCGAAGTGCACCCAGTCGGCGCCGGCGGCGAGCACGTTATCGACCTCCTCGCCGAGCTTGGCGAAATTGGCCGACAGGATGGACGGGGCGATGATGCAGTTGGACATGGCGGAAGAACCTTTCAGCGTTTGCGCAGGGTTTTGATGCGGTCGTAGGCGGCGTTGATCTCGCGCGCCCGCTTCTCGGCGGCATCGCGCAACTCGGGCGCGGCGCCGGCCACCTTGTCGGGGTGGTACTGGGAAATCAGCCGGCGGTAGGCGGCCTCGACCTCGGCCATGCTGGCCGCCGGATCGACCCCCAGCACCCGGTACGGCGCATTGCGGCCAATGGCGAACCAGTTGGCGTCGAAGGCATGGCCGATCAGCACGCCCACGACCGCGCCGAACAGCGGGTTGGGCCGGAACAGCAGCGCGCCGGCGATGAATCCCAGCAATTTTCCGTACCAGCGCATGGGTGGGAGCCGCGTCCTTGACAGGGGAAGGTGCATTTTACACAGCGGCCCCGGACGGCCTTACACTAGGCCGCCCGCCGTCCCGCTGCGGGCCTTCCACGGGTCCACGGCCGGCGGCTTCAACGCCAAGCTTCAGGAGTGCCCGTGCCAACCACGCTGTTGCAATCCGATCTTCCCGGCCTGCCCTTGCGCCACCGCGGCAAGGTGCGTGACGTGTTCGACATCCCGCGCGAACGGCTGCCCGCCGGCACTCCGCCGGGCGACTACCTGCTGATCGTCGCAACCGACCGCCTGTCCGCGTTCGACGTGGTGCTGCCCGACCCCATCCCCGGCAAGGGCGAGATGCTGTGCCAGGTCTCCAACTTCTGGTTCGGCAAGACCGAGCACCTGATGCCCAACCACCTCACCGGCATCGACGTGGCCAGCGTGCTGCCCGAAGGGGTCGATGCGGCCCTGTACGCCAAGCGCGCGGTGGTGACGAAGAAACTGAAGCCGGTGCCGGTGGAGGCCATCGCCCGCGGCTACCTGATCGGCAGCGGCTGGAAGGACTACCAGCGCACCGGCAAGGTCAGCGGCATCGTGCTGCCCGACGGCCTGCAACAGGCGCAGCAACTGCCCGAGCCGATCTTCACTCCCTCGACCAAGGCGGCGGTGGGCGACCACGACGAGAACATCGACTTCGACGCGATGGTCAAGGCCGTGGGCGCTGAGCTGGCCGAGAAGGTGCGCGACGCCACCCTGCGCATCTACAAGTTCGCCGCCGAATACGCGGCCGAGCGCGGCATCCTGCTGGCCGACACCAAGTTCGAGTTCGGCACCGACGCCGATGGCCGCCTGTACATCATGGACGAGATGCTGACCCCGGATTCCTCGCGCTACTGGCCGGCCGACGAATACGAAGTCGGCACCAGCCCGCCGAGCTACGACAAGCAGTTCGTGCGCGACTATCTGGAAACGCTGGACTGGGGCAAGACCGCCCCCGGCCCGGAACTGCCGGCCGAAGTGATCTCGCGCACCCGCGACAAGTACGCCGAGGCGTTGCAGAAGCTGGCGGGCATTTCGGTGGATTGAGCCACCGCCCTGTCCGCTTGACCGACGAATCCCGCTGCGGCGGGATTCGTGGTTTCCGGCAAGCCATGCCACGAACCGCGCCGATGCCGTTGGCGCTATGCTGGCCCTCGCCCTTGCATGCCCGCCCAACGGAATTCCCCTTGAACGCCCAAACGGCCACCCGCCCCATCGACCGCTGGTTCGCCAGTTATTCCGGCGACCATCGCAATGCCACCAACCAGCGCATCCACGTGGTCGCGGTGCCGGCCATCCTGTGGTCGGTGGTGGCGTTGCTGTGGTGCATCCCGCCGCTGCTGCCCTGGTTCCAGTACGGCATCTGGGCGGCGCTGGCGATGTTCGGGGCATGGGCGTACTACAACCGGCTGTCGCGGCCGCTGGGCATCGGCATGCTGATCGGGTTCTTCGTCGCCGGCTGCACCTGCCGGCTGCTGGAAGATCGCATCGGCCTGCGCGGGTTGTTGTCCAGCAGTATTGGCGTGTTCGTGGTGGCATGGATCGCACAGTTCATCGGCCACCATATCGAAGGCCGCCGGCCGAGCTTCCTCACCGACCTGACCTACCTGCTGATCGGGCCGATCTGGGTGCTGGCGAAGTTGTACCGGCAGTTCGGGTGGAAGTACTGATCGGTACGCGCCACCGCCTCCCCATGTAGATGCGGGGCATGCCCTGCATCTACAAACCGAACATGTCGCGGGTCGGGGTGAACGGGCGCGGGGCGTAGCCGAAATCGCGGCAAGCCGGCTCGATGTCGAATACCAATGGTTCACGCATGCGCGCCAGCGCTGCAGCATTCATGCCACGCAGGCGGCCGGCGACATGGGCCAGCGACAGCGCGGCGCGGAACAGCGGCAGCGGCACCCGCAACAGACGCGGACGTGGCTCCAGCACGGCCAATGTCCGCCGCACCATTTCGTCATAGGCCAATACTTCGCCACCACCCAGCGCATAGGCCTGCCCGGCCGTGGCCGGATGGGGCAGCACCTGCAGCGCGGCGGCGGCCAAGTCCTGCACATGCACCGGCTGACGCAGGCCGTTGGCGCCATGCGGCAGCACGAAGAAGCCGGTGCGCGCGGCCAAGGCGGCAATCACGCTCAACGTGGCGTCGCGGCCCGCGCCATAGACCAGCGTGGGGCGCAGCACCGTGGCGGCCGTACCGCGCTCGCGCGCGGCGGCGAACAGCGTGGCCTCGGCTTCGCGCAGGCGGCGGGCGACGTCGCGCTCGGCCGGCTCGCTGGAATCGCCCTTGACCTCGACGCTGGTGGAACCGAACGCGACCACGCGCGCAGCGCCATGCCCTGAAACGACGTGTTCCGAAGCGGCGTACCAGCGCGCAAAATGGTCCAGCGGCCCGCAGCTGAAAATCGCGTCGAACGCACCTTCATCCCGCCATGCGTCGGAAAGATCGCCCTGCCGCCACGCCAGCCCCGGCGCGGCCTCGCGCGGCGCGCGCGAAACCGCCGTCACCTGCCAGCCTTGCCCAAGCAGGCCGGCCAGCACGCGCTCGCCGATCTGCCCACTGCCGCCGAACACCAGCGCGCGGCGCGGCCTGCTTCCGTTGTCGTGTTCGTTCGCCATCCCGAAAGCATAGGCGATGCGAACATGCCGACGCCCGCCGGTTAGACTCGGCCACGACCGCATGCCGAGAGCGCCATGACGAACACCATTTCGCCCCCTGCCGCCATCCTGCTCGCCACCGACATGAGCGCACGCTGCGACAGAGCGACGTCGCGCGCGCTGCAACTGGCGCGGCAGTGGAACGCGCGGCTGGTGGTGGCCACCGTGCTGCCACCCGCGGCTGCGTCGCAATCGCTGTTGCCCGGCTTCATCCAACCCGGGCCCGCGCAACTGGAGCAACGCCTGCGCCGCGACATCGCCGCGGATGCCGAAGGCGTCGCATTGAGCGTACGGGTGGGCGAAGGCCACGTCGGCCGTACGCTGCTGCAACTGGCCGGCGAGGAAGGCTGCGGGCTGGTCGTCACCGGCATCTCCAGCGATCCGGCGTTCGAACTGCCGCTGCTCGGCTCCAACGTGCTGTGGCTGACGCGGCACTGCCCGCTGCCACTGCTGGTGGTGCACCAGCGCGTGCATGGCCCGTACCGCAAGCTCACCCTGGCCACGGATTTTTCCGACAGTTCGGCCCATGCCGCCAACCACGCGCTGGCGTTGTTCGGGCAACCGCAGCGGCTGGCACTCGTGCATGCGCTGGAAACGCCCGGCAGCGTGCTGCTGGCCGCCGACCGCGACGAGGTACAGGCGGCGGCGCACGAACAGGCACGTGCGCAGGCGCGGGCCTTCATTGCCGGCCTGCAACCGTTGCCGCCACCCGAGCAACTGCGAGTGCTGATCGAAGCGGACGACCCGGCGCGACTGCTGCGCCAGCACGCGGCCGACGCCGAGCTGGTGGTGCTCGCCACGCACGGGCGCGGCGCGCTGTTCGAACTGCTGATCGGCAGCGTCGCGCGGCGGCTGGTGGCGACGCTGGAAACGGACACGCTGCTGGTCCGCGACCGCCGCTCGCAACCAGCGCCGTAACGCACCGAAACCGAACGACGCGTTCATGCAACGGGTTTCGGCGATAAAAAGCCGCCTGTTAGACTCCGGGGCCTTGCTCGCGAATCCCGCATTCCCTGCATGACTTCCGTTCTTCCCCTGCTGCTCGCGCTGCCATTCGTGATGGCCGCGCTGATCGCCCTGCACGGCCGCCTGTCGCGCGGCGCCTGTGCATGGTTGGCCGCGCTGGCGCCCTTGCTGGGGCTGGCGCTGCTGGGCGCGATGACGCCGGCCGTGCTCGACGGTGCAATGCCGCGCGCCAGCTGGCCGTGGCTGCCGCAGCTCGGCCTGCACTTCACCCTGCGACTGGACGGGCTGGCGTGGCTGTTCGCCGGGCTGGTGCTGGGCATTGGCGCGCTGGTGGTGCTGTACGCGCACTACTACCTGTCCCCGCGCGACAGCACGCGCCGCTTCTACAGCTACCTGCTGCTGTTCATGGGCGCGATGCTGGGCATGGTGCTGTCCGGCAACCTGCTGCTGTTGGCGGTGTTCTGGGAACTGACCAGCATCAGCTCGTTCCTGCTGATCGGCTTCTGGTCGCACCGCAAGGACGCGCGCGAAGGCGCGCGCATGGCCCTGGTCGTCACCGCCGCCGGCGGCTTGGCGCTGTTGGCCGGCGTGCTGCTGATCGGACGCATCGTCGGCAGCTTCGACCTCGACGTGGTCCTGGCCTCGGGCGAGCTGATCCGCGCCAGCGCGCTGTACCCGTGGGCCTTGCTGCTGGTGCTGGCCGGCGTCTTCACCAAGAGCGCGCAGTTCCCGTTCCACTTCTGGCTGCCACAGGCGATGGCCGCGCCGACCCCGGTGTCGGCCTACCTGCATTCGGCGACGATGGTGAAGGCCGGCGTGTTCCTGCTGGCGCGGCTGCACCCGGCGCTGGCCGGCAGCGAGCTGTTCTTCTACGTGGTCAGCGGCATCGGCGCGGTCACGCTGCTGGTGGGCGCGTGGAACGCGATCTTCCAGCACGACCTCAAGGGCCTGCTGGCGTATTCGACGATCTCGCACCTGGGCCTGATCACGCTGCTGTTCGGGCTTTCGACGCCGATGGCGGTGGTCGCCGGCGTGTTCCATATCCTCAACCACGCCACCTTCAAGGCCTCGCTGTTCATGGCCGCCGGCATCATCGACCACGAAACCGGTACCCGCGACATGCGCCGGCTCGGTGGCCTGCGCAAGCTGATGCCGTTCACCAGTGCGCTGGCCATCGTCGCCTCGCTGGCGATGGCCGGCATCCCGCTGCTCAACGGCTTCCTGTCCAAGGAAATGCTGTTCGCCGAGGCGCTGGCCACCGACGGCCCGGCGTGGATGCGCAACGCGATGACCGCCGCCACGCTGCTGGCCGGCATCCTCGGCGTGGCCTACAGCCTGCGCTTCGTGCATGACACGTTCTTCGGCAAGGGCCCGCTGGACATCGCGGTGACGCCGCACGAGCCGCCGCGCTGGATGAAGGTGCCGGTGGAAGTGCTGGTGGTGATCTGCCTTGCGGTCGGCATCGCCCCGGCGCTGACCGTCGCCCCGGTGCTGCACGCCGGCGCGCAGGCCATCCTCGGCGCGGCGATGCCGGAATACAGCCTTTCCCTCTGGCACGGCTTCAACCTGCCGCTGGCGATGAGCGCCATTGGCGTGGCCGGCGGCATCGTGCTGTATTTCGGCCTGCGCAGGCTCACCGACCTGTATGCCGCCCGCAACCGCGCGACCGGCAAGCTGCTGTTCCAGCGCGGCATGGATGCCCTGCTCGGCTTCGCCCAGCGCCTGACCCACGCGCTGGCCAACGGCAGCCTGCAACGCATGCTGCTGGCCCTGGTGCTGGTGGCGCTGGCCGTGGCCGCGGCACCGTATCTGGCCGCCCCCGCGTTGCCGGCATGGCCGTCGCCGCAGCCGATGCCGCTGCTGGGCTGGACGCTGTGGCTGGTGATGCTGGCCTGCGCCTTCGCCGGGCTGTTCCTGTACCGGCAGCGGCTGCTGGCGGTGATCGTGATCGGCGGCACCGGCTTGATGGTCGCGCTGGCCTTCGTGTTCCTGTCCGCACCCGACCTGGCGCTGACCCAGCTGATGGTCGAAACGGTGACGCTGGCGCTGATGCTGCTGGGCATGAACTACCTGCCGGCGCAGTCGCCACCGGAGCATTCGCGCTGGCGCAAGCGCCGTGATGCGCTGATTGCCGTCGTCGCCGGCACCGGGCTGGCGGCGCTGGCCTACACGATGATGACGCTGCCGCCGGACACCATTGCCGGGGAAATGCTGGCGCGCGCATTGCCGGAAGCCTACGGCCACAACGTGGTCAACGTGATCCTGGTCGACTTCCGTGGTTTCGACACCTTCGGCGAGATCACCGTGTTCGGCATCGCCGCACTGGTGGTGCATGCGCTGCTGCGGCGCTCGCGGATGGCGCCGGAGCAGATCATGCCCGGCCCGCCGATCAAGCTGCCGGTGCCGGCCGACCTGGCGCAGATCATGTTCCCGCTGACCATGACGGTATCGATCTTCCTGTTCCTGCGCGGCCACAATGCGCCAGGCGGCGGCTTCATCGCCGGGCTGGTGCTGGCGGTGCCGTTGCTGATCCAGTACGTGATCCAGGGCACCGCGTCGGTGGAGTCGCGCTTCGGCTTCGACTACATCCGCTGCATCGGCCTCGGCCTACTGGTGGCGCTGCTGTCGGGTGCGGCGTCGATGCTGTTCGGCGTGCCGTTCCTGACCAGCGGCCACGTGGTGCTGGACCTGCCGTGGATCGGCGAGGTGGAACTGGCCAGCGCAATGGGCTTCGACACCGGCGTCTACCTGGTGGTGTTCGGCGGGGTGATGCTGATCCTGTCGATGATGGGCACCATCAAGCCCTCGCGCACGCGCAACGCGCGCCACGGCGAAATCGACCTGCAACGACGCTCGGCCCGCACCGGGGAGATGCACTGATGGAACTGGCGCTGGCAAGCGCGATCGGCGTGCTCACCGCCATCGGCATCTACCTGTTGCTGCGTGCGCGCAGCTTCGACGTGATCCTCGGCATGACCTTCCTGTCCTACGCCACCAACCTGCTGATCTTCGCCGGTGGGCGGCTGGTCAGCGGCAAGGCGCCGGTGCTGCGCGACGGCATCCCCGCCGACCTCGCGCACCAGACCGACCCGCTGCCGCAGGCGCTGGTATTGACCGCCATCGTGATTGCCTTCGCCATGACCGCGATCAGCATCGTGCTGGCCATGCGCAGCCGCAGCGACAACCACAGCGACCACGTCGACGCGCACGAGCCGGACGAAGGCCGGCGCGATGATGGGGGCGGCGCATGAACCATCTGGTGATCCTGCCGATCCTGATCCCGCTGCTCGGCGCGGCGCTGTCGCTGTTCGTCGAACACCGCCGCTACGGGCCGAAGGTGCAGCGTGGCGTGGCGTGGACCAGCCTTGCCGCGCTGGCGCTGGCCGAAGTGTTGCTGCTGGCGCAGGCCAGCGAAGGGCAGATCATCGCCTACCTGCTCGGCGACTGGCCGTCGCGGCTCGGCATCGTGCTGGTCGCCGACCGGCTGGCCGGCTGGATGCTCGGCACCACGCTGCTGCTGGCCATCGCCTGCCTGTTGCACGCCTGCACCGGCTGGGACCGGCGCGCACCGCACTTCCACGCGCTGTTCCAGTTCCAGCTGGTGGGCCTGAACGGCGCGTTCCTGACCGGCGACATCTTCAACCTGTTCGTGTTCTTCGAAGTGCTGCTGATCGCCTCCTACGGCCTGCTGCTGTCCGGCGGGCGCGGCCTGCGCCTGCGCATCGGCCTGCACTACGTGGTGTTCAACGTCAGCGCCTCGACCGTGTTCCTGATCGCGCTGGGCCTGCTCTATGCTGTGCTGGGCACGTTGAACATGGCCGAGATCGGCCAGCGCCTCACCGAACTGCCGCCCTCGCACCTGAAGCTGGCCAAGGCCGCGCTGGGCCTGCTGCTGGTGGTGTTCTGCGCCAAGGCCGCGCTGCTGCCGCTGTACCTGTGGCTGCCCGAATCCTATGCGCGCGCACCGGCGGCGGTGGCGGCGCTGTTCGTCATCATGACCAAGGTGGGCCTGTATGCGGCGCTGCGGGTGAGCACGCAATGGTTCGGCAGCGACGCCGGCGCGTTTGCCGGCTACGGCGCCGACTGGCTGCTGTGGGCAGGGCTGGCGACGCTGCTGCTGGGCGCGTTCGGCGCGTTGGCCGCCGCGCGCCTGCGGGTGCAGGTGGCGTACCTGGTGGTGGTGTCGGCGGCGACGCTGTTCATCGCCTTCGCGCTGGGCAACGCCGGCACGATCGCCGCCGGCCTGTTCTACCTGCCGCACAGCACCTTCACCGCCGCCGCGCTGTTCCTCGTCGCCGACCTGATCCGCCGCCGCCACTACCGCGTAGGCGCACGCGAAGGCCACGACCTTGCCGCAGCGATGCCCGGCAAGACCGTGCCGGGATTGCTGTTCCTGCTCGGCGCGGTGGCGATCGCCGGGCTGCCGCCGCTGGCCGGCTTCCTCGCCAAGGCGGCGCTGTTGTCGGCGGTGCCGGATGCTCGGGTCGGCGTGGTGTGGGCGGTGGTGCTGGGCGGCGGCCTGCTGGTGATCATCGCGCTGGTGCGCAGCGGCATCCGCCTGTTCTGGCACGTGCCCGGTGACGATGCGCCCCCCGTGCCCGATCCCGACGTGCCGGCGCGGCCGTTCGAGACCGCCGCCACCACCCTGCTGCTGGCCTGCACGGTGGCGATGAGCCTGTTCGCCGCGCCGCTGATGCGGCAGGCCGACGCCACCGCCGCGCAGCTGCTGTCGCCGCAGCACTACCTGCTCGACGTGCGCGGCACCGTGCCGCAATCGAGGTCGCCATGAACCCGCGCCCCGCCCCGTGGCGACGGCTGCTGCCCGCGCCCGCGCTGTCGCTGATCGTGGTCGCGTTCTGGCTGCTGATGTCCGACAGCTTCACCCTCGGCCAGCTGCTGCTGGGCATGCTGCTGGGCGTGGTGGTGCCGCTGTTCGCGGCGCGGCTGGACCGCGAGTTCGCCCGCATCGGCACGCTGCGGCCGTTGCCGCGGCTGCTGTGCGTGATGCTGTGGGACATCCTGGTGTCCAACCTCCGCGTCGCCATGCAGGTGCTGGGGCCGGAGCGGAAGCTCACCCCCGGCTTCATCTGGGTGCCGCTGGACATCGGCAACATCCACGGCATCGCCGCGCTGACCAGCTTCATCACCCTGACCCCCGGCACGGTCTCGACCGCGCTGTCCGACGACCGCCGTCACCTGCTGGTACATGTGCTGCACCTGACCGATGCCGACGCGCTGGTCGCCGAGATCAAGCGCCGCTACGAAGCACCGCTGATGGAGATATTCCCGTGAACGGCAACCTGATCTTCCAGACCACGCTGGTGCTGTGCATGCACGTCGTCGGCGTGGCTATCGTGCTGGCGCTGTGGCGGCTGCTGCGCGGCCCCACCGTGCCCGACCGCATCCTCGCCGCCGACACGCTCTCGGTCACCGCCATCGCCGAATTGATGCTGTTCGGCATGTACATCGACTCGGCGATCTACTTCGAGGCCGCGCTGGTGATCGCCATGCTCGGCTTCTGCAGCACCGTGGTGCTGAGCAAGTTCGTGCTGCGCCGGGACATCGTCGAATGATGGCCTTCCTGCAAATCGCGCTGTCAGCGCTGCTGCTGTTCGGCTGCTTCTTCATTCTGGTCGGCGCACTGGGGCTGGTGCGCTTTTCCGACTTCTTCAAGCGCCTGCATGCACCAACCAAGGCCAGCACGTTGGGCGTGGGCTGCGTGCTGGTGTGCTCGGTGGCTTACCACATCTTTCTGGGCGAAGACCCGCAGCCGCGCGAACTGCTGATCACCGCATTCCTGTTCATCACCGCGCCGATCAGCGCACACCTGATGGCCAAGGCCGCGCTGTCGCTGATGATGGAAAGCCGGCCGGAAGCACCGGGCGACAACAGCGCGAGCAGGCTACAGCAGCAGCCGGAAGGCCGCGCCGAGGACTGAGCGGCACACGCCATCGCTGCCGGATGTCCCACGGCAGCACCTGTCATCGTGCTTTCACCCGCGGCCGGCAGGCTTGCGGCTCCACGCCGCATTGCCCTTTCCCCATGCAACCGTGCAAGACCAACCTCGCACACGCCGCACTGCAGGCCCACCGGGCGCCGCTGGACCTCCGCCAGCGCCGCGCCCTGATCCTGTGCGACGGCAAGCGTGGCCTCGGTGAACTGAGCAGCCTGCTCGGCGACGATGCGCCGGCGCTGATCGCACAGCTGCAGCGCGAGGGTTACCTGCACGTTGAACAACCGGCGCCGACAGCGGCAGCGGTCGTCGCCCCCGCCGCCATGGCGCGGCGCCGTTCGCTGGTCGCCGCGCGCATCTACCTGCTGGACATACTCGCACTGCAGCGCAATCCGGCGGCGGCGCGCCTGCACCAGCTGCTGCAGGCCACGCGCGAGGAATCGGACACCCTGCATGTGCTGCGCCTGGCGCTGGCACAGCTCCCCGCGATGACCTCCGACGGTTACGTGCAGCGCGTGCGCGACCGCCTGCGCGAAGTGCTGCCCGAGTCGCACCTGGCAGCGGTGCTGGAGGCGCCGCTGCCGGCCTGAGTCATTCCTGCGGCGGCGCGAAGTTGCCGCGCAGCCCGCTCCAGCAGGCCTGGTAATCGCGCTGGCGGTGCCCGACGTCGATGGCCTGTTCGGTCGGGCGGACAAGGCCACGGATCTGGAACATGAAGGCTGCAACCCTACCCGGCGCCTCCCTGCCTATCCGCCCAGCAGTGCGGGCCGCTCGGCACCCGGCATGACCGCAACGCCAATGCCGCCTTGCCACTTAACCTGTCCTAGAATGCGCCAAAGCGTCCCGTGAGCGCTCATGGACATGAAAGCATGAACGACCTGTTGGCCGGGCTGGTGAATGCGGCGGGTGCGGCGGCGGCAGCCGGACGCTGGCAGGAAGCCGAACGCTTGTGGGCGCAAGTTCGCACGCAAGACCCCGGCCATGTGCAAGCCTTGTTCAGTCTGGGGGTGCATGCGTTCCAACGCGGCGACTCCGCCGCTGCGCTTGAACTACTGGAACAAGCACGCACACGCGCACCCGGCGACCCGATGATTTTGTTGAGTATCGCCCGCGTCCATCGTGAAGCGCAGCGTACCGATCAGGAATGGGCTGCAATTATCACTGCACTCGATATGGACCCGTACTTCCTGCCGGGCTTGCTGGCCCGTGGCGAGTTCCTTGAACGGCAGAAACGCTCCCGGGCCGCCGCAGCGGTGTTCCGTGACGTGATGAAGGTGGCGCCACCACCGGAGCAGTGGCCGCGCGCACTACAGGCACGCTTGCAGCACGCACGGGATGCCGTTGCGCGGGACACCGAAGAAATCGCCGCATTCCTGCATCACCAAACCGGTGCGCAACGCGCCGCCGTGGATGCCGCACTGGGTAGTCGCTGGGATGAAGCGATTTCCATCCTCGCCGGCAAGAGCAAGCCATATCACTCCATCTGCAACCAGTTGCAGGTACCGCGCCTGCCC
>JAUCDH010000025.1:0-24657 GCA_034675465.1 Stenotrophomonas sp. | reverse complement strand
CCGCCGGGAGTTGCCGATGGATGCGGACTGGCCGACAGTGCCGGCCAACGGGTGGCACCCGCCGCACCCGTCGAATCATTCGTCGCCGATAACCTTCAGGTCATCGAGCAGCACACGCGGTTGTTCCGGTGATGCCAGTAGCAGCGAGCCATCGTGCAGGGGTAGCACCAGCACGCGGCTGTGGTCGGTGAGCAGGCAGAACGCCTTGCCGCCGCCGCGCATGCGGAAGTGGCCGGATTGAAAACCCGGCATGCCGAAGCCGTTGGTCTTGTTGACTGGAGCGGTGCTGCGTGGTGTTCGGCCAAATCGACGACGCGGGCTTGTTGCAGGCCGGATGTCGGCGATGTTCACGCGCTTGCGATAGAACGTGGACAGCGCCTCTTCCAACTGCTTGCCTTGCACGCTGATGCGGCGGCGGTTGAAAGCCCAATGCAGGATGATGCCAAGCACTGGCAGTTGAACCAGCCAAATGCCGGGCGGGACGTAGCGCTGCGTTAGCGCTCCGAAAAAGCGTCATGCCGCCCGCCAATAGCAGCGGCAACCACACCCACAACAAAGCCAGGGTGAGGCGGGGGCAATGGCGTAGGTCTTTGGAGTGGTGGTGGCCATGTGGATGTGTTTCCCCTGCGAATCAGGCTGCGCCGCTGCCGATTGTAGCGGCATCAATACGAGCAGCACGATGTCGGCGCTGAAGTGGGCGAGGATGGCCATTTCCAAGCCGCGCCGCCAATACAGCCAGCCGCAGACGCTGCCGACCACCGCATTGAGAAGCACGGTGCGCAGTACGACGATGGTGTCCAACCCCCAGATGCGTGCGGCGGCGGGCGGGTGGGGCCGATGCCGAATAGCAGTGCGGCCAGCATGATGGCGACGTGGAAACTGGCGTCACCCGGCATGCGCTTGCGCAGCCGCGCGACGAGCCACACCACCAGCGTCATCAGGAACAAACACAGTTGCAGCTCTTCGGCAATGCCGCCGTAGAACGAGGCCAGCAAGCCATTCAATGCGGACGTTGCGGCATCGCCGTGCGGGCGGGTTGCGCATGGCAGGCAGCAGCGGGTCGATGCCTTGCATCGCCAACAGCACCAGCACGGCACTGCCGGCACCCAATGCAATGGCCAGCCATGGCTGCACGCGCGGTGTTGCCTGCGCGGCGGGTTTGCCGCCCAACCATGCTTGCAGCAGTGGCGCACCGAGGCCAACGCGGTGGCCCGTGCGCAGGCCAAGCAGTAACACCCGCCACCGAGCAATACCGCTGCCTGCATCGACTGCGCAATCACTACCACCCACAACGGCACCGGCAGCTTGGCGAACGCGTCCGGCATCAGTTGCAGCAGATAGGGAAACAGCGCGGCGGTGGCCATAGCGGCGGCCGCCGCCAGCACGCCGGCGACCTTCAGGTCACTTTTCCACGCCGGTGCGGGCGGCAAAATGTTCACGGCTGTGCCTGCACCCCCCGTCGGCGATGTCGTCGATCAGGGCGGCGTCAACGTAGCCGTGCTGCATCTATTCCTCCAACGTGCCCGGCCCTTGTCCGGCGATGCCCAGATGGTTGAGCGCCGGGTAGTGGCGGAAACGGTAGCGCTCACCATGCAGGCCCTGCCGCCACAATTGCCAGTCGGCATCGACCACCTGGAAGTCGCGCCCACCTTGCAGCAGCAATACCGGCAGGCCGCTGGCGCGTACGTCGGCCACCGGGTCAACCTGTTCCAACTGTTGCCAATAGTGGGCGGGCAGGTTGGGCAGGCTGGCATCGGGGTTGCTGCGAACGTTGGCGATGGCCGTATCCAGCGCATCCAAGTGCGCTTTTTTCTTGTGGGGTGATGTTGCCGTCGAGGCTGACGATGTAGCGGTTTTGCTCGGCAAGAATGTCCAGCAGCGGGCGTACCGGTGCGGCCAGCAGGATCAGGCCGGCCACTTGGCCGTGGCTGGCGTTGGCGATGCGCCCGGCGAGCAGGCCGCCCTGGCTATGGCCGAGTACGAACAGCCGCTTGGCGTCGATATTGTTCGTGCCGGCCAATGCGGCGACGGCTGCGACCGCATCGCTGGTGGTTTCATCGTCGATGCCGAATGCGCCAGTGAAATCTTGCGGGCGCGCGTAGGTGCGCTTGTCGTAGCGCAGCGTGGCGATGCCTTTGGCGGCCAGTGCATGGGCGATGTCGAGGAAGGGGCGGTTGGGCCGGCGGTTTCGTTGCGGTCTTGCGCGCCAGAGCCATGCACCAGCACCAGCGCGGGGAACGGGCCTTGGCCCTTGGGCAAGGTGAGCGTGCCGGGCAGGCCGGGTTTGCCGGAGGCCAGCGCCGGCAGGGTGAAATCCTGTTCGCTGAAAGGTGCATCGGCAGGTGCGGCGGGCGGCGGCGGGGCAGCCGGTTGCACCAGGAAACCAACTACTTGGTCGTCCTTGTCCAGCACCACGCGCGCCTGCAAATCGCCGCGCGCGTAATGCAGTGGAATGACGACGACGCGCAGGCCATTGGCTTCGCTGCTGCTCGCTTCGCCACGTTTGCCGGCCGCGCCTAGTTGTGCGGGCAGCGATTCCCACACGGCCTTGAGTTTGTCGGCGGGCACGGCGGCTTTCATTTGCGGCGAGAACGTCGCCTCGGCGGCGGCGTACTCGCCTGCGGTTCGAGTTGGTCGAGCAGGCGCGTGGCGAGTGCGGCAGGTGTTTCAGCGGCAAAAGCGCTGCTCGAAAACACGAGCGCCATGCTTGCCAGCAAGAGTTTCAACGGGCGCATTCAAGCCCTCCTTCTTGAACACCAGCGTGGGTGAGGCGATGGTGGGCGTGGCATGCACCACGTTGACCAGCTCCCAGCCGAGCCGGCCATGCTTGTCCAATTCTTCTTGCAAGGCTTCGATTTTGAAGCCGCCCATCAGGCCGGTTTTCACTTTTTCGATAACGAGGTACTTCCATTGCTTGCTGATGGTTCTTCCTTTGGCTGGGTTTTTGGTTTTGGCAAGCGCCCCGCTTTGCGCAACGCATCGCGTAACACGTATTCGATTTTGCGCATCGAGGCTGCGCAGTTCTTCGTCGGCCCAGCGCTGCGTCGCGGCCAGCACGTCGGCGTTGATGCGTAGCGGGTAGGCCTTTTTCTCGTTCACTTGCCGGTTGCTTCGTTAGTGCCGCGGCGCAGGTGCAGCACCAGCGACACGGCCAGCACGTTGACCACCAGCGCAAAGCCAATCGCAATGGCCAAGGCCGCGCTGCGGTTGCCACCGAACAGGTAAGCGCAATGGCGGCGATGAAGCTGCACAGCGCAATCAACGCCCAGCGCAGGCCGCTGCCACGCGCATGGCTGCCGCCGCGGCCACTCCATGCGGCTATGCCCAATGCAGGCAACCCGGTAAGGGCGATGACCAGTGCGGCGATGACTTCGTTGTCCATGGGTTCGGGCTCCTTGCGAAGACGCATCAATACAACGAACCGGCGTTGACCACCGGTTGCGTGCCACGGTCCGAGCACAACACGCTGGAGCAGACTGCGACCATTTCCGCCTTGCGTTCCTCGTCAAGCTGAACCACGCCGCTGCGCTGCAGTTCGGCCAGCGCCATTTCGACCATGCCCACCGCGCCGGCGACGATGCGTTGGCGTGCGGCGATCACCGCGTTGGCCTGCTGCCGCTGCAACATGGCCTGCGCGATTTCCGGCGCATAGGCAAGGTGGCTGATGCGTGCGTCCAGCACCTGCACGCCGGCGTCAGCCAAACGCTCCGCCAACTCGTTCACTCCAGGTGCTGGGAAATCTCGCTGGCGTGGCTGCGCAGTGCCAGCTGGCCTTCTTCGTGCTGGTCATAGGGGTAGCTGGTGGCCATCGCCCGCAGCGCCGATTCGGACTGGATGTGCACGAAGCTTTCGTAGTCATCGACGTTATAGACCGCCTCGGAGGCATCCACCACCTGCCATACGACCACCGCGGCAATCTCGATGGGGCTGCCGTCCAATTCGTTGACCTTGAGCTTGCCGCTCTCGAAGTTGCGCACGCGCTGGCTGACTTTTTTCTTGGTGAAGAACGGGTTGTTCCAGCGCAGGCCATTGTCCTTGACCGTGCCCACGTATTTGCCGAACAGGCTCAGCACCGCCGCCTGGTTGGGTTGCACCATGTACAGGCCGGTGCTGACGAAGATTCCAATGGCCACCAGCACCACGCCGCTGGCGACGAACAACCCGCCTCCGCCCGTGCCGGATTTGGTGAGCGCAATCGCGAGGAACAGGGCGGCGACGCCGGCCAGCATCAGGGCGATCGCGCCGAGCAAGGTGGGAATGCCGGGCAGGGAACCGATGGACTTCTCTTTCATGGCGGGATTTCCGTGGTGGTTGCATTGAAAGATATCAAATTGATATCAGTATGCAAGAAGGGCGGTGCGCAGGCCGGCGGCTAGAATGTGCGCCCCTGTCCCCGCCCGGATTTGCCCGATGACCTCGCTTGGAACCCCGCTGTCGCCTTCCGCCACCCGCGTGCTGCTGCTCGGTTCGGGCGAGCTGGGCAAGGAAGTGGCGCTGGAATTGCAGCGCTTTGGCGTGGAAGTCATCGCCGCCGACCGCTATGCCAACGCTCCGGCGATGCAGGTGGCGCACCGCAGCTTTGTACTCGACATGCTCGATGGCGCTGCGGTGCGCGCGCTGATTGAGCGCGAGCGCCCGCATATCGTGGTGCCGGAGATCGAGGCGATCAGCACCGCCACGCTGGAAGAACTGGAAGCCGAAGGCGCTACCCGCGTGATTCCCACCGCGCGCGCGGCGCGGCTGACGATGGACCGCGAAGGCATCCGCCGCCTCGCCGCCGAAACGTTGGGCCTGCCGACTTCGCCGTATCGCTTCGTCGATAGCGAAGCCGAATATCGCGACGCGGTGGCGGCCATCGGCCTGCCGTGCGTGGTCAAGCCGGTGATGTCGTCTTCGGGTAAGGGCCAGAGCACGGTGCGCAGCGAGGCCGACATCGGCCCGGCATGGGCCTACGCGCAGACCGGCGGCCGCACCGGCGCGGGGCGTTGCATCGTCGAAGGCTTCATCGACTTCGACTACGAAATCACCCTGCTGACCGTGCGCCACGCCGGCGGCACCGCGTTCTGTGATCCCATCGGCCACTTGCAGAAGGACGGCGACTACCGCGAAAGCTGGCAGCCGCAGGCGATGACGGCCGCGGCGCTGCAACGTGCGCAGGAGGTGGCGCGTGCCATCACCGACAACCTCGGCGGTTGGGGCGTGTTCGGCGTGGAGTTGTTCGTGAAGGGCGACGAGGTGTGGTTCAGCGAAGTCAGCCCGCGCCCGCACGACACCGGGCTGGTGACGTTGGTGTCGCAGGAATTGAGCGAGTTTGCGCTGCACGCGCGCGCGATCCTCGGGTTGCCGATTCCGGTGATTCGGCACAACGGGCCATCAGCTTCATGCGCGCTGTTGGCAAGTGGCCACGGTGTGCCGCATTTCGACGGCATCGACGCCGCGCTGCGTGCGTCGGATACCGCGCTGAGGTTGTTCGGCAAGCCGGTGGTGGAAGGCCACCGCCGCGTCGGCGTTACCTTGGCCCGCGCGGATGATGTGGAGCAGGCGCGGGCAATTGCGCGCGAGGCGGCGGAAGTTATTGGGATTGAGTTGCGGTGAGTTGCTTTTCCTTCTCCCGAGGGGAGAGGGGCTTTGAATCGTGGATGCGGGGCTTGCCCCGCATGAGGCGTTACCGGGAATACCCGTGTGTGGTGGGGCAAGCCCCACCCTATGGATCTGGCGTCAGAGCGGCGCGGCGAAGCGCGTGCCCGCCAAGCGAATGCTCCACATCAGCTCGACCATCGCCAGGTTGTTGAGCAGCGGTTCGCCGGCAAGGACCAGCCAGTAGCCGCTGCCGTCCACCCAGAACGGCACGAACGACCACTCCGGTAGCAGCATCTCCGGTTCGCTGAAGAACGAGACGTGGCGCGCGCCGGGCCAGCCGCGCTTGGCTTGGCGCTGGGCGTAGCTGGAAAAATCCGCCGCCGCCGCGCTGAGGGTTTCGGCCAGCTCCTGCTCCAGCCCGGATTGGCCGAGGCAGAAGCCGCCGTCGGAGGCGAGCACGGCGCGGCGTTCGCCCGACAGCGGGGCGATCACGTGCTGGGCGAAGTCGCCCAGGCGTACGTCGGGCGCAGGCACTTCGCGCTTGAGCAGTTGCACCCATTGCTTGCCGCGCAGTTGTTCCAGCATGCGGCCGCCGTGGTCGTGCTCGCGGCGCCAGTCGGCCAGCGTCAGCACGCGCGGAGCGGCGAGCAGGGCCTGGGTCGCGCGCTGGGCGGCGTTCGGCTCGGGTGTGGAAAAGGCGTGCAGCGCGCCGCGTGGGGTGGGCAGCAGCCACGTGGTATCGCTGGCATCAGGCGCCGTGTCAATCGTCATCAGGTGTTGCTCCTTCAGCGTGGTGCCGCATCGGCTGCACCCAGTGCGTCACGTTGTTCCAGCCATGCGGCCACCTGGCCCCAGCGGTCGCCGACGGCGACTTCGTGGCGGCGCAGGTCGCGGCTGGCGAGCATGAATGCCAGCTTGTCCTGGCAGGAAAGGCAGTGGTCGAGGAAGTCGCTTTCGATCTTGGAGGCTGCCATCGGCTCGCCTTCAAGCAATGCTTCAACCACCTGTGCGGCCATGCGCCGGGAATGGTCCGGGCTGGCGCGGCGCACCCGCGCCGGGACGTCGGCCGAAGGTTGGGCGAACACGCTCCAGCGCGTGGCCAGCGGGGTGATGCTGGGCAGGGCGTGGCCGCGTGCATGGCGGGCGAAGGCGTCGGCCACGTAAGGGTGCAGCCGCGAACCCGCCAGTTGCAGCGCCACTTGCCGCATCGTGGTTTCGTCGCCCGGCAGGATGACGAACAGGTCGGCCAGCACGCCTTGCAGCGGCTCGGCGTCGTCCAGTTGCAGCGTCGCCTGCAGTCGCGCCAGGTGCGCGGCGGCGTCGTGCGGGTTGCGCACGGCGGCAATGGTGCGCGCGCGCAGCTCGCGGCGCGCGGGAAGGGTGTCGGTCGATGACATGGCTTCAGTCCAGCAAGGTGTCCATCAGATCGATCATGAACTCGGCATCTTCCTGCGCCATAGGCTCGAAACCGCCGGGCAGGCCCAGCACCTGCAACACTTCCAGGTCCGACGGCGTGGCCGGATCCACCGCGAACAGCGCCTGCGCCAGTGTCGGCAGGTCATCGCCCATGCGCGGGTGCGCGAGCAATACGTGGCTGATGTCGCGCAGCCGGCTTTCCACCAGCACCTTCATCCGCTCGCGGGTGATGCGTGCCAACGAGTGGTAGGCCGAGGCGAGGAAGAAGCCGGCGTCCACCTGCCCATTGAGGGTCATGCGTGCGGCGGCCTGGTAGCTGGCGCAGGGTTGCCATTGGATGCCGGCTTCATCGAGGTCTGCCGGTTCCAGCAGGCGCAGGCCGACCAGCTTGACGTCGCGGTTGTCGGTCAACGCGATGCTGCAACCGGTGTGCAGGTCTTCGACGCTTTGCAGTGGTGATTCGGCGGCGGTGGCGATGACCATTTCGTTGGACTGGCCCAATGGCCGAGCTACCGGCAGGTAGCCCTGCTCGCGGATCATCGCGGCGGCGTCGAACGGGTTGGCATAGACCAGGTCGGCTTGCCCTTCGCCCAGCATGCGCGCCTGTTCGGCGGCGTCTGCGGGCATCAGCAGGTGCAGGCGCAGGCCGCTGCGGTGTTGCAGCAAGGTGCTGAGCATGTACCAGCCGGGGAAGTTTTCCGGGGCGAAATCCGGGGCGACCAGCAGGTTCAGGGTCATGGCTGGCCCCCTTCTTCCAGCAGCCATTGCCGGTACAGCGGCAGCACGTCCTCGATGCGCTTGCGCGAGGGCTTGCGCCGCACCGAGGTGTAGCCAACCACCTTGCCGTCGCGCACGTTGGGCAGCGCGGTGGCATACACCCAGTAGTGCGCGCCGTCCTTACGCAGGTTCTTGACGTAGCCGTGCCACTTGCGGCCGTCCAGCAGCGTGCTCCACAAATCCTTGAACGCTGCGCGTGGCATGTCCGGGTGGCGCAGGATGTTGTGCGGCGCGCCGATCAACTCTTCGCGCACATAGCCACTGAGTTCGACAAAGGCATCGTTGGCGTGGGTGATGATGCCGTCCAGGTTGGTGCGCGAGACGATCAGGCGGCCGTCCGGGTACGGCACTTCGCGCTCGCTCCAGTGCAGCAGGCGGCGACGGCCGTCCTGATACGTGAATTCCGCCGAACGGTGCGGCTCGGCGGGTGGCGCCATGTCGGCCAAGAAGGAGGCGGCCATTTCAGACGACGCGGCTCAACAGTTGCGCGGCGCGCTTGATGTCGAGGAAGGCCAGGCCCAGCTTGACCTCGGCGCGGGTCAGTACGGTCAGCACGGCTTCCTCGCCGGCGGCGGTCATGATCACGTAGCCGTTTTCGCCCTGCACCAGCACGCGCTCGAGCCGGCCACGGCCCAGTTCGCGCGCGGTGCGCTCGCCCAGCGACAACAGCGCGGCGGACATCGCGCCGAGGCGGTCCTCGTCCATGCCGTGGGGCAGGACCGCGTCGATCAGCAGGCCGTCGATGGAAATGAGCGCGGAGGCTTCGATGTCGGCACTGGAAGTGTTCAGGTCTTCCAGTGCTTGGCGGATCTGCTGCGCGCGTTGCGAATGATGGAGGGGGATTGTGTTCATGCTGCAATTGCAGCAGGCGCCGGCATGGCCCGGCCTTGATCTGGATCAATCGCCATCTATTGACATGTCGTTTTTGCTGACGGCGGTCACGTCCACCCACACCAGATGATGGTCGCTGCCGTCGGCGATCTTCGCTTCCGCGCTGTCGCTGGCAGGCCAGAACACGCCGCTGCCGAGGTGGCTGAAACCGGCCGACGGCAGCACATAATCCAGCCGCAGGGTGCCGTGCCGCGGGCCGAAGTTGCCTGTGGTGTGGCGTGGCGCGCCGTGCCGGGCCACGCCTTTTTCCACATAGGCGCGACCGGTTTGTTCAGCGCCGGTGCTGGCCGGCGTCGGGTAGCGCAGCACGCGCGGGTGCTCGAGCAGCTCGAGGATGGCCTCGTGGTGGCCATCACCATCGGCCGGGTCGTTGTTGAGGTCGCCGACGATGACGAAGCGCGCATCGGCGGCCAGCCCGCCGCAGCGGCCCTGGTCGTCGCACAGCCACGGCGCATCGCCACCGTCGAGGTACTCCTTCCACAGCCGCAGTTCGTCGTGGTTGCGCGCGACGTTGCGCTTCTCAGGGCCATTGAAGGCCGGTGGCGTGGGATGCGAGGCCAATACGTGCAGCGTGCCGAATGGCGTTTGCACCGGCACGTCCCAATGCGACTTGGACGACAGCCGCAGTTGCGACCACACCGAATCGCTCCAGAACGATTTTCCGGTGGCTGGATCAAGCGGGCGCAGCGCACCGGGCATCGCGCTCCACTTCAACAATTGGAAGCTGCGCACCGCGCCTGCGTCGATGGGATAGCGCGACAGCAGCAGCATGCCGTACTGGCCCGGGTGCAGGCCGTAACCCCAAGCGTCGTTGCCGTGCTCGCGGCCCTTGCCGCCGACCGTGCCGTTGTTGTCGATGTCCAGCCCGCTGGGCACGCCGGTGTTGACCGGTGCGAGGTAGCGGTACGGGTAGCGCAGGGCGTCGCCGCCGCCGGGTTGCGCGGTTTCCAGATAGCGCTGCTGGAACAGGTCGGCGGCGCGGTGGGCGTCATCAAAGTCGAATTCGTTGAGCAGCACCACGTCCGGGCGCACCTGTTGCAGCACCGCGGCGATCTTGCGCGCGTGCGCGCTGTCGCCTTGCAGCTCGCGGACCAGGCCGCCCTCGTCGTCCGAATACAGCGAAGTGTTGTAGGTCGCCAGCCGCAGGCGCGGCGTGGTGGCGCTGGCGTCATCGCGCATGGCGGTGGGCGTGCTGGTGCAGGCAGTGCAGAGCATGGACAGGGCGAGGAGCAGGGTGGTCTTGTTCATGCCAGCATTCTCGCACTGTCACCATGAAGCGGATGTGGCAACTCCGGTTCCTGCGGTTCATGCCAGCGGCGGCCGTCGAAATATTCCAGTGGCTGGTAGCGGCGCTTGTAGTCCATCTTGCGGTGGCCGTCGATCCAGTAGCCCAGGTACAGGTGCGGCAGACCGGCGCGCTGCGCCCATGCGATTTGTTGCAGGATCGCGAACGTGCCCAGCCCGCGCGCCTGTTCGTCCGGGTCGAAGAAGGTATAGACCGCCGACAGCCCCAGCGCGGTGACGTCGGTGACCGCCACCGCCAGCAGCCGGCCTTGCGCGCGGATTTCGAGGAAGCGCCCGTGCGACCAGCTGCCGACGAGGAACTGGTCGAACTCGTGCGGGCCGTGGTCGTCCATGCCGCCGTTGGCATGGCGCGTGCCGAGGTAGCGGCGGTACAGGGCGAACTGTTCCTCGCTGCGCTCGGCCGGCAGCACGCGGCAATCGAGGTCGGTGTTGCGGGCAAGGCAGCGGCGCTGGCTGCGGTCGGGCGCGAAGCGCGCCACCGGGATGCGCACCGGCACGCAGGCGCGGCATTGCCGGCAATGCGGGCGATAGACCAGATCGCCGGAGCGGCGGAAGCCCCAGCCCAGCGCCATCGGGTACAACTCGCCGAGGCGGCTGTCCTGTGGGTCGAGCACGAGGTCGCGCGCCTGCCGTTCGGGGAAATAGCCGCAAGGGTGTTCGCCGGTTTGGAACAGGCGCAGTTCGTCGTTGGAGTCGCCGTGCAAAGCCATGCGCGCAAGCATAGCCGCCCGCTGTCGCAGAACCTGCGCCTGTCCGCAACATGAACGCGCACGGAGGCCGGTCAACGCCGCCGGCGTGCAGGCGTTTTCTTCGCTGAGGGCGCGGACAACGCACCCTGCCCACCCACTATCGGAGCAAGACCATGACCCAACGCAAAACCCTGACCTTGCTGGTCGTGCTGCTGGCGACCTCGGCCACCGGCATCGCACTGGCCGCCGCCACGCCGCAGCAGCCTGCCGCCCCGCGCATGGACGCCAACGGCGATGGCGTGATTGACCGTCAGGAAGCCGCCGCGCATCCGCGGCTGGCGCAACGCTTCGACGCGTTGGACGCGAACAAGGACGGCAAGCTCTCGCGCGAGGAACTGCCGCGCTGGCACGCGCGTGGCGGCGACGGCCACCGCGGCATGGGGCGCAACCACCGCGGTCATCGCGGCGATGGCTTCAGGATGATGATGGACAGCGACAAGGACGGCCGCATCAGTGCCGCCGAGCACCGCGCGTTCTTCGAGAAGATGGACGTCAACAAGGACGGCTACATCGACCAGGCCGACCGCGAAGCCGCCGCCAAGCAGCGCCGTGACGAATGGTTCGCCAACGCCGATGCCAACAAGGACGGCAAGCTGAGCCAGGCCGAACTGGAAGCGGCGCGCGCGGCGATGGGTAAGCGCGGCATGCGCGGGCCGGTGCCTGCGGCGAAGTAAGCGAGAGAAAAAGCCCTCTCCCCTTCGGGAGAAGGGTTGGGGTGAGGGGCAACGGAGTCACGTTGGTTCAACCATCATGGGCTGCGTTCGCCCCTCATCCGCCCTTCGGGCACCTCGCTCCGCGCCCCCGGCCCGGCGCAGCACGCCGGGCGTTCAGGCGTGTGCGAGCCAGTGGCGCGCAAACAACACGCCTTCACCCCGAAGGGGGAAGGGAATAGCCCTGCCGCCTGGCATTACAACCGCCCCGCAGCCCGCAGTGCGTACAGGATGCAAACGCCGGCCAGCAGCGTGCTGGCCACCACTGCCTGCTTGCCGACCACCCAATCGTAGTTGCGCCGGCGATGGGCGTTTTCGGCGCGGGCGAGGATCGGGTCCATGATCCGCGGCAGCATGGCCAAGTATTGGTAATTGACGACGGTCATGCCGGTGGCGAACACCGCCAACACCATGCCTGCGCCCGGCGTGAACACCGCCGCCAGCATCAGGCAAAACACCCACGCCGAGCCGGTGGCCGTATTGAGCCTCATGAAACGCTGCACCTGCGCACGTTCGTGCGCGTCGGCGCAGAAACGCACCAGATACCACCACGTCACCGCATAAGCGAGCGTTCCGGCGATTGTTCCGGCAATCACGCCGGCCAGCATTGCCGGGTGGTCGGTGAAGTGCTGGATGACTGCACCCAGCGAGCCACCGGCAATACCGCCACTGATGCTGCCGGTGCCGAGCTTGCCGAGGCCGCTGCCCAGCACGCCCGAGCCGATTACGGTGGCGGCGCTGGCCACCGGGGCCGCGCCGCCCAGCGCGCCGACCACCACCAGCGCGAACGCTGCCGACGGCGCGCTGCCGCGCGCAAATTCGCCGAAGCGCTTGAGCATTTCTTCGCGCACCGTGGCACGGGCGCGCGACAGGCGCTTGCGCACCGCCGCGTCGCTCAGGCCCAGCAGCGCGGCGGCCTGTTGCGAGCTCTGCCCTTCGCGGTAGAACAGCAGCAGCGTTTCGCGGCTGTCCTCGGGCAGGGCGGAAATTATTTCGACCGCGGCCAGTTCTTCTTCCACCCGCGTCATTTCCTCGGCCGCGCCGGGCGTGGGGTCGGCGGCCATGCCGATGGCGATTTCGGCCGCCTCGCCGCTCAAGGGACGGTTGCGGTTGGCGCGCAGCCAGTCGCGGGCGAGGTTGCGGGTGATCTGCCGCAACCACGGCAGGAAACTGGCCGCGTTGTTGAGCTGGTTGAGCTGCTGCCAGGCCTTGATGAAGGCTTCCTGCGCGATGTCCTCGCTGGCCTGCACGTCACGGGTGATCGCCAGCGCGATGGCGGTGACGGTGTTCTGGCAGGCCCGCACGATGCGCCCATAGGACTGCGTGCAGCCGCCGCGCGCGGCGGGCAGTTCGTGGTGCAGGGTGGCTTCAAGCGTCATGGCGGTCATCGGGCGGCTCCGGTGTGGATGCAGGACATGACGGGCGCCAGGGGCGGATGTGACCGGCGCTACCTCACTGCGCCGGTTGCACGCGCACGCGGAACTCGCCGTCGTCCTGCGCCGGCTGCACCTGCGGCGCGGGCTCGGCCGGCGGCGGCACCGGTGCGGCACGGTGCCGCAGCATCATCACCAGCACCACGCCGGCGATCACCGCCAGCAGCCCGATGCGGACGCGCCATGCCCAGCGGCGGCCATTGCCTTCGGCAGGCGCGTCGCGGAAGGCGTATTCGGCGACGGGGTGGTCGCGGCGGGTGGTGTCGAGCAGGCGTGCGTCGCGCAGGATTTCGCGCGCGCGGGCCTGGTCATCGGCGCGCACCACCCACACGGTCGGCAGTTTGTCGTCGTTTTTCTGGTCCAGATAGCTGAACTGGCCACGGCGCTTGCTGTGGTAGGAACGGCCATTGCTGATGCGCGCCTCGATGCCGGCCTCGCGCAGCATCTGCGCCACGCCTTCGGCGTTTTCCACGCGCTGGCTGCTGAAAATCTTGCGCATGGTCAGCCCTGGGTGTCGCCGGGGACGACGCGGATCAAGCCTTCCTGCGCGGTGCTGGCCACCAGCATGCCGTCACGGGTGAAGAACTGGCCGCGCGCCAGCCCGCGTGCGTCCTGCGCACTGGGGCTGTCCAGCGAATACAGCAGCCAGTCGTCGGCGCGGAACGGGCGGTGGAACCAGATGGCGTGGTCGAGCGAGGCCATCTGCACGTGCGGCTGGTAGTAGCTGATGCCGTGCGGGAAGGTGGCGGTGCCGAGCAGATGGAAGTCCGAGGCGTAGGCCAGCAGGGCCTGGTGCAGTTCCGGCGCGTCGCCGATTTTCTCGGTCAGACGCATCCATACTTGGTGGTAGGGCGGGCGCTTGGGCGGGTTCAGCTCGTCGCGCGGGTAGACGTGGCGGAAGTCGAACGGGCCGCCGCGCGAGAGCCAGCGCTGCACCTTCACCGGCAGCCGCTCCAGCACGTCCGGCGGCAGCGGGCGGTTGGGCTCGATGTCCTCCGGCTGCGGCACTTCCGGCATCGTGTGCTGGTGCTCGGCGCCGCGCTCTGCCTGCTGGAACGAGGCCGCGCAGAAGAAGATCACCTTGCCGTGCTGGATCGCGGTGACCCGGCGCACCGAGAAGCTGCCGCCGTCGCGGGTGCGGTCCACGTCGTAGATGATGGGGTGGTCGATGTTGCCGGCGCGCAGGAAGTAGGCGTGCAGCGAATGCACGTGGCGGCCGTTGTCGATGGTGGCCTGCGCGGCGGCCAGCGCTTGGCCCAGCACCTGCCCACCGAACACGTACTTGGTGCCGATATCGCGGCTCTGGCCGCGGAACAGGTTGTCCTCCAGCCGTTCCAGCGACAGCAGGTCGATCAGTTCGGAGACGACGGGTTCGGCGTGGGTGGACAAGGGCGCGGGCCTGATTTCGACAGGCGGTCATTTTGAGGCAGAAACGAGTGGAGAGGAACGAGAAACGAGTAAAGGCAGAAATCACGGTACTGCCGCTTTCACTCGTTCCTCGTTCCTCTCCACTCGTTCCTAGCTTTTGCCCAATTTCGCTGCCAGCGCCTGCAACGCCGCCTGCGCATCGGCCGAATACCAAGCCTCGACGAAACGGTCGAGCTGGATGTGTTCGGGCAGCATCGCTTCGTGCAGGTCGGCACGGGCGATGGCACGGGTTTGCAGCATTGGCTGGTGGGGCAGCTTCAGCTGCGTTTGCAGCCATGTGATGGCCTGTTCGACCACATTGCCGGCGCCATCGGCCAGTTCATCGACCAGCCCGATTTCCAGCGCACGTTCGGCGCTGACCAGTTGCCCGCCGGCCAGCAACACGCCGGCGCGGTGGCGGCCGACCACCCGCCGCAGCAACCGCTGGATGCCTTCCGGCGCCACCAGCCCCACCTGCACCTCGTTCAGGCCGATCACGTAGGGCTTGGCCGGGTCGACGCTGCGCGCCATCACCCGGTAGTCGCAGCACAATGCCAGCACGCAGCCGCCGGCCGGGGAGTGGCCGGTGAGCGCGGCCACCACCGGGATGCGGCTCTCGGCCAACGTGCGCGCCGCGCCGAAGAACGCCTGCCAGCTGTCCAGCAGCTTGTGCTTGTCCTGGCCGTGGCGCAGCAGGTAGGGCACGTCCATGCCGCCGGTGAAGATGCGCTCGCTGCCGGACAGCACCACGCCCTGCACGTCCTCGGCCATGCACTGGTTGAGCGTGGCGATCAGTGCCCGGCACAGTTCGGTATCAAGCGCGTTGACCGGCGGCCGCGCCAGCCGCAGTTCGCGGATGGCGCCGTGGTTGATCACCTCGATGAGCGTTGTCATGCTGCCGGCCTCCGGCAATGTTGAACGTGGAAGCTTCGATGATAACCAAACCATTCGTTGGCGTACTGTTTGTCGCAACCGGCCTTGCGGCGGGACCGGTGGTGGCTGCCGACTCGGCCTGCGTGCGTTTCAGCGAAGGCTGGATCCGTTTCCCGGCGATGGTGCACATGGCCGGCGGTTTTGGCCGCATCGACAACGCTTGCAAGACGGCGCTCGCGGTGACCTCGGCAAGCAGCGAGGCGTTCGGTGAGGTGAGCCTGCATGAAACCACACAGGCCGATGGCGTCAGCCGCATGCGCGAGGTGGAGCGCTTGCCTCTGGCGGCGGGGAAGGGGGCCGAGCTCAAGCCCGGCGGCCTGCACCTGATGCTGATGGGCGGCAAGGCCGCGTTGCAGGAGGGCCAGCGCGTGCCGCTGGTGCTGGGGTTGTCCGACGGCACCCAGGTGCGTGGTGAATTGGTGGTGCGCAAGCCCTGATGGCGTAGCTCCCTCCCTTTCATGCGCAGCATGAAGGGGAGGGCTGGGGAAGGGGGCTTTTGATCTGCGCGAAAACCCCAAGCACCCCTCCCCAACCCTCCCCCTTGGCCTTCGGGCAAAGGGAGGGAGCAGTTCATGCCGTCGGGGGCGTAGCCCCGGCCTACGCGGTAAAATGCGTGGATTCCCACTTCCGCGCCCGTCATGACCGTCCGTACCCGCTTCGCCCCCAGTCCCACCGGCTACCTGCACATCGGTGGCGCCCGCACCGCGCTGTATTGCTGGCTGGAGGCCCGCCACCGTGGCGGCGAGTTCGTGCTGCGCATCGAGGACACCGACCGCGAACGCAGCACCCAGGCGGCGATTGACGCCATTCTCGAAGCGATGGACTGGCTGGGCCTGAACTACGACGAAGGCCCGATCTACCAGACCCACCGCGTCGCCCGCTACAAGGAAGTGGCCGAACAACTGCTCGCCGCCGGCAAGGCCTATTACGCCTACGAAACCCGCGAGGAACTCGAAGCGATGCGCGAGGCGGCGATGGCCAAGCAGGAAAAGCCGCGCTACAACGGCGCGGCGCGCGAGCTGAACCTGCCGTATCGCGACGACCCGAACCGCGTCATCCGCTTCAAGAACCCGCAGGGCGGCAGCGTGGTGTTCGACGACCTGATCAAGGGCCGCATCGAGATCGCCAACAGCGAACTGGACGACATGGTGATCTTCCGCCCGGACGGCTACCCCACCTACAACTTCGCGGTGGTGGTCGATGACTGGGACATGGGCATCACCGAGGTCATCCGCGGTGACGACCACATCAACAATACCCCGCGCCAGATCAACATCTACGAGGCGCTGGGCGCGGCGGTGCCGAAGTTCGGCCACATGCCGATGATCCTCGACGAGGCCGGCGCCAAGCTGTCCAAGCGCACCGGCGCGGCCGAGCGTGATGCAGTACAAGGACGCCGGCTACCTGCCCGAGGCGCTGCTGAGCTACCTGGCGCGGCTGGGCTGGTCGCATGGCGATCAGGAAATTTTCAGCCGGCAGGAATTGATCGACCTGTTCGACGTGAGCAACTGCAATTCCAAGGCCTCGCGTCTGGACATGGCCAAGCTCGGCTGGGTCAACCAGCACTTCCTGAAGAGCGAAGACCCGGCGGCCATCGCGCCGCATCTGCTCTACCAGTTGGAAAAGCTGGGTTTGGATATCGCCAATGGCCCGGCCCCGGCAGATGTCGTCATCGCCCTGCGCGAGCGCGTGCAGACCTTGAAGGAAATGGCCGAAAAAGCCGTGGTCTGGTACACGCCGCTGGCCGAATACGACGAAGCCGCCGTTGCCAAGCACTTCAAGCCCGGCGCGGACGTGGCGCTGGGCAGGCGCGCGAGCTGCTGGCCGCATTGCCGCAGTGGAGCGCCGAGGCCGTTGGCGTCGCCCTGCACGACACCGCCGCCGCGCTGGAAATCGGCATGGGAAAGATTGCCCAGCCGCTGCGCGTGGCGATAACCGGCACCCAGGTCAGCCCGGATATTTCCCACACCGTGTATCTGGCGGGCCGCGACGAGGCCTTGAAACGCATCGACGCTGCACTTGCCTTTTAGGTCCCAACCGCCTGATTGCCGGAAGGCCGCCATGACCGAGCACGAGCACACCTGCACCGCCCCGCACCACCACGTCGATGACGCGGCGGGCTTCATAACGGTGGTCGAGCGGGTGTGCCGCGAGCGCGGCCTGCGGCTGACGCCGATCCGTGCCAACGTGCTGCGGCTGATTGCCGAGGCCGGCAAGCCGGTCAAGGCCTATGAACTGCTGGAACTGGTGCGCGCCGGCAAGGGCGTCGGTGCCGACGCTCCGCCCACGGTGTACCGCGCGCTGGATTTTTTGATGGCCAATGGCTTCGTGCACAAGCTGTCGTCGGTCAACTCCTTCGTCGCCTGCCACCACCCCAGCAGCAACCAGCACTCGGTGCCGTTTTTGATCTGCGACCGCTGCCACAGCGCAGTGGAACTGGAAGACCGCGACATCGTGCGCCAGCTCGAAGCCCGCGCCCGCGAATTGGGCTTCAAGCCGCAGGCGCAGACCTTGGAAGTGCATGGCTTGTGCGCGGAGTGCGCGGGGTAACGGCTACACCCACGTGTTACCCCGTGTTTTCCGGGACAGGATCAACGGCGACCGCGCCACTGGCACCTCGTATTGCTTGGTGGCGGGGAGGTGAGGGCGGATTGCGGCACCGGGCAGGAAGGCGTCAGCTGACTGCGCCCAACGGCAGCGCATTGAGTTCCGCACGCGCCTCCCGCCAGCGCGGATAGTGCTCGTCCAGCACGGCGATGAAGCGCGCATCGTGCGTGGGTGCGAGCAGGTGGGCCATTTCGTGCACCACCACGTATTCCAGCAGGTGTCGGGGCTTTTTCACCAGTTCCGTGTTCAGGCGGATATGCCCGCGAAGGTGATTGCAACTGCCCCAGCGCGTCTTCATGCGTTGCAGGTAGTAGCCATTCACCTTCACCCCCAAGCGCGGTTCCCAGAGGCGGATGATCTCGGGCAGCACCGCATGCAGCTGCGCCTTGTGCCATGTGTGCATCACCTCTGCGCGCTTGGCTGCGTCGGCACCGGGGCGCACACTGAGCGTGATGCGCTTGTGGTCAAGAAGCACACCGGGCTTGGCCGCAACGTACTGCACGTCGAGCAGATAGCGGCGCCCCCAAAGCATGTGACTTTCCCTAGTGACATGCTGCCGAGGCTGCTCACGCGCTTGCGCATGGAAGGCCGCCTGCTGCTTGCGGATCCATGCCAGCCGGGTAATGGCATAGGCGCGCAGCACCTCCAGGCGCGAATGCGTGGGGGCCACCAGCGTCACCCGGCCTTGCGGCGGATGCACGGACAGATGCACGTGCTTGACGTCCTTGCGCGTCACCGCGATCTGAATGTCGCCCAGCTGCAAGGTGTCCATCAGCGGTAGCCGGGTTGGTTCCTGACCAGCTCGAACAGCTTGCGCATGGCTTCGCGGTCGCCATCGAGTGCGTCGAGCAGGGCGCGTTGCACGGCTCGTTCCTTGATTTCGTCGCCTTTCCAGTCGGCAGGCACACCCGTGCGCATCAAGGTGTCGATCTTCACCGCGCGGTTGATCAGCTCGCTGGTGTGCCAGTTTCTTTCATCGCGAACATGCGTGGCATCGGCAGGCGTGGCCAGAATCTCCGGCAGGTTGCGGTAGATGAGCGCCGCTTCGGGCTTGCCTTGCAGGGCTTCGGGGGCTTGCTCGCCACCGGCTGCATGCGCTGCCAGCTTCTTCTCCAGTGTTTCGGCCTGCTTCAGGAACGCCTCGTAGCTCTTGGCATCGGCAAGGGATTGCTTGATCAACGCATCCAGCAGGCTGGACATTTCCTTGAAGAATCGTGGGTCGGTCAAGCGCTCTTGAATGATGGCCTTGCGCACGTTGTTGATGATGCCCTCGGCCACCGCCTTGTTGCTGGCACCCTTGGCGTTGAGCTTCTGCGCAATGGCGTCGTGGATGCCGGTCTTGACGATCAGGTCCACCAGCGACAAATCGCCCATGTCGCCCAGTTCGCGCGCATCGTCGGCTTTCACGTAGCGGTTGAGCAGGTCGCGCATATCGCCCTCGAAGGGCTTGATGTCGAACTCCTCGCCGGAGTAATTCTTGATGGCCCCGCGCATGTCCGCGTAGAACGCGACTTCTTTTTCCAGCCGGGCAATCGTGGCCGCGTCGTAGCCGGCGTTGGCCAGCTCGCTGCCGATGTCGGCCCAAGCGCGGACGAAGGCCGTCACCAGTTTGTAGAAGGAAATACGCAGCGGCTCGGTCTGTTCCAGTGCTTCGGCGTCCTGTGCCTCACCGCAGAAGTACGCAATGAACTGCTCCACTTCGCGCGGCGCCAGCACCGGCTCGCACAGGTGCAGCAGCGCCTCGCGGCTTTCTTCCAGCTTCTTCGCGCCTTCGGCAATCCAGTCCTTCAGGGTGACGTTGCCGTCTTGCCCGTCGTTGGCATCGGCCGCCAATTCGTCGGAGCTGTACACGGCAATGGCTTCCTGCACCTTGCCGAACAGTTCCTTGAAATCGACGATGTAGCCGTAGTCCTTGTCGTCGCCATCCAGCCGGTTGGTGCGGCAGATGGCTTGGAACAGGTCGTGGTCGCGCAGGTTGCGGTCCAGGTAGATGTAGCTGCAGCTGGGCGCGTCGAAACCGGTCAACAGCTTGCTGACCACGATCAGCAGCTTGCAGTTGGCTGGCTCGTCCTTGAAGCGCCGCTTCATTTCGGTTTCGTAGGTGTCGGTGTTGCTGAAGCCTTTGAGCACCCAATCCCGGTAGGTGTCGTACTTGTAGCGGTAGTCGCTGCCGGCCGGCTCTTTCGAATACTGGCCAGCATCCGGCTCGAACGAGGTGATGATGCCCACGTGCTTGCCGAAATCGGTGTTCTGGAACAGGCGGAAGTAGTGGCAGGCGTCGTAGATTTCGTCGGCCACCAGCATCGCCGTGCCGCGCCCGTCGGCAAGACGGCGGCGGGTGTCGAAGTCCTCCAGGATGCTTCGGATGATGCGGTTCTTGCGCTCCCCGGAACTGAGCACTTCCTCCATCGTCGCCCAGCGTTTGCGCAGCGCCGCTTTCTGGAAGTTGTTCAGGTGTTTCGTCTTTCTGGCGAAGTAGTCCTCAATCTTGTCGGGGCTGCCCAGCGCCTGCGGCACTTCCCGCGCTTCGTACTTCAAATCCAGCACCACTTTGTCGGCCACCGCCTCGGGAAATTTGTAGGTGTGGATGAAACTGCCGAATACATCGCGCGTGGTTCGCTCGTCGCGGCACATCAACGGCGTGCCGGTGAAGCCGATGAAGATGGCATCGCCCAGCCAGCGCTTCATCTGCTTGTTCATGTCGCCGCCTTGGGTGCGGTGGGCCTCGTCCACGAACACGTAGAAGCGCCCGTGCGCCGGCGGCGGCAGGCCGGCCAGATCGGTGGTGTCAAACTTGTGGATCAGCGCGCATAGCAGGCGCGGCGTGGTTGCGCCCAGCTTGGCCACCAGGTCGGCACGGGAGGTGACGCGGGTGGAATCCAGTCCGGCGTTCTTCAGCACCTTGGTGATCTGCTCGTCCAGCTCGTCGCGGTCGGTGATGACCAGAATGCGTGCTTCCGGGTCGTCCTCCAGCAGCCATTTGGCCAGCAGCACCATCAAGATGCTCTTGCCGCTGCCTTGGGTATGCCAGATCACCCCGCCTTCGCGTTTGCGCGTGCGCACCTGCGCGGCCTTGATACCGGCGTACTGGTGCTGGCGCGGCACCTTCTTGATGCCAGCGTCGAAGATCACGAAGTTGTGCAGGAAATCCAGCAGCCGTGCTTTGTCGAACAGCTCCGCCAGCGGCCGGTCCAGCAGCGCCCCGGCTTCGCCGCCGGCAAGCCCGGCCTCGGCCTTCCACTGCACGTAAAACTCTTCCCGGCTGCCAACCGTGGCGTAGTAAACGCCTTGCGCGTCGTTGCCGGCCAGCAACAGTTGCACCGTGCTGAAAAAGCCCTCGTTGAACTGTTTTTCCTGATTGCTGAGCAACTGGCGGATGCCTTCGGCCATGCCCACGCTGCTGCGCTTGAGCTCGATGACGGCAATGGCAATGCCATTGAGGTACAGCACGATATCCGGGCGGCGCTCCAGCCCGCTGCGCAGGGTCACTTCCTCGGCCAGCGCGAAGTCGTTGCGGTCCGGGTTGGCCCAGTCAATGAAGTGGACTTTCTGGGTCGGTTCGCCCAGCGCGGTCTGCACGTCGGCGCCGTAGCGCAGCAGGCCGTAGGTTTTCAGGTTGGCGTCGTACAGCGTATTGCCGGCAATCTCGGCGGCGGCCTGAAGCTGGCGCAGCGCGGCGGAAATCTGCAGGTCGCTGTAGCCGCGCCGCTTGAGGTTGGCGGCAAGCAGCTCGGGTTCGATATTGCGGTTGCCTTCGCGCCGGCCCCAGTCGCCAAGATGCGTATAGCCGAGCTGATCGCGGAACAAGGCGATCACACGGTTCTGGGTGGTGCGTTCGGGGCGGGGGATAACGTTCATCTCATGGCTCCATCACTTCCCAATGCCCGCCCTTGTTCGGGCCAATGTGGCGCAGGCGGCCTGCGGTTTGCAGTTGCGACGCGAGGCGTTCCACCGTGCGGGTGGAGCGCCCGATGAGCTGCGCCGCCTCAGCCAAGGTCAGGTTGGGCTGTGCGCGTAGCAGGTTGAGGAGTTGCTGCGCGGGCTGCGTGGCTTGTTTGCGGGCGGTAATTTCTTCCGACAATTCTACCGACATTTGTTCCGACACTCGCGCCACGGCCACGGTCACCGTCTCCTGTAGGCGCGCCAGCATGAAGCGCACGAACGGGGCGCAATCACTGGCGGTGGTGCTGGCTTGAATGGCGGCGTAGTACGCGGCTTGGTGCTGGCGCACAAGATTCTCGACCGTGAGCCAGGCAAAGGCCGGGTTCCACTGGGAAAGCAGCAGGGTCTGCCACAGGCGGCCAACGCGGCCGTTGCCATCGCTGAAGGGGTGGATGAACTCGAATTCGTAATGGAACACGGAACTGGCCATCAGCGGGTGCAGGTCGGTGCGACTCAGCCAGCCAAACAGGTCCGCCATCAGGCGCGGCACTTGCCGGTGTGGCGGGGCGGCGTGGATGACTTGGCCGCCGGAGTACACGCCCACGCTGCCGCTGCGGTACGTGCCGGGATGATCGAGCAGGCCGAGCATCAGCAGGCGATGGGCGGCCCGCAGGTGGTCTTCGTTCTGGCCGTCCCAGTTCGGCAGTTCCTCATAGGCGGCCAGTGCATTGCGGGCTTCCTGTAATTCGCGCGGCGGCGCCAGCACCGGCTTGCCATCCAGCAGGTCGGTGATTTGCGCCTCGGTCAGCGTATTGCCTTCGATGGCCAGCGTGCCGGTGATGCTGCGGATGCGGTTGATCCGGCGCAGGCGCAGGTCACGATTGAAGGCCGGGGTGGCGCTCAGCCGGCCAAGCTGTTCGGCAATATCGGCCACCTGCGTGACGATATCGCTGGTGAGGGTAAAGGGCGGCTGGTAGCGGGCTTTGGGCATGCGGTTTTCTATACCAGCCGGATGCGGCCGGTGAGCAGGGCCTGCATCATGCCTTGCTTGAGCTGGGCGGTTTTGGCGCGTTGGGCTTCGAGGGCGGTGAGTTCGGTGTCCATGTCGCTCAAGGCGGCGGCGATGGCGGTTTGTTCTTCGTCCTGCACAGGGATTGCGATCTCCATTCCTTCGATGCTCTTTGGCGAGAGATTGTTGATGCTGGAACCTGCGAGAAGATTTGCAAGATGAAGGCGATACGCCTCTGTCTGGAAAAGATAGAAAGAGAAGATTGGCGAGACCTTGGTGGGATCAGGGCGATAGCAGCCCATGAATGCGCCGAAGGTGTATTTCATCCCATCGAACAGGGCAAATTGCGCAGCCTTGCCAACCAAGTCCTTGCTTCCATTTGCCATGCAAATCAGCACGTCGTCGGATCGCAAGTATTGGTGGTCCGCTACTCGCTCGTTTCGAACAAACTGGATACCTGCCAAATCGATAGACGAATCCTGCACGTTGTTCGCCCGTAGCAACCTAACCGACTTCTGCGTATCGCCGCGAAGCAAGTCAGTGCTCGGGTTGTAAGAAACACCGCGATGACAGGCGCCGAAGTCACCCAGCCGCTTCACCCTCCACTCCCCACTGAACCCCGGCAGGCGGCGTTTGCCGGTGAGCAGTTCCTGCATCGCGCCTTGCTTGATGGCGCGCTTCTTGGCGATCAGCGCGTCCTGCGCGGCCAGCAGCGCATCCACGTCGCCGAGGGCGGTGGCGATGGCGGATTGTTCGGCGAGAGGTGGCCGCAATATGGGGATTGATCGTACCAAGCCGCCGTTGAGGTTCTCCTGGTTGCCCGTGTTACTGAGCTTTCTAATTTCTTCGTACTGGTTTACGAGAAAGTGGAATATGTATTCATGGGAGCTTCCATTTTCGAGAATGATCGCGGCACATGCCTGATTGGTTGCCGCTTCGAAGCCTAGAATCCCCACCTTTCCGCGCGTCTTTCCTTGACCGTAGAGCGCCAGCAGTAGTGTTCCAACCGGCACCAGTTTCGTCGCCGAATTCTGCAATCCTTGTTGCGTGATGAACTGCTGTGCTTCACCGATTACGCCGAAGTTGACTTCTGCTGTCGTGATCCATGGGATTTCGCCACCCCAAAAATCCGTATTAGAACGTGAAGGCGTCCCACCTGCCGACACCGAAGCGATGTCACCGAGCGCAACGACATCCCAATCCTCAGGTATCACACCCGCCTCGGTCTGCTTGTACCCCGCCTTCATTCGCTCTGCTCCTGCTGCTGCGCCATCCGCTCCAATGCGCGCACGCTCCAGCTTTGGGTGATGGCCTCGCGCTTGTACCACTCGCGGGCGGAGGGGTTTTCCACCCGCAACAGGGCGCGGTAGTGCGTCCAGCCCAATTCGAGACGCACTGCGTCGCGAATTGGAAAGAGCAGGTGGAAGCGACGCATGTTGCGCAAGTTGGTTGCATCGAAGCCTTTGCCAAACAGGGCGGCAAGCCGCGCCGAAAGCTCGGCCAGTTGCCGTTGGCCGTAGGCGGCGCGCGCCTGCCCCTGCTGCTCGTGCTCCACGATCAGGCGGCCGATCTCCCAGTAACTGGCCACCATGGCGCTGTTGACGCTTTGCCGCACATGGCCACGCGCCTGTTCGATGATCTGCGCAATCTGCCCGACCAGCGGGGCCAGTGCATCGGCTGTTGCGGGCTTCATGCGGCAAAACCCATGCGGCGAGTGTTCTGCTTCGAGACTTCGACGAATGTCATGACGCCCGATTTCATCGCGTCTTGCCCTTCAGTTGCCGCGTGCCGAGCTGCCTCGAGTTCGACGGACTGACCGCCGGCTTCCCCGTGCTTTTTTCCAGTTGCAGCCGTGCCGCCTTGGCGGCCTTCGCACCTTCCTTCGCCACCTCCGCACTTTCGTCGAAGCCTTCGGGGTTGCGCACCAGCGAAATGTCCGTAGCTGCAACTTCTCACGT
>JAUCDH010000024.1:0-16477 GCA_034675465.1 Stenotrophomonas sp. | reverse complement strand
AGCTTGCTCGCGATGGGCTTGCCCGGGTCTGAAAAGCATCGCGGCCAAGGCTGCTCCCACAGGGGGGGCAGTTCAGCCGATCAAAACGTGCCGCGCTGGATGAACGGTGCTTGCTGGTAGAGCCGCCTTTCGCCGCCACGTGGGTCGTCTTCGAGCCGGCTGCTGTCGTCGAATACCAAGGTCTGCCGGCGTGGCAGCGCATACGGCTCCCAGCGCGGCAGGCCGGCGTGGTTGGGGTCGCCATGGCGGGCGAAGGCCAGCAGCGCGTCGCTCATCGTTGCGGCCATCTGCGTTGCGGCCTCGCTGCCACCGGTGCGTGAACCGGGTTGGCCGGTGTTGTCGAACACCAGCGGGATGTCGAGCGTGTGGTGCGCGCGCAGCCGTTCCCATTGCCCATCACGGGCGTACCAGTCCAGTTGGTAGGCCCAGGTGGGCGCGCCCTGCCGCGCGCGGCTTTCAGTTCCTCCACCGCGCCACGCCACGAGCGGCCAGCGGTGGTGGCGGCGAAGAACACGTCCACGGCGTTAATGCGGGTACAGGCGGCGGTATTGGCAATCACCGTGGCCGGCAACACGTCCACATACTGTTGCGCTTCCAGCTTCGCCGGCAGTTCGTCCCAGCCGAGATCGAAGTTGCGCGGGTCGTTGCCGAGGAAGGCGCGGGTTTCGTCGCGGGTGTTGCCAATCACCATCGGCACGTGGGCCGACTGCGCCGGGGCCTCGGGCCAGAACGGGTGCGCCGGCAGGTGCCGCCCCCGTCCAACACCGGGCCGAGGTAGAGCGCGGTGTTCTCCACGCGCGAAGGGTCGCGGATTTTCAGCGCTTCCAGCAGCTTTTCCAGCGGCAGGGCGCGCAAGGTTTCGGGGCTGGCCTTGAGGTGGTCGAGCACCAATTGCGCGCGTTGCGTGGCCGCGCGCGGGCCGGCGGCGGTGACTTGTTGGCCGCTCATCGTCCAGGCGCGGCGGAACAAACCCTTGGCTGCGGGCATCGCCATCAGCGTGGCGATCTTGGCGCCGCCGCCGGACTGGCCGAACACTGTGACGTTGCCGGCGTCACCGCCGAATTCAGCGGCGTGTTGGTGCACCCATTGCAGTGCCTGGATCAAATCGAGCTGGCCGACGTTGCCGGAATCGGCGAAGGCTGCGCCGCCCAACTGCGCCAGATGCAGGTAGCCGAACAGGTTGAGCCGGTGGTTGAGCGTGACCACCACCACGTCGCCGCGCCGGCACAGGTTGCCGCCGTCGTACAGTGCATCGCTGCCGGAGCCGGTGTTGTACGCGCCGCCGTGGATATAGACCAGCACCGGGCGCTGGCCGCCATCGCGCAGCGCCGGCGTCCACACGTTGAGGTACAGGCAATCCTCGCTGCCCGGCCCTTCACTGCCGCCTTGCGGTGCGGATGGGCCATAAACCAGTGCATCGCGCACGCCGCGCCATGGAGTTTCCGGCAGCGCTTGTTGGAAGCGTCGCGGTGCGGTGTCGCCGCCATAAGGAATGCCGCGAAATACGTGGATGCCGTGTTCGGTCTGCCCGGCGACGCGGCCGCTGCGCAGGTGCGCGATCGGGCTGGGCAGGCCGCGTGCGGCGGCGGGCAATGCGCCGGCCAGCCCGGCAGCCAGCGTGCACAGTGCGCTGCTGCGCAGGAAGTCGCGGCGTTGCAGGTCGTCGGGCGTGGTGCTCATGGCGTGGTGTCCGTGGATTGCGAGGCGATCCAGTCCAACGCCAGCCGTGGCCATGCGGCGGTGGTCAGGCCCACGGTGCCGCGCGTGCCGAAGCCGTGGCCGCCGTGCGGGAACACGTGCAGTTCGGCCGGCACGCCCGCGCGCAGCAGGCTCTGGTACATCAGCAGGCTGTTGCCCACCGGCACCGCCGCGTCGTCGCTGGCGTGCACGAGGAAGGTGGGCGGGGTATGGGTGCGTACCTGCGTCTGCATCGAGTAGCGCTGCTGCAGTTCCGGCGAGGCATCGGGGCCGAGCAGGCGCTCGCGCGAGCCGGGGTGGGTGTCCGGGCCGGCCATGTCGATCACCGGGTAGATCAGCAATTGGAAATCCGGCCGTGCGCTTTCATCGTCGATGGCGTCGGTGGCCGGATACACCGCTTGGTCGAAGCCATTGCCCAGCCGTGCGGCCAGATGCCCGCCGGCGGAAAACCCGATCACGCCAATACGCTGTCGGTCCAGCTCCCATTCCTCGGCGCGGTGGCGAATCAGCCGCAACGCGCGCTGCGCATCGGCCAGCGCTGCCTCGCGGTCGTCGCGGCCCTCGCCGGGTAGGCGGTAATGCAGCACGAACAAAGTCACGCCGCCTTGTTCGGCCAAGGCCGGCACGATGGCCGTGCCTTCCTTGTCCACCACCACGCGCTGGTAGCCGCCACCGGGCGTGACCAGCAGCGCGGCGCCGTTGGGCCGGGCCGGCCGGTACACCGTCAGCCAAGGTTCGCTGACGTGGGTGACGTAGCGGTCCGGCAGCGCCGGGTTGCTGCTGCGTTCGACCAGTTGCAGCGGCTCCGACAAGGCTTTGTCTCCCGGTGCCAATCCATTTGGCCATAGCGCGACTCGTTGTGCGCTGATGGCGGCAGGCGCGTCGTTGACGAGGGCCCGTGCCGGCGCGTGCGTGGCACCGAAAAACGCAAACAATGCAATCAAAAACAAAGGTTTGAAGGATTTGAGTGGCAGCATGGAGAACCTCGCAGGGTGGGGCGATAGCGGCAATGACGCAGTGCGTATTGCCATATGACACCGGTTTACCATATACAGCACCCACAGCACTGTCGATGGGCAGTGCAGCACGCCACCAGGAGAAGCACTTGAGCAACGATCAAGGCAGCCCGAAACCGGCCATTTCCGCGCTGGACGACATTGCCCGCCACTTCGTCGAGGCACGCCGCGCCGGGCAGTCGCTTCCCGATTTCCCCGGCGCGATCCCCGCCGATCTGGTCACCGCGTACCAGGTGCAGGACCTAGCCATTGCCCGCTGGGACGATGCGGTGGTTGGCTGGAAGGTGGGCTACATCGCCCCGGAGCGGCGTGATGCTTCCGGTGACGAGCGCCTGCTCGGCCCGGTGTTTGCGCGTCATCTCTGGAATGCTACCGGTGGCATTGTCGATATTCCGGTGTTTTCCGGCGCCGGCGGCTTTGCTGCGGTGGAGGCCGAATACGTGCTGGAACTGCAAGCCGACGCGCCCGCCGACAAGATCGACTGGACGCCCGACGAGGCCGCTGCTTTGCCGGCCCGCCTGTTCATCGGTGTGGAAGTGGCCAGCAGCCCGCTGGCGACGATCAACGTGCTGGGGCCGCGCGTGGTCGTCTCCGACTTCGGCAACAACAATGGCTTGGTGCTGGGCACGGAAATCGTGGATTGGGCGCGGTTGGATGAAGCCGGCCTGCTGGCGCGTACCGAAATAGATGGGCAAGTGGTTGGCCTCGGCGGTGCCAGCAACCTGCCCGGCGGCTTGCGCGCGGCCTATGCGTTCGCGCTGTCACGCTCGGCCAGACGCGGGCGGCCGTTGAAGAAGGGCGAGCTGATTGCCACCGGCAACGCCACCGGCATCCACGACATTGCCGTCGGCCAACAGGCCGTGGTTCGCTTCGGCAGCCATGGTGAGATTTCATGCAAGGCCGTGGCCGCCGTTTGAGCGGTGCATGGGCATATGGGGAGGACGCAATGATCACTCGCAGAGGTTTTGTTGCCACCGGCTTCGGCGCGCTGGGCGCATCGGTGCTGGCGGGTTGTGCCGGCGGCGGCAACGGCGCGGTTGCCGGCGGCCATTTGCTGACCGCCACCGACGTGCATGTGGCCGACTATCCCACCGTTACCGCGGTCAAGTGGATTGGGCAGGAGTTGCAACGCCGCAGCAATGGTCGCCTGCGTTTGTCGCAATATCATTCCGGCCAGTTGGGCCGCGAATCCGAAGCCATCGACATGGCGCGCTTCGGCGCGATCGACATCACCCGCGTGTATTCCGGTGCGTTGAACAACGCTTTTCCGCTGACCCGCGCGCTGTGCCTGCCCTACGTGTTCGACTCGGTCGCGCACATGCGCACCGCGCTGGATGGTGGCATCGCCGACGCGGTGCTGGTCGGCTTCGAGAGCCGCGAACTGGTGGGTCTGGCGATCTACGACTCCGGCGCACGCTGCTTCTACAACACCAAGCACCCCATCGTCGAACCGAAGGATTTGCATGGTTTGAAGCTGCGCGTCGCCAGCTCGGACATCTTCCTGCAACTGATGCGTTTGTTCGGCGCCAACCCGACGCCGATGTCGCTGGGCGACACCTTCTCCGGCATGGAGACGCACATGATTGACGGTGCGGAAAACAACATGCGCAGCTTCCATTCCAGCCGCCATTTCGAGGCCGCGCACTACTGGTCGGAAAGCCGCCATTCGTATGCGCCGGACATTTTGCTGATGTCGCGGCGCAGTTTCGATGCGCTGTCGCCGGGTGACCGCCAGTTGGTGCTGGAACTGGCGCGCGAATCGGTGCAGGTGATGCGCCGCGAATGGGATGCGTCCGAAGACAAGGCGCGGCAAGCGGTATTGGCACATGGTGTGAAGGCCAACGATGTCGATGTCGCCGCGTTCCGCACCGCCGCCGCACCGCTGCTGCGTGATTACCTGCAACAGCCGGAAATCGCCGCTCTGCACCGTCGCATCCGCGATTTCGCTTGAGGAACACCACATATGTCCGAAGCCATCGCATCCCCCGTACCCACCGGCACGCAGCGCGTGCTGGAAATGTTGGCCAACCTCGTCATCCACGTCGCCGTCGTCGCCCTGCTCGGGCTGGTGGTGGTGCAGGGCTGGCAGGTGTTCGCCCGCTACGTCATCAACGATTCGCCGAGTTGGACGGAACCGGTCACGCTGCTGCTATTGAGCACGGCGATGAGTTTGGGCGCGGCCGCGGGCGTGCATACCAACCGTCATTTCGGTTTCTTCCTGCTCGCCGAACACATGAACCCGCTGCTCAAACGCGTGGTGGATGCACTGGTGCCGCTGATCATCGCCAGCATCGGTGCAGTCATCGCATGGTGGGGCTGGTTGTTGTGGCTGGACGGCCTGCACATCAAGGCCGCAGGCGCGGACCTGCCGCAGAGCGTGAACTACCTGCCGCTGAGCATCGGCGGCGCACTGATGGTGGTGTTCGCATTGAACCGCTTGGTGCTGGCGTTGCGCCCGGCCATTGCCGAAGGAGATCGCTGAATCATGGGCATCGCACTGTTGTTCGCCGTGTTCGGCGTATTGCTGTTGATCGGCGTGCCGGTGGCCTATGCGCTCGCCGCCGCCGCACTCGCTACGTTGTTTTATCTCGACCTGCCGGCGGTGGTGCTGGTACAGCAGATTTCCGCCGGCACCGGTTCGGCCTCGCTGATCGCCATTCCGCTGTTCATCTTCGCCGGCGAAATCATGATGCGCGGCGGTATCTCCGAGCGCTTGATTGCACTGGCCGCCTCGTTGGTCGGGCGCCTGCGCGGCGGCTTGGGGCAGGTGTCTATCCTGTCCTCACTGTTCTTCGGTGGCGTCTCCGGCTCGGCGATCGCCGATGTTTCGGCGGTGGGCGGCACGATGATCCCGCAGATGGTCAAGCGTGGTTACGACCGTGATTTCGCGGTCAACGTCAGCATCACCGCCGCTTTGGTGGCGTTGTTGGTGCCGCCATCGCACAACCTGATCCTGTTCTCGGCGGCAGCCGGCGGTGGTTTGTCGATCGCCGACCTGTTCGCTGCCGGCATCGTCCCGGCGCTGCTGATGACCGTGGTGCTGATGGTCACCGGCTACGCGGTGGCGAGGCGGCGCGGCTACGGCGTGGAAGCTTTCCCCGGCATGCGCGCGGTGCTGCTGCGGTTGGTCGCCGCATTGCCCGGCCTCGGCCTGGTCGCGCTGATTTTCGTCGGCATTCGCGCCGGCATCTTCACCGCGGTGGAATCGGCGGCGATTGCGGTGGTGTATGCCTTGCTGGTCACCACCGTGCTGTACCGGCAGCTGCGCTGGCGCGCGTTCCTCGACACCGTGGTGCATGCCGCGCGCAGCACCGGCGTGATACTGTTCGTGATCGCCACCGCCGCGGTGTTTGGCTGGTTGCTGGCTTACCTGCAAGTGCCGGCGGCAGCGGTGTCGTTCCTGCAATCGTTCGCGCACAGCAAGTTCATGGTGCTGCTGATGATCGTGGTGATGTTGTTGTTGCTGGGCACCTTCATGGACCTGGCGCCGATGATCCTGATCTGCACGCCGATCTTCCTGCCGGTGGCCAAAGCTTACGGCATCGACCCGATTCACTTCGGTCTGGTGCTGGTGCTCACCGGCGGCCTCGGTTTGGTGACGCCGCCGGTTGGCTCGGTGCTGTTCATCGGCACCGCCATCGGCAAGATAAGCGTCGGCGAGAGCATGAAGACGATCTGGCCGTTCTGGCTCGCAGGCCTCGGCGTACTGCTGGTGGTGACGTTCTTCCCGCAGTTGTCGCTGTGGTTGCCGGCGTTGCTGCGTAGCTGATTTGTTGCAGCGAATGCTTGTCCCCCCCTTGTTCGCGCAGCGAACAGGGGGGTGAAACGGGCTGTTTGCACGCCACTGGCGTGCAGCCCGTTGAACGCCTGGGCGCCATGCGCTCGGGCCGGGCCCGAAGGGTTGGGAGGGGTGCTTCGGGGTTTGCTTGAACATCAAATGCACCCCTCCCCAACCCTCCCCTTCGTGCTGCGCACGAAAGGGAGGGGGCTAACTACTTCTGCACCATTTCCGAGAACTGGAAAAACACCATGCGCCACATACTCGGCTGGCTGCTACTCACCACCTTCGCCATCACCACCGCCCACGCCACCGACTGGCAGCGCGGCATCGAACACCAGCGCAAATCCGACCTAGGCAACGGCCATTACCTCAACCCGGTGCTGGCCGGCGACCACCCTGACCCCTCAGTACTCAAGGACGGTGACGACTACTACCTCACTCTGTCCTCGTTCGACGCCTACCCCGGCCTGCCGCTGTGGCATTCGCGCGATTTGGTGAATTGGCAGCCCATCGGCCATGCCATCACCCGCAACGTCGGCTCGATTTGGGCACCGGATTTGGTGCGCCACCATGGCCGCTATTACATCTATTTCCCGGCGCGTACTGGCGGCACCGAAGGCAATGCACGCAGCAACTACGTGGTGTGGGCCGACGACATTCGCGGGCCGTGGAGCGAGCCCATCGACATTGGCCTTGGCAAGTACATCGACCCCGGCCACGCAGTCGGCGAAGACGGCAAGCGTTATTTGTTCCTGTCCGGCGGCGATTACGTGCAACTGGCCGACGATGGTTTGAGCGTGGTTGGCACACCGAAGCACGTCTATGACGGCTGGCGTTATCCAGAAAGTTGGGACGTGGAGTCCTACGCGCAGGAAGGCCCGAAAATCAGCTACCGCAACGGCTGGTACTACATGACCACCGCCGTCGGCGGCACCGCCGGCCCGCCCACCGGGCACATGGTCATCAGCGCGCGCTCGCGTTCCATCCACGGCCCGTGGCAGAACTCGCCGCACAACCCCATCACTCGCACCCGCGAGCGCAGCGAACCGTGGTGGTCGCGCGGCCACGCCACCGTCATCGAAGGCACGGATGGGCGCGGCTGGATGATGTACCACGGTTACGAAAACGGTTATTGGACGCTGGGCCGGCAAATGCTGCTCGAACCCATCGAATGGACGGATGACGGCTGGTTCATCGCCAAAGGTGGCGACCTCGGCCAAGCGCTGGCGAAACCTGCCGGCACCGCGCTGCCACACGGCATGGCGCTGTCCGACGATTTCCGCAGCGGCTCACTCGGCGCGCAGTGGGCGTTCTTTGAACCCGGCGCGGACGAATACGCACGCCTGTCCTTCGGCGCGAATGGCATGGCGCTGCAAGGCAAAGGCCGCACGCCGCGCGACAGTTCACCGCTGACCACCATCGCCGGCGATGTGGCCTACGAATTTGAAGTGGAAATGGATATCGCCCCCGGCGCAATCGGCGGCGCGCTGCTGTTCTACAGCGAGCGCCTGTACGTGGGCGTCGGCAGCAATGGCGAGCAGTTCGTGATGCACCGCTACGGCGAGGAGCGCCCCGCCAACGGTTTGAAGCCCGGCAAGGGCGGCAGGCTGTGGCTGCGGGTACGCAACGACCGCCACATCGTCACCTTCCATACCTCGCGCGATGGCCGCCGTTGGCAGAAGTATCCGGTGCAGATGGAAGTCTCCGGCTACCATCACAACGTCGCCGGCCGCTTCCTCGCATTGAAACCGGCGCTGTACGCCGCCGGCGACGGCAGCGTGCGCTTTCGCAGGTTCGGCTACCGTGCGCTGGATTGAACGCGGCCCGATAGAATTGATCCCGATATTGACAGGTTTGAAGGACATGCCCTTGCGCAAGAAGGCCGCTTCCGACGCCCCGCCCAAGCCCCTGGGCAAGGCCGCCACGATCAACGACATCGCGCGGCTTTCCGGCGTTTCCAAGAAAACCGTGTCGCGCATCATCAACAACTCGCCGCTGGTGCGCAAAGACACCCGCGACAAGGTCGAAGCGCTGATGCGTGAGGTCGGCTACGCGCCCGACCCCTTGGCGCGCGGGCTGGCGTTCCGGCGCTCATTTCTGATTGGCATGGTCTACGACAACCCCACCGCGCAGTATTTGGTGGACATGCAGTACGGCGCGCTCGATGCGCTGCGCGGCTCCAGCTTCGAGCTGGTGGTACACCCGTGCGACACGCGCAGCCCCGGCTATATCGAAGGTGTCAAACGCTTCGTGCAGCAGCAGAAATTGCACGGTGTGATCCTGGTGCCGCGCGCTTCGGAAGACCAAGCGCTGGCCGACATGCTCGACGACATTGGCTGCCGCTACACCCGCATCGCCTCGGCGGCGCTGGATGAAAGCGCACAAATGGTGGTCACCCACGACCACGACGGCGCAGCCGAAGCCGCGGACTACCTGCTCTCACTCGGCCACCGTGACATTGCGTTGGTCACCGGCCCCAGCGCCTACCGCTCCACCCACGACCGCACTGCCGGTTTCTTGGAAGCGCTGGCGCGGCGCGGCATCACCTTGCCGCCGGAGCGCATCATCGAAGCCGGCTACACCTTTGAATCCGGCGTCGCCGCTGCCGAAAAACTGCTGCTCGGCAAGCAGCGGCCCACTGCCATTTTCACCGGTAACGATGAAATGGCCGCCGGTATCTACAAGGTCGCCATGCGCACCGGCATCAACATCCCGCGTGAGTTGTCGGTGGTCGGCTACGACGACAGCCCGCTGGCTTCGCGACTGTGGCCGTCGCTGACCTCGGTGCGGCGCAATACCCGTGACACCGGGCGCACTGCGGCGGCGATGCTGCTGCAACCGGAAGGCCAAGCCGCGCTGCAAATTGCCAGCGTGCGCCCGCACCTGATCGTGCGCGATTCCTGCCAGCCGCCGCTGGATTAATCCTTAAATTATTGTTTCGTAAAGAAATTGCTCATCTTGCATTGCAAAATGACACCGGTGGCCAAAGCGGCTATGATGCTTCCCAACCGCAGCGGGCCTCACCCCGCCCAGCGTGAAGCGGCCATCACACGCAGCGCCGCTGGCACCCAACCCGAACCACCGCTCACGAAAGAGGAACACCATGTCGAATCCATTCAGTCTCGAAGGCAAGGTCGCTTTGGTAACCGGTGCCAATACCGGTTTGGGCCAAGGCATCGCCGTGGCGCTGGCCGCCGCCGGCGCGGACATTGCCGGTGCCGGCATCGTCCCGGCGGATGAAACCGCCGAAAAAGTGCGCGCGCTGGGCCGCCGCTTCGTCAACATCGACGCCAACCTGATCAGCATCGAGCCGGTGGAGCGCATCGTCGCCGAAACCGTCGCCGGCCTTGGCCGCCTCGACATTCTGGTCAACAACGCCGGCCTGATTCGCCGCGCCGATGCAGTGGAGTTCAGCGAAAAAGACTGGGACGACGTGATGAACGTCAACATCAAGTCCGCGTTCTTCATGAGCCAGGCCGCCGGCAAGCACTTCATCGCCCAAGGCCACGGCAAAATCATCAACATTGCCTCGATGCTGTCCTTCCAGGGTGGCATCCGCGTGCCGTCCTACACCGCCTCCAAGAGCGGCATTGCCGGCATCACCCGCCTGCTGGCCAACGAATGGGCCGAGAAGGGCGTGACCGTCAACGCCATCGCCCCCGGCTACATGGCCACCGACAACACCGCGCAACTGCGTGCCGACGAAGACCGCAGCGCCGCCATTCTTGGCCGCATCCCGGCAGGTCGCTGGGGCAAGCCGGAAGACTTGGGTGGCGCGGCGGTGTTTTTGGCATCGGCCGCGTCCGATTACGTCAACGGCGCGATCATCCCGGTCGATGGCGGCTGGCTGGCGCGCTGATTCCGTGGTTCCTTCTCCCTCCGGGAGAAGGTGCCCCAAGGGCGGATGAGGGTACGCATACCCTCACTGTCCAAATTCATTCCCCCACATCGAACAGAGAACCACGCAATGAAAATCGCCTTGATGCAGGAGTTCAGCCAAGCCGCCAAAAACCCGGTGGTGCTGGAACAACTCAACACCGCCGCCGCCGTGCAAGGCCATGAGGTGTTCAACGTCGGCATGGATGGCGACAACGACCACCGCCTGACCTACATCCACCTCGGCATCTGCGCCGCGCTGCTGCTCAATGCCAAGGCGGTGGATTTCGTCGTCGCCGGCTGCGGCACCGGGCAGGGCGCGATGATGTCGCTCAACGCATGGCCGGGCGTGTATTGCGGCTACTGCATCGAGCCGACCGACGCCTTCCTGTTCGCGCAGGTCAACAACGGCAACGCGCTGGCACTGCCGTTCGCCAAGGGCTACGGCTGGGGCGCGGAAATCAACATCCGCTACATCTTCGAGAAGGCGTTTGGCGGCGAGCGCGGCCAAGGCTACCCGGCTGAACGCAAGGAATCGCAGATGACCAACGCCGGCATCCTCGCGCAAGTGAAGCAGGGCGCGTCCAAGCCCTTCATCGACGGCTTGAAGGCCATCGACCAAGAACTGGTGAAGCAGGCCGTCGGCGGTGCGCGCTTCCAAAAAGCGTTCTTCGACAACGCGCAGGACGCCGAACTGGTCGCCTACGTGAAGGGCGTGCTGGGCCAGTAAGCGCCGCTCTTGTTCCTCCCCTTTTGCGCAGCAAAGGGGGAGGTTGGGAGGGGGTAGCCCGTGGCCCTCTCGCGCTGCAAACGGCGGTTGTCGATGCCCCATCCGCACCCGGCTGGTAGCATGTCCACCCCCGCAACACAGGCATTGCCGCAATGGCCGATTCCAACGACCCCTCCGCCGTCACTCAGGCCCAGGCCGAGGACGCCGTGCGCACGCTGCTGCGCTGGGCCGGAGAAAACCCCGCCCGCGAGGGCCTGCTCGACACCCCGCGCCGGGTGGCCGAGGCCTATGGCGACTGGTTCAAGGGCTACCAGGACGACCCGCGCGAATACCTCGAACGCACCTTCGAGGAAGTGGCCGGCTACGACGAAATGATTGTGCTGCGCGACATCGAATACGAAAGCCATTGCGAACACCACATGGCCCCGATCATTGGCCGCGTCCACGTCGGCTACGTGCCCAATGGCCGCGTCGTCGGCATCTCCAAACTGGCGCGCGTGGTGGAAGCCTATGCCCGCCGTTTTCAGGTGCAGGAAAAGATGACCGCGCAAATTGCCGACTGCATTCAAGACGTGCTGCAACCGCTGGGCGTGGGCGTGGTGGTCGAAGGCGCGCACGAGTGCATGACCACGCGCGGCATCCACAAACGCGGCGTCAGCATGGTTACTTCGCGGATGCGCGGCAGCTTCCACGACGACGCCCGCACCCGCGCCGAGTTCCTGCGCTTCATCGAAGTGGGCCACGCGCGGCGTTGAGTCGTGCGTGATTGAACGGTAGATGCCGACCGTTAGATGCCGACCGTTGGTCGGCATCATTTCACGGCATCACCGCGCCGAAAAACCACCATCCACGAGGTGGTAGCTGCCGGTGATGAACGAGGCCTGCTCCGATAGCAGGAAGCAGGTCAGCGCCGCCACTTCCTCCGAGGTGCCCAGGCGCCCGATCGGGTGCAGCCCCACCAGGCCGTCGTAGGCCGCCCGCTCCATGCCCGCCAGCAGCGGCGTGTCGATGAATCCCGGCCCCACCGCATTGATGCGCAAACCCTGCGCCGAATACTCCAGCGCCGCAGTCTTGGTCATGCCGACCAAGGCGTGCTCGGCCGCCACGTAGGCGGTTGAACCGGCCCAGCCGTTGCTGCCGAGGATCGAGGCCATGTTGACGATCGCCCCACCACCGCTGGCGAGGATCGCCGGAATCTCGTACTTCATCGAGAAAAACACCCCGTGCAGGTTCACCCCGAGCACTCGGTGCCATTCCTCCAACGGGTAATCGGCGGTCGTCGCGCTGGCGCCGCCGATGCCGGCGTTGTTCACCGCCAGATGCAGGCTGCCGTATTCGGCGACGGTGGCGTCCACCAGTTGTCGTACCGCGTCGGCGTCGCTGACGTCGAGCTGCCGGGCGCGGGCTTGGCTGCCGATGGACGCGGCTACCGCATCGGCGGCGACGCGGTCCAAGTCGGCGACGACGACCTGCGCGCCGCCTGCGGCCAGTTGCCGGGCCACGGCCTCGCCGATGCCCGATGCCGCGCCCGTGACCAGCGCGACCTTGCCGGAAAAATCCAGATGCATGAGGGAACCTCCGTGTGCGGCGAAGAGAGCCGCGTTGCCGCCATCATGGGCGCGGCTGCGTTTGGATTGCGTTGCGCAGGATCAAATCGCCAAGCCGCCGTTCAGCCGGCGACGGTGTCCCACGCCATGCGTGCGACCAGCACCAGTACCAGCGCCAGGAACAGCTTGCGGATCAGCGGCGTGCCACCGCGCAGCGCCAGCCGCGTGCCGGCCATCGAGCCGGCGACATTGGCGGCCGCCATCGGCACCGCGCAGGCCAGCAGCACGTTGCCGCTGGGCACGAAGAACGCCAGCGCGGCGATGTTGGTGGCCAGGTTCACCACCTTCGACGCCGCCGAGGCACGCAAGAAATCCAGCCCGAAGAAGCGCACGAACAGGAAGATCAGGAAACTGCCGGTACCGGGCCCGAAGAAGCCATCGTAAAAACCGATCACCGCGCCCATCGCCAGTGCGATGCCCAGCTCGCGGCGGCCGATGGTGCGTGGGCGGTGCAGCGCGCCGAAATCCTTCTTCGCCAGCGTGTAGCCGAGCATCACGACCAGTAGCGCCAGCACTAATGGCCGCACCGCATCCTTCGACAACAGGCTCACCGCGGTGGCGCCGAGGAAGGAGAACACGAACGCCATGACCGCGGCCAGCAACACCGGCCGCCACGGGAAGCGCACCGAGCGCGCATAGCGCCACGCCGCCGCGCCGGTGCCGAACATCGAACTGAACTTGTTGGTGCCCAGCAACGCCGCCGGTGTCTGCTGCGGCAAGGTGGTGAACAGGCCGGGCAACTGGATCAGGCCGCCGCCGCCAACCGCCGCATCCACCAGCCCGGCGACGAAGGCGATGGCGATCAGCCAAGGCAGCCCGGCGGGCAGCAGTTCCAGCATGGTCGGGCCTGAATACGGGGTGCAACAGCATACGCTCGCGTCGGCTGGTGGCGCGGACGGTGTGGATGGGGAAAATGCACGCATGCAGATCGTCCCTACTTCCCCATGCCCCTGCGGCCGCGGCCCGGCTTACGGCCAATGCTGCGGCCGTTACCACGCAGGCGAGGCCGCGCCCGATGCCGAGGCGCTGATGCGCTCGCGCTACAGCGCCTACGCCGCAGGCAATGCCGATTACTTGTTGGCCAGTTGGCATCCAGACACCCGGCCGCAGGAATTGTCGCTGGCCGATGCGCCCGGCCAGCGCACGCAATGGCTGGGGCTGGACGTGAAGCGCCACCGCGTCATCGATGCCGATACCGCCGAGGTGGCGTTCGTCGCCCGTTACCGCATCGGCGGCGGCCGGGCAGTGCGCATGGCCGAGCACAGCCGCTTCGTGCGCGAAGACGGCCGCTGGTACTACCTCGACGCGGTGGATTAGCGCCGTCGCGATGATTTGCACCGGCTTTTTCTTATCATCCATCGTCATGGAAAGGAGTGACTGGATGCCGTTGCACTACCCCACCCGTGCGGGCGCCGCGCTGGCGCTGCTTGCACTGGCCGCACCCGCCTTCGCGGCCATGACGGATTTCGGCAGTTGCGGCAGCACCCTGCGCAGCGCTGCCGTTGCGCAGGGCATCAGTGGCGAACGCTTCGACGCCTTGTTCGCCGACGTCACGCCGGACATGAGCGTGCTGCCGCTGCTCAACGCGCAACCCGAATTTACCACGCCCATCTGGGACTACCTCGCCGCGCTGGTGGACGAGCAACGCATCGCCGATGGCCGCGCGATGCTCGCCACCCACCGCGAAGTGCTCGACCGCATCGGAGCGCAATACGGGGTCGATCCGGTCACCGTGGTCGCGGTATGGGGCGTTGAGAGCGACTATGGTCGCGTCACTGGCAAACGTCCCTTGCTGCAATCGCTGGCCACGCTGTCCTGCAATGGCCGCCGCCAAGCGTTTTTCCGCGGTGAATTGCTGGCGCTGCTGAAGCTGATCGACAAGGGCGACCTGGGTGCCGCTGGCCTCACCGGCTCGTGGGCCGGTGCTTTCGGCCAAACCCAGTTCATGCCCTCCACCTATGCGCGCATCGCCGTGGATGGCGACGGCGATGGCCGCCGCGATTTGGTCGCCAGCATTCCCGACGCATTGGCTTCCACCGCCAATTACCTCAAACAAGCCGGCTGGCGCAGCGGCCAACCGTGGGGCGTGGAAGTGCGCCTGCCCGCCGGCTTCGACGCCAGCGTGGCCGGGCGCAGCAAACGCAAACCGCTGTCGGCATGGCGCGCGCTGGGCATCACCGCGCTCGATGGCAGCGCCGTGCAAGTGCCCGCCCTCACCGATGATGCCGCCACCGCACTGCTGCTACCGGCAGGCGCAAAAGGCCCCGCATTACTGGTGTTCCGCAACTACGACGCCATCTATTCCTACAACGCTGCCGAAAGCTACGCGCTGGCCATCGCCACACTGGCCGACCGCCTGCGCGGCGGCAACGGCTTGGCAACGGCATGGCCCACCAACGACCCCGGCATAGGCCGCCCGCAACGCCGCGAACTGCAAGCCCTGCTGCTCGCACGCGGCCACGCCATCGGCAGCGCTGACGGCATGGTCGGCGACGCCACCCGCCGCGCCATCCGCATCGAACAACAACGCTTGGGTTGGAAGACGGCCGATGGCCGCGCCGGCACCCGCATCCTGCAAGCCCTGCGCGACGCCAAACCCGCCATGGCCGCCGCGTTCAAATTGCCGGCCAACTACGTGCAACTCACCCAATCCCCTATCGTGCGGAGCAAGATTCCAATGAAGGATGTGCAAGGCCTGAGCGCAGGTGATTTCAATGGCTTCACCGCGTGGAAAGTGGAAACCCCGTTTTCCACCGCCGCCATCAGCGTGTTCGGCGGCCAACTACTGTCGTTCGTGCCGAAAGACGGCGTTGAAGTGATGTGGCTCTCGCCCAGCGCCAAGCAACCGCCGACGCCGATCCGCGGTGGCAGCCCGGTGTGCTGGCCGTACTTCGCCAGACAGGGCCAGGGCGGCGACGTGCCATCGCACGGTTTCGTCCGCACCGTGCCGTGGGAATTGCGCGACGCGCGGCGCGAAGCCGATGGCACGATGGTACTCACGCTGGCCCCACCCGCAATGGAAAACCTGTCACTACGGCTGACGATGGTGCTGCGCATTGGCCGCACCTTGGAGCAAGAACTACTCACCGAAAACACCGGCAGCCAAGCCATCACCTTCACCCAGGCATTGCACAACTACTTCAACGTCAGCGATGCGTTGAAAGTGGATGTCAGCGGCCTCGATGGCCTCACCTATTTCGACAAACTCGATGCCGGCAACGCCCACGTCCAACAAGGCGATTGGAACCTGCGCGACCCACGCGACCCGGGCCGCAGCGACCGCATCTACACCCGCGCCGCAGGCCAATACGAACTGCGCGACCCCGGCTTCGCCCGCCGCATCAGCATCACCACCGAAGGCAGCCACAGCGCCGTGCTGTGGAACGCAGGCGAAACCGCCGCAATGAAGATGGACGACATCGGCGCAGGCTGGCGCAACTACGTCTGCATAGAAGCGGCCAACGTCAGCGACGACGCCATAGAACTAGCCCCCGGTGGCCGCCACACCATGAAGCAAGTGTTCGAGGTCAAACCGCTCTAAGCAGTCGCCATCTTGGGCGGCTCAGCTTTTTAAAGCCCCTCTCTCACTGGGAGCGGGGGCTGGAGAGGGGGCCGGTTTCAGGCAGATGCTTGGCGCTCGCCTGAAGCTCCCGCAAAAAAGGTGTTGACGTATTCCGTCAGGAGCCTAGAATGCGCCCCCTTGCTTCAGTCCACTCGCTCGCCAGTCGAGCAACCGGCCACGAAGCAAGCGCAACATCCTCGCAAGAAG
>JAUCDH010000023.1:0-13372 GCA_034675465.1 Stenotrophomonas sp. | reverse complement strand
GCCAAGGCCTCGCGCAGGCTGGCGACGTTGTAGGCGGCGGTCTTGATGTTGTTGTCGACGATGGCCGCGCGCTCGTTGAACACGCGGCGAGGGCGTCTTCGCTGCCATAGGTGGCCAGCATGGCTTGCTCGGGTGCGCTTGCGCGTCTCGGCGGCGGCGGCGTCCACTTGGGCCTGGGCGGCGGCCAGTGCGGCGTCGGCGCGTTCCTCGGCGGTGAGCGCGCGTTGCACCTCTGGCGCTACGCAGGCCGCTACGCGCGTTGAATTCCTCGCGCGCGTCGTCCAGCGCTTCCGGCGGCAGCGTGTCCGAGCAGGTGCGCTTGCCGCCCTCGTCCCAGCAGTAGCAGCTTCTTGCCGGTGTCGGTCGGCTTGTTCTGCGCCAGCGTCGGCAGGGCCAAGACGCTGGCAGCCAGCAACAGCACGGTGCGGGTGATGGACGGTTTCGGCCTCATGGCAGCCCCCTGCGGTCAACCGGTTGGATTGCTTCCGTACTGGCCACGGTAGGCCAGCAACGGTTCCCGACAGCCGACAAGTTCCGGGGTTCCCGGAGGCGAACGCAAGCAGGTCGGTGAGGTTGGCCACGGCAATCACCGGGATGCCGGTTTCGGCGGCCACGGCTTGTGCGGCGGAGCGACGGTCGGTTTCCGAGGCGATTTCCTGCCGATCCCAGCGCGACCACGATGCCGGCCGGGATGCCACCGGCGTCGCGGATGATGGCCAGCGCCTCGCGGATGGCGGTGCCGGCGGTGATCACGTCGTCGATGATCAGGATGCGGCGGCCAGCCATGTCCGCGCCGATCAGGTTGCCGCCTTCACCGTGGTCCTTGGCTTCCTTGCGGTTGAAGGTGAGCGGCAGGTTGCGACCGCGGTGCGAGAACGCGCAGGCAATGGCGGTGGCCAGCGGGATGCCTTTGTAGGCCGGGCCGAACAGCTGGTCGAAGGCGATGCCGGAGGCTTCCACGGCGTCGGCGTAGCAATTGCCCAGCTGAGCCAGCGCCAGGCCGGTGTCGAAACGGCCTGCGTTGAAGAAATACGGACTGACGCGGCCGGACTTGAGGGTGAACTGGCCAAAGCGCAGGGCGTCGGCATTCAACGCCAGCTGCAGGAAACGGGAACGGTGGTCACTCATGGTGCTGCGGATTCTTGTCGTCTGATAAAGGCGACTAGGGTAAAGCATGGCTTCGGCGATTGCTGGGGCCGGCGGTATGCTGTGCCGTTCCCTCAGGCCGCCAGCGGGTTTCCATGCGCATCATCAGCTTCAACGCCAACGGCATCCGTTCGGCTGCCACCAAGGGCTTCGGTGACTGGTTCGCCCGGCAGCAGGCCGACGTGCTGTGCATTCAGGAAACCAAGGCGCAGGAGTCGCAACTGACCGAAGCGGCCTTCCGCCCGGACGGCCACCATTGCTTCTACCGCGACGCCATCACCAAGAAGGGTTACAGCGGCGTGGCAATCTGGAGCCGGCGCGAGCCGGACGAGGTGCGCACGGCACTGGGTTGGGCGCCGTTCGACGATGAAGGCCGCTATATCGAAGCGCGTTTCGGAAATTTGAGCGTGGTGTCGTTCTATATTCCGTCTGGTTCCTCGGGCGAATTGCGGCAGGGCTTCAAGTTTGAAGTGATGGAGTGGCTGCGGCCCATCCTCGACCAATGGCTGGCCAGCGGCCGCGACTACGTGCTGTGCGGCGACTGGAACATCGTGCGCAGCGCGCTGGACATCAAGAACTGGAAATCCAACCAGAAGAACTCCGGCTGCCTGCCCGAAGAGCGCGACTGGATGAACGGCTTCTGCGCCGACGTGGCCGAGCAGGCCGACGCCGCCAGCGGCCGCGGCTGGGTGGATGCCTACCGCGCGCTGCACCCGCAGGGGCAGGACTACACGTGGTGGAGCAACCGCGGCGCGGCGCGCGCCAACAACGTCGGTTGGCGCATCGACTACCAGTTCGCCACCCCCGGCCTGCGCGAGCGCCTGCGTAGCTGCTCGATCTACCGCGACGAACGCTTCTCCGACCACGCTTCGTTTACCGTGGATTACGACCTGTGAGCGAGGGCACGGCAAAGCGCCGCCAGGGTTGGCGCGAGGTGCTGGGCAACCTGCGCCAGCGCAAGGTGCTGGCGATGCTGCTGCTGGGCTTCAGCTCCGGGCTGCCGATCTACCTGGTCGGCAACACGCTCGGCTTCTGGATGCGCAAGGAAGGCATCGAGCTGGACACCATCGGCTTCCTGTCGTGGGTGGGGCTGGCGTATTCGTTGAAGTTCCTGTGGGCGCCAATCATCGACAAGACCGACGTGCCGGTCTTGGGGCGCATGTTCGGCCGGCGGCGCGGCTGGACGCTGTTGTCGCAGGTAGTGGCGGCGCTGGCGCTGGTGGGCATGGCGCTGGTGCAGCCCAAGGGTGGCAACCTGGTCGTGCTGGGCCTGCCGCTGGAGCACCTACTGGTGTTCGGCGTGCTGGCCACCGTGGTCGCCTTCGCCTCGGCTACCCAGGATATTGCCATCGACGCCTGGCGCATCGAGGTGGCCGACAACAGCGAGCAGCTCGGGCTGCTGACCGCTTCCTCCGCGCTGGGCTACCGCACCGCATTGCTGGTCACCGACGCGCTGATCCTGATCATCGCCGCGCGCGTGGGCTGGCAGGTGTCCTACGAAATCATGGCCGCGCTGCTCGGCCTCGGCGTGGCCGCGGCGGCGCTGGCGCGCGAACCGGCGCGGGCAGTAGTTGCCGCGCACGCACAGGCCGCGCGCCGTGGACGCCGCGCGGCCTGTTCGATGCGCTGGTCGGCCCGTTCGTGATGTTCTTCCGCGAACACCGCAGCGGCGCGCTGCTGATCCTGGCGGCAATCAGCGTCTATCGCATGGCGGACTTCGTGATGGGGCCGATGGCCAACCCGTTCTACGTCGATCTGGGGCTGGACGAGGACACCGTGGGCGCGGTGCGCGGCTCGGTCGGGCTGGTCGCCACCTTCTTCGGCATCGCCCTGGCCGGGCTGGTGTCGGTGCGTTGGGGCGTGATGGCGGCCTTGCTGGTCGGTGCAGTCCTTGGCCCCTGCTCGAACCTCGCCTTCGCCTGGATGGCATGGGTTGGCCCCGGCAAGTTGGAATTTGCCATCGCGATGGTGGTCGATAACTTCTCCAGTGGTTTTGCCGGCACTGCGCTGATCGCCTACATGTCCAGCCTGACCAGCATCGGCTACACCGCCACCCAGTACGCCCTGCTCAGTTCGTTCTACGCCATGCCTGGCAAGGCGCTGAAGGGTTTTTCGGGCGTGACCGTGCAGCATCTGGCGCAGGGCCGCACCCTGCTGGAAGGCTATGCGTTGTTCTTCATCGGCACCGCGTTGCTGGCCATCCCGGTGCTGCTGCTGTGCCTGGCACTGGCGGCGATGCAGGCGCGCAAACAGGCTGCGCCCGGCGTTTGAGCCGGGCGTCGCAGCCTTCACGCCGAACTCATTGAAACTGGCCCCGGCCTCGCCGATGATGCCCGCAGGGGATCCGCTGGAATGCTGGCGTGACTGAAATGGCTGATGTGATTTTGCGGGACATGGACCCGCTACTGCTTGAGCGTATCCGTCGCTTGGCGGTGGCGCGTGGCTGGACGCGCGAATACACCTGCCTGGTGCTGCTGGAACAAGGCCTGTTCGCCGGCGAACACGAAATGAGCCACGGCTTCGAAAATCCGGAAGTGGACGTATTGTCCGAAGCCATTCACGCCCTGCAATCCCTGCCGGCCGGTGCCGAATTTGGTTAACCACAGGCACGGCGCTTGCCCCGCGCGGAAACTCACGCCGGATAAACCGCCCCAAGCACCCCAACCCTCGCGCACCGGTAACCGCAGGCAGGTTGCCCGGCCGTCCAGCCAGGGTTTCGTGCGCCAGCCACGCAAAGCCCAACGCTTCCATGAAGTCCGGGTCGAGGCCGTGCTTGGCGCTGGACGCCACCGTCACCTCCGGCAGCCGCGCGCCAATGCGCCGCAACAGCGCCGGATTGCGCACGCCGCCGCCGCAGACCAGCAGCCGCTTCACGCCGGGCAGGTGCGCCAGCAGCGCGTCGGCCACCGTGGCCGCGGTCAGTTCCAGCAACGTGGCCTGCACGTCGGCAGGCGCCAATGCCTGCTCACCCAGCCGCGCCTGCACCCAATCCAGATGGAACTGCTCGCGCCCGGTGCTCTTGGGTGGCGGCAGCGCGAACCACGGTTCGGCCAGCAGCCGCGCCAGCAAGGCCTCGTTGATCTGCCCGCTGGCGGCGAATGCGCCATCGGCATCGAACGCATGGCCAAGGTGGCGCTGGCACCAGCCATCGAGCAGCGCATTGGCCGGGCCGGCGTCGAAGCCGCGCAGGCTGCCGTCGGGCGCCAGCAGGCTCAGGTTGGCGATGCCGCCGAGGTTGAGCACCGCACGGTCCTCGTCGCTGCTGCCCAGCATCGCCAGGTGGAACGCCGGCATCAGCGGCGCGCCCTGCCCGCCGGCGGCCACGTCACGGCGGCGGAAATCGGCCACGGCGGCGATGCCCGTCAGCTCGGCAATGCGGTTGGCATCGCCGATCTGCCAGGTGAAGGCGGGAACGGATGCGGGCCGGTGGCGGATGGTCTGCCCGTGCGAGCCGATCGCCCGCACCTGCGTGCGGTCCACGCCGGCCAGTTCCAGCAAGCGGTTGGCGGCCTCGGCGAAGGCGATGCCGACCTGCGCATCCAGTTGCCCCAGTGCATCCAGCGACGCCGGCTCGTTGCCCTGGCCCAGTGCGACCAGCTCGGCGGCGGATTTCCGCTGTCCACTCGAAGGTATGCCCGTGCAGCAAACGGCAGCCACCGGTGTCGGGAAACTGCACCAGCGCCGCATCAATGCCATCGGCGCTGGTGCCGGACATCAGGCCGAGATAAAGGTCAGCGGCAGTCATGTTGATTCCTGTTGGGAGCGTGCATGTCCATCATCCGTGGCTCAGGCCCGCATCGGCGGAAGTCACATCGATGCCGCACGGCCTTGTGCCATTTGGCGGGCAAGGATGAACACCCGATCCAGCGTGATGTCCAGTTCGGCGGCCAAGCGCTGCATGGATTTCAGCGACGGATTGCGCACGCCGCGTTCGATCCCGCTCACGTATGTCCTGTCCACGCCGGCATTCAATGCCAGCGCTTCTCGGCTCAGGCCGAACTGCTCTCGCAACTGGCGAAAAGCCGGGCCAACGTAAGGGGTGATATCCACCCCGAAATGCTCGGTAGTTGAAGATTATCGTTCCACGGACTATAAGTCACGTTTGAAAAATAGGCTGTGGACTGAGGATGCGCGGGCTGTGCAGCTCCGGGAGTCGGGCGGCAAGGAAAACGAGATGCAGAACCCATGAGCCGAACTCGCCCTATCCCGAAGATCGACCCGGCCCTGGTCGCCAAGGTGGATGCAATCCGCGCCGAAATTCTGGATGAGTACCTGAAGCCGCACGCCTTCCCATGGATCATCGGCTTCTCAGGCGGCAAGGACAGCACGTTGGTCGCACATCTGGTGTTCGATGTGCTGGCCTCGCTTGCGCCAAGCGAAAGGCGGCGCGAAGTCCATTTGGTATCGAACGACACCTTGGTCGAAAGCCCGCTGGTCATCTCGCATATCGCCAACGTGCAGGAAGAGATCGACCGCGCGGCGGAGGCATGGCGCTTGCCGGTCAAGGTGGTGACGACGCGGCCGGACGACGATGCCACCTTCTGGGTCAACCTGATCGGGCGCGGGCTATCCGCCGCCGAATCGCAACTTCCGCTGGTGTACCGACCGGATGAAGATCCAGCCGACCAGCCGCTACATCCGCGAGCAGGCGGCGGCCTCGGGCGAGGCGATCCTGCTGATCGGCGTGCGCAGGGCGGAGAGCGCCACGCGCGCGGCCACCGTGGCGCGTTACGACAATGGCGAGCGCCTGCACCCGCATAACGATTTGCAGAATTGCATGGTGTTCCGGCCAATCGTCGAGCTGACAACCGATGAGGTTTGGGAATATCTGGCGTTCAACCCGCCACCGTGGGGTGGCACGCATGGGGCGCTGTTCAAGCTCTACATGGATGCAGGGGCAGCCGAATGTCCCACGGTGATGTCGCAGGACGATTCGGCTTCGTGCGGCACTTCCTCTTCGCGCTTCGGCTGCTGGACATGCACGGTGGTGGAAAAGGACAAAAGCCTTGCCGGCTTCGTCGAGGCAGGCTTTGCCGAATTCGCACCGCTGGTGGCTTTCCGCGATTGGCTGGCAAGCATCCGCGACGTGCCGGAGCGGCGCATGGCACGCCGCCGCAATGGACGCCTGACCATCACTGCCGATGGCGTGTTCGTTCCCGGCCCTTTCACACTGGATACGCGGCGCGAAATTCTCGACAAGGTGCTGGCCATGCAGGCCGAGATGAGCGAGCGGCTGATAGCCGATGAAGAAGTGGCACGCATCAAGACGATTTGGGCTGAAGACGTCATCCAGATGGCGGAATTGGCGGCCCGGAACGCTGCTACCTGAACGGGATACAGGGGGAAACATGCCAAGAGATGTCGTGACGTTATTTGCGCAGGATGAGGGCAAGAAGTTGATTGCCAGACACTGCCGGAACATCAGGCTGCCGGTTGCGGATCTGCGTGATTTGGTCGAGACGGTAGTCGAAATGAACAGCATGGCGCGCCGTCGTGGGTTGACTGATGCCTTTGACGACGTGCTGGGCCGAACCGACGGGACGGAGGAGTGATGCACATTCGCTCCATAAAGCTGCGTGACTGGAAAGCGTATGAAACTGCTTCGTTCGAGTTTCCAGATCCGGGCAGCCGCAAGAACGTCATCCTGATTGGTGGCCAGAACGGCTTCGGCAAAACCACCTTGTTCGAGGCGCTGGCACTGGGCTTGTTTGGGCGTGATGGCTTGCATCTGGTGCAACGTGCCGGCGTGGCCGGCGATGAACTGCGGCAGACGCAGAATTTCAGGAGCTTCATCGAACGCGCACTGTTTTCAGGCGCGGCGGCGGCAGGGCGGTACTCCTGCTCGATCGAACTGAAGTTCATTGATGAGTTCGACGAACCCATTGAAATCGTGCGCCGATGGTTTTTCACCGATGCCGGAAAGCTCAAGCAGGGTGAGTCGGCGGAAGAACTGCGGATCATGGAAGGCACGGCACGCAACCCGGTCAGCCCGGGGCGCAACGAAGCCGACCCTGATGCGTGGTACCGCGATTGGGTTTCGCGCAAGTTCCTACCAACCTCGCTGGCAAGCTTTTTCCTGTTCGACGGTGAAGCCGCCTCGACGTATGCCGAGCGTGACATGGGTGAGCAGGTGCGGCAGGGCATTGCTGGCCTGCTGGGCCTGAATTGGCTGGAGCAATTGGCAAAAGACCTGCGCTGGTATGCCACCACCAAACGCGCACAGTTGCCGCGGGGGGGCATCGACGGATGCCATCACCAAACTCGATGCCGAGATTGCGGTGATGGAGGCCGAATTGGCCGAAGCCGAGCGCAAACGTGAGGAGCTGGAAGTCGAATTGAATGGCAGCGAACAAGAGCGTGATGTCCTGACCCGTGAATTCACCGCAGGCTTTGGCGGTGGTACCCGAGCGCAGATGGAAGAACTGGCGCGTGATCGTGCCGATTACGAAAGGCAGCTGAACAGCGCCGAAGGTGGGCTGCGCGGCATTGCGGAAATGGATTTGCCGCTGGCTCTGTGTGGCCAGAATCTACGTGGAAAGGCGCGTGAGCGGTTGGAGCAGGAGCGCCAGCGCGAGCAATGGGAGGCGGCAACTTCGCAACGCGAAGAACGCACTTCGCAGGTCGTGGAGCTGCTGGACGAGCAGTTGGCGGAAGTTGCGCCTCCATTATCGGCCGAACAAGAACATGCAATTCGCGCAGCCGTTCAACAGGCATTGGAACGCCTGTGGTTTCCGCCGCCGCAAGGCGTGGCGGACTCGTATCGCCATCCACACGCACGCTCGATGCAGCAGCGGGTGCTTGAGCGGCTGGTCAAGGCTGAAGCGGTATCGGCGGAAACGGTGAATGGCTTTGTCGATTCCGTGAATCGGCTTGCAGCCAAGCTGCGGGAAATCAACGCCACCATCAGCCAGACCGAAGGCGCTTCGCCGCATCTGGAAGAAAAGCGTGAGCGTCTTAAAGAGCTGAATACGAAGATCAGCGAGCTGGATCGCAAGCGTGGCGAGATCGACAACCTGAAAAATTCGCGAGCCAGCGACATCCAGCAAAAGCGCAGCGAACGCGGGCGTTTGTCGGCTACGCTCGACCAAACGCAGAAGCCAGTGAAGTTGGCCACGCGCGCCGATCAGGTGGCGGACATGCTCGACGGTTTGGTGGCCGAAGCATGGCCGAGTCAGACCCAACAAGTGGCATGGGAAATGACGTCGGCCATCCAGAGCATGGCGCATCGCAACGACTACCTGCGCGAAGTGGAAATCGACGATGACGGCAAGGTCGAACTGCTTGCGCCCGATGGCCGGGATTTGCGCCAGCTTGATTTGTCGGCGGGTGAAAAGCAGATCTTCACCCAAGCCCTGTTCTCCGCCGTCGCCGCCGTTTCCGAGCGCGATTTCCCTCTGGTGGTGGATACGCCTTTGGGGCGGTTGGATGACCAGCATCGCGTGAACGTGTTGAAGCATCTTGCTGCGCGCAGCGGGCAGGTGATCCTGATTTCCACCGATACCGAAGTCGTCAACCAGTACCTGGATGCCATCCGTACCAAGGTGGCGAAGGCTTACATCATTCGCAATGGCACCCGTGGCGGCATTGCGCGCAGTTGGCCGGAAGAAGGCTATTTCGAGGGACAGGAAATCTGATGAGCGAGTTGACGATGGATGCCATTGCCGGCGCAGGGTTCCGTGCGACGGCACAGGCTGATGAGTGGTCGCAGGAAATCAAGAATGCACTCGGCTTCGGCTCGCACAACATTCCGGCGCGTTTGGCTATTGCACGCTCCCTGGCCGTGCCCAGCCAGCCGGCGAAGGTGGAAGGCGAGCCGGGGCGCGAGATCAAGGGCGACACCTTGTTCGGCGTGGGTGCGGACTTGCTGACGTGGGTTTCCCTGTTGGTGGAGCATCGTGGTGCCATGCCCGAGTCGATGCCGGAATTACGCGCGACGGTGGCAGCGCACTGGCTGCGCGGCATGAACATGCTGGCCGAGGAACTCCGTGCCGCGGGCAAGGATGCTTCCGAATTCTGGAAGCGGCTGGCGGAATCGGCCCTGCCGGCAACGTCTTCGATGGCGCTCCGTTTCGATGGCTCCGGTTCAATCGCCTTGGTGGCGGGGGCCGTCACTTTGCCAATCGGTGAAATCGGCAAGGATGCAGACACGGGTGAGTTGGCGGTATGGGCATTGAATGCACCGGGTGGCAGTCCGCATTCCGCCTTCATGGTTGGTGTTGGCAGCGGTAAGACGCGCACGGCGACGTTCATGTTGCGCAGCTTGGCCCAGCAGGTACCGGGCGTGCCGATGATCGCCTTCGACTTCAAGGGTGACTTGAACGACGAACGCAATGCACTGGACAAGGCGTTCGGCGCGACGGTCATCAACCCATTGCGTGAACCGATTCCGCTGGACGTGTTTGCACTGGTGGACAAGGAGCCGAGCACCATCGTGGTCACGGCGCAGCGCCTGTGTGACAGCTTGAGCAACTTGAAGGAGTCCGGCTACACCGCGATGCAGCGTGGCAGGTTGAGCGATGCGTTGGAGAAATCTCTCAAGGGCCGCACGCCATGCACACTGCCTGATGTCCAGAGTGCGGTGAAGAATGTCTATGCGGCCAACAACACGCGAGAGGACAGCCTGACCACGAACATGGCGAACCTCAACCGTTTCAAGTTGTTCGAACCGAAGTATTCGCCTGCCGAATTCTTCGGAAAATCGTGGATCATCTCGTTGCCGGCGGATGTGCCGGAACTGGTTCGGGTCACGGTGGTCTCGCTGTTGACGGATGCGCTGGAGCGCTGCATCAACTCGCAGAAGGACGCCCCGACCGATGCCAACGGCAACCGCGCATTGCGGTCGGTATGCGTGATCGACGAGGCAAACCGGATTCTTGGCTCGAAGCTGCCGGGCCTTGCCAACCTGATTCGCCTTGGCCGCTCCAAAGGTGCGGCAATCATGCTGATCTCACAGGCACCGGATGACTTTGCCGGAGAGGATGACGATTTCCTTTCCAATATGGGCTTCATCGCCTGCTTCACGACCACGGCCAACGCCTCGCAAGTGAAGCGTATCTTCGGATCGGGGGCGTCACTTGCGGCGTTAAAGAAAGGCGAGGCCTTGGTCAAGACGCAAGGCAGCGAGCGTGCCAACAAGGTGGTCTGCTGGCAGTAATCCCAGTGGCTGCCAGTAGTTAAGCCTTCATCTACCGGCACCCACCATGTCGATGTTGGGTGCCGGTAGTATGCGTTCCGCGTATCAGCCGCGCTTGTTGCCCGGCGCCGCCGCACTGGCCGTGGTGGTGGGCGCCGGCTTCTTGCCGGCATTGGCATAGAGCAACTCCTCCATGCCCTGGATGCGTGCCATCGCCGGCGAGGTCTGTGCGCGGAACGCGGCCAACTCGGCGCCCTTGAGCGGCTCCGGTGGCGGCATCGTCACCGACAGCGGGTTGCGGTGCTCGCCGTTGACGCGGAATTGGTAATGCAGGTGCGGCCCGGTGGACATGCCGGTGGAGCCGACGTAGCCGATCACCGTGCCCTGGTTCACGCGCTGCCCGGTCTTGACGTTGCCGAAGCGCGACATGTGCCCGTACAGCGTGGTGTAGCCGCGGCCGTGGTCGAGGATCACCACGTTGCCATAGCCGCGCTGGGTGCCGGCGAACTGCACGCGCGCATCGCCGGCGGCCATGATCGGCGTGCCGGTGCGCGCGGCGTAATCCACGCCCTTGTGCATGCGCATCGAGCCCAGCACCGGGTGGCGTCGCGCGCCGAAGGTGGAGCTCAGGCGCGCGAACTGGATCGGCATGCGGATGAAGCTCTTCTTCAGCGGCCGGCCGTCGATGTCGAAGTATTCGAACTTGCCGTCGCGTTCGTAGCGGAAGCCGGTGTAGGTCTTGCCGCCGGTGCTGAAGGTGGCCGCGAGGATCTTGCTGGTATCGATGCGCTCGCCTTCGCGCCAGGTTTCGTCCATCACCACGCTGAAGCGGTCGCCGGGCTGCACGTCCTTGGAGAAGTCGATGTCGTACTTGAAGATCTCGTCGGTCATCGTGTTGATGGCCGAGGGCGACAGGCCGGCCTTGGTCGCCGACGCATAGAGCGAACTGCGGATTTCGCCGCTGGCCACCACGGTGCGGCGTGTGGTGGCGCGCTCCAGCACCTTCTCGCGGATCTGCTCGCCCTGCATCGACAACTCGACGCGGTGGTTGGCGTCGCGGTCGAAACGCAGCGCACGCAGCTGGCCATTCACCGGCAGGTCGAAGGCGATTTCCGCGCCGGGGCGCAGCCGGGTCAGTACCTCGCGGGTGCCGGGGTGCTCCAGCACCCGGTGCATCACCGTCGCCGGCACGCCGGCCGTCTCGAACAGGTTGCTCAGGGTCTGGCCGGGTTCCACCCGCAGGATCTGCCAGCTGTCGCCGGGCGTCTCGCTGCGGCGGGCAGCGGAAAGCGGCGGCAACGGCAGCGCCAGCGTCGCGTGCGAGGCCGGCAGCAGCGGCTCTATGGAATTGGAGAAACCGGGGACGATGGTCGCCGCCAACGCGCCGATGGTCGCGAACAGGCTGGCGTGGATCCAGTGCCGGCGCGTCCACGGCTCGTTGAACGCGGCGGGGAGGTGTTGCTTCAGCTTCCGGTGCAGGGCGGTGTCGTGCAGGACATGCAGTCGTTCCTGAAAGCGCTGCTTGCGCGCATGGCCGTGATCGGAATGTGGCATCGGGCGGTTCTCTGGTCGGCCCGGATCGCGGGCCCAAACGCGGGTAACATAGACACCTGACAATGCCGCGTCAAACCATTGAGCCACATGGCTTTTTGCTGAATTGGGCGGTTAACCTCCATTTAACGCCACCATGCCGCCTTGCGGCAAAGCCGGGAGTTCCACGCGTGTCCTCGATTGATGAAGCCCTTGCCCTGATCGGCCGCGGAGCCGACGAAATCCTCAAGCTGGACGAACTGCGCCAGCGTCTGGAAAGCGGTCGTCCGCTGCGGGTCAAGGCAGGCTTCGACCCCACCGCCCCCGACCTGCACCTGGGCCATACCGTGCTGCTGAACAAGCTGCGCCAGTTCCAGGACCTCGGCCACCAGGTCATCTTCCTGATCGGCGATTTCACCGGCATGATCGGCGACCCCAGCGGCAAGAACGTCACCCGCAAGCCGCTGACCCGAGAGGACGTGCTGGCCAACGCCCGCACCTACGAAGAACAGGTGTTCAAGGTACTCGACCGCGAGCGCACCGAAGTGCGCTTCAACTCCGAATGGTTCGGCAAGATGGGCGCGGCGGACATGATCAAGCTCGCCGGCCAGCACACCGTCGCGCGCATGCTCGAACGCGACGACTTCGCCAAGCGCTACGCCGCCCAGCAGTCCATCGCCATCCATGAGTTCCTCTACCCGCTGGTGCAGGGCTACGACTCGGTGGCGCTGGAGGCCGACGTCGAACTCGGCGGCACCGACCAGAAGTTCAACCTGCTGATGGGGCGCGGCCTGCAGGAGCACTATGGGCAGAAGTCGCAGATCGTGCTGACCATGCCGCTGCTGGAAGGGCTGGACGGCGTCAACAAGATGTCCAAGTCGCTGGGCAACTACATCGGCATCAGCGAGCCGGCCATCGACATCGTCACCAAGACCATGAAGATCGACGACACCTTGATGTGGCGCTGGATCGACCTGCTCAGCTTCGACATCTCCATCGCCGAGGCCGCGCAACTGCGCGCCGATGTCGAAGCCGGCAACATCAACCCGCGTGAAATCAAGCTGCGCCTGGCGCGCGAACTGGCCACCCGCTTCCACGATGCCGCTGCCGCCGAGCAAGCCATCGCTGGCTGGAATGCCGCCGTCACCGGGCAGGGCGACATCACCCAGTTGCCCTTGCAGGAAGTGGCCGTGCCGGCCGAAGGCCTGCGCATCGGCGCCTTGCTTACCGCTGCCGGCCTGACTCCCAGCAACTCCGAGGCCTCGCGCAAGCTCAAGGAGCGCGCGGTGAAGGTCGATGGCAACGTGGTCGAAGACGCACAGACCGTACTGCAACCGGGCTTCGAGGGCCTGTTGCAAGTCGGCAAGCGCAATTTCGCCCGCGTGTTGCTGGTCACGGGCTGAGGCTCATGCTGGCGTGAAGCTGAATGAAAGGGGGGGTGGGGTGAATAAAAACGTCCACATACCCTTCACAAAGCTGCAATACAGGCACATACTTCCGCTCCTTCGCCGCTGGCCTCTCGGTCAACGGCGAAGAAAGTTGAAGTCGACAGCCAATTGGGTG
>JAUCDH010000022.1:0-19610 GCA_034675465.1 Stenotrophomonas sp. | reverse complement strand
AAACCAGCAGCAGGGCGACAGCGACGAGGCCGCCACGCGGGGCAGCCTGCACGGAAACGGGAATGGACATGGGGGACGCCGGGAGAGAACGCGGCAATTCTAGGCCAGTGCGGGGCCGCGGGCGTTACCAGCGTCGCAACACCCGGTTGCAGCAGCAGCCCCGTAGGAGCACACCTTGGTGCGCGACCTGGCGCTATCGGGAAAGCTTCATCGCGCACCAAGGTGCGCTCCTACCGGCTCCGCGCGGCCTCGCTGGCTTCTCGCTTGGCACCGAATTCCGAGCCTTCCTGCCACTGCGGCCACTGCCGGCCATTGGCCAGTTCCACACCGAGGTCATAGACCAGCAAGGTGTCGGCGGCCAGCCCGCGCGCATCCCACTGCGGCGTCCATGCATCGCAGGCCTGGTGGTAGCAGTTGGCGAAATAGGCATCACGCAGTGCACGGCCAGCGGCGACGCCGCCATCCAGCTTGTCCAGCCCGGCGCCGACGGTGATCGCCGGTACGCCCTTGCGGGCGAAGGCGAAGTGGTCGGCGCGGTAGAAGAAACCGGCTTCCAGGTTCGGGTCCGGCGACCAGCGGCGGCCACGCGCGCGGGCCACGCGGTCGATGTCCGCTTCCAGCGAGACGCGGCCATTGCCCCAGGTGGCGATGTCGGCGGTTTCGCCATCCGGGCTGAACATTTCGATGTTCAACACGGCGGCGGTGGTTTCCAGTGGTGCCAGCGGGTGTTCGGCGTAGTAGCTCGCCCCCAGCAAGCCCTTTTCCTCGGCGGTCAGTGCGACGAAGTACAGCGTGCGTTGCGGGCGCGAGCCGGCGGCGAACACCCGCGCCAGCTCCAGCACCGCCGCCACGCCAGTGGCGTTGTCGATCGCGCCGTGGCGCACGCGGTCGCCGTTGGCGTCGGGCTGGCCGATGCCGAACGCGTCCCAGTGCGCGGAAAAGATCACCGACTCGTCCGGGTGGGCCGCGCCTTCCAGCCTCGCCACCACGTTGCGGGTGACCACCGGTTCGCGCTTGACCCGGAAACGGGCCGACAGCACCGCGTCGCCCAAGCCGACGGGACGGAAATCGGCGCGCTGCGCCTTGCGCTTTTCCGTGTCGAAATCCAGCCCGGCGGCGGCGAAGATGCGCTCGGCCAGCGTGCGTTGCATCCAGCCGCGCAGCGGCGTGTGCTGCGCCAACGCATCGGCGTCGCTGCGCTGGATGTCGAACAGCGGCGAGGTGCCGGACGCCTTCACCGTCGCCCACGGGTACGCGGCCGGCGCGGTCTCGTGCACGATCAGCACGCCCGCCGCACCGCGCCGCGCGGCTTCCTCGAACTTGTACGTCCAGCGGCCGTAGTACGTCACCGCCCGGCCGTCGAACGCGCCAGGTGCGTCGGTTTCGAAATCGGCGTCGTTGATCAGCACCACCATGACCTTGCCGCGCAGGTCAACGTCCTTGTAGTCGTTCCAATTGCGTTCGGGCGCGTCGATGCCGTAGCCGACGAACACCAGCGGCGCATCGGCCACGTTCACCTCGTCCTGCGGGCGCAGGCTCTGCAAGGTCACGTCCTCGCCGTTGGCCAGCGGCACGCGTTTGCCGCCGAGCAGCAGGCTGGCGCTGGGCGCGCCTTCCACTTGCGCGCGCACCAGCGGCACATCCTGTACCCAATCGCCCCCCTTGCCGCCCGGCTGCACGCCGGCTTTGCGGAATTGCTCGATCAGGTAATCGACGGTGCGCTGTTCGCCGCTCGTCGCCGGCGCGCGGCCTTCGAATTCGTCCGAGGCCAGCACCTGCACATGCCGCGACAACGCTTCGGGGTCGATGCCGCCGCCGGGCAGGTCATTGGCCGCGCTGGCGATGCCGCCGACGAACAGGCAGGACGACAACAGCAGCATGCGCATAGGGTTCATGGCGGTACCGGCAACGATGGAAGGCACCAAATCTTACCCGCAGGAGCGCACCTTGGTGCGCGAGGGGCATTCCTGGTAGAACCTGATCGCGCACCAAGGTGCGCTCCTACATTCGGCTGCGATCCAGCCAGCACGCCAACCCTTGCGCGTTGAGTTCGATGTCCAGCGCCAGCACCCGCAGCACGCCGGCATCGTCCAGCCGGCAGCCATGCGCACGGGCACGTTCCAGATACAGCTCACCCAGCGCCGCGACCACGGCGCGGTGGCGGTCGGCGCCGCCGTCGCAGGCACGGGCGATGGCGGTCATTGCGTCGATCTGCACATGCAGGTCGGCGGCCAATTTCGGCACGTTTTCCACACGGCCGTAATGGGTCAAGTACATCGCCGTGGGTGCATGCTGCACCAATCTTTCGATCGAAGCATGCAACGCTTCCGGCTCGAACTGCACCGGCGAGGTGGTGGGCACGATGAACGCGCCCTGCGTGCTGTCCAGTTCGCGATAGGACAGGCCGAAGGTGTCGCCGCTGAACCAACTGCGGCTGGCCGCGTCCCACACGCACAGGTGGTGGCGGGCATGGCCGGGGGTGTCGATGCACAGCAGTTCGCGCCCGCCCAGCGACAGGCGATGGCCGTCTTCGGCAACGACCACGCGCTCGGCCGGCACCGGCGCGATCCGGCCGTAGCTGCGCGCCATTTCCGCCTCGCCATAGACAGCAGTGGCGCCGGCGACCAGGCGCGCCGGGTCGATCATGTGTGGCGCGCCACGCGGGTGCACCAGCAGCTTCGCGTTCGGCAGGTGCTGCAACAGCGCGCCTGCGCCGCCGGCGTGGTCGAGGTGGACGTGGGTGAGGATCAGCCAGTCGATGGCGCCGACCGTGAGTCCGGCGTGTTCGATGGCGGCCAGCAGCCGCGGCACCGCGTGACTGGTGCCGCAATCGATGAAAGCACCACGCCCGTTTTCGACCAGCAGGTAGGCGGCGTCGAAGTGGTCGCGCTGGAACGCGGTGTCGAGGGTGTGGATGCCGTGGCTGGCGGTCATGCGATGGCTCCGGTCATTTCGATCCGATGCTGGCACCGGCGCCGGCGTGCGGCAATACGGCTTTTGCAGGAGCGCACCGAGGTGCGCTCCTACGGGCGGCGCAACACGCGCGGGCGCAGCAGCAGCGCCAGCACCATCACCGCGAGGAAGCCGCCATAGGCATAGAGCACGGCGAGAATCTGTTTCCACATGCCGTCCACTCCGGCGTCGGCCGCGCCGATGCGGTAACCCCAGTGCATGCTGGCGATGCTCGCCAGCAACGCAAACAGCAGCGCGGCGGCGTCGAACAGGGTGCGCGCACGGTACCGGGGCTGGCGCGGGAACCACCAGTACAGCGCGCCCATCACGCAAAACCAGGGCAGGAACAGCAACAACGACAACCAAGCCATCGCAACTCCTTGCAGTACTCAAGCCCCTCTCACTGCGGGGCGAAGCCGCACAGCTTACGCGCCACTGCCGCGTGTGCGGTTGAATGCCCACGCCGCTGGCGTGGGCCGGGGCGCGGAGCGTGGGGTTGGGGTGAGGGGCGATGGAGTACTGATGGTTCAAACATCACTGACTCCGTTCGCCCCTCATCCGGCGCTTCGCGCCACCTGCATTCGGTACATCCATGTCCCTCACCCTGCGGGCGGCTCCGCCGTGCAGCTTGGCAATCCTGCCAAACTGTCTCCCGCAGGGAGAAGGGAAAACCATGCGGCGCCAGGGTTACTCGCGCAGTGCCGCCAACGCGGCCAGCACGGCCTCCACTTCCGCTTCCAGCTTGAACAACTCGCTTTGCAGCGCATCGCCGTGCTCGGCCTGCTTGAGCACGGCGATCAACTGGCCGGCGTCGCGCGGCGAGTCGAAGCCTTCGCTCTGGATCAGCAATGCGCCATCGCCATCGAGCAGCTTGAAATGGAAGCGACCGTCCTTCTCGCGGTACTGCTTGAACTGCGGCAACGCGGCCTTGGCGCTGGCCGCGACCTTCGGCGCGTCGCCGGCGTGCGAGAGATCACGCAGGCCCACGGCATGGCGCAGTTCCTTCAGCAGCGGAATGGCGAACTGCTCGCGCAGTTGCTGCCCGCGCTTGCGCAGGATCGCCTCGATCTTTTCCGGCTCGGCCATCAGCGCCTCGTAACGCTCGCGCAGCGGCGACAGTTCGGCGTCGATGCGCTCGAACACCTGCTGCTTGGCCTCGCCCCAGCCAATGCCATCGGCATAGGCCTGCGCGAACGCGGCGGCCTGCTCCGGCGTGGCGAAGGCCTGGTACAACTGGAACAACGCCGAACCTTCGGCGTCCTTCGGCTCGCCGGGCGCGCGCGAGTCAGTGAGCACCGAGAACACCAGCTTCTTCAGCTCCGCGCGCGGGGCAAACAGCGGGATGGTGTTGTTGTAGCTCTTGCTCATCTTGCGGCCATCGAGGCCGGCCAGCGTCGCCACCTGCTCGTCGATCACCACTTCCGGCAGGACGAAATATTCCTTGCCGTAGATGTGGTTGAAGCGCTGGGCGAAGTCGCGCGCCATCTCGATGTGCTGGATCTGGTCGCGGCCCACCGGCACCTTGTCGGCGTTGAAGATCAGGATGTCGGCGGCCATCAGCACCGGGTACATGAACAAGCCGGCGGTGATGCCGGCATCGTCATCGACGCCCTCCTCGCGGTTCTTGTCCACCGCCGCCTTGTAGGCGTGCGCGCGGTTGAGGATGCCCTTGCCGGCGACCACCGTGAGGTACCACGTCAGCTCGGTGGTTTCGGGAATGTCGCTCTGCCGGTAGAACCACACCGTCTCCGGGTCCAGCCCGCAGGCCAGCCAACTGGCGGCGATTTCCAGCGTCGAGCGCTGGGTGCGCTCCGGCTCCTGCGCCTTGATCAGGCTGTGCAGGTCGGCCAGGAAGAAGAAGCTCTCGATACCCGCCGCGCGGCTGGCGGCGATGGCCGGGCGGATCGCACCGACATAGTTGCCGAGATGGGGAGTGCCGGAAGGGGTGATGCCGGTGAGGACGCGGGTGGTCATGGACACGAAAGAAAGGCGGATGAACACACCCAGTGTAACCGCCCGCATGTGGCCACCGCAGAAGCGCACCGGCCAGCGGACAGGAAAAAGGCCGGCATTGCCGGCCCTTTCCATGCATCACCCGCGCGGGCTCAGCACTTGCCGTCGCGGCAATCCTGCGCCTTGCCCTCGATCTTCTCGCCCGCCTTCTGCATGTCCTTGCCGGCACCGGCCACGGTGTTGCAGGCGCTGAGCATTCCCGCGGAAAACATCCCCAGCAGGGCCAACATCATCACTCGCTTCATCAGACTTCTCCTCTGCTCGACTGCGGCAGCGCATGGGCTGCGTGTGGAGCAGAATCTGGCGGCACCGCCGTGCAATGCGCGTGAATGCCGCCAAGCTGCGTTCAGCGAGGTGACGCCGCCGTCAGTCGCGCATCAGCGTGGATTTGCCGAACAGGCTTTCGACCAGGTCCACCGCCAGCTTGGCGGTGCGGTTGCGGCGGTCGAGCAGCGGGTTCAGCTCGACAATGTCCAGCGAGCCCATCAGCCCGGTGTCGGCGATCATCTCCATCACCAGTTGCGCCTCGCGGTAGTTCACCCCGCCCGGCACCGTGGTGCCGACGCCGGGCGCAATGCTCGGGTCGAGGAAATCCACGTCGAAGCTGACGTGCAGGTGGGTATTGCCGTCGATGCCGTCCAGCGCCGCTTCCATCGTGCGCTTCATGCCGGCCTCGTCGATGTAGCGCATGTCATAGACATCCACTTGGTGCTGCTTGATCAGCCGCTTCTCGTCCTGATCGACCGAACGAATGCCGATCTGCCGCACCTGCTGCGGCGAAATCGCCGGGGAACTGCCGCCCAGCCGGGTCAGCGCGTCCGGCCCCAGCCCGCACAGGCAGGCCACCGGCATGCCGTGGATGTTGCCCGACGGCGTGACCTCGCTGGTGTTGAAGTCCGAATGCGCATCCAGCCACAACACGCGCAGTTTTTTGCCCTGTTCGCGGCACCAGCGCGCCACTGCGGTGATCGAGCCCATGCCGAGGCAGTGGTCGCCGCCGAGCATGATCGGCATGCGCCCGTCGCACAGTTCGGCATAGGTGGCGTCCATCAGCGCGCGGTTCCAGGCCACCACCTCGTCGAGGTGGCGATAGCCATCGACCGGCGCGGTCCACGGATTGCGTGGCCCTTGCAGGTTGCCGACGTCGCGCACATCCACGCCGCGCGCGGCCAGCGCCTCGGGCAGGCCGGCGATGCGCAGCGCCTCCGGTCCCAGCCGCGCACCGCGATGGCCCGCGCCCACGTCGGTGGGAACGCCAATCAATGAAACCGGACGAGAACTGACCATGACCACTCCGTTGCAAATGAAAACAGTTTAGCCGGCGACACGGCGTGACACCTGCGGCGATGCAGCAGCAGACGCTGGATTTCATCAGAAGATGGTGCCGCTTATCCGAATCGAACGGATGACCTACTGTTTACAAGACAGTTGCTCTACCGACTGAGCTAAAGCGGCGGTGGCCGGCGCCCGCTGCGCGGGCCGGAAGGCGCGTGCGCCGGCGGTGCCGGGCTGCGCGGAGGGCATTCTAGCGCAGCCGTGCACAATCCAGCGCCTGCGCCCGCTGCGCGCCGCTGCGGGCTTGCAAGGTCGCCGCCCGCGCCGTACCGGCATGGGCCATGTCGAGCCACCAGCTGGAAGTTTCCTCACCACCGCTGGCGACCAGTTGCGCCGGGAAACCGGCTTCGGCCAGCGCGCTCTGGCGACGCTCGGCGCCTTCGCGGCTGCGGTACTGGCCCAGCGCGATGGCGTTGGCTTCCTCGCCCTGGCCCATGATGAAGAAGTCACCGATACCGGCTTCGGTCAGGCGTTTGGTCGTGGCCTGCGCCTCCTCACGGCTGGCCGCAGGGGGCAGGATGATCCGGTAGCTGCTGGCCGCCCTGGGCGGCACTTCGCGCAGGTGCGAACGCAGCAGGGCCGCCCCCAGCGCCGCCACGGCCGCCTGCGCCTGTTCCTTGTCGGCGAACGGGCCGAGGCTCAGGCAGTATCCCGATATGGCCTCCGCCGACGGTGGCGCAATGGCTTCTTCCACGGCGGGTGCGGCCACCGGAGCGGTGGCGGCGGCAGTGTCGGGCACGGCAGTGGCGGTCGGCACAGCTGCCTGCACCAGTTCCAGCGTCGCCACGCCGGTTTCGGCAGGCTCGGCCAGTACCGGCGCGGCGGCGCGGGGCGTCAGCCACCACAACGCGACGCCTACGTTGAGGATGGCCAGCACGACGATCAGGAAACGGGTCAGCATGCCGGTGATCCTAGCGCCCCGCGCCGCGTTGGTGCAGCGCCCAGCGCGCCAAGCCTTCCAGCACCAGCGTCGGCCGGTGCTCAGCGGCCGGCAGCAAAGGCAACAACGGTTGCGCGCCGCCACCATGCAGCAACAGGGCCGGCGCGGCGCCCAGCAGCTCGCCGCCAAGGCGCAGGCTGCGTTCGACCAGCGCCACCGCCGCACCGTCGCAGCCCGAGGCCAGTGCATCGGCGGTATCGCTGGCAAACTCGATGTAATCGCCACCGCTGGCCGGCAACTGCACCGCGCGCGCATGCAGGGCCTCGCGCATGGTCGTCGGCGAGGCGGCGAGGCGGCCGCCGCGATGCAGGCCGGCGGCGTCCAGCAGGTCGATGGTCAGCGCGGTGCCGACGCCGACCACCAGCGCCGGCTGCCGCAAGGGCGCGGCGGCCAACAGGGCGAGGAAGCGATCGACACCGAATTTCTCCGGGCGCGCATAGGCCACGGTCACGCCCGCGCATTCGGGCAAGGTACGCGCTACCTGCACATGCGCGAAGCGTTCGTGCAGCAGGTCCATCACCGTCGCGGTCAACGCCGGCGCGGCGACGCTGGCGACCCACGCGGTGCCGCCGCGTGGCAGGGCGTCCAGCGCGGCGGCGGTCATCGCCTCGGCCCCGTGCGGCCACGCCTGCACGCTGCCAATCGCTTCGCCGGCCAGCGATGCGAACTTGAAGCGCGAATTGCCCAGATCGAACAGCCAATCGCTCATTGCGCCCTCACGCTGACTTCGCCGGCATGGAAATGGCGTTCGTCGCCACCGATATCCAGCCGCAGTGCGCCATCTTCGGCCAAACCACGGGCGATACCTTCATGCAGGACGCCCGCTTCCTCGACCCGCACCGCACGCCCATGCAGCACATCCAGCGCGGCGTAGCGCGGCAGGAACGGCGCCAAGCCCTGCCGTTCGAATTGCTCCAGCGCCGGCAGCAGGTGCGACAGCAGCGCGGCGACCACCGCGTTACGCGACACCGGCGCGCCGGCCAGCGAGTCCAAATCGGTCCATGGCTGGCCGATGTCGGCCGCCACCGTCGCCGGCATGCGCACGTTCAGGCCGAGGCCGACCACCGCCCGCGCCGGCCCGGCGAATTCGCCGCCCCCTTCGACCAACAGGCCGCCCAACTTGCGGCCACCGACCAGCACGTCGTTCGGCCATTTCAGACCCGCGCCGGCAAACCCCAGCGCATGCAACGCCTCACCAACCGCCACGCCCGCCGCCAGGCTCAACCCGCCCATCCGCGACAGGCCGCCGGCAAAGCCACGCGAGACGGACAGGTAAATGTTCGCCGCCAGCGGCGAGGCCCATTGCCGGCCACGCCGGCCACGGCCGCCGCTCTGGCGCTCGGCCAGCAGCACGTCGGTGCCGCGCAAGGAGGTGTTGCGACGCAACAATTCACTATTGGTCGAACCCAGCGTCCAAGCGATTTCCAGATTCGCCACCGACGCGGCCACCGCAGCGGGAAGCTGCTGCATGACCCGCTCGCGGTCCAGCAATTCCAGCGGCTGCACCAGCCGGTAGCCGTCGCCGGCCCGGCCTTCAATCGCCACCCCCCCCGCACGCAAGCCCTGTATTCGCTTCCATACCGCGGCACGGGTTTGGCCCAGCTCGCGCGCCAAGGCATCGCCGGAAAACGCACCCGCGCCCAGTTTGGCCAACAACTCGCGGTCGTCCACGGCGATCCTTCCTCCCGACTGAATGGGCGATTATGCGGGAAGCCCTCCGCGCCCGCCCGTAGCCCCTTCCGGCCGGGCGAGGAAAGCAGGCTAGAATCGGAAGCTCGACCGCCCCACGGATAACGACGATGCGCCGGATTGCCCATTGCCTGATCCTGCTGCTGGCCCCCTTGGCCGCGCATGCTGCGGATGCGTTCGACACGCCGGCACGCAGCAATGCCTGCACCTACGCCCCCGGCGAAGTGGAGCGGGTGGCGGCCCCGGCGGCGGCGGTGAACATCACCAACACCCTGCCGCCTTCGCCCAGACAAGTCGCACCACCCGCCCCACCGCAACAGGCCGGCGGCGGCAGCGACGACGAAGTGATCCCGCGCGTACGTGCACCGAAGTGGCACCGGCTGCTGCCGGGGATGTTCCGCTGATCCAGTGGTTGCTGCGCCGCTGGCGGCGCATGCCCGCCAGCATCGACGACGCGCTCTGGCGGCAGGTTCGCCAGGATTGTCCGTGGCTGCATGCACTGGACGATGCGCGCGCCCTGCGCCTGCGCGAACTGGCCGCGCATTTCCTGCATCGCAAGGTCATCACCCCGGTCGCCGGGCTGGAGCTGGACGACGCCCAACGCTTGCTGCTGGCCGCGGTGTGCTGCCTGCCGCTGCTCGAGTTCGGCCGCGAAGGCCTGCATGGCTGGTCAGAGCTGGTGGTCTATCCCGACGCGTTCCGCGTGCGCCGCAGCCATGCCGATGCGGCCGGCGTGCTGCATGAGTGGGACGACGAATTGATCGGCGAAGCCTGGGACAGTGGCCCGCTGCTGCTGTCATGGGCCGACGTGCAGGCCGACATCGCCGATCCGCACGCCGGCTACTGCGTGGCGGTGCATGAAATGGCGCACAAGATCGACGTGCTGGACGGTGCGATGGACGGCACCCCGCCGCTGCCGCGCGACTGGCAGCGGCAATGGGCGCGTGATTTCCAGCAATGCTTCGACGCCTTCTGCGCGCGCGTGGATGCCGGCCACGACACCGCCATCGACCCGTATGCCGCCGAAGCGCCGGAAGAATTTTTCGCGGTGGTCAGCGAATACCATTTCTCCGCGCCGGAAGTGCTGGAGCAGGAAATGCCGGCGGTGGCGGCGCATTTGCGGCGTTTCTATGGCCCGTCGCCGTTTGCCAACGTGCCCGCTCCGCTGCATGGACCATTGCTGGAGCGACACAAGCTGCGATGAAGCTTTACCGGGAAAACCCGGCCGCAGTCACAACCCCGGCGGCAGCTTCACTTCAAAGCGCGCCCCGCCCAGCTCGGCCGAACGGCCGACGCTCAATTCGCCACGATAATCCTTGATCAAGTCCTGCACGATCGACAGGCCGATGCCATGGCCCTGCACGCGCTCATCGCCGCGCACGCCGCGCTGCAATACCTTGGCGATGTTGTCCTCGGCGATGCCGGGGCCATCGTCATCGACCGCCAGCACCAGGCCCGCTCGCCGCCCGGGCGCACCGGGAATCGGCCGCGCGGTCAGCAGCACGCGGCGCTTGGCCCACTTGAAGGCGTTTTCCAGCAGGTTGCCCATCAGCTCCTGCAAGTCGCCCGGCTCGCCGTAGAAATTGACGCCCGGCTCCAGCTCGAACTCGCACAGCACGCCCTTGCTGGCGTAAATCTTTTCCAGCCCCGGCACGATGTCCTCGGCGGTGGCTTCGATCGGCACCGGCGCGGAGAACAGCTTGTGGCCGGACGAAGCCGCGCGCGCCAATTGGTAGGAAACGAGGTTGTTCATGCGCTGCAACTGCACGTCCAGTTCTTCGCGGAGCACGTCATCGCCAGCACCGCTGTCCAGTTGCGTGCGCAGCACCGCGATCGGCGTCTTCAGGCTGTGTGCCAGGTCGGCAAGGGTATTGCGCTGGCGCTCCAGGTTCTCGCGCTCACTCTCGATGAAGGCGTTGATGCTGTCGGTCAGCGGCTCCAGTTCGCGCGGATGCATTTCGCTCATGCGTTCGCGCTCGCCGCGCTGCACGCGGGTCAGCTCGTTGATCACGCGCTTGAGCGGGCGCAGGCTCCATTGCAGCACCAGCGTCTGCAACAGCAGAAGGATCAGGCCGGTGACGCCCAGCCAGAACCACACCGCGTTGCGGAACACGCGCAATTGCTTGCCCAGCGCACGCGAATCCTCCAGCACGTAGATGGTGTAGGGGAACTCGGCCTCGGGCGCGCCGTCGCCACCCCACACCAACCCCATCGCGTAGCGATAGACCTCGCCCTGCGTGCCGTCGATCTGGGTGATCGGCAGCGGGCCTTCGAAGACTTCCTCGCGTGGGGCGAGCAGGTGACCATGCACGTCGGGCAACAACGGCCCTTCGGCGGACAACGAATTGCCGTAGCTGCCGGGCGCGACGACTTGCAGGTAGAGGCCGCTGCCGGGCACGTCGAAGCGTGGGTCCGGCGGTTGCTCGCGGATGTACAACGAGCGGTCGCGAGTGAAGTCGATGCCACCGGCATAGGCGGTGGCGTAATTCTTCAGGCGCTCACTGAGGTTGTCGCGCGCGGCTTGGCCAAAGGCGGCGTCCAACGCATAGCCAGCCAGCGCGAGGAAGGCGATCAGGCCCACCGACGCGGACAGCAGCTGGCGCGCCTGCAGCGAGCGAGGCCGCCAGCGCCGGATGAACCACAGACGGCCGGGAATCATTGCCGGATGCGCGCGGGGCGGATCAGCCCTCGTGGTTGCGCGGGATCGCGAAGCGGTAACCGCGGCCGCGCACGGTCTCGATCGGCTTCAGTTCGCCGTCCGGGTCCAGCTTCTTGCGCAGGCGGCCGATGAACACTTCCAGCACGTTGGAGTCGCGGTCGAAATCCTGCTGGTAAATGTGCTCGGTCAGGTCAGCCTTCGACACCAACTCGCCGGCGTGCATCATCAGGTATTCGAGCACCTTGTACTCGTAGCTGGTCAGATCGACATTGCTGCCGCTCACGCTCACCGTCTGCGCGGCCAGGTCCAGCGCCACCGGGCCGCATTCCAGCGTCGGCTTGCTCCAGCCGGCGGCACGGCGCAACAGCGCGTTGACGCGGGCCAGCAGTTCTTCAACGTGGAATGGCTTGACCAGGTAGTCGTCGGCACCCTGCTTCAGGCCCTCGACCTTGTCCTGCCAGCTCGAACGCGCGGTCAGGATCAGCACCGGGAATTTCTTGCCCTCATCGCGCAGCGCCTTGATCAGCTCCATGCCCGACATCTTCGGCAGCCCGAGGTCGATGATGCCGACGTCGAACGGCACCTCGCGGCCCATGTACAGGCCTTCCTCGCCGTCCTGCGCGGCATCGACGGCAAAGCCTTCGCGCTTGAGCCGGGCTGCCAGGGTTTCGCGCAGCGGGGCTTCGTCTTCGACCAGAAGGATACGCATGAACTCTCCCTAGCTATGGCTGGGCCGGCATGACGCCGACATGGTGGGGCGGGTGGGGTGGGACTATGGCGGTTCAGGGGTTATCGCTGCGTGTGGCCCTGTCGCCACGCGGCGGCGGGCCGCCCGGCCCGCGCTCGCGGCTGGGGCGCGCCTCGTCGTCCATGTAACGGACGCGGCCGCGCTCGTCCATGTACTTGACGCGGTTGATGTCGCGCCCATCGTAAGGCACTCGCTCGGCACCGAGGATGCGGCCGCCGGTTTCGCGCTGCACGCGGCGCACCGAATCGGACAGCGAAGACATCGGCCGCGGCATTTCATTGCCCTGCCCCTGCGGGCGCGGTTCGCCCATGCGCGCACCCTGTTCGGCCCGCGCCTCGCGTCGCGCCTCCTGCGCGGAAGCCGGCATCGCGGTCGCGGAGGCCAACGCCACGGCGACGACAAGAAGCGGAACATGGCGCGGAAGCGGAAGCATGGGGGTGATCCTAGCGGACTGCGGCGGGACGTTCAAAATTCGTGAAGGCAGGAGCATGGCGACATCGGCCCAACCTCCTGAAAACGATGCAAATTCTTGATTTTTCAGGGTGAATCCGGTCTGAAATTCGGCCGCCACCAATCGTGTTCGTTCAGCTATTTGAACGAACAAGCCGCCCGGTTCAGGCCAACCGTGCCGCCTGTTCGCGGGTAACCTGCACCGCCTGTTCCAGCAGCCCCCAGTCTGCGCCGGGGCGATGCGCCCCCTCGCTGAGCACCTGGCGGAAACCGCGCCCGCCCGGCTGGCCGTGGTACAGCCCGAGCAGGTGGCGGGTGATGTGCTTGAGCGCCAACCCGCGCTGCAACTGCGCTTCCACATACGGGCGCAGGTGTTCCAGCAGGTCTTCGCGGCTGCGCAGCGGCGCACCGGTCTGCGCGGCTTCCAGCGCGTGCAGCACGTAGGGGGTCGTGATAGGCGGCGCGGCCGAGCATCACTCCATCGACGTGCGCCATCTGCGCCTGTGCGGCCTCCACCGTGGCGATGCCGCCGTTGAGTACCACCGGCAATGCCGGGCGCTCGCGCTTGAGCCGGTAGGCCCAGTCGTAGCGCAGTGGCGGGATCTCGCGGTTTTCCTTTGGCGACAAGCCTTGCAGCCACGCATTGCGCGCATGCACGACGACCATCGCTGCACCCGCCTGCACTTGCGTATCGACAAAGCTGGCAAAGGCGTCGTAGTCGTTGTCCTCGTCCACGCCGAGCCGGCATTTCACCGTGACCGGGATGTTCACCGCCGCGGCCATCGCCGCCACGCATTCGCCCACCAGCGCCGGCTCGCGCATCAGGCAAGCGCCGAAACGCCCGGCCTGCACGCGGTCGGACGGGCAGCCGCAGTTGAGGTTGACCTCGTCGTAGCCCCACTCGGCGGCGATGCGCGCGGCCTGCGCGAGCAGGGCAGGATCGCTGCCGCCCAGTTGCAGGGCCAGCGGGTGTTCGCTGGAGTCAAAGCCGAGCAGACGCTGGCGGTCACCATGGATCACCGCATTGGCGTGCACCATCTCGGTATAGAGCCGCGCGCCGGGGGCGAGGATGCGGTGGAAGACCCTGCAATGGGAGTCAGTCCAATCCATCATCGGGGCCACGGACAGGCGCAGGGAGGCGGAATACCTTGTGGCAGGGGTGGGTGCTTGATTCATTACGGCGAAATTTCTGCGGCGTTTCAGGGTTTTGCTGGATGCCAGCTTTCCCTTCTCCCTGTGGAAGAAGGTGGCGCGAAGCGCCGAATGAAGGGCGAACGGCGTTCATGATGTTTGAACCACCAAGACGCCGTTGCCCCTCACCCCAACCCCTCTCCCGCTGGGAGAGGGGCTTTGAAGCAAAAGCGGGCGCTAGGTTACACGGGCCAACGCTTGCGACGGGCAAATGCACCTGCCAGCCCGCAACGCCGTTGCCTTGCAGTTCACCACCGCGCAATGAAAAGGGTTCGCCGCTCGCGCGACGAACCCTCTTGATACCGGCTAAACCGTGCCTCAGTAGCGCAGGCGCAGGGTCATGCCGTAGGTGCGCGGCGCGCCGAGGAAGGCGTTCCACGAGCCGGTCTGGATCGGGGCATCGATGCCCACCTGCTTGTAGGTCTCGTCGGTCAGGTTCTGGCCCCAGAACTCCAGCATCCAGCGGCCACTGGCCGAGCCCACGCCCACCCGTGCGTTGACCAGGGTGTAGGCATCCTGCGCCTTCTGCGGGTCAAGGTCGGAGCCGGTGTTGTAATCGGACATGTACTTGGCGCCCACGTTGAAGCGGCCCACCAGGTTCTGGCCGACATCCCATTCATAGGTGACCGAGGCGTTGCCCGACCACTTCGGCGCGAAGCTCATCTGGTTGCCCGGCAGCAGCACCAGGTCGGCGTCGGGCAGCAGGTCGTCGCCGTACTCGGTTTCGGCATAGGTGAAGCCGCCCTGCACCATCAGCCCCTTGATGCCCGGCTGCCACAGGATTTCCGCCTCCACGCCCTTGGACACCACTTCCGGGATCGAGCGCACCACGAAGCTGGTGCCGAGGAAGCTGTTGAGCTGGAAGTCCTCGTACTTCTGGTAGAACAGCGCCGCGTTCAGCAGCAGGTTGCCGCCCAGCCAGGTGGTCTTGGCGCCGAGTTCGTAGCTGTCCACGAATTCGCCGGGGAAGGAGGTGTCATTCACCGGCACGATGCCCTGAGTGCCGCTGGACAGGCCGTTGGCCGACTGCACGCGGTCGAGGTTGAAGCCGCCGGCCTTGTAACCGCGCGCGGCGGAGACATAGGTCATCACCTCGTCGCTCCAGTTGTAGGCCAGCTTCAAGGTGCCCGACCATTCCTTCTCGGTGCGTTCCTGCGACGTGGCGCGGCCGTTGTGCGCGGCGTTGGCCCACGGCAGGCAGGTGAAGCCGATGGTGTTCTGGATCAGCGCCTGCTGCTGCGCCGCCGGCATCATTGCGAACGGCACGCCGCGCGCGGTCAGCGCCGCGGCGATGCGGCCCACCGCCGCCGGGTTCACCTGCCCGTTCGCCAGGAAATACGAAGCGCAGGCCGGGCTGCCGTCCGGGTTGCTGTAGGCCGCGTCCAGCGTCTTCTTCTCGTGGGTGTAGCGCAGGCCCACGGTGACGTTGAGCGCGTCGGTGGCGTGCCAGGTGTTGTTGGTGAACAGCGCGGTGCTCTTGGCGTTCTGCTGGTAGCGATCGAGCGTGCCCAGCCCGCGGAACAGGCTGCCGAACGGGCGGCCGGTGGCGTCGGCGAGGAAGGTGGCTGCGTTCGGCAGGCCCGCCAGCGCCGGGTTGATGCGGCCCAGCAGGGCAATGGACATGTACGGCTCGTAAGCGCTGCCGTAGCGGTAGCTCTCGTTGCGGGTCAGGTCTTCGTCCGAGTAGAACGCGCCGACCATCCAGTCGATCTTCTCGGTCGAGCCGGTCAGGCGCAGTTCCTGGCTGAAGGTCTTGAACTTGGTCAGCGACTCGTCCTCGTCCGGCGCGCGGTACAGCACGTCGGCGGCGCTGTAGTCAAAATCCAGGCCGTTGATCGACTGCCAGTCGCGCACGGCGGTGATCGAGGTCAGCACCGCTTCGTTGGCCCACGGCATGGTCCAGTTGACCTCGGCCGAAACGCCCTTGTCCTTGATGTCCTGCGAGGTGCTGCGGTTGCTGTAGGCCAGCCGGCGCTCGATGTCGGCCACCGGGATCACCGCCTCACCGCCCGGGGTGAGTGCGTTGAGGATGGCCGCGGTGGAGCCGCGGTCGGTGGTGACGGTGACGCAGCAGTTCTCCTCGCGGCTGGTGTAGTCGGCGCTCAGGTAGATGTCGAGGTTGTCGCTCGGCTCGAACAACAGCTGGCCGCGCAGGGTGTGGAAATTCTGGTCGCCGTCGTCGGTTTCCACGCGCGGGCCAGCGCCGGTGCGCACTTCATCGACACCATCGCGCTTGCGCTTGGCCGCATAGATGCGGATGGCGCTGGTCTCGCCCAGTGCGTCGTTGTAGGCGCCGGACACGCCGACCGCGCCGTAGTTGCCAACGCTGATCTCGCCTTCGGCGCTCTGCGTGTAGCTGGGGCGGCGGGTGATCACGTTGATGACGCCGGCCGAAGTGTTCTTGCCGAACACCGTGCCCTGCGGCCCCTTCAATACTTCGATCCGCTCCAGCTCGCCCAGGTCACCATAGCCGACGCTGTTGCGCGGCCGATACACGCCGTCGATGACCACGCCCACCGACGATTCCAGGCCGGCGTTGTCGCCCACCGTGCCGATGCCGCGGATGCGCGCGGTGGTTTGCGCCGCGCTCTGGGTGCTGGTCACGGTCAGGCCCGGCACCAGCACTTGCAGATCCTTGATGTCGCGCACGCCGGTGTCCTGCAACAACTGCTCGGGCAGCACGTTGATGACGATGGGTACCTCTTGCAGCGCTTCCTCGCGCTTCTGCGCGGTAACAGTGATGGCCGATAGCGTGGTGGCCTGCTCGTTGCCGCCTTCCTGCGCGGTGGCCTGCGCCCGTGCCTGCACGGGAGCCAAAGCGGTGAGGGCAGTCACGATCGCAAGCGAGAGTCCGGTGTAATGCAGGTTGCGGTTGGCCATGCGTCCCTCCCCAGGGTGTTGGTATGGCGTTGCCTGAATTCGCGTGTCTTCGATGTTGTGGATATGCCGGCAGGAATTGCCGGCTGCTGGAAGTTAAACCGATGTTCACGCCATCCACATTCTGCGTTGCATCGATACGCTGCCCCGGCCATCGGGATGGAACCCCCCGTGCGCGCTTGACCCATCGCCGCCGCGGCCCTATCGTGTGCGCGCCAAAGGTATCCATCGCTTCATTCGGATGAAGGGATGGAATTAAACGGGAATCTGGTGAAGCGCGCCCGCAAGGCCCGCCATTCCAGAGCTGCCCCGCAGCGGTGAATGGAAACGAACGCCGTCAACCAGCACTGGGCCGCAAGGCTTGGGAAGCGACGGCCACTAGGCGGGCGCAACCGCGTCCACGTCCATCAGCCCGAATACCGGCCTGGGCCGGGAGGCGCGTCGCCTCCTGTTTCGACCTGGCGTCTCCGCGGGGAGGCGGCCGGACCGCGCGTGCCTGCCGGCATGCGTGGCCCCGCCTGCCTCCGCCACGGAACCCGGTTCGCCCGCGGGGGCGAAGGTCGCTGGCGTGGTGATGGCGCGGCCCGGTGGCCGTTGCGGCAGCGCGCGGTTCCTTCGTTCCTCAATGCCCATGCAATGAGGAAAGTGTCATGACTAGCGTTACCAACCTGGGGTTTCCCCGCATCGGCGCGCGCCGCGAACTCAAGCGCGCGCTGGAAAGCCACTGGCGCGGCGAAAGCGACGCCGCGCAACTGCAAGCCACCGCCGCCGAACTGCGCGCGCGCCACTGGAAGCTGCAACGCGAAGCCGGCGTGGACTTGCCGCCGAGCAACGATTTCTCGCTGTACGACCACGTGCTCGACACCGCGTTCCTGTTCGACGCCATTCCCGAGCGTTACCGTGCCCTGGCCGAGCGCGATCCGCTGGCCGCCTACTTCGCGATGGCGCGCGGCCTGCAGAAGCCCGGCATCGACCTGCACGCGCTGGAAATGACCAAGTGGTTCGACACCAACTACCACTACTTGGTACCGGAACTGCACGCCGGCCAGCACTTCGCGTTGCGCGGCGACAAGCCGCTGGCCGAGTACCGCGAGGCCAAGGCGCTGGGTATCGAAACCCGTCCGGTGCTGCTCGGGCCGGTGAGTTTCCTGCTGCTGTCCAAGACCACCGACGGCAGCCAGCCGCTGGACCTGCTCGACGCACTGCTGCCGGTCTACGTGCAGTTGCTGGCGGCGTTGAAGGATGCAGGCGCGCAGTGGGTGCAGCTGGACGAGCCGGTGCTGGTGCAGGATCTGGACGACGCCGCGCGCGCCGCGTTCGAGCGTGCCTACGCCCATCTGGCCGACGCACCGCACCCGGACATCCTGCTCGCCACCTATTTCGGCGCGCTCGACGACAATCTCGCGCTGGCCGCCGCGCTGCCGGTGCAGGGCCTGCACGTGGATCTGGTACGCGCACCGGAGCAACTCGACGCGGTGCTGCGCGCCTTGCCGGCCGAGCGCGTGCTTTCGCTGGGGCTGGTGGACGGCCGCAACATCTGGCGCAACCCGCTGGACAACGCGCTGATCCTTGCCCGCTACGCGCGCGGCCACCGCGGCGACGACAAGCTGTGGCTTGCGCCGTCGTGCTCACTGCTGCATTGCCCGGTGGATCTGGCGCTGGAAAAGAAGCTCGATGCGGAACTGCGCAACTGGCTGGCGTTCGCGCGGCAGAAGCTTGACGAACTGCGGCTGCTGGCCGACGCGCTCGACGGCCACGCCGGCACCGAGGCCGCACTGGCGCAAGCGCGCGAGGCGGTGGAAACGCGCCGCCGCTCACCGCGCGTGCATAACCCCGCGGTCAAGGCACGCGTGACCGCACTCACCGCCGCCGACGCCACCCGCGCCACCCCGCATGCGCAGCGCCTGCCGTTGCAGGCGGCGGCGTTGCGCCTGCCACCCTTCCCCACCACCACGATTGGCTCCTTCCCGCAGACCCTGGAAGTGCGCGAAGCACGCGCCCGCAACAAGGCCGGCAAGCTGGCCGATGCCGACTACGAGGCCTTCCTCGAACAACAAACCGAGCAGTGCGTGCGCGTGCAGGAGCAGATCGGGCTGGACGTGCTGGTGCACGGCGAGTTCGAGCGCAACGACATGGTCGAGTATTTCGGCGAGCAGCTCGACGGCTTCGCCTTCACCGGCAACGGCTGGGTGCAGAGTTACGGCTCGCGCTGCGTGAAGCCGCCGGTGATCTACGGCGACGTCAGCCGCCCCGCGCCAATGACGGTGCGCTGGTCGCAGTACGCGCAGTCGCTGACCGACAAGCCGATGAAGGGCATGCTGACCGGCCCGGTGACGGTGCTGCAATGGTCCTTCGTGCGCGACGACCAGGAGCGCGCGCAAACCTGCCGCCAAATCGCGCTGGCGCTGCGCGACGAGGTCAACGACCTGGAAGCGGCCGGTATCGCCGCCATCCAGATCGACGAACCGGCGCTGCGCGAGGGCCTGCCGCTGCGCCGCGCCCAATGGCCGGCGCCTATCTGGAGTGGGGGGTGGATTCCTTCCGTATCAGCGCGTGGGGGGTGGGCGACGCCACCCAGATCCACACCCATATGTGCTACGCGCAGTTCAACGACATCATGCCCTCCATGGCCGAGATGGACGCGGACGTAATCTCCATTGAGACCTCGCGGTCGGAGATGGAGCTGCTTGATGCCTTCGCGCGCTTCAATTATCCCAACGAGATCGGCCCCGGCGTCTAGGACATCCATTCGCCAC
>JAUCDH010000021.1:0-55542 GCA_034675465.1 Stenotrophomonas sp. | reverse complement strand
ATCATGGCGAGTAAGCCGAAAATGTCTCCCGAACGAAAAAGCGCCGGCAATACCGGCGCTTTTTCGTTACCGAAGAGCCCTTTGGTCAGGCTTCCGGCGATGCCATGGGCGATTCCACATCGGCGGCAAGGTCGTCATCCACGCCCTCTTCCGCTTCCAGCGAAGCATCCAGCCGTTCGATGGCCTGCAACCGCTCGCCGTCGCCGAGGCGGATCAGCGTGACACCCTGGGTGTTACGCCCGACCTGGGCAATCTGCGAGGCCGCGGGTACGCACCAAGGTGCCGCCATCGGAGATTAGCAACACGTCGTTCTGGTCGCTGAGCTGGATCGCGCCAACCAGCGCGCCATTCCGATCCGTTGTCTGGAGCGCGATCACACCCTGCGTGCCACGGCCCTTGCGCGGGAAGTCCTCAAGGTGAGTCCGCTTGCCGTAGCCGTTTTCACTGGCGGTGAGGATGTCCCCCCCGCGGGCCCCCCCCCCCCCCCCCCCCCCCCCCCGCCGTCGCCTTGGACCACGATCAAGCTGCACACGGTTTCACCTGCGGCCAGCTCCATGCCACGAACACCGGCGGCGTTACGTCCCATCGAGCGCACCTTGTCCTCGCCGAAGCGCACGGCCTTGCCGTTGGTGGCAAACAACATGATGTCGCAATCGCCATCAGTCAGGCCAACGCCGACCAATGCATCGCCCTCGTCGAGACCGATGGCGATCTTGCCGCGTGCTAGCCGGAACGCAAAATCCCTCAGCGGCGTCTTCTTCACCGTGCCGTTGCGGGTGGCGAAGAACACGTAATGGTTTTCGTCGTACTCGCGCACCGGGAGCACGGCCTGGACCCGCTCGCCGTACTCCAGCGGAATCCAGTTGACAATCGGGCGGCCCCAAGGCATTGGAGCCGGCTTCCGGCAGCTTGTACACCGGCAACCAGAACACCTTGCCCGTGCTGGTGAACGTCAGCAGCGTGTCGTGGGTGTTGACCAGCCACAGCTGCTCGATCGAGTCCTCGTCCTTGGTCGCCGCCGCGCTGCGGCCGCGGCCGCCGCGGCGTTGCGCGCGGTACGCCCACGCCGGCTGGCGCTTGACGTAACCGGCGCGCGAGAGCGTCACCACCACGTCCTCGGGCGCGATCAGGTCGAGGATGTCGAGGTCTTCCTCGCTGTGGCGGATCTCGGTGCGGCGCTCATCGCCGAACTCGGCGCGCACGGCTTCCAGTTCCTGGCGAATCACCTGCAACAAGCGGTCCGGGTTCTCGAGAATGTGGATCAGCCCGGCGATCACTTCCAGCAGCTGCCGGTATTCCTCGGTGAGCTTGTCCTGCTCCAGGCCGGTGAGGCGGTGCAGGCGCATTTCCAAGATCTGCGTGGCCTGCTCGTCGGACAACTGGTAGTGGCCATCGACCAGCCCGATGCTCTTCGGCAAATCCTCCGGGCGCGACGCTTCGGCACCGGTACGGCGGCCAGCAGCGCGCCGACCAACCCCGGCATCCCACACCTTGGCGAGCATGCGCTCCTTGGCCTCGGCGGGTTGGACGAGGTCTTGATCAGTTCGATCATCTCGTCGATGTTGGCCAGCGCGACGGTCAAGGCCTTCCAGCACATGGGCGCGGGCGCGCGCCTTGCGCAGTTCGAAAATGGTGCGACGAGTAACAACCTCGCGGCGGTGGCGGACGAACGCCTCCAGCATCTCCTTGAGGTTCAGCAGCTTCGGGCGGCCATCGACCAGCGCCACCATGTTGATCCCGAACACCGACTCCATCTGGGTCTGCTGGTACAGGTTGTTGAGCACAACCTCGGCCGATTCCCCGCTCTTGACCTCGATGTAGATCCGCATGCCGTCCTTGTCGGACTCGTCACGCAGCTCGCTGATGCCCTCGAGCTTCTTTTCCTTGACCAACTCGGCGATCTTCTCAATCAGCCGCGCCTTGTTCACCTGGTACGGGATCTCGGTGACGATGATGGCTTCGCGGCCATTGTCGGCCACTTCAATGTCGGCCTTGGCGCGGATGCGCACGCGGCCGCGGCCGGTGCGGTAGCCGGCGATGATGCCGGCGGTACCATTGATGATGCCGCCGGTCGGGAAATCAGGGCCGGGGATGTATTCCATCAGGCCGTCGACGTCGAGCGCCGGGTTGTCGATCAACGCGATGCGGCATTGATGGACTCGGGGAGGTTGTGCGGCGGAATGTTGGTCGCCATGCCCACCGCAATGCCACCGGAACCATTGACCAGCAAATTGGGGAAGCGCGTCGGCAGCACCGTGGGCTCGAGTTCCTTTTCGTCGTAATTCGGCTGGAAATCGACGGTGTCCTTGTCGATGTCGGCCATCATTTCGTGGCTGATCCGGGACAGGCGCGATTCGGTGTAGCGCATCGCCGCCGGGCGGTCGCCGTCGACAGAGCCGAAGTTGCCTTGACCATCGATCTGCATGTAGCGCAGCGAGAACGGCTGCGCCATGCGCACCAGCGTGTCGTAGACCGCGCTGTCACCGTGCGGATGGTACTTACCGATGACGTCACCGACGATACGCGCCGACTTGTAGTACGGCTTATTGGAGTGCGCACCGAGCTCCTTCATTGCGAACAGGGCGCGGCGATGCACCGGCTTGAGACCGTCGCGGGCGTCGGGGAGCGCGCGGCCCACGATCACGCTCATCGCGTAGTCGAGGTAGCTCTTGCGCATCTCGTCTTCCAGGTTGACCTGGATGATTTCCTTGGCGGTTTCTGCCATTCGGATTCCGTCTTCTGGTAGCGGTTCGGCCCCGCGCATGCCTGGGAAAAAGCTCGCGGCAACGCTCGATTCAAGCACCGAAGTCTATCACACGGGGCGCTTTCCTGCCGCTGTTTACCAGCGTTTTTACCTGCGGAAATCAGGAACTTAGGGCGCGAGGCAGCCAATGCCTGCAATGGCCCGGCAGGCCGGCGAGATGGCGGGCAGTGTGGGTGCCGGCCGTTGGCCGGCACTGCCGGAGCGATTGCGGTAACGCTCCCCCGCCCTCGCCCGACCGACAGGCCAGGCGCTACGGCCGGGCTCGCCCCGCAACGCGGCCTTCACCGCATCCGGTCCGTGGCCGGGTTCAGGATCACGCCCTTTTCGGTGACGATGGCGTCGATCAAATTCGCCCGGTGTCACGTCGAACACCGGGTTCCACGCCCTGATGCCCTCGGCCACGGTGCGCACGCCGCCGACGCCGAACAACTCGCCCGGATCGCGCTGCTCGATCTCGATTTCATCGCCATGCGCAGTGCCCATATCGACGGTCGAGGACGGCGCTACAACCATGAATTTGACGCCGTGATGGCGTGCGGCGATGGCCAACTGGTAGGTGCCGATCTTGTTGGCGGTGTCGCCGTTGGCGCAGATGCGGTCGGCGCCGACGATCACCCACTGCACCGCGCCGGTCTTCATCAGGTGCGAGGCGGCCGAATCGGCGACGAGCGTGGCGTCGATGCCGTCCTGTTGCAACTCCCACACGGTCAGGCGCGCGCCTTGCAGCCACGGCCGGGTTTCGCCGGCGAACACGCGGGCGATACGGCCCTGTGCCACGCCGGCGCGGATCACGCCCAGCGCGGTGCCGAAGCCGGCGGTGGCCAGCGAGCCGGTGTTGCAATGGGTCAGCACGCCGCTGCCCGGCGCGATCAGGCCCGCGCCCAAGGCGCCCATGTGGCGATTGGCGGCCAGGTCTTCGTCAGCGATGGCCTGTGCTTCCAATGCCAGCACTTGCTTCCAATCCTGCCCTGCCCCAGCCAGCACGCGGCGCATGCGCGCCAGTGCCCATGCCAAATTCACTGCGGTGGGACGCGCGGCGTTGAGCTGTTGCAGTGCCGGTTCCAGCAACGCCAACGCGGCGGCACCCTCACCGGCTTGTACCTCGCGCGCGGCCAGCACCACGCCCCATGCGGCGGCAATGCCAATAGCCGGCGCGCCACGTACGGTGAGCGCGTGGATGGCGGCGGCTACTGCGTCGCTGTCATGGCAGCTCACATGCTCGACGATGAAAGGCAGCTTGCGCTGGTCCAGCAATTCCAGCGCGTCACCCGTCCAGCGAATCGGGCGAATGTGGTCGTAGCGGGCGTAGTCGATGGTGGTGTCGTTCATGGCGGCATTGTAAGGGGGGGGACTTTGCATCAGGCGTGGGCGAAGTCGAACGCCAGCACGTCGGCGATGCGGCCCGTGCCTGCCAGTGCCATCAGTAGCCGGTCAACGCCGACTGCAACACCGGCACAGGCGGGCATGGCCGGCAAGGCGGCCAGCAACGCTTCGTCCAGTGGTGGCAGTACGTCGCCGCGTGTGCTGCGCACGGTGAGGTCGCGCTGGAAACGCTGGCGTTGTTCGTCGGCGTCGTTGAGTTCGTGGTAGCCATTGGCCAGTTCCACCGCGCCCAGATACAACTCGAAGCGCTCGGCCAGCGGCGGGTTGCCGGGGCGAATTTTTGCCAAGGCCGCCTGCGTGGCCGGCCAGTCGTGAATCACGGTGATGCGGTCGGCCGGGAAATGCGGCTGGATGCGATGGGTCATCAGCAAATCCAGCCAGTCGTCGCGGGTCAAACCTTGCGGGTTGATGCCGATGCCGGCCAGCGGTGCCCGCAGTTGCACTTCATCGGCGTTGAAGGGGTCAACGCCTACGGTGTCGATGAATAACTCGCGGTAGGTCAGCACTTGCACCGTGGCTTGGCGCCCGACCATTGCCAGTGCCGCGCGCACCAGCTCGATGGTTTCGTCGACAAGGCGATGGTGGTCCCAGCCGACCCGGTACCACTCCAGCATGGTGAACTCGGGATTATGGCGGCCGCCGGCCTCGCCGTTGCGGAACACCCGGCCCAGCTCGTAGCAATCGCCCACGCCGGCGGCGAGTAAGCGCTTTAGCGGATATTCGGGCGACGTGCGCAACCAGCGCCGACGTGGGCCGGCATCGACGTGGCCGCTGAAATCGGTGTGAAAACTGTCAATGTTCGGCTCGGTATTGCCGGCGACCGACAGGATGGGCGTTTCCACTTCCAGCACGTTGCGATGCGCGAAAAAATCGCGAATCAGCGCGTTCAAGCGCGCGCGTTGGTGTAGGGCTTCAATCATGGGGCCGGGGCGCAGCCGCTTTCAGCGGCAAGGTGAGGATATCGCGCGCGTCGTCGCGGTAGCCGGCGGCCAGGTACAGCGCTTTGGCACGTGCGTTGTGGTGGTTCACTTCCAGCCGCATCACGCTGGCACCCTCGGCGCTGGCCCAATCGCGCGCCAGCGCCAAGGCTTGCCGACCCCAGCCACGGCCACGCGCGGCTGGCGCCAGGTACAACTCGTCCAGCAGCACGAAGCGGCCACCCTGCTCCACGCTGAAACACCAGCCCAAGCTGATGTAACCGGCTTCGGCCACGTCGTCGCTTTGCAGCAGCAACACGGCACCATGTGCCGGCTCGGCAAGCAGGGCGCGCAGGCCCGGTTCGACCAGCACCGGATCATAGGCGATGTGGTCTTCGGCGTAGAACGCGCGCAGCATCGCGGTGATGCGCGGGAAATCTGCGGGCGTGGCGAGGCGAAAGCGCAGGCTCATGCGTGCTGCCCGTGTTCGGCGAGGAAGGCGAGCAGGCGTTCTTCGTCCCACACCTCCACGCCCAATTCATTGGCCTTGTCCAGTTTGGAACCGGCCTCGCTGCCGGCAACGACGAAGGCGGTTTTCTTCGACACGCTGCCCGCCACTTTGGCGCCCAGCGCTTCCAGCCGCGCCTTGGCCGCGTCGCGGGTCAGTTGCACCAGCGTGCCGGTGAGCACCACGGTCTGCCCGTCCAGCGGGCCGGCGGGCTGCGAGGCTTGTTCCGGTGCGAGTTGCAGCAAGCGCTGCATTTGGGCTTCGCCGTCGAGCAGCAGTTGGCCGTGGTGGTCGCCAGCTAGCCATTGCGCCAAACCGCGCGCGGTGTCTTCGGGCAAACCGGCGGCGATGAAGCGCTCCGGTTCGGCGTCGAGAATTTGTTGTGCAGAAGGCAGCGCCGCCACCAATTTTTCCGCACGCAAACGGGTGATGCCGGGGATTTCGGTCGACCAGCAACTGCGGCAAATCCAACCCGTCGCGCAGCCGTGCCGATGGCTGGTGGGTATCGCGAATGCGTACTTGGCCGACGTGCAGCAGCGCGTCAATGGCTTGCTGGTTGCCGGCCTGCTCGAAGAAATGGCCGAGCGAGCGCGCCACTTCGCCGCCAATATCCGGCACGCGTTTGAACAGCGGCCACGGCAGGTGGCGAATCAAGGCCAAGTCGCCAAACCACTGCGCCAGTGCCTTGGCCGTGCTTTCGCCAACGTGCTCGATGCCGAGTGCGAACAGCAGCCGCTCCAGCGTGGCGTCGCGGCTGGCGTCGATGGCGGTAATCAGGTTGTCGGCCCACTTGGTCGCAATCTTCTTCGTGTTCCAGTCGAAGCGCGCCGGCAACGCCAAGGTCTGCGCGCGCCAACCGGCACTGCTGTTGTCGAGTTTCAACACCGCGTTGAGCCATTCGCCGCTGCCTTCTGCGGGCAAATGCGGTGCGATGGCATTGGCGAGTGCGGAAGGGTTGGCCGCTTCCAGCGCCAGTTTGAGCAGAAGCAAGGTGTCGCGCTGCAAGCGGTACAAATCGGCAACACCGCGCACGATACCGGCATCCACCAGCGTTTCGATGTAGCGGTCGCCCAGCCCGTCGATATCCATTGCACGGCGCGAAGCAAAGTGGGCGATGGCTTCCTTGCGTTGTGCCGGGCAGCTCAACTCACCGGAGCAACGCCACACTGCCGCACCTTCTTCGCGCACGATTTCCGCGCCGCAGACCGGGCAAGCTGGCGGCATCGCCCATGGCTGCGTGCCTTCCGGGCGGCGCTCGGCAATGACGCTGACCACTTCCGGGATCACGTCGCCAGCACGGCGCACGATGACCGTATCGCCCACGCGCACGTCCAGCCGCGCGATCTGGTCGGCGTTGTGCAAGGTGGCATTGGTGACGGTGACGCCGGCCACCTGCACCGGCTGCAGGCGCGCCACCGGCGTGGCCGCGCCGGTGCGGCCGATCTGGATTTCGATGGCCTCCACCGTGGTGGTCTGTTCCTGCGCCGGGAATTTGTGCGCAATCGCCCAGCGTGGCGCGCGCGAGACGAAGCCCATCTCACGCTGACCTTCGCGGTCGTCGAGCTTGTAAACCACACCGTCGATGTCGAACGGCAAACCATCGCGGCGCGTGCCGATGTCGCGGTAGTAATCCAGCAAGCCTTCCGCGCCTTCCACCACCTTGCACAATTCGCTGACCGGGAAGCCCCATTGCGCCAACTGCGCCAATGTTGCTGAGTGCGTGGCCGGCAGTTCACCGCCGCTGACCTCACCGGTGCCGTAGGCGTAAAAGCTCAACGGACGCTGCGCGCTGACCTTGGGGTCAAGCTGGCGCAACGAACCGGCTGCGCCATTGCGCGGGTTCGCCAGCACCTTGCCGCCGTGCAGGCGCGCGTGTTCGTTGTATTTCTCGAAATCGGCACGCGGCATGAAGACTTCGCCGCGTACTTCCAGCACTGCCGGCCAACCTTCGCCGTCGAGTTGGTCGGGAATCACCTTGATCTGGCGCAGGTTGGCGCTGACGTCCTCGCCGGTGCTGCCATCGCCGCGCGTGGCACCTTGCACGAACACGCCGTTCACGTAGCGCAGGCTGATTGCCAGACCGTCGAGCTTGGGTTCGGCCGAGAACAGCAGCTGCGCTCGGCCAAGGCGCTCGTCGATGCGGCGCACGAAATCGCGTACCTCCTCCTCGCTGAAGGCATTGCCCAGCGACAGCATCGGCACCGCATGCACCACTTCAGCAAAGCGCGAGGACGGCTTGCCGCCGACTTGATGACTGGGCGAGTCGGCGCTGTCCAGTTGCGGGTGTGCCATCTCCAGCGCCTGCAACTCGCGCATCAGCGCGTCGTACTCGGCATCCGGGATCAGTTGCTCATCGTGCTCGTGGTAGGCACGCGCAGCAGCGGAGAGCTGCTGGCGGAGTTCGGCAATACGCTGGGCGGCAGTGGCATCGGAAGTCATGTGCCGATTTTAACCGCGCGGCGTGATGCATCGACCACGGCGTAGGTCGGGGCTACGTTCCCGACGTTCCATGTCCGATACGCAGAGCGCCGGGGCCGTAGCCCCGAGCTACTCGGGCATCAGGCATGGGGGCCGGTCCCGGCCTACCAGCGCGGTGGCTTGCTCAGCGGCGGTGCCTGGTGTTGGCGGTCGTAGGCACGCAGGTCGTCGCGGATGTGGGCGATGCGCTGGCGGCCCAGTGCGTTGCGGCTGTCGTCCAGCACCACGCCGTCGAGCAGTTCGCCCATGCGCTGCACGGTGGGCAGCATTTTCTCCCATGCTTCCAGCGCGGACAGCGGCGCGGGCAAGGTCAGGAAGAAGGCAATGGCCGGGGTTTCCATTTCGCGGATATGGGCCATGTCGAAGCTGCCCGGCTTCATGATGCTGGCCATGCTGAAGATCGGACCGCGTTCGGGGTGGCCTTCCACCAGCCGGTGGAACACGCTCATGTAGCCGAACACCAACCCGGTCTTTTCCGCGGCGACCACGATGTCCTCGCCGCGCAATACCTGCCCGGCGCGCGCGGCCACGTATAGCGAGACGATCTTGTCGAAATCCTGATTGGCACGCTTGCCCAGTTCACTGCCGGGAGCCGGCTCGACTTCGGGCAAGCCCAGTTCCGGTTGGCTTACCTCGGCGTCCGTCCTGCCTTCGGCTTCGTCGCCGGCTTGCGCCGCGCCCAGCACCGGCTCACGGCGCGGCGGTTCGGTATCGGCCTGCTCGCGGCGCTTGCCTTGTGCCAGCTTCTTCGGCCTTCCGAACAGGAAGATCGCCACGACCAGCAGCAAGCCAGCCGCAAGGATGCCGATACGCAACAGGGCCATGTCGGACATGCGAGGGAATCTCCGGTGAACGTGTTCAGGTAAGCAAAGAATGGCACGTCATGCCGCGCCCGCCAAACGCGCAGCCTCAGCCAAGTCCACGCTGACCAAGCGACTGACGCCCGGCTCGCGCATGGTCACGCCGGAAAGCTGCTCGGCCGCTTCCATCGTCGCCTTGTTGTGGCTGACGAACAGGAACTGCACCTTCTCGCTCATTTCCTTGACCATGTTGGCCAGGCGGCCGACGTTGGCCTCGTCCAGCGGCGCATCGACCTCGTCGAGCAGGCAGAACGGTGCGGGGTTGAGCTGGAAGATCGCGAACACCAGCGCCACCGCAGTCATCGCTTTTTCGCCGCCGGACAGCAGCGAAATGCTGGACACGCGCTTGCCCGGTGGGCGCGCCATGATGGCGACACCGGTATCGAGCAAATCTTCGCCAGTCAGCTCCAGATAGGCGTGGCCGCCGCCGAACAGGCGCGGGTACAGTGCCTGCACGCCGGTATTGACGCGATCGAAGGTGTCCTTGAAGCGGCCGCGGGTCTCGCGGTCGATCTTGCGGATGGCTTCTTCCAGCGTTTCCAGCGCGGTAATCAAGTCCACGTGCTGCGATTCGAGGTATTCCGAGCGCTGCGAGGCCTCGCCGTACTCGTGGATGGCAGCCAGGTTCACCGGCTCCAGCCGGCGCATGCGCGCGTCGATCTGCTGCACGGCCTGCTCCCATTCGCCGATGCGGGCTTCGTCGGGCAACGTATTGACCACGTCTTCCAGCACGAAGCCGGCCTTCTCCACGGCTTGTTGCAACTGTTCGGCGTTGAGTACCAGCGCCTGCTGATCGAGCTTGCGCTGGGAAATGCGCTCGCGCTGCGCCAGCGCTTGTTCGTCGCGCTGATGACGGGTTTGTTCGCGCGTGCGCAGCTCGGCGTCGATGCCATCCAGTTGCGTGCGCGCCTCGGCCAGCACGCGGTCCACCCGCACGCGCTCGCCCAAAGCGTTCTGGTGCTCGGCTTCCAGCGTCTGTACCGGCGTGTCACCGTCGTCCAGCTGCGAATGCAGTTCACCCAGACGCGAATCAAGCTGGCCGCGCTGTGCGCTCATGCGCTCCAGCGATTGCGACAGCGACACCACCTGCGCGCGTTGCGACTCCAACGTCAGCGCCAGTGCGTGCATGCTGTCGCGCACATTGCGCGCGGCATCGCGGGCGAGGTCGCGCGCTTCGGTGAGCTGGCGACGCTCGCCTTCCAGCGCCTGCCGGGTAGTTTCCAGATCGCCCATGCTGGACACGGCATCTTCCAGCCGTACCCGCGCCTCGCCGGCCTGCTCGCGGCAGTTGCCCAACGTTTCCAGCACCTGCGCAATTTCGCTTTCGATACGCTCAATGCGCGCGCGCGCCGATTCCAGCTTGCCGCGCTGGCTTTGCAACTGCCCCGCCAATTCCGACACGCCGCGATGGGCCAGGTACAAGGTTCGCTGTGCTTCTTCGCGCTGCTGCTCGGCGGCCAGCAGTTGTTCGCGGAAGGTGCCGAGTTGGCGTTCCAGTTCGCCTTCGCGCTCGTGCAGGCTTTCGATTTGCTCGCGCAGGGTGACGATTTCGCGTTCGCGCAGCAGCGCGCCCTGCTTGGCCGCCCCCGAGCGCGACACGCGCACCCAGCCTTCGCCAAGGCGTTCGCCGCCGCGCGTGATGACCGAATCGTTTTCACCCAGCGTGCGTTGCAAATCGCGCGCGGCGGCCAAATCTTCCGCGCCATGCAGGCGGGCAAGCAGGCGACGAATCGCCAACGGGCCTTGCACGCGCGCAGCCAACGAGGTGGGGGCGAAATCCGCTTCGCCTTCGGCACCGGACACCAGCGCGATGCGGCCGTCACCGAGTTCGCCCAAGGCATCGACCAGCGTTTCCGGCGCATCGACCAGCACGCCTTCGATCAACTGGCCGAGCGCGCTTTCCACCGCGTTCTCCCAGCCGCTCTCAACGCTGATGCGCTCGCCGACGCGCGCGGCCGAATCCAGCCCGCGCGCCTTCAACCACGCCACCGCTGCGCCCTGCTCCTGCCCGAGTGCAGCTTGCTGCAAGGTTTCCAGCGAGGACAAGCGGCCACGCGCGGCCTGTGCTTGCTTGCGCACTTCGGCCAGCTCGCTCTGGCTGGCGCGCTGCTGTTCCTGCAAAGCGGCGGCGGCCTCCTTGCGCTGCTCGACTTGTTCGTTGAGCTCATCCAGCGCGGCGGTTTGCGTTTCGTGCTGCAACTGCAATTGCTCGAACGCTTCGGCCAACGCCTCGACATCCAGCCCTGCGCGTTCGCCGGTCAACGTGTCGCGGCGGCGGTCGGCTTCCAGAATCTGGCGATCGAGATAGTCCACGCGGGTGCGCTCCACTTCGCCCGAGCGCGTGGCTTCGGATGCGTTGCGGTTGTGCGCTTCCCAGCGTTGCTGCCAATCGTGCAGCGCGGTTTCAGCGTCGCGCAGCCCTTCCTGACGGAATTCGTTTTCTTCCTGCAACTGCTCCAACTGCGGCTCGGCGTTTTCCACAGCCTCGCGCAGCACCAGCAGCCGCGCTTCATCGTTGCCGATGTGCTGGCCGAGTTCGGCCAGTGCCTGCCGGGTTTCGTCGCGCGCCTTGTGCAGGCGCTGCGCCATTTCGCGCTGATGTTGAATCTGCTGCTCCAGCCGCGCCAGCGTGCTGCCGACCTGATAGACCTCGGCCTGCGCGCGGCTCAATGCGTCGCTGGCTTCTTCGCGGCGCACGCGGCCGGTTTCGATGTTGCTCTCGGCCTCGCGCTGCTCGGCGATCAACTGCTGCAACTTCGTTTCCTCGCGCGACAGGGCTTCGCGCAGGCCGCCCAAACGGCCGTCGAGGTTGCGGTATTCCAGCGCCTTCCACTCGGCGTCCTTGACCCGGCGCTCTTCCTGCAAACCCTGGTACTGCTCGGCCTGCTTGGCCTGGCGACGCAGGTGTTCGAGCTGCTTGCCGATTTCCTCGCGCAGATCGTTGAGGCGGTCGAGGTTCTCGCGGGTGTGGCGGATGCGGGTTTCGGTTTCCTTGCGCCGCTCCTTGTACTTGGAGATGCCGGCGGCTTCTTCCAGATACACGCGCAGGTCTTCCGGACGCGCCTCGATGATCTGGCTGATCATGCCCTGCTCGATGATCGAGTAGCTGCGCGGGCCAAGGCCAGTGCCGAGGAACAAATCGGTAATGTCGCGGCGGCGGCACTTGGTGCCGTTGAGGTAGTAGTTGCTGCTGCCGTCGCGGCTGACCAGGCGCTTGACCGAGATTTCGTTGAACGAGGCGTACTCGCCGGAGATGGTGTGGTCGGTGTTGTCGAAGATCAGCTCGACCGTGGCCTGCGACACCGGCTTGCGCCCGGCCGAGCCGGAGAAGATCACGTCGGTCAATGAATCGCCACGCAGGCGGCTGGCCGAGCTTTCGCCCATCACCCAGCGCACCGCGTCGATGATGTTGGACTTGCCGCAGCCGTTCGGGCCGACCACGCCGGTCATGTTGGTCGGCAGGTGCAAGGTCGTGGGATCGACGAACGACTTGAAACCGGACAGTTTGATCGTGGATAGACGCATGGGGCAGCAAGGTTCCAGTGCCGGGCCGGGTGGGCGGCACCGTGGTTCTGCGGGGATTCGCGGGCTTGGGCGAGGGAGTATAAGCCCCTTGCTTGTTGCGACGACGGTACAGTTCTCAAGCCCCTCTCCCACCGGGAGACAACTCGGCAATCCTGCCGAGTTGTCTCCCGATGGGAGAAGGGAAAAGCCGCGCCTCTTCCAAACTTAAGAGGAAAAACAAAACGGGCGCCTTGCGGCGCCCGTTCCGGTGCAACGTGTTGCCGCAAGAATCAGGCGTCGGCTTCGACGATGACCTTGACGGTGGCCTCCACGTCGGCGTGCAGCTTGATGACGACGTCGTACTCGCCGACAACGCGGAAAGCGCCTTCGCCGAGGATGACTTCGCTCTTTTCCAGCGGCAGGCCGGCAGCGGTGAAGGCTTCGGCGATGTCGCGCGGGCCAACCGAACCGTACAACTTGCCTTCGGTCGAAGCGTGCGCACCGATGGTGACGCTGGCGTCGGCGAACTTGGCGGCGCGGGCTTCGGCGCCGTCATGGCTGGCCTTGGCCTTGGCTTCGTACTCGGCGCGCTTGGCTTCGAAGGAAGCAATGTTGGCCTCGGTGGCCGGGACGGCCTTGCCCTGCGGCACGAGGAAGTTGCGGCCATAGCCCGGCTTGACGTCAACCAAGTCGCCCAGGCCGCCGAGGTTGGTCACTTTTTGCAGAAGAATCAGCTTCATGGTGGTGCTCCGTTATTCGTTAGCGAGGCCACTGGCCCCGCAACGCTTGCTGTCCGAATGGACGGGGAAAGCCAAGGAATGAGTGGAGGGAAACGAGGAACGAGTGAAAGCGGCAAAGCCGTGCTGTTACTCGTTCCTCGTTCCTCAAGCCCCGAAAGGGCCACTCGCTCCTGGCTGTATCAGACGTCGTGGTTGTCGGTGTACGGGATCAGCGCGAGGAAACGAGCGCGCTTGACCGCCGTGGACAACTGGCGCTGGTACTTGGACTTGGTGCCGGTGACGCGGCTCGGCACGATCTTGCCGTTCTCGGTCAGGTACTGGCGCAGGGTGTTGAGATCCTTGTAGTCGATCTCTTTCACGCCTTCGGCGGTGAACTTGCAGAACTTGCGGCGACGGAAGAACTTGGACATGAGGGTGCTCCTTATTCGGCGGAAGCGGCGTCGTCGCCGGCTTCGTCATTGTTGGAAATGGCACCTTCCTCGTCGTCACGACGGCGGCGCTCGCCACGCTCGGGCTTGTCGCCCTTCTCGTCCTTGCTCTTCATGATCAGCGACTGCTCGGTGTCGGCTTCGTCACGCTTGATGACGAGGTTGCGCAGCACAGCGTCGTTGAAGCGGAAGCTTTCGGTCAGTTCGTTCAGCACCGACTGGTCAGCTTCGATGTTCATCAGAACATAGTGGGCCTTGACCAGGTTCTGGATCGGGTAGGCCAGCTGGCGGCGGCCCCAATCTTCCAGACGGTGGATGGTGCCGCTGCCGTTCTCGACCAGCGCCTTGTAGCGCTCGATCATGGCCGGAACCTGCTCGCTCTGGTCCGGGTGGACCATGAACACGACTTCGTAATGACGACTCATGTTTTTTTACCTTTCGGATGTGGCCCTGACGGGCCGGACAGCCCCCCGCCGTGAATGCGGTGGGGCAAGGGCTCCCGCAGCATCGGGCCACGGGAAGCGCGGAATTATGGCAGCCCTGTTGAATCGAGGCAAGTCGCAGGCATTTTCCCGCGGGAGCGGTGCGCCGGCGGGCTCAACCCGCGTGCGCGGCGTCGGTGGTGAAGCTCTCGCCGCAGCCGCATTCGGCCGCCGCATTCGGATTCCTGAACGTGAACGCCTCGCCCAGCCCTTGCTTGCCGAAGTCGATTTCGGCGCCATCCACCAGCGGCAGGCTGTCGGCATCAACGTAAATGCGCACGCCATCCTGCTCGAACACAGTGTCGCCGTCGCGCTGCTCGCGCGCCAGGTCGGTGACGTGGCCCCAGCCGGAGCAACCGGTGCGGGCCACGCCGAAACGCAGCCCCAGTGCGCCCGGCGTCTGCTCGACGAAGCGCTGCACGCGGGCAAAGGCGGCGGGGGTCAGGTGGACGGCCATGGGCTGAGGACTCCGGCAATGAGGTGGCGATTATAGGAAAAGCCGGCGACAACAAGCAGAACGGACGGCAAACACCTCGCCTGCCCCGCCTTGCAGCCGCTAGAATCTCCGGTTCACAGATCGAGTCGATCAGCAGAGGATTCAAGTCATGACGGTGGTCAGCGTTGCACATGCCCTTGCCGGAAAAATTGCCGAAGGCGGGGAAGTCACGGTTCGCGGCTGGGTGCGCACGGTGCGCGGCTCGGCTGGGCTGGCTTTCGTCAACGTCAGCGATGGCTCCGGCTTCGCACCGATTCAGGTGGTCGCCACCGACACGCTGGCCAATTTCGACGACATCAAGCGCCTGACGCCGGGCTGCTCGGTCATCGCCAGCGGCACCTTGGTCAAGTCGCAGGGCAAGGGCCAGAGTTTCGAGATTCAGGGCGACAGCCTGGAAATCATCGGCTGGGTGGAAGACCCGCTGACCTACCCGATCCAGCCCAAGCCGATGTCGCCGGAGTTCCTGCGCGAAGTGGCACACCTGCGCCCGCGCACCAACCTGTTCGGCGCAGTCACCCGCATCCGTGACTGTCCGGCCAAGGCGGTACACCGTTATTTCCACGAGAACGGCTACTACTGGATCAGCACGCCCATCATCACCACTTCCGACGCCGAGGGCGCGGGCCAGATGTTCCGCGTCTCCACGCTGGACATGGCCAACCTGCCGCGCGCCGAAAACGGCGGCATCGACTTCAGCCGCGATTTCTTCGGCAAGGAAACCTTCCTCACCGTGTCCGGCCAGCTCAACGTCGAGGCCTACGCGCTGGCATTGAGCAAGGTCTATACCTTCGGCCCCACCTTCCGCGCCGAGAACAGCCACACCACCCGCCACTTGGCCGAGTTCTGGATGGTGGAGCCGGAAATCGCCTTCGCCGATTTGGCCGAAGACGCGCGCGTGGCCGAGGAGTTCCTCAAATACCTGTTCCGCGCGGTGCTGGACGAACGCGGCGACGACATGGCCTTCATCGCCGAGCGCGTGCAGAAGGACGCCATCACCCGTTTGGAATCCTTCGTGAACGTGCCGTTCAGCGCATCGAATACACCGATGCCATCGCCCTGCTGCAAAAATCCGGCAAGAAGTTCGATTACCCGGTCGAATGGGGCCTGGACCTGCAGACCGAGCACGAGCGCTGGCTCACCGAGGAACACGTGGGCCGCCCGGTGGTGGTCACCAACTACCCCGAGCACATCAAGGCGTTCTACATGCGCCTGAACGACGACGGCAAAACCGTCGCGGCGATGGACGTGCTGGCCCCGGGCATCGGCGAAATCATCGGCGGCAGCCAGCGCGAGGAGCGTTTGGATTTGCTCGACGCGCGCATGGCGCAGTTCGGCCTCGACCCCGAGCATTACCAGTGGTATCGCGATTTCCGCCGCTACGGCTCGGTGCCGCACGCCGGCTTCGGCCTCGGCTTCGAGCGGCTGGTGGTCTATGTCTGCGGGCTGGGCAATATCCGCGACGCCATCCCCTACCCGCGTGCGCCAGGTTCGGCGGAATTTTAAGAGCAAGGAACGAATGATGAGGAACGAGAAACGAGTAAAAGCAAAACCGATGCGCAAGCACGCATTTCTCTCGCACCTCGTTTCTCTCAACTCGTTCCTGCTTCAACCATGACTCTCTTCTTCGCCCTCTGCCTAGTAGGCGTCGCCATTGCCGGCTTCAGCGCCTTCCTGATCTTCTGGCCGCTGACGCTGGTACACATCCGCGACCGCTACCCTGCGTTGGCCGCCGAATTCGGCGCCGGCGCCTTCCTTCAGCCACATGCGTTGCGCTGGTTGCTGGGCCGTGGCTTCGCCGCCATTGGCGACAGCTCGCTGTCCGGCCTTGCCACCCCCGCCCGCATCGCGCTGCTGGTGATGCTCTCCGGCCTTGGCGGTGCATTATTGCTGTGGCTTCTTTCGCAGGTAATGACATGAACGACTCCAACAGCACGCGCGACCAGTGGTGGCTCGCCAGCCTCGGCACCACGCTGGTGTGGGCACGGCTGCGTGTGCGCCCCGCCGGCACTGCCGAGGTGCTGGACAGCGACGGCAACACCTTGAGCTACGACAGCGAAGACACCGCCCGCGCGCAGTTGTTCGACGCCGAATTCGTTGCCTTCGACGGGTTGGACGAAGAAGACGCACTGCTGCTCGGCTTCTCGCTGCACGAAGTGCAACCGCCACATGCCGGCAGCGACGAAGAACTGCGCGAGCGCATGGTGCAATCACTGGGTGGGCGCGCCTGATAGTTCGATGTTCACCCCACGCGCCTTCGCCGAGCACGATCTGGTCTGGCTGGACCGCCTGCTGGAACGCGATCCGTTCGTCACCCTGCTGACCACCGGCACGGACGGGCTGCCCGAATTGACTCGCCTACCAGTGCTGTACGTGCGCGATGGCGAGCGCATCGAATTGCAGGGCCACTGGGCCAAGGCCAACGCGCAGGCGCGGCATGCAGGCACGGCGAAGGTGCTGGTCGATGGCCCGCATGGCTACGTGTCTGCAAATTGGTATCCGGACAAGGAAGCGGCCGCGCGCGTACCAACCTGGAACTACGCCAGCGCCGAGTTGCGTGGCCACTTGCTGCCGTTCGACGACGAAGATGCCCTGGCGACGCTGGTTACCGCGCTCAGCGACCGCTTCGAGGCCCGCGTCGGCCAGCACTGGCGCTTCGAGCCCGAACGCGATGACCAGCGCCGGCAACTGCGCGGCATCGTCGGGTTCCGCTTCCACGTCGAGCAGGTGCAGATCAAGCTCAAGCTGAGCCAGAACCACCCGGGCGCCAACCGGGAGGCCGTGATCACTGCGCTGGAACGGCAGCCGGACCCTGCTTCCCACGAACTGGCGCAATGGATGCGCCGGCACCGCAGTACCGGTTGAAATCGACGATCTCCTCCACGACGACGCGACCGGGTGTGCCGCGCCCTTCCCCCACCCCATCACAGGGACAAGCGACCATGAAAGACATCCGCATGCTGCTGCAGAACAACCGCGACTGGGCCGACCACATCGAGCAGGAAGACCCGGAGTTCTTCAGCCGGCTGTCCCGGCAACAGCACCCCGAATACCTGTGGATCGGCTGTTCGGATTCGCGCGTGCCAGCCAACCAGATCATCGGCATGGCGCCGGGCGAAGTGTTCGTGCACCGCAATGTCGCCAACGTGGTAGTACATACCGACCTGAACTGCTTGAGCGTCATGCAGTACGCGGTCGACCAGCTCAAGGTCAAGCACATCCTGATCGTCGGTCACTACGGCTGCGGCGGCGTGCACGCCAGCCTCAACGACGTGCGCGTCGGACTGGCAGACAACTGGCTGCGCCATGTCGGCGACGTCGCGCAGAAGCACGCCGGCATCCTCGACGCGATCGAAGACCCGGCGCTGCGCCACGCACGCCTGTGCGAACTGAACGTGATCGAGCAGGTCGCCAACGCCTGCCGCACCACCATCGTGCAAGATGCGTGGGCACGCGGGCAGAAGCTGATGGTGCACGGCTGGGTGTATAGCCTGAAGGACGGCCGCGTGCGCGAGATGGGCATCGACGTCGGCGGCCAGGAAGAATTGCAACCGGCCTACGAGCGCGCCCTGTCCTTCGTGCCGCGCCACGGCCGCCGCGACTGACCCCTGCTGCTGGAGCCAACCATGCTTGCCCCGCCGCTCAACCTCCAGCAATGGATAGAGGAAAACCGCCACCTGCTCAAGCCGCCGGTGGGCAACAAGATGATAGAGAACGGTGACTTCATCGTGATGGTGGTCGGCGGGCCGAACGCGCGCACCGATTTCCACTACGACGAAGGCCCGGAGTGGTTCTATCAGCTTGAAGGCGAAATGGTGTTGAAGGTGCAGGAGGACGGCGCGGTGCGCGACATTCCCATTCGTGCCGGCGAAATCTTCCTGCTGCCGCCGCGCATGCCGCATTCGCCGCGCCGCCCGCCCGGTGGCATCGGGCTGGTGGTTGAACGCAAGCGCCTGCCGCATGAGCTGGATGGCGTGACGTGGCATTGCGAGCAGTGCAACCACAAGCTGTACGAGGAATTCTTCCACCTCGGCAACATCGAGACGGATTTGCCGCTGGTGTTCGAGCGTTTTCATTCTTCGTTGGAACATCGCACGTGTGGAGAATGTGGTGCGGTGCATCCGGAAGCTTAGGAACGAATGAAGAGGAACGAGGAACGAGAGAAAGCAAAAGCAACAACAACCTGCATTCACGCCTCACTCTTCCCCACTCGTTCCTGCCTTTGCCGTTGCCCTCACTTGTTCCTCGTTCCTCTTAACTCGTTCCTGCTTCACAGCAGTACACTGCCGCATCATTCTCGATGCCCATGCAGCAATGAACGAACTCCTGTCCCCGGCCCACGCCACCGCCCTCGATGCCGCCGACCCGCTGCGCCACTTGCGCAGCCAGTTCCTGATCCCGCAACACAACGGCAGCGACCAAGCCTATTTCGTCGGCAACTCGCTGGGCCTGCAACCGCGCGGCGCGCAGGCAATGGTGCAGGAGGTGATGGACTTGTGGGCACGCATTGCGGTTGAAGGCCACTTCACCGGCCCCACGCACTGGATGAACTACCACCGGCTGGTGCGAGATGCACTGGCGCGCGTGGTTGGCGCGCAACCGGGCGAAGTGGTGGCAATGAACACCCTGAGCGTGAACCTGCACCTGATGATGGTCAGCTTCTACCGTCCCACCGCCGAGCGCCCGGCCATTTTGATGGAAGCCGGCGCATTCCCCACCGACCGCCACGCGGTGGAATCGCAAATCCGTTTCCACGGTTTCAACCCGGAAACCGATTTGATTGAAGTGCAGCCGGACGAAGTCAACGGCACCATTTCGATGGCCGCCATCGAGCGCGCCATCACCGAGCATGGCAAGCGCGTTGCGCTGGTGCTGTGGCCCGGCGTGCAATACCGCAGCGGGCAGGTGTTCGACCTCGATGCGATTACCCAACTCGCACGCGCACAAGGCGCAAACGTCGGCTTCGACCTCGCCCATTCGGCCGGCAACGTGCCATTGACCCTGCACGACACCGCGCCGGATTTCGCCGTGTGGTGCCACTACAAATACCTCAATAGCGGCCCCGGCGCGGTGGCCGGCTGCTTCGTGCATGAGCGCCACGCACGCGACACCACCCTGCCGCGCTTCGCCGGTTGGTGGGGCCACGAACAAGCCACGCGCTTCCAAATGGCCCCGGAATTCGTGCCGGAACTGGGCGCAGAAGGTTGGCAACTGAGCAATCCGCCGGTGTTGGGGTTGGCCCCGCTGCGCGCCTCGCTGGAACTGTTCGACCAAGCCAGCATGGAAGCGCTGCGTGCCAAATCGCTGCAACTCACCGGTTACTTGGAAACGCAGGTGCGTGCACGCCTGCCTCACGTGCTGCACATTGTCACCCCCACCGAAACGCAGCGCCGTGGCTGCCAGTTGTCGTTGCGCGTGGCCGGTGGCCGCGAACAAGGCCGCTCGCTGTTCGAACACCTGCAATCGGTGGGCGTGCTCGGCGACTGGCGCGAGCCGGACGTCATCCGCATCTCCCCCACCCCCATGTACAACCGCTACCGCGACGTGCTGCGTTTCGTCGAGGAAGTAGAGCGCTGGGCGAATGCCTGACCCCACGGAAGCAATGCATTGACCACCACCTCCCCGCGTCACCTGACCCTCATCGGTGCCGGCCTCGCTGGCTCCCTGCTCGCCATCCTGCTGTCGCGCCGCGGCTGGCGCATCACCGTTTACGAACGCCGTGGCGACCCGCGCATCGCCGACTACGAAAGCGGCCGCTCGATCAACCTCGCGCTGGCCGAACGTGGCCGCAACGCATTGCGCCAAGCCGGTGTTGAAGACGCGGTGATGGAACGCACGGTGATGATGCGCGGGCGCATGGTGCACCCGCGCGATGGCAGCGCACCGCAGTTGCAACGCTATGGCCGCGATGACAGCGAAGTGATTTGGTCGGTGCACCGCAAAGACCTCAACGTCACCTTGCTGCAACTGGCCGAAGAAGCCGGTGCGCAATTCCACTTCCACCACCGTCTGCATACGGTGGATTTCGACGCCGGCTACGCACGCTTCATCGACGACCGCGACGACAGCCCGCGCGACGTGCATTTCGACACACCGCTCATCGGCGCAGACGGTGCGGGCTCGGCCTTGCGCGCGGCGATGAACCGCAAGTCGCCACTCGGCGAGCGCACCGAGTTCCTCGACCACTCCTACAAGGAACTGGAAATCCCGCCGGCGCGCGACGGCAACTTCCTCATCGACCCCAACGCCCTGCACATCTGGCCGCGTGGTCGCTACATGTGCATCGCCCTGCCCAACGACGAGGGCACCTTCACCGTCACCCTGTTCCTGCCGAACGAAGGCGACCCCAGCTTCGCCACCGTGCGCAGCGGTGCCGAAGCCGAAGCTCTGTTCGCGCGCGAATTTGCCGACGCACTGCCGCTTATTCCCAACCTGCGCCGCGATTGGGAACAACACCCGCCCGGCCTGCTCGGCACCTTGCATCTGGACCGTTGGCACCTCGGCGGCAAGGCCGTACTGATTGGCGATGCCGCGCATGCGATGGTGCCGTTCCACGGCCAGGGCATGAACTGTGCGTTTGAAGACTGCATTGCACTGGCGAACCTGCTGGAACAGCACGACAACACCACGCAAGCCTTCGCCGCGTTTGAAGCCGAACGCAAACCCAACGCCGCCGCCATCCAACAAATGGCGTTGGACAACTACATTGAAATGCGCGACCAAGTAGCCGACCCCGCGTTCCTGCTGCAACGCGAACTGGAGCACCAACTGCAACGGCGCTGGCCCACCCGCTTCGTGCCGCATTACACGATGGTCACCTTCCTGCACACGCCGTATGCCGTGGCACTGGAACGTACCCGGTTGCAACAGCGCATCCTTGTTGACGCCACCGCCAGCCACGCCACGCTGGAAAACATCGACTGGGCCGCGTTGGAAAAGACCATCCACGAACAACTACCGGTGCTGGAAGGAGCGCATTGATGGCCGAAAGCTTCCTCTTCTACGACCTGGAAACCTTCGGCCAGGACCCGCGCCGCACCCGCATCGCGCAGTTCGCCGCCGTGCGTACCGATGCGCAGTTGCAGGTGATCGACGAACCGGTCAGCTTCTTCGTCAAACCCGCCGACGACCTGCTGCCTTCGCCCATCGCCACGCTGATCACCGGCATCACCCCGCAACATGCGCTGGCCGCAGGCATCAGCGAGGCCGAGGCCTTCGCCCGCATCAACGAACTGATGGCACGCCCGCAAACCTGCACGCTGGGCTACAACACGCTGCGCTTCGACGACGAGTTCGTGCGCCACGGCCTGTTCCGCAATTTCTTCGACCCTTACGAACGCGAATGGCGCAGTGGCAACTCGCGCTGGGATTTGCTGGACATGCTGCGGCTGGTACACGCGCTGCGCCCGGAAGGCATCGCATGGCCGCAGCGCGAAGACGGCGCAACCTCGTTCAAGCTCGAACACCTGGCCGAAGCCAACAACGTGCGCGAAGGCGACGCCCACGAAGCGCTGTCCGACGTGTACGCCACCATCGGCATGGCGCGCAAATTCAAGCAAGCGCAACCGCGTATGTGGGAATACGCCTTGAAGCTGCGCGATAAACGCTTCGTCGCCAGCCTGCTCGACAGCGTGGCAATGCAGCCGGCGCTGCACATCTCCATGCGCTACCCCGCCAGCCGCCTGTGCGCCGCGCCGGTGTTGCCGCTGGCCATACACCCGCACATCAACAACCGCGTCATCGTGTTCGATCTGGATAGCGACCCGCAGGCGCTACTGGATTTGTCGCCGGAAGAAATCGCGCAGCGCCTCTACACCCGCGCCGCCGACCTGCCCGAAGGTCAGCAACGCGTGCCGTTGAAGGAAGTGCACTTCAACAAGGTGCCGGCACTGGTGGCCTGGAACCACCTGCGTCCCGCTGATTTCGAACGCCTGCACATCGACCCGCAACAAGTGGAAGTCCGCGCCGCGCAACTGCGCAAACTCGGCCCGCAACTGGCCGAAAAAGTGCGCCGCGTGTTCGCCCGCGAGCGCCCGCAGGATGGCCCGCCCGATGCCGACGGTGCGCTGTACGACGGTTTCCTCGCCGAAGGCGACAAACCGCTGTTGGCAAAAGTGAGAACCAGCCCACCTGCCGCATTGGCGGAACTGGAAAGCCGCTTTCGCGACCCGCGCCTGCCGGAACTGCTGTTCCGCTACCGCGCCCGCAACCACCCGCAAACGCTGAGTGCCGACGAACGCGCCCGCTGGGACGACTACCGCCGCCGTCGCTTACTGGAAGCTTCCAACCTCGGCGAACAAAACCTGCCGGACTACTACGCGCAAATCCGCACGCTGCGCGAGGAACACCACGACAACCCCGCCCCGCTCGCCCTGCTCGACGCGCTGGAACAATGGGGCCAGCAAATACAGCCAACGCCATGAGCCAGTATTTCAGCGACGCCAGCTTCAAGTTCCTACGCAACCTCGACCGCCACAACAACAAAGCGTGGTTCGCCGAGCACAAGCAGCACTACGAAGAACACGTGCGGCAACCGTTCCTGCGCCTAATCGCCGACCTGCAACCCGATTTGGCGCAAGTAAGCACGCACTATCTGGCCGACCCACGCACCGTTGGCGGCTCGCTGTACCGCATCTACCGCGACACCCGCTATTCCGGCGACAAAGCCCCGTACAAACCGTGGCAAGGCGCGCGCCTGTACCACGAGCGCCGCAAGCAAGTGCCGGCCCCGTCGTTCTACATCCACCTGCAACCCGGCGCGAGCTTCATCGGCGCGGGCCTGTGGGGGCAGCCACCGGAAGTGCAGCGCCGCGTGCGCCAGTTCATCTTCGACAACCCCGGCAGTTGGAAGGCCACCGCACACGCACCTGCGCTGCGCAAGCGCTTCGGCTTCGACGAAAGCGACAGGCTGGTGCGCACGCCACAAGGCTTCCCCGCCGACTTTGAATTCATCGACGACCTGCGCCACCGCAACTGGGTGCTGCTGCGCCACGTCGATGATGCGGGCATGACCAGCTCGCGTTTGCGACAAACGATTGCCGGTGATCTTGCTGCGCTGGGGCCGTTTGTTGACTATCTTTGTGCGGCGTTGGATTTGGAGTTTTGACCAAACTCTCCCCACGCCCGAACTAGACCACTTTTCCCAGCATTCAATGAAAACCAACCTGTACTTCTGGCTGTCCCTGAGCCTGTCCCTGCTGACGATTGCGCTGCTGTTTTTCCCCGCTGCCGCCAACTTCCATTTCTCGGCGGGTTGGTTCTTGCTTGTGATTTCCTTGTTAGGTGCTCTTGCCGCCATTGGTTTTGGCTGGGCACGCGCTTTCAGTACACGGCGTTGGCAGCACTATCTGCTGGCCGCGTTGAAAACCATCACGCTTACCGTGGCACTTCCACTGGCCTTGCTGTCAGTGCTGGTAGCGCAATACATCCACTGGGCCGGGGAAGCCGAAAAACAAGGCCGAGAAAATGGAACGGCTTTGACATCGGAACAAGCATTACTTGCTGCCGATGTGGGCGTGAAAAATCCCCATGCGGTTCGGTTGGTGCATGTGGAACAAGTGCCCTTTCCAGTGGAAAACCCGGCCCTGAAGTATCTCGGCGAAACGCTGGGGTTCATCGGTGACGGCGTTGTCAACAACGCGCAAGCGTTCGGCTATTCCATCTACGTACGGCAAGGCTTTGCGCTCGACCGCCCCAAGCTGGCGCATGAGCTGGTGCACGTGCGCCAGATTGAATACACGAGTTTTCAGGCCATAACGATCCAGCACATGCTTGATCTGGCGCTGCATGGTTATGAAAACTCCAGGATCGAAAACGAAGCATTTCAAGCAAACCGGAAGTACGCCCTGCCCTCAGAATAGAGGTGGAGCAACCGGCCGTGGTTGCGGTGTGCCGTTCCACGCAATCGCCACCGTGCTGCCCATGTCCGGCGCGGCGAGTTCGGAGCAAGCTCCGCATCTGCAAAAGAAGAAAGCCCTGGTGTTCCCAGGGCCTTCGTTTGCAGGCAGATGCCGAGACTTCAGCTACGACGGGCGCGAGCGAAGGCATCGGCCAGTGCATTGTTGGCCGGCGGCGCTGCACTTGCGGAACGGGCTGCCGCGCGCGGTGCGCCCTTGTGTACACCTCCGTCACGGCGCGGGCCATTGCCCTTCCCTTCGTTGCGGCTGGCGCGGACCGGCGCAGCGCTGTCGTCGAGACGACGGGTCAGCGCGATGCGCTTGCGCGCGACATCGACCTCCAGCACTTTCACCTTGACGATATCGCCGGCTTTCACCACGTCGCGCGGGTCCTTGACGAAGGTGTCCGACAACGCGGAGATGTGGATCAGCCCGTCCTGATGCACGCCGATATCGACGAACGCGCCGAACGCGGCGACGTTGCTGACCACGCCTTCCAGCACCATGCCTTCGCGCAAGTCCTTGATGTCCTCCACGCCGTCGGCGAAGCGCGCCGCCTTGAACTCGGGACGCGGGTCGCGGCCGGGCTTTTCCAGCTCCTTGAGGATATCGCGCACGGTCGGCACGCCGAAGGTTTCGTCGGTGAATTGCTCGGCTTTCAGGCTGCGCAGATAGCTGCCGTCGCCCAGCAGCGTTTTGATGGGGCGCTGCGCGCTGGCGACGATGCGCTCGACCACCGGATAGGCTTCCGGATGCACCGCAGAGGCATCCAGCGGTTCGTCACCATCGGCGATGCGCAGGAAGCCGGCGCATTGCTCGAAAGTTTTGTCGCCAAGGCGCGGCACTTTCAGCAAATCCTTGCGACGCTTGAAGGGGCCGTTGTCGTCGCGGTGGCGGACGATGTTTTCGGCCACGGTTGAAGACAGGCCGGACACGCGCGACAGCAGTGCCGCCGAGGCGGTATTGACGTATACGCCCACCGCGTTCACGCAGTCTTCCACGCGTGCGTCCAGCGCTTTGGCCAAGCGAAATTGGTCAACGTCGTGCTGGTACTGACCGACACCGATGGCTTTCGGCTCAATCTTCACCAACTCGGCCAGCGGGTCTTGCAGGCGCCGCGCGATGGACACCGCGCCGCGCAGCGATACGTCGAGATTCGGGAACTCCTTGGCCGCAAATTCGGACGCCGAATACACCGACGCGCCGGCCTCGCTGACCACGATTTTCTGCAATTTCGGATTGTTGCAGGCCTTGATGACATCAGCGGCGAGCTTGTCGGTCTCGCGGCTGGCGGTGCCGTTGCCGATGGCGATCAACTCCACGTCGTGCTTGGCGCACAGGTGTTTGAGCGTCTGCAACGACTGCTCCCACTGGCGCTTCGGCTCGTGCGGGTAAATGGTTTCGGTGGCCAGCAGCTTGCCGGTGGCATCGACCACGGCGACCTTGCAGCCGGTGCGGATGCCGGGGTCGAGGCCGAGCACGGTCTTCGGGCCGGCGGGCGCGGCCAACAACAGATCTTTGAGGTTGTCGCCGAACACGGCAATGGCCTCGGCCTCGGCCTTTTCGCGGGCTTGGTTGAACAAGTCCAGCAGCAGGTGCATGTGCAGCTTGGCGCGCCAGGTCAGGCGGCAGGCGTCGAGCAGCCAGCGGTCGGCTGCGCGCCCCTTTTCGGCAATGCCGGCCTTGAGGGCAACGCGCCCTTCCGCGTATTGGTGGCCGCTTTCAGCCTCGCTGCCGGGGTCGAGTTCGAGGAACAGGATTTCCTCGCGGCGCGCGCGGAACAGCGCCAGCAGCCGGTGCGAGGGAATCTTCGCCAGCGGTTCGGCATGTTCGAAATAGTCGCGGTACTTGGCGCCCTGCTCTTCCTTGCCCTCGGCGACGCGGGCGCGAATGACGCCGACCTCGCCCAGCCATTGGCGCAGTTCGCCCACCAATGCGGCATCTTCGCCCCAGCGTTCCATCAGGATGGCGCGCGCCCCTTCCAGTGCGGCCTTGGCGTCGGCCACGCCCTTTTCGGCATCGACGAAGCTGGCGGCGAAGGTTTGCGGGTCTTGTGCGGGGTCGGTGAGCAGACCATCGGCCAGCGGCTCCAAACCGGCCTCGCGGGCGATCTGCGCGCGGGTGCGGCGCTTGGGTTTGTACGGCAGGTACAGGTCTTCCAGCCGGCTCTTGGTGTCGGCGGCGAGGATGTCGTTGCGCAATTCGTCGCTGAGCTTGCCCTGCTCGTCGATGCTGGCCAGCACCGCGGCGCGGCGCTCTTCCAGTTCGCGCAGGTAGGTCAGGCGCACTTCCAGGTTGCGCAGTTGGGTGTCGTCCAGCCCGCCGGTGACTTCCTTGCGGTAGCGGGCGATGAACGGGACGCTGGCGCCCTCGTCCAGCAGCGCGATGGCGGCCTTGGCCTGTGCGGGCTGGGCGCCGATCTCCCCGGCGATGGTCTGCGCGATCTGCTGCGCGAGCTTGGTGTCTTGCATTGCCTGCTGCGATTCACACGATGGTGGAATGCCGCATTCTGGCAATGCCGGCGCATGGGCGGTAGCCGTTGACAGCGCCGCCCGGACGTGGCCGCGGGTTCAGCCCAGGTGGCGGTTCAGCCGTTGCAGGGCGATTTCCTCGCGTAGATCTTCCAGCACCATCACCCGCATGCGCCCCCGGCCACCGGTGTCCAGCATGCGCTCGACGTAGATTTCCGGGCCGTTGTCGGTGTCCATGCGGGTCTTGCTGAAACCATAGGGCACCACGCCCTTGTCGCCGTCCTTGCTGCCGCCGATGTAGAGAACGATGGCCATGCTGGCGGGAACCTCCGTTGCACTTGTAACTTCCCCATTGTGGGCAGGTGAGTGTTACCGCTTTGTTTAAGAGCTAGGAACGAGTGAAGAGGAGCGAGTAATGAGAGAAAGCAAGAGCCACACGTCTCGCTCTCACTACTTACTCGTTCCTCTTCACTCGTTCCTAGCCGTCAAGGCCACCAGCCATGGCCATGCAGCGCGTAATGGTCGGCGGCACGCTCGAACGGGTTGCGCACGCTGACACCGCCGCAGGCCAGATAGACCGGCAGGAACAACGGCCCCAGCAGCAGGTACTGGAATACGTGCGCGCGCTCGTGATCTCGCAGGTTGATGCGCGGGTGCTCGCAACGACCGGCGCGGCTTTCATAGGTGCGGCAAGCCACGTCCAGCGTGGCGCTGGTGTGCAGGATCACCATGCCCAGCGTGATTGCCCCGCCCGGCCCCCACGGCCAATGGCGGAACAGCAGCGCGCAGTCGCGGCCACTCCATTGCATGCGCGCGCCCCACGGCATGCCGGCCACGCCGGCCAACAGGCCAATCAGGGTGTTGGGTGAGGTCCATAGCGCACCCAACAGGCGCGCGATGAACAGCGCCCATTTCCTCGATGGCTGGCCGGCAACGCCTTGCGACATGAGCCGGTTCAGTTCCCGCGCAGCCGCGCCAGTTGCTGCCGGAACCACGGCGCCGAATCCTGTTCGGACTGGTTCGGGCACGCCACGCGATACGGTTTGCCGCTGATGCTGCTGCGCGAGGCAGCGTTGTCGATGAACTGCTCGGCGCTGCCGGCAAGGTTGCGCTTGAGCAGATAGTCGTACTTGCGTTGCAGGTGGCTGCGCGCCTCAGCCGCTTCGTGCCAACTGCCATTACGCTGGAAACGGCAACCGGAATGCTCAAGCGCCTGCAGCAGACCGGTGATCTCACGCTGCGTCGTGGCGTTCGGTGCGGCCAGTGCCGAAGCGCTGGCCATCAGCAACGATGCGGTAACCAGGCAATGCTTCATGCACGCTGGCTCAACCATGCATGGATGGCCGACGGCACTTCGCGCTGCGCACGGCCGGAGACATAGATACCGATATGGCCGCCGCGGAACCCCAGTTCGCTGTAATCCCTGCTGCCCACGCGCCCGCGCAATGCGCGCGAGGCATCCGGCGGCACCAGGTGGTCCTGCTCGGCATAGATGTTCAACAGCGGCATCGTCAGCTTGCGCAGATCCACCGCCTCCTCGCCGATGCGGACGGTCCCGTGCATCAGGCCATTGCCCTGATAGAACTGTTTGACGAACTGGCGGAAGGTTTCGCCAGCCAGATCCGGTGAATCGAAGATCCACTTTTCCATGCGCAGGAAGTCTTCCAACGCCTGCTTGTCGTCAAGGATGTCCAGCAGCCCCACGTATTTCTGCACGTTCAACCGGAACGGCTTGAGCATCAGGTAGCTGGCGTTCATCAGGTCAGCCGGGATATTGCCCAGCGTATCGACGAACAGATCGACATCCACCTGCCGCGCCCAGTGCGAAAGCATGTTGTCCGGGGTATGGAAATCCACCGGGGTGACCATCGTGATCAGGTTGCGCACCTTGTGCGGGCGCAAGGCGCTGTAGCACAACGAGAACACGCCGCCCTGGCAGATGCCGAGCAGGTTGATCGGCTGGTCGCGGCGCTGCACACGCAGGTGATCGACCGCACCGTCGATGTAGCGCAGCAGGTAGTCCTCCAGTATCAGGTAACGCTCGGAGCGGTCCGGATAACCCCAGTCCAGCACATAGACGTCCTGCCCGGCGGCCAGCAGCTTCTGCACCAGCGAGCGGCCGTCCTGCAAATCCACCATGTAGGGGCGGTTGACCAGTGCATAGACGATCAGCAGCGGTGGCAGCCGACGGTCGGTGCGGTCGTTGACGAAACGGTACAGCTTGACCTTGCCGTCGCTCCACACTTCCTCGCGCTCGGTGACGCCGTAATCGACGTTATCGACCTTGGGCAACACTTGCAGGCCATCGGCGAGCTTGCGCTGCCATTGCAGTGTTTCCTGCAACAAGTCATCCGCACCGAACCCCAGCGGACCCTTCATACCCGGCTCCTGCCACGTGCAGGAGCCTTCTTCGCCGGCGCTTTTTTCGCAGGTGCTTTCTTCGCTGGTGCTTTCTTCGCGGCAGCCTTCACCGGTTTGGCCGCGGCCTTCTTTGGTGCGGCCACGGGCTTTTCAGCCTTGCCGCCGGACGGGCGCCGCAGCAGGCGCTCCAGCTCGGCAATGCGGCGGTGCGCCGAATCCATTTCGGTGCGGGTCGGCACGCCCAGCACTTCGCAGGCGCGTTCCAGCTCGTGCCTGGTTGCCGCTTGCAGGCGCATTTGCGCATTGGCCAGCTCGGCATAGACGCGCTGGAAATCCTCGGACAGCGCGACGCTGGCGTAAGCCTCCTCGGCCGCGTCGATCCACAGGTCGAACATCGCGCGGGCGCTGGTCAGCTGGCTGCCGGGGGCTTCGTGGTCGGTCAGTTTTTCCTCGAAGCGGTGGAAGGCGTCCTCGAGCGCGCCACGGATCGAATCGACGTACTGCTCGACGCTCTGCTGGTAGTCGCGCTGCATTTTCAGCAGGGCCTGCCAGCGCGCCTGATGTTCGCGCGCCGGACCGAATGCAGGGGCATTCAGCCAGTCGGCATGGCCGAAGCCGGTTTGCACGGCCTGCGCGATGTCGCGCAGCCACGGTTGGTCGGCCATTGCACGGCCGCCGCGGGCGGCGTCCAGCATCCAGCGCAGCATCGCGTCACCCTGGCCCTGGCCCTGCACCGCTTCGCGCCATGCGCTCGCCACGTCGGCGGCACTGCTGTCGCGGCCGGCAAAGCTGGCAGCGACCTGCTGCATCGTGCCCAGCCAATCGCCGGCCTGCTGCTGGAATTGGGTGCCGAAGCCCGGCGCCTGCATCGGCCCGTTGGCCCCCAGCATCTGCGTCCATTGCTCCAGGCTTTCGCGCCACGGGAAACGGGCGCCACCGCCCGTCGGGTTCATCGCCTGCTGCCAGTTTTCCCAGCAGTTGCGCAGGCTGGCTTCAAAATCGTTGCCGTCAGTGCCACCCACCATTGCCGTCACCCTAGTTCGTAGCCGTTGTGGCCCGATCATAGCAACGACGATTCAGGGCTTGGGAATACGCAAGGTCTTGCTGATCATCAGCGAGCCGGAAAGGGCGAACAGCAGCGCCAGTGGATGCAGCTGCCACGGTCCCAGCTGCCAGGCGCCACCCCACAGCGCGTGGCCAATCGCGCCGAAGTGCGCGGCGAGTGCCAGCACGACCACCAGCCCCAGGCTGGTGGGAATGGGAGTGCCCTCGAAATACGGCACCTTGTCCGATTCGCCGGCGATTTCCTCGGCGGTGACGTTGTAACGCGCCAACCGGCTGACGCCACAACAGACGAAGTAGCTCAACACCAGCCAGTCCCAGCCGCCCTGCATGCCGCAGGCGTAGGCCAGCGCGGCCGGGGCAACGCCGAAGGAAATCACGTCGGCCAGCGAATCCAGCTCGCGCCCGAGCGTGGAGGATGACTGCCGCCAGCGGGCGATGCGGCCATCCAATGCGTCGAACACGAACGCCAGCGGGATCAGCGCCATGCCGAACAGCAGGTAGCCACGCTGGCCGTCTTGCAGGAAGCGCATCGCTGCGAATACCGCGCCGGTGCCGCAGAAGGCGTTGCCGAGCGTGAACCAGTCGGCGAGCTGGAAATCACGCAGCATCGAGAAATGGCGTTTCATCGGCAGACCTTCGGTTTGTGGGCGCGTGAGCGTAGCGCGTTGACCGGGAAAACGTCGTAACCGTGGGGTTACAAGCGGGTGTAGCTCCACGATTGCATGCGGCCATCACGGTACGGCATCACTCCATGGAACGGGCGTGGGTCGGCGTCGAACACCAACGGCAGGAAATGGCGGTCACCCTCCCACAGCGGCAGCGATTCGATCTTGTCCAGCGCCACCCATTCCAGCGTGCCTTCCGGGTTGGATTGCAGCGGCGTGCCGCTCCAGTCGTCGATGATGAAGATGAAGGCAAACCAGTCCTCGCCGTGCTTGCCGAACCCCGGCCAACTGAGGGTGCCACGCAGGCGCGTGGTGCCGCATTCGATGCCGGCTTCCTCACGGATTTCGCGTTGCATACAGGCCAGTGCGTCTTCGCCGGGCTCCATCTTGCCGCCCAGCCCGTTGTACTTGCCCAGGTGCAGGTCGCCGGGGCGGGTGTTGCGGTGGATCATCAAGGCTTGGCTGCCGTCTTCGGACAGCACGTAGCCAAGGGTGGCGAGGATCGGGGTGTAGGGCATCGCGGTATCGGGAACGGCAACGAAGGCGCGCAGTATGACCGATTGCCTGCGGTTGCCACGGCGCATGCACGAAGGATCAGCCCAGCACGGCCTGGTCGTCGGTGCGGTGCAGCGTCGCCACACCATGCCCGCGCTCGGCGAGGTATTCCAGCCATTTGCCGAGGAAGGTGTTCATGCGCAGGCGATGGCCGACCAGTTCGCTGGCCGGTGGGTACATGCCCATCACGTCCTGCCAGCGCCGGCCGACGTAGCAATGCGTGGTCTCCACCTGCCGCGCATCGCGGTACAAGCGCACGTAGGCCGAAGGGTCCGGCTCGCCGGTCAGCGGGTCGCGGATGCCGTAGGTCATGCGCAGCTCCACCGTGTAGCGGTGGCATTCGATGATGTCCAGGTACAGGTCCAGCCCGTCGTCGATGGACGACACGTAGCGCCCAACCTGCAAATGGTCCGGCGCAAACAGCCGCATCAGGTGCAGGTAGTTTTCCGCGTACAACCCCATCAGCCAGCCGAGTCGGCTGAGCTTGGGAAGGCGGTCGATGCGGGAAAGTGCCTGCGACATGCGAAGGATCGTACACGCCGACGGGCGCTGCTTCAGTACATTTCCCGTTGCAGCCCCAACGTGCCCAGCACCTTGCTGGAAATTTCCTCGATGGAGGTATGCGTGGTACTCAAGGTGGCGATGCGCTCCATGCGGAACATGGTTTCAGCGGCGGCCACTTCGCGCTTGCAGGTTTCGAGGCTGGCGTAGCGCGAATTGGGCCGGCGCTCCTGCCGGATCTGTTGCAGGCGCTCCGGGTCGATGGTCAGGCCGAACAGCTTGTTGCGGTATGGGCGCAGGCGTGGCGGCAGGCGGTCGCTTTCGAGGTCTTCCTCGGTCAGCGGGTAGTTGGCCGCACGGATGCCGTAGTGCATAGCCAGATAAATGCAGGTGGGCGTCTTGCCGGCGCGCGACACCGCCACCAGCACCACGTCGGCCTCGTCGTAGTTCACCGCGATGCCGTCATCGTGACTGAGCGCGAAGTTCATCGCGTTGATGCGGCGGTGGTAGGTGTCGAAATCCACCATGCCATGCGCCTGCCCCACCTTGGAATGGCGGGTGGCATTCAATTCCTGCTCCAACGGGCTGATGAACGGCTTGAACACGTCCAGCACCAGCGCCCCGCTCTCCTCCAGGATCAGCCCCAGGCTGGAATCCACGCAGGAGCTGACCACGATCGGGCGCACTTGGTAGCGCTCCCCCGCGGCCCGGATCCGGGCCGCAGCGTCATGCGCTTTGTCCGCATCATCGACAAAGGACATCCGGTCCGTGACAAAGCTGAACCCGGTGAACTGGGTGAGGAGGCTGTGGCCCACGGTTTCGGCGGTGATGCCGGTACCGTCGGAAACGTAGAAAACCGGCCGAATTGCCGACATGCGCGATCCTTTCGTTTGTAAGTTTTGATCCTGCTCCGGGTGGGGGGGGGCAGGCCCCTGTCCCGGGAAAGACAAGCACAAGACAAAGTATTGTCACAAGCTTGTGCGGGTACGGTGTGCACTGCATCATATTGGCTTCTTCCTACGGACGTGGCCATACCAGCCCGCCTCGGGCGATGGCCTCAACGGAGCATCGCGCTTGAACGAGAACATCCTCTGGTTGCATGAACTGCGCTTGGTCGATCTGGCCCGCGTGGGTGGCAAGAATTCCTCGCTCGGCGAGATGATCGGCAACCTCGCCGGCCTCGGCGTCTCGGTGCCCGGCGGCTACGCCACTACCGCCGAAGCCTTCAAGGACTTCATCGCCCACAACAACCTGTCCCAGCGCATCTTCGACAAGCTGGCCACACTGGACGTGGAAGACGTTGGCGCGCTGACCGCCGCCGGCAAGGAGATCCGCGGCTGGGTCATCGATGCCCCGCTGCAACCGGCGCTGGACACCGACATCCGCACTGCCTACGCCAAGCTCTGCGCCGACAACGGCGGCGGCGAAGTGGCGGTGGCGGTGCGTTCTTCGGCCACCGCCGAGGACCTGCCCGACGCCTCGTTCGCCGGCCAGCAGGAAACCTTCCTCAACGTCACCGGTGCCGACGACGTCGTGCACAAGGTCAAGGAAGTGTTTGCCTCGCTGTACAACGACCGCGCCATCGCCTACCGCGTGCACCACGGCTTCAAGCACGAGGACGTGTTCCTGTCCGCCGGCGTGCAGCTTATGGTGCGCTCGGGCGTGGGCTCCTCCGGCGTGTTGTTCACGCTGGACACCGAATCCGGCTTCCGCGACGTGGTGTTCGTCACCTCCTCGTTCGGCCTCGGCGAAATGGTCGTGCAGGGCGCGGTGAACCCGGACGAGTTCTACGTCTACAAGCCCACCCTGCAGGCCGGCAAGCCGGCGATCCTGCGGCGTTCGCTGGGTTCCAAGGCCATCCGCATGGTCTATTCGGACGTGCCGGGCGAGCGCGTCAAGACCGAGGACACTCCGGCCGAACTGCGCAACACCTTCTCGATCAGCGACGAAGACGTGCAGGAACTGTCCAAGCAGGCGCTGGTCATCGAGAAGCACTACGGCCGCCCGATGGACATCGAGTGGGCGAAGGACGGCGTCAGCGGCAAGCTGTTCATCGTGCAGGCGCGCCCGGAGACGGTGAAGTCGCGCGCCAAGGCCACCCAGATCGAGCGCTTCGCGCTGTCTGAAAAAGGTGGCAAGGTGCTGGCCGAAGGCCGCGCCGTGGGTGCCAAGATCGGCGCCGGCGTGGCCCGCGTGGTTCGTTCGTTGGACGACATGAACCGTGTGCAGCCCGGTGACGTGCTGGTCGCCGACATGACCGACCCGGACTGGGAGCCGGTGATGAAGCGCGCCAGCGCCATCGTCACCAACCGCGGCGGCCGCACCTGCCACGCCGCCATCATCGCCCGTGAACTGGGCGTACCGGCGGTGGTCGGCACCGGTAATGCGCTGGACAAGATCACCGACGGCGAAGAAGTGACCGTCAGCTGCGCCGAAGGCGACACCGGCTTCATCTATGACGGCAAGCTTGCGTTCGAGCGCACCACCACCGACCTCGGCAACATGCCGGCGGCGCCGCTGAAGATCATGATGAACGTCGCCAACCCCGAACGTGCGTTCGACTTCGGTCAGTTGCCGAACGCCGGCATCGGCCTGGCGCGTCTGGAAATGATCATCGCCAGCCACATCGGCGTGCACCCGAACGCGCTGCTGGAATACGACCGCCAGGATGCGGTGACGAAGAAGAAGATCGACGAGAAGATCGCTGGCTACAAGGACCCGGTGAGCTTCTATGTGGACCGTCTGGCCGAAGGCATCGCCACCCTGACTGCCTCGGTCGCACCGAACCCGGTGATCGTGCGCCTGTCGGACTTCAAGTCCAACGAATACGCCAACCTGATCGGCGGCAACAACTACGAGCCGCACGAAGAGAACCCGATGATCGGCTTCCGCGGCGCCAGCCGTTACGTCGACCCGAGCTTCTCCAAGGCCTTCGCACTGGAATGCCAGGCCGTGTTGCGCGTGCGCAACGAAATGGGCCTTGAGAACCTGTGGGTGATGATCCCGTTCGTGCGCACGCTGGAAGAAGGCCGCAAGGTGGTGGAAGTGCTGGCGCAGAACGGCCTGAAGCAGGGCGAGAACGGCCTGAAGATCATCATGATGTGCGAGGTGCCGTCCAACGCGCTGCTGGCCGACGAGTTCCTTGAAATCTTCGACGGCTTCTCGATCGGCTCCAACGACCTGACCCAGCTTTCGCTGGGCTTGGATCGCGATTCGTCGATCGTCGCCCACCTGTTCGACGAGCGGAACCCGGCGGTCAAGAAACTGCTGTCGATGGCGATCAAGGCCGCGCGCGCCAAGGGCAAGTACGTCGGCATCTGCGGTCAGGGCCCGTCCGACCACCCGGACCTGGCCGAATGGCTGATGGCCGAAGGCATCGAATCGTTGTCGCTGAACCCGGACACCGTGGTCGATACGTGGCTGCGGCTGGCCAAGAGCAAGGCATCGGCGTAAGCGACACCGCGACGTCGAAACGAAAGAAGCCCCGGACGAAAATCCGGGGCTTCCTTTTTGCGCTTTGCCCATCTCCCGGCAGGAAGTGGGCCCGGCCAAAACCGCGGGCCGTTATTGCCGGCTGCCGGCCGAATCCATCGCTGCCGTCTGCGTCACCACCTGCCCATCGATGACCGGCAAGCGGTCGCTGGCCGGCTTGTCGCCCATGCGCACCGTCTTCTCCTGGCCGTCATAACGGTAGGTGACGTCGTAACCGACGGTCTGGTCGGTGTTGCCCAGCGCCACGCGGGTACCCGGCTTGCTGTCCATGCGCATCGTGCCGGTGCTGCCGTCGGACTTGCGGTAGGTGACGTTGTAACCGGTGACGCGCGAGGATTCCGAAGCCGTCTGCTCGGTGTGGCACTGGCGCTCGGTGCGCTGCACCACCTTGCCGCCCTCGTGGCGCTTGTCCACCTGGTTGCCGATCACGCCGCCCGCCACCGCGCCGGCGGCCGTCGCCGCCTTGCGGCCGTTGCCTTTGCCGACCTGGTTGCCCAGCAGGCCGCCGATCACCGCACCGGCCACCGTGCCGCCAACGTTGCCATCGCGCTCGGGCAGCCGCTCCTGCACCACTACGTCCTCGCAGACTTCGCGCGGCACCGTGGTCGTGGTGGTTTCTCGCACCGGTTCGCTGCCGATCACGCTGGCGTAAGCCTGTTCGCGACGCGTCACCGGCGCCACCTTCAGCACGTCGGCGTATTCCAGCTTGCCGGACGGCGCGATGGCGGCATCGACCACGGCATCGTCGGCCTGTGGCATGGCGTCCGGCAACGGCTGTTCGGCTTGCGCGACTGGCGCGGCAACGGCCTTGTCGCGGCTGTTCATGAAAGCAGCCGTGGCTATCCCGCCTACCAGCAGCGCACCGGCTGCAACCAAAATGCTGGTCGTGTTGCTTTTCATGGCCATGCTCCCCGGCGGCTCATCCGCCCGTTGACTCGGCGCAATTCCAGCACGATAAAGCTGAACGAAACCATGAGGCCGGCCGATGTGCACGCACGCACCGTCGCCGATGCCCTCATATCGTATGCACCCCACCTTTGCAGGAATGCCGATGTCCAGCCCCCTGTTGCTGCCGTTGTTGGAATGGGCGCGCAAGCTGCGCTACCCCACCCTGTTCAAGATCACCGCCGCGCTGTTCCTGCTGGACATGCTGTTCCTCGACCCGCTGCCGTTCGTCGATGAGATCCTGTTTGGCCTGGCCACGCTGTTGCTGGCGAACTGGAAGAACCGCAAGGAAAAAATGCCCGAGCCGCCGGCCCTGCCGCGCAAACCTTGACGCCGTGCGGCTGATCGACAGCCACTGCCATCTGGACGCGCCCGGGTTCGACATCGACCGCGCAGCCGTCATCGCCCGCGCCAAGGTGGCGGGGGTGGTCGCACAAGTCGTGCCGGCGACCACCGCGGCGGCGTGGCCGAAACTGCGCGAAGTCTGCGCCGTCGATGCTTCGCTGCACCCGGCCTATGGCTTGCACCCGATGTTTCTTCCCGACCACCGGCCTGAGCATCTGCACGCGTTGCGCGACTGGCTGGAGCGCGAACGTCCCTGCGCCATCGGCGAATGCGGGCTGGATTTCTTCGTCGAAGGCCTGGATGCCGACGACCAACGCCACTATTTCGACGGCCAATTGCAGCTGGCGCGCGAATTCGACCTGCCGCTGATCGTGCATGCCCGCCGTGCGGTCGATGAAGTGATCCAGCGCCTGCGCCGCGTCGGCGGCCTGCGCGGCGTCGTGCACAGTTTTTCAGGCAGTCCGGAACAGGCGCGGCAATTGTGGAACCTCGGCTTCCTGATTGGTCTCGGCGGCCCGCTCACCTATCCGCGCGCCAACCGCCTGCGCACGTTGGTGGCAACGATGCCGCTGGAATTCCTGCTGCTGGAAACCGACGCCCCGGACCAGCCTGACGCGGGCATTCGCGGCCAACGCAATGAGCCGGCACGGCTGGCGGCCATCCTCGATGTCGTGGCCGGGCTGCGTGGGCAGGTACCGGAGGAAACCGCGGCGCAGACAAGCGCCAACGCACGGCGCCTGTTCAACCTGCGGTGATCGTGGGTTTCAACGCGCCCTCGGCTTCAGCAGCATTTCCAACGCCTTGCCCACCGCCGCGAACGCGAACGCGCCAGTGATGTGCGTCGCCGCGCCCAACCCCGCGCCGCAATCGAGCTTCAACGCGGCGTCCGCGCCGAGATTCGGCCGCAGCCCGCAGACGCTGCCATCGGCCTGCGGATATTTCACGTTCTCCAGCGAATACACCGCCGGCACGCCGAAGTAGCGCTGCGGGTTCTTCGGGAAGTTGAACTCGCCGCGCAGCTTCTTGCGGATCAGCGCCATCATCGCATCGTGCTCGGTGCGCGAGACGTCGCGCACCCGCACCAGCGTGGGGTCGGTGCGGCCACCAGCCGCGCCAATGGTGATCAGCGGCAGCTTGCGCCGGCGGCACCATGCAATGGTTTCCACCTTCACCCGGAAGCTGTCGCAGGCGTCGATGACCAGATCGAAGCCACGATCCAGCAGTTCGGCCATATTGGAACCGGTCAGGAAGGATTCCACCGCTTCGATCCCGGCATCGGGATTGATCGTGCGGCAACGTTCGGCCATCGCCAGCGCCTTGTTGCGGCCGTATTGCCCTTCCAGCGCCGGCAACTGGCGGTTGGTGTTGGATACGCAGATATCGTCGGCGTCGATCAGGGCCAGCTGCCCCACCGCCGAGCGCACCAACGCCTCCACTATCCACGAGCCAACGCCGCCCATGCCCACCACCGCCACTTTGCAGGCGGCCAATCGTTCGATCGAGCCGGCGCCGTACAAAACGGTCGATGCCGGCGAAGCGTTCACGCAGTCGTTCATTCATGCGCGCATTTTAACCGTGGCCGGAGGCGGGCCGTGCGTCGTAACATCACGGCTGATCCCATAGGAGCCAGGGCATGAACGACCCAAGCCGCACGCAATCCGCCGCTTCCCGTTACCTGATCGTGCTGATCCTCGGCCTGCTGATCGGTGTCGTCGCCACCATCATGGCGATGCGCGCCATCCAGGCACGGCAGGACCATTTCCCCGACAGCCTGATGCAGGTGATGGCGCGCCAGTCGCAGATATTGAACGAGAGCCTCAAACAGAACCGCTGCACGGTCAACGACAGCACGCCGCGCCTGCAAAGCCTGCGCGCCTTGTCCAACGACCTGGAACTGGCCTTCCCCAGCCTGCGTGACGATGCGCGTTTCCAACAACATGCCAGTGAATTCCGCGCCGCCCTGGACAAGGCACTGACCGCGCCGCCCACCGACTGCGAGACGTTGAAAGCCGTGACCGGGCAGGTAGCCGGCGGCTGCAAGGCTTGCCATCAGGATTTCCGTTGATCGCACGGTTGGTGCTCACATGGTCTTCGCGCATGGTTGGCCTGCCATTCACGCGCACCGCGACAGGATTCGGTCGCAACCGGGCGCACCCTGCGCCCGCCCCCAACCGGCAAGGAGAACGACCATGAAAACCACGCTGATCGCCGCAAGCGCCATCGCCACCCTCGCCCTGGCCGGCTGCGCCACGTCGCCAGGCCAAAGCAACAGCGGCTACAACAATGGCGGTTACAACAACGGTGGTTACAACAACGGGGGCTACAACACCAACCGTTGCAGCGATTGCGGCATCGTCACCCGCATCGACACCCTTGCTTCCGGGCGCAGCGCGCCGGCGGCAACCGGCGCAATCCTCGGCGGCATTGTCGGCGCGGTGGCCGGGCATGAAATTTCCGACCACACCGGTGGCAGCAAGGGCAACCGCAACATCTCGGCCGCGGCCGGTGCGGCAGCCGGCGCGATTGCCGGCAACAAGATCCAGCAGAACGTCACCGGCAATTCCTACGACATCCAGGTGCGCATGGACGATGGCCGGGTGATCGTGGTCAACCAGAAGGAGCTGGGCGGCGTGCGCGAGAACACCTACGTGCGGGTGGTCAATGGCCGCGTCGTGCTGCGCTGACCGTGGCTGTCTCCGATCCAGAAAGGGAAAGGCCCGCTTCCGCGGGCCTTTCCTTTGCCAATGGCGGCCGGTAATCAGACCGGCTGCACGGCGTCGGCTTGCAAGCCCTTCTGGCCCTGCACCACGGTGAAGCTGACCTTCTGGCCTTCCTTCAGGCTCTTGAAGCCCTGCGTCTGGATGGCGCGGAAGTGCACGAACACATCTTCACCATTCTCGCGGCTGATGAAGCCGAAGCCCTTGGCATCATTGAACCACTTGACGGTACCGTTTTCGCGATCGGACATCTCGACTGCTCCCTGTTGCTTTTCAGTTGATGGAAACGCCCTCACGGGCGGCTGACTGCAAGGGGGGAAGCGAGGTGCAACGATGTAAGCAAATCATGCGATCTACCCATCAGGCCACGATTCACGGTGACCTTGCCAAGCTCAGCGGTCGAAACTTAACCCGGCCATAACCAAAAATCAATCGGGGAATGGCTGGATTGTCAACCCCTACGGAAACGTACTGTGGACTATTCATTCATCTTGTATCTGCTGGCCGGGGTACTGGTCGTGGTCAGCATCGCCGGCATCGTGCTGCCGGCCCTGCCTGGCGTGCCACTGGTGTTCGTCGGCCTGTTGTTGGCAGCATGGGCCGAGGGCTTCACCCGGATCGGCTGGCCAACGCTGCTGGTACTGGGCGTACTGACGGTGATTTCACTGGTAGTCGATGTGCTTTCCACGACGCTGGGAGCGCAGAAGCTGGGGGCCAGCCGGCTGGCGCTGGTCGGTTCGGTGATCGGTACCGTCGCGGGTTTGTTCTTCATGCCGTGGGGGTTGTTCATCGGGCCGTTCGTGGGGGCGCTGGTCGGCGAATACCTGCACGGGCGCGAGCTTGGCAAGGCCACCAGGGTTGGCATTGGCACATGGCTGGGCATCGTGCTGGGCGTGGCGCTCAAGCTCGGGCTGGCGGTGGCGATGCTGGGCGTGTTCGTCATCGCGTGGTTCGTGTGACCCTCCCCATGCCCCCGGCTATGGCCGACAATCGTGCTGCTGAGCCAACTGCCATGAACTGCCCCGACCATGCCTGACCATCGCCTTCGTATTGCCTTGCTGATCGCCCTGTCCGGCGCCCCCCTCGCAGCCCTCGCACAAGAATCCATCGCGACGCCGGCCTCGCCTGAAGCCTGCTTCGCGCTGGATTCGGACACTGCACGCCTGAGCTGCTACGACCGCGCATTGGGGCGCAAGCCGGCCGACACCCAAGCCGCCGACGCCGCCGCCAGCGCCGCCCAGCAATTGCGCAAGGAGGCCAAGGCGCTGGATGCCGAAGACCCACGCCGCAACGAACTGTTCGCCCATGACGAATTGGCCAGCGCCGAGGCCAACGCCGGGCGCGGCTCATTGCTGGACAGCCGCTGGGAGCTGGCGAAAGATTCCAAACTCGGCCTGTACCAGCTGCGCGCCTACAAGCCGATCTATCTGCTGCCGGCCTTTTGGAGCAGCAAGCCGAATCGCATGCCGCATTCGTCGAACCCGCGCAACACCGCCATCGCGGCGGAAGACCTGGACCCCACCGAGCTGAAGTTCCAGCTCGGCTTCAAGACCAAGGTGGCCGAAAACCTGTTCGGCGACAACGGCGACGTGTGGGTGGGCTATACCCAGAGCTCACGCTGGCAGTCCTACAACAGCGAGTTGTCGCGGCCCTTCCGCGAAACCAATTACGAGCCCGAGGCGATGCTGATGTTCCGCAACGGCTACTCGCTGCTGGGCTGGAACGGGCGCATGAGCGGTATCGGCATCAACCACCAATCCAACGGCCGCAGCACCCCGCTCTCACGCAGTTGGAACCGGGTGATCCTCAACATTGGCCTCGACCGCGAGAACTGGGCGTTGGTGTTGCGGCCGTGGTACCGCATCCCCGAAAGCCGGCATGACGACGACAACCCCGACATCGAGGACTACATCGGCCGCGGCGATGCCACGCTGGTGTGGAACCGCGACGGCCACGAACTGTCGCTGACCGGCCGCCACTCGCTGCGCCGCGGTGACCGCTCGCACGGCTCGCTGCAATTGGACTATGGCTTCCCGATCAACCGGCTGCTGCGCGGGCACGTGCAGGTATTCGACGGTTACGGCGAAAGCCTGATCGACTACAACCACCGCGCCACCTACGTCGGCGTGGGTTTCTCGCTACTGGAATGGTTCTGACGAAATGAATGCGACGATCTGGCACAACAACCGCTGCTCCAATTCGCGCGGCGCGCTGGCCCTGCTGCAAGAGGCCGGTGCCGACATCGAGGTCATCGACTACCTGCAAGACCCGCCCACCCCGGCCATGTTGCGGCAACTGCTCGACGAAATGGGCATGCCGGCGCGCGACCTGCTGCGCAACAAGGAAGCAGCCTATGCCGAGCTGGGGCTGGCCGAAAAGCTTGATGACGAAGCGGCATTGATCGACGCAATGGCGATGCACCCGGCGCTGATCAATCGCCCCATCGTGCGCACGGCCAAGGGTACGGCGCTGTGCCGGCCACCAGAGGCGGTGCACACGTTGCTGTAACTCCACAGGAGCGCACATTGGCGCGCGCCCGGTAGAGCCTCCATCGCGCACCAATGGCTTTTTGGCAGGTCGGGGCCACATCCCCGGCGGCAAGCCGCGCGCCTACGAAAATCGGCAACATCCGGGTTGTGGGTGCTGCCACTGCGCAGGCAGAATCCGGCCGTCCCCGACAAGAAGTCCACGCATGGCCCGCCCGCACCGTTCCTTCTTCGCTTATGCCTCCGCGCTACTGGGCTTGTTGAGCCTGCTGGCGGTGGCCTGCTTCCACTTCCCCGAGTTGCTGACCAGCCGCGAGTTCCGCGCGGTCTATGACGAACAATTCGCGCGCCACCTGCTGCTGGTCGGGCTGGCGGCGGCCTTCGTGCTCGGCACGCTGGCGATCCTGCGCGACCGCAACAAGCGCATCGCCACGCTGGGCGTGGGCAGCGCGACGCTGGCGGTGCTGCTGGGCGGCACCAACGTGCAGTTCGACAGCATCGGCCAGACGCCCTATTCGCTGGGGCTGGACTGGTTCGTGCTGTCGCTGTTCTTCTCGGCACTGGTGTTCGTGCCGCTGGAGCGTTACCTCGGCAAACGCGTGCTGTCGCCGCTGCGGCCGGGATGGCGCACCGACGTGGCCTATTTCTTCATGAGCCACGTGTTGGTGCAGTTCATCCTGATCCTTGTCACCGCATCGACCTCCACCATCGCCGGGTTGGCCGCGTTCCCGTCGTTGAAGGCGGCGATCCAGTCGCTGCCGGTGTGGGTGCAGTTCCTGATCGCGGTATTCGTGGCCGACATGGCGCAGGCGCTGCTGCACCGCGCGTACCACAACATCCCGTGGCTGTGGCGCTTCCATGCCGTGCACCATTCCAGCCGACACATGGACTGGCTGGCCGGCTCGCGCATCCATTTCGTCGAGATCGTGCTGACCCGCAGCGCGGTGCTGCTGCCTTTGCTGGTGCTGGGTTTCTCGACGCCGGCGGTGAACGCCTACGTGATTCTGGTCGGCCTGCAGGCGGTGGTGGCCCACGCCAACCTCGGCATCCGCTTCGGCTGGCTGGAATACCTGCTGGTGCTGCCGCGTTACCACCACTGGCACCACGCGCGGCAGCAGGACTATATCGACGTCAACTACGCCATCCACCTTCCGTTGGTGGACATGCTGATGGGCACCTTCAAGCTGCCGCGTGATCAGGACGAATGGCCGCAGGAATATGGGGTGATGAAACTGGAGACCGTGCCCAAGGGCATCATCAAACAACACCTGATGCCGTTCCAGGGTGGGCGCAAGTTCGACGATCACGTGGATTGATGTACCAGTGGATGCTATGGGTGCCGACCGTTGGCCGGCACGTTCGTGAACAGCACGGCATCGCGCTGGGCCGCCCAACCAACGGCCGGGCGCTACCGTGAACCTCCCGGCACTCCCCCACCCAAACGAAAACGGCCCGGAGATAATCCGGGCCGTTTCTGTCTGTCATTGCGGCGACTTACACCACCATCACCGGAATCTTGCCGATGCGGGCCTGCCATTCGCGCGGGCCGGTCTGGTGCACCGATTCGCCGGTGGAATCCACCGCCACGGTCACCGGCATGTCCTGCACGGTGAATTCGTAGATCGCTTCCATGCCCAAGTCGGCAAAACCCACCACCTTGGCCGCCTTGATCGCCTTGGATACCAGGTAGGCCAGCCGCCGACGGCCATCAGATAGGCCGACTTGTGCTTGCGAATCGCCTCGATCGCCGCCGGGCCGCGCTCGGCCTTACCGACCATGCCCAGCAGGCCGGTCTGTGCCAGCACCTGCTCGGTGAACTTGTCCATGCGCGTGGCGGTGGTTGGGCCGGCCGGGCCGACCACTTCGTCGCGCACCGGATCGACCGGACCGACGTAATAGATGAAGCGGCCCTTCAGGTCGACCGGCAGTTCCTCGCCCTTGTTGAGCATGTCCACCATGCGCTTGTGCGCGGCGTCGCGGCCGGTCAGCAGCTTGCCGTTGAGCAGCAGGGTCTGGCCCGGCTTCCAGCCGGCGACTTCTTCCGGAGTGATCGTGTCCAGATCGACGCGGGTGCCCTTGGAGGCGTCGTAGGTCAGCGTCGGCCAATCTTCCAGCGACGGCGGGTCGAGCATCACCGGACCGCTGCCGTCCAGCGTGAAATGCGCATGGCGAGTGGCGGCGCAGTTGGGGATCATCGCCACCGGCAGGTTGGCGGCATGGGTCGGGTAGTCCTTGATCTTGACGTCCAGCACCGTGGTCAGGCCGCCCAGGCCCTGCGCGCCGATGCCCAGCGCGTTGACCTTGTCGTGCAGCTCGATGCGCAGTTCCTCGATGCGGTTGGACGGGCCGCGCGCCTTGAGTTCGTTGATGTCGATTTCCTCCATCAGCGCCTCCTTGGCCAACAGCATCGCCTTCTCGGCGGTGCCGCCGATGCCGATGCCGAGCATGCCCGGCGGGCACCAGCCCGCGCCCATCGTCGGCACGGTCTTGAGCACCCAATCGACGATGGAATCGGACGGGTTGAGCATGGCGAACTTCGACTTCGCCTCCGAGCCGCCGCCCTTGGCCGCGACGATGACTTCAACGGTATTGCCCGGCACCACCTTTACGTTGACCACGCCCGGCGTGTTGTCACGGGTATTGGTGCGCTTGCCCGCCGGGTCGGCCAGCACCGAGGCGCGCAGCTTGTTGTCCGGGTAGTTGTAGGCGCGACGGATGCCTTCATTGGCCATGTCCTCGACGCCCATCGTGGCGTCGTCCCAGCGCACGTTCATGCCGATTTCGAGGAACACGGTGACGATGCCGGTGTCCTGGCAGATCGGGCGGTGGCCTTCGGCGCACATGCGCGAGTTGATCAGGATCTGCGCCATCGCCTCCTTGGCGGCCGGCGACTCCTCGCGCTCGTAAGCTTTGGTGAGGCTCTTGATGTAATCGACCGGGTGGTAGTACGAGATGTACTGCAACGCATCGGCGATGGACTGGGGGCGGGCCTTCCTGCTTGATCGAAACCGGCAGGTTAGGGTCACGGTTGGCGTTGGGCTGGCTCACGGCGGGCTTGGCTCGGCTTGCTGTGGGGAAAACCGCGCCATTCTACTCCTGCGCGCAATCCCGCGCCCTGCAACGGATTCATCGCATCGATAGCCAATGGCAATGGCCGGCGTCGGGCAGGCACAATCGCCACCATGAACACGCCCGTCCTGATCCTCGACCTCATCGGCACCTTCGTCTTCGCCCTGTCCGGCGCGATGATGGGCGTGCGCCGCCGGCTGGACCTATTCGGCGTGCTGGTGCTGTCCTTCGCCGCCGCCAGTGCCGGCGGCATGACCCGCGACGTGCTGATCGGCGCCACCCCGGTGGCGGCATTGAGCGACTGGCGTTACCCCGCCATTTCGCTGACGGCCGGCATCGTCACCTTCTTCTGGAGTCCGCAGATCGAGCGCCTGCACAACCCTGTGCGCATGTTCGACGCCCTCGGCCTGGCGGTATTCGCCGTGGCCGGCACGCAGAAGGCGCTGGCCTTCGGGCTGGCCCCGCCGATGGCCGCGGCGATGGGCATGCTCACCGGCATCGGCGGCGGCATCGCCCGCGACGTGCTGCTGGCGCAGGTGCCGCTGGTGCTGCGCGCCGAGCTGTACGCGATCGCCGCACTGGCCGGCGCCGCGGTGGTCGCCGTCGGCCACTGGCTGCAATGGCCCGCCCTGCCCTGCGTGCTGGCCGGCGCCGGGCTGTGCTTCGGCCTGCGAATGATGGCGCTGCGTTACGGCTGGCACCTGCCGGTGGCGCTGCAATCCGGCGGCGATGGCGAGCCGCCGGGACCGATGCGCTGACGACTCCGCAGGAGCGACGCGAGTCGCGATGAGGCATTGCCGGTAAAGCCCATCGCGACTCGCGTCGCTCCTGCAACGGCAGACGCGGCACAATGCCCCGCATGTCCCCAGCATCCCCCGCCCGTCCCAGCCTGCGCGAACGCATGGATGCACTGCGCAACCTGCCGCCGTTCCTGCGCCAGATATGGCGGACCAGCCGCCTGCTGACCCTGGCCAGCCTCGGCCTGCGCCTGCTGCGCGCCCTGCTGCCGGTGGCGATGCTGTACGTGGGCAAGCTGATCATCGACGAGGCCGTCCACCTGGCCGGCAACGGCGGCATGCCGCCACTGCGCGAGGCGCTGGCCGGCGGCCAGCTCGACACCCTGCTGCAACTGCTGGCGCTGGAGCTGGGCATCGCCATCGGCTCGGACCTGCTGGGCCGGCTGGTCAACTACGCCGACGCGCTGCTGTCCGAACTGTTCACCAACGCCACCAGCGTGCGCCTGATGGAACACGCCGCCGAGCTGGACCTGGAGGACTTCGAGGACCCCGACCTGCAGGACAAGCTCGACCGCGCGCGGCGCCAGACGATGGGCCGGATGAACCTGATGGGGCAGCTGTTCGGGCAGGTGCAGGACGCCATCACTGTCATCAGCTTCGCCGCCGGGCTGGTCGCCTACGCGCCGTGGTTGATGGCGCTGCTGGCGGTGGCGTTGGTGCCGGCGTTCATCGGCGAATCGCATTTCAACACGCTCGGCTATTCGCTCAACCACAGCTGGACGCCCGAGCGCCGCCAACTCGACTACCTGCGTCAGGTGGGCGCCAGCGTGGAAACCGCCAAGGAGGTGAAGATATTCAACCTCCATCGTTTCCTGATCGAACGCTACAAGCTGCTGGCCGAGCGCTTCTACCGCGCCAACCGCACGCTGGCGCGCAAGCGTGCGTTCTGGGGCGCGCTGTTGGCGGCGCTGGGTACGCTGGGCTATTACGCCGCCTATGCCTATATCGCATGGCGCACGATACGCGGCGATTTCAGCATCGGTGACCTCACCTTTTTGTCCGGCAGCTTCCTGCGTTTGCGGCAGCTGCTGGAAGGCCTGCTCACCGGCTTCTCGCAGGTGGCCGGGCAGGCGCTGTACCTGGACGATTTGTTCTCGTTCTTCGCCATCGAACCGGAAATCCGCTCGCGTCCGGACGCGCTGCCGGTGCCGCGGCCGATCCGCAAGGGCTTCGTGTTCGAGAACGTCGGTTTCCGCTACCCGGACGCCGAGCGCTGGGCGGTGCGCCATCTCGATTTCACGCTGGAGGCCGGCGAAGTCATCGCGCTGGTCGGCGAAAACGGCGCCGGCAAGACCACCCTGGTCAAGCTACTGGCACGGCTGTACGACCCGGACGAAGGCCGCATCCTGCTCGATGGCCACGACCTGCGCGACTACGACCTGGACGACCTGCGCGCCAACATGGGCGTGATCTTCCAGGACTTCGTGCGCTACCACCTCAGCGCCGGCGAGAACATCGGCGTCGGTCTGGTCGAGGCCATGCACGATGACGCGCGCATCCGCGACGCCGCGCACCGGGCGCTGGCCGACGAGGTGATCGAAGCCCTGCCCGATGGTTACGAACAACTGATCGGCCGCCGCTTCAAGACCGGCGTGGACCTGTCCGGCGGCCAATGGCAGAAGATCGCCATCGCCCGCGCCTACATGCGCGATGCGCAGGTGATGATCCTCGACGAACCCACCGCCGCGCTGGACGCGCGCGCCGAGTTCGAGGTGTTCCAGCGCTTCAAGGAGCTGTCCGATAACCGCACCGCCGTATTGATTTCGCACCGTTTCTCGTCGGTGCGCATGGCCGACCGCATCCTGGTGCTGGCCGACGGCCGCATCGAGGCCAGCGGCACCCATGCGCAGTTGGTGGAAGAAGGGGGGCGCTACGCCGAGTTGTTCGAGTTGCAGGCCGCCGGCTACCGCTAGCTTAAAAGCCCATCTCCCTCCGGGAGAGGGGTTGGGGTGAGGGTACGGGGCGAAGCCCTCGCAATGTTCAACTGCACGAAGCTTCGCCCGAACACTCATCCGCCCCTTCGGGGCACCTTCTCCCGGAGGGAGAAGGAAAAGCCCCATCGCGAGCAAAGCTCGCTCCCACAAGCAGGAATCACCACCCGCGACAAACCGTCGCATCCCGGTCGCGGCGACCGGTTTTGCTAGAATGCACGGGTTTATCGCCACCCCCACGAATCCCGGCATGTCTTCCGCTTACGGCACCGAAACCGTGCTCGACGTCCACCACTGGACGGACGCCTACTTCAGCTTCTCCACCACCCGCGACAGCAGCTTCCGTTTCGAAAACGGCCAGTTCGTGATGATCGGCCTGGAAAACGAAGGCGCGCGCCCGCTGCTGCGCGCCTACTCCATCGCCAGCGCCAACTGGGAAGAGCGCCTGCACTTCTTCAGCATCAAGGTGCAGGACGGCCCGCTGACCTCGCGCCTGCAACACCTCAAGCCCGGCGACACACTGGTGGTCGGCAAGAAGCCCACCGGCACCTTGCTCATCAGCGACCTGCACCCGGGCAAACACCTGTACCTGCTCGGCACAGGCACCGGGCTGGCGCCGTGGTTGAGCATCATCAAGGACCCGGAAACCTACGAGCGTTTCGAGAAGGTCATCGTCTGCCATGGCGTACGCCTCGAAAAAGACCTCGCCTACCGCGACTATTTCGAGAAGGAACTGTTCGAGGACGAAATCCTCGGCGATATCGTGCGCGGCAAACTGCTGTATTACCCGGTAGTCAGCCGCGAGCCGTTCCGCAACCACGGCCGCCTGACCACGCTGATGGAAAGCGGTGAAATGCCGGCCATGCTGGGCCTGCCCGCATTCGACCCGGCCAACGACCGCTTCATGATCTGCGGCAGCCCGCAGATGCTGGCCGACCTGCGCGTGGTGCTGGATGCACGCGGCTTCGAAGTCTCCCCGCGCATCGGCTCGCCGGGGCATTACGTGTTCGAGCGCGCCTTCGTCGAGAAGTAACCAGCACCCTGGGCGCAGTGTTTGTTCCGCAGGGGCATTCCCGAGGACGGCCCGTCATTCCTGCACCTGCCCGAGTGCAGCAGGCCTCGCCCTACGCAAGTGCTGCCCGGATATCGCCCTCCAGCGCCTCCGGGCGCACCGTCGGCGCATAACGCGCGATCACCTGCCCGTCGCGGCCAACCAGGAACTTGCTGAAGTTCCACTTGATCGCGGCGATGCCCAGCGTGCCGCGTTTTTCGCGCTGCAGCCACCGCCACAAGGGATGCGCATCGGCGCCATTGACCTTCACCTTGGCCGACATCGGGAAGCTCACGCCGTAGTTCAGCGCACAAAATGACCCGATTTCGTCGGCATCGCCCGGCTCCTGATGACCGAACTGGTCGCAGGGAAAGCCCAGCACCACCAGCCCGTGCGGCCCGTATTCGCGCCACAACCGCTCCAGACCCTCGTATTGCGGGGTGAAGCCGCAGCGCGAGGCGGTGTTGACCAGCAGCAACACACGGCCGCGGAAACCGGCCAAATCCAGCAACTGGCCATCCAATGCGGTGGTCTGGAAATCGAAGGCGCAGGTCATGGCAGGCCGCGCGGGCAACCATGTCCTTCGACACACCCGGAAACCCCGTCGGCCGGGTTAACCTGCGGATTCAGCCTTTACCGGAGCTTTTGCCTTGAACACCCGTCTCGCACTCGCCCTTGCCGCCAGCCTGGGCTTGACCCTGCCGGCCTACACACTGCCCGCCGAAGCCGCCACCCAACAGGCCGCCACGCAGGCCAACCCGTTCTTCGCCGAAAGCCCGCTGCCGCTGCATTACCCGCAGTTCGACAAGATCAAGGACAGCGACTTCGCCCCGGCCTTCGACGCCGGCATGGTGCAGCAGCTCAAGGAAGTGGACGCCATTGCCAACAACAAGGCCGCGCCCACCTTCGAGAACACCCTGATTGCGCTGGAGAACAGCGGCGCCGTACTCGACCGCGCCACCACCGTGTTCTTCGCGCTGATCGGCGCGGACACCAACGACACGCGCAAGCAGCTGCAGGCCGACTACTCGGCCAGGTTCGCCGCGCATGGCGACGCCATCAACCTCAATGGCAAGCTGTTCGAGCGCATCAAGACGCTGTATGACAAGCGCGACACGCTGGGGCTGGATGCCGAGGGCGTGCGTCTGGTCGAGAAATACCACGACAACTTCGTCCGCTCCGGCGCAAAGCTGTCCGACGCCGACAAGGCCAAACTGCGCGGGATCAACGCCGAGCTGGCCAACCTCGGCACCAAGTTCAGCCAGAACGTGCTGGCCGAGGTCAACGCGTCCTACATCGTCGTCGATGACGTGAAGCAGCTGGATGGCCTGTCCGCCGAGCAAGTTGCCGCCGCCGCCGAAGCCGCCAAGGCGCGGTCGCTTCCCGGCAAGTACGTCATCGCCCTGCTCAACACCACCGGCCAGCCGGCATTGAGCAGCCTGACCAACCGCGAACTGCGGCAGAAGATCCACGAAACCTCGGTGGCGCGCGGCAGCAAGGGCGGCGAATACGACAACACCGCGTTGGTCGCACGCATCATGACCCTGCGCGCCGAGAAGGCCGCGCTGATGGGCTTCGCCAACTTCGCCGCCTACGGTTTGGGCAACCAGACCGCCAAGACTCCCGAGGCGGTCAACGCCATGCTCGGCCAGCTGGCCCCGGCCGCAGTCGCCAACGCCAAGCGTGAGGCCGCCGACTTGCAGGCGATGATCGATGCCGAGCAGAAGGCCGCGGGCAAGCCGAGTTTCGAACTGCAACCGTGGGACTGGGCCTTCTATACCGAGAAGGTGCGCCAAGCCAAGTACGACTTCGACGAATCGCAACTCAAGCCCTACCTTGAATTGAAGAGCGTGCTGGAAAACGGCGTGTTCTTCGCCGCCGGCAAGGAATTCGGCCTGACGTTCAAGCAGCGCACCGACCTGCCGGTCTATCACGAGGACGTCAGCGTCTATGACGTGTTCGACGCCGATGGCAGCCAGCTGGCCATCTTCATCTTCGACCCGTACGCGCGCCAGTCAAAACGTGGCGGCGCATGGATGAACGCCTACGTTTCGCAGTCGGCGCTGACCGGCAACAAGCCGGTGGTCGCCAATCACCTGAACATCCCCAAGCCGCCGGCCGGCAAGCCGACCCTGCTGACATGGGATGAAGTGACCACCACCTTCCACGAGTTCGGCCACGCCCTGCACGGCATGTTCTCGAACGTGAAGTACCCCTACTTCTCGGGCACCGCGGTGCCGCGCGACTTCGTCGAGTTCCCCTCGCAGGTCAACGAAATGTGGGCCGACGAGCCGAGCATCCTCGCCAACTACGCCAAGCACTACCAGAGCGGTTCGGCGATGCCGCAGGCGCTGCTGGACAAGGTGATCGCCGCGGCCAAGTTCGACCAGGGTTTTGCCACCACCGAATATCTGGGCGCGGCGATGCTTGACCAGAGCTGGCACCAGATCGGCGTCGGCCAAGTGCCGGCCCCGCAGGACGTGATCAAGTTCGAGCGTACTGCGCTGGAGAAGGACGGCATCTATTACGCGCCGGTGCCGCCGCGTTACCGCACCACCTACTTCAGCCACATCATGGGCGGCTACTCGGCCGGCTACTACGCCTACATCTGGTCGGAGGTGCTTGATGCCAACACCCAGAAGTGGTTCCGCGACCACGGCGGCCTGAGCCGCGCCAACGGTGACCGCTTCCGCCAGACGTTGTTGTCGCGTGGCGGCAGCGCCGATGCGATGGAGTTGTTCCGCAACTTCGCCGGCCACGATCCGCAGATCGAGCCGCTGCTGGAAAAGCGCGGCCTGAGCAGCGCCGAAGCCGGCAAGTAAGCCTGGCGCAGCACCGCAGGAACGAAATCGCCCGGCTTTTGGCCGGGCGATTTTTTTCTGAGGCGATGCACCGAAAAAAGCAGGTCAGCGTTTCTGGATCAGGTAGCTGTTCTCGTAACCCGGCACCACCCCGATGACGTCGAACCCGTTGAAGTAGCCGCCTACCCGCAACAGATCGACAGCCGGCCCCACCTCCGGGGAATTCCGATGATCACCATAGTCGTCGAAGACGACGAAACCACCGTTGACGACGGTAGGGCCATACAACAGGAAATCCAGCAGGACATTGCGGCCGGCATGGCCGCCATCGATATGCAGGATGGCTGTCGTCGGCTCCAGTTGGGTCATCACATGCCAGTAAGCGGCCTCGGAAAAACCCTGCACCAGCACCACTTCGGGGAATATCCGCTCGTGGTAGAAGCCCAACTCCTCAACCTGATTCGGCAACGCCATCGGGTCAATGCCGATGACGCGGCGCCGCTTGCCGCAAACCCGGCTCATGAAGGCGCTCGACTTTCCCTTCCATACGCCGATTTCGAGAATCTCCCCCGGCAACTGCTCGGCCAGCCAACGCAGGTAGCCGAGGAACTTCACCTGCTCGTGGAATGAAAGCTCCTTGCGCGGCATCGCCTTTTCAGGCGGCAATACGGCTTTCTGATCGCAGAATCCTTCCAGCACCTTCCATGTGTCATCAATGAACTGCTTCAAACTCCGGGTTTTGCAGAACCACCTTCAAGTCCGCCAATCGCAACACGAGCGCTCATCCTTCAGGCAAGTACGCGATCGAAATTACCCTCCGCCGGCAAGGCACGCAAACCCTGCCGGCGGTTGTCGGCATCAAGGCTGCGCGAACAATTTCCGGTACTCGGCCGCCACATGCGGCAGCAACACCGCCGCCGGCACATCGACGGTCTGGGTGCCGTCCGAATATGGGCCCACCTGATACGGCGGGAACACGAAGCGCAGCGCGGTGATGTGGCCGTTCGCATCGACCACCGGCTGGAACTCGGCGAAGTTTTCCGCCTTGGGCGCGGTACCGGCATCGATCATCTTCGACAGGTTGCGCACCTGTGCCTGCTGTTCCTCCGGCGCCATGTCCTCGCCTTGGGCGCGGACCATCGCCTGTTCCAGCAGCTTGTCGCCGGTGTAGTCGCTGATGGCCTGCCAGCCCTTTGGCGAATCGATCAATGCCTGTGCGGTCAGCATCCGCTCTTTCTGCGGCAACCAGACGAAACGCGACACCAGTGGCTGCCCGTGCGCGCCGCCGGTATAGCTGCTGCCTTCACCCGACACCGCGACCACTTGTGACGTATCCACCAGCAGGTCGAACGCCAGCAAAAGCTCGTAGGGCGCACGCGGTTGGTGGATTCCCCAGCTCATCGACCGCCTTCAGCAGCTCGGCCTTGGCCTGGTCGGCATAAGCACCCAGCTCACGCGCCAGTGCCGGGTACGTGTTGATCGTCGGTGGGTAGCCGATGCCCAGCACGTAGCGGGGGTTGTTCTCGATGACGTCGTGCAGCTCGGTGGCGGCCGGCGCTTCCTCCATGGGCGTGGCTGCATCCGTTGCACCAGGCACGGCATCCGGCGTGCCGGCGGGTTGTTTCCCGCAACCGGCCAATGCCAGAGCAGCAATACCGCCACCGTAAAACCCGCACCTTGCCCCAACCTGTTCATGCCGTTCGTTTTCCTGAAAGTGGGCGCCGGCCTCCGAAAGCGGCAGCGCGTTGCAGCCGAATTATTCCCACGGCCCGCATATTCTCCATGCCGCTGCATGAATACGGCGACATAGCTGCATGCGGGCACCACCTTCAGCCCTTCCGCGCGCACATGGTCCAGCGCCGCACGCACCCAAGTGTGCGGCAATGCCACGACCGCCGATGGCCTCGGGCACGCGGGTGTGGGTAATGGTCATCACGCCGTCGCGGGATTCGTATTTCGACCACCGCATCAAAGCCATCGACGTTGAGCAGGAAACGCGAACTCGGCCGGGGCATGGGTGACGGGCGGAAGCGCAGCGCTGGAAGCGGACATGACGGGATTCCTCGGAATGAACACGGATTGTGCCTCGCCATCAGCGGCATGACGTGAAACGACATGTACACCCGCCACTGCACATTCACTTTTCGACGCGCGGCATCGCGCATGCCGTACGAAACCATGGCCTGCCGAAAGCATGCTGGATGGCATGTTTTTTGCCTGAACAGGCAGCGCGTACCACCAATCATTCTTCGCATGCCCGCACCGCTCCACGCCTTGCCCTTCCCCGCCCAACAATCACGACGCCCTGCTGCTGGAAGGTTTGTTCCAGCTTGCCCTTGCCGGCGACATTGACAGCTGCAGGAGTTTGAGAAGATCGAACAAGAAGTGCATGCGCGGCTGGTGGCCTCCTACCCGGCCTGAAACCCGGCAAAACTCCGGCTGCGACCTTGCGTCGGTCAACGCCCGAAGCGCGGGTGCATCACCTGCTCGATGAAGGTGTTCAACACCTGCGGCTCCATGAACAACATGAACATCACGCCGAACGCGGCGCCGGCCAGGTGCGCGCTGTGGTTGACGTTATCGCTGCCCTTCCGGTCCATCCAGATGCTGTAGCCGACGTAGAACACGGCGTAGAGGATGGCCGGGGCGGGAATGAACATCACCAGGATGATCGTCCACGGCGACAGCAGGATGAAGGCGAACAGCACCACCGACACCGCGCCGGACGCGCCCAGGCTCACGTAGTTCGGGTTCTTCTGGTTCTTCAGGTAGCTGGGCAGGATCGAGACCGCCAGCGCCGCCAGGTAGAACAGCGGGTAGGTCAACATGCTGCCGGTGCGCGCGGTCATCACTTTCTCGATCGCGCCGCCGAAAAAAAACAGCGTGATCATGTTGAAGGCCAGGTGGCCGATGTCGGCGTGCACGAAGCCATAGGTCAGCAGCCGGTCATACTGACGGTGGCGGTCGATGGCCGGTGGCCACCACCGCCAGCCGGTCGGCCAGCTTGCGGTTGTTGAACGCCACCCACGAGACGATGGCGGTAAGGGCGACCAGCAGCAGGTTGATCGGGGTCATTTCACGGATTCTCAGGGCGGCACGGTAGTTATCGCACCATCACCGGTGAGCGCCGCGCGTACAGGCCGAACGCCAATGCCGCAACGAAGGCGAAACCGGCGAAGAAGAACATCAGGAACGCGGCTTCGCTGAGGCCGGTGCTGGCGATGCGGTCGGTCACCGCGTGGTTGCGCACCGCCGCGTTGGACAGCAGCACCCACAGGTTGCCGATGGTGGTGGTCAGGTTCCAGAAGCTCATCACCACGCCCTTCATCAACACCGGGGCCTGGCTGTAAGCGAACTCCAGCCCGGTGGCCGACACCAACACCTCGCCGAAGGTCAGCAGTGCATACGGCAACACCTGCCAGAAGATCGACATGGCGTTGCCGCCATCCATCACCACCTGGATGCCGCCCACCACGATCCACGCCATGCCACTGAAGGCGATGCCGGCGGTCATGCGCCGCAGCGCGGTCGGCTCCCAGCCGAATTTGCGCAGCGCCGGGTACAGCACGAGGTTGTTGAACGGAATCAGGATCATCACCAGCAACGGATTCAACGCCTGCATCTGCGAGGCGGTGAACCACGTGGGCATGGACATCTGTTGGCCCTGCAACACCCACGTCGAGGCCTTCTAGAGAAACAGCGAGAAGAACGGCGTGGTCAGGGCGAAGATCACCAGCACTTTGAGCACCGAGCGCACGCCTTCCACCGCTGCTTCCGGGTGCGCGCCGCGGGCGCGGTCAAGCTGCAACATCGTGCCGCCGCCGATGCCGGCCAGAA
>JAUCDH010000020.1:0-7889 GCA_034675465.1 Stenotrophomonas sp. | reverse complement strand
CAACTCTGGCGCGCAGGGCGAATACGCCGGCCTGCTGGCGATCCGTGCGTACCACGCCTCGCGCGGCGAGAGCCACCGCGACATCTGCCTGATCCCCGAATCCGCGCACGGCACCAACCCGGCCAGCGCGCAGATGTGCGGCATGAAGGTGGTGGTGACCAAGTGCGACGCCAACGGCAACGTTGATGTTGCCGACATCCGCGCGCAGGCCGAGAAGCATTCGTCCAACCTCGCCGCGATCATGATGACCTACCCGTCCACCCACGGCGTGTTCGAGGAGGACGTGGTCGAGATCTGCGAGATCGTGCACCGGCACGGCGGCCAAGTTTATACCGACGGCGCCAACATGAACGCGCTGGTCGGCGTCGCCAAGCCCGGCAAGTGGGGCTCGGACGTGTCACACCTGAACCTGCACAAGACCTTCTGCATCCCGCACGGTGGCGGCGGCCCGGGCGTCGGCCCGTGCGCGGTGAAATCGCACCTGGCACCATTCCTGCCCGGCGCGCTGGGCAAGGACGGCGTGCGCACGGAAGGCACCGGCAACGGCGCGATGGTCAGCGCGGCCACCTTCGGCAGCGCCTCGATCCTGCCGATCAGCTGGATGTACATCGCACTGATGGGCGCGGCCGGCCTGCGCAAGGCCACCCAGGTCGCCCTGCTCAACGCCAACTACATCGCCAAGCGCCTGGCCCCGCACTACAAGACGCTCTACACCGGCCGCAACGGGCTGGTGGCGCATGAGTGCATCCTCGACGTGCGCCCGCTGGAAAAGACCTCCGGCATCGGTGCCGAGGACGTGGCCAAGCGCCTGATCGACTTCGGCTTCCATGCCCCGACCCTGAGTTTCCCGGTCGCCGGCACGCTGATGGTCGAGCCGACCGAGAGCGAATCGCAGCACGAACTGGATCGCTTCATCGACGCGATGATCCAGATCCGCAGCGAAATCCAGGCCATCGAGGACGGCAAGCTGGACCGTGAGGGACAACCCGTTGAAGAACGCCCCGCACACCGCCGGCGTGGTTTCGGCCAGCGAGTGGGCCCACACCTACCCGCGCGAACTGGCCGCCTTCCCGCTGCCATCACTGAAGCAGTCCAAATACTGGCCGCCGGTGGCGCGCGTGGACAACGTGTATGGCGACAAGAACATCATGTGCGCCTGCATCCCGGTGGATGCGTACAAGGAAGACGCCGAAGCCTGATCCGGCGACGGCCGTGGAGCAACGGAAACGGCCCGCGCAACAGTCTGTGTAAAAGCGGTTTGACCGACCAGAACACACCAACGCCCCGTCAGGGGCGTTGGTGTTTTTGGGGGCAATGACGACCCACACGCCGAACAATGCGCCTCAGCGGCCCATCAGTTCTGCATCAGCTTGTGCCCGCGCGGCGATCATCGCCCGGTACTGTCGCGGGGCCATGCCCACCTCGGCCTTGAACTTGCGGGTGAACGCGCTCTGGTCGGTGAAGCCGCAGGCCTGGCCGATGCTGGCCACGCTGTCATCGCCGTGCAGCAGGTGCAACGCGATCTGGATGCGCAGGCGCGTGAGCACCTGCTGCGGCGTCATCTGGAACACCTTGCGGAAACTGCGCTCCAGCTTGGACAGCGAAAACCCGGTGATATCCAGCAGGGTCTGCATGCGCACGTTTTCGGCGTAGTGCGTATTGAGGTACTCCAGCGCCAGCCGCAGCGGCTCGTACTGCGATTCCAGCCCGCCGCGCTGGCCCAGGTCGCGGGAAATGCCAATCAGCCCGACCACCTTGCCGTTCTCGATGATCGGCCGTTTGCAGGTCAGGCACCAGCCTGGCTGGCGGTTGGCGAACAGTTGCAGCTCCATCACGTTTTCGATCACCTCGCCGGCCAGCACGCGCGCGTCCTGCGCGACGTAGGCCTCGCTCATGCCGAGCGGGTACAGCTCGTCGGCGCGCTTGCCGATCACCTCGCCGCGCGACTTCACGCCAAGGCGTTGCATCATCGTCATGTTGACGTGGCTGTAGCGGCCCTCGTTGTCCTTGGCGAAGAACAGTACGCTGGGGATGGCGTCGAACAGGGCTTCGATTTCGGCAGGGTCAATACGCATCGGGTGGCAAGATTCGGCGGCGTTGCAAGCTGTGCATTCTAGCCAGCGCTCCGGCCCCGGTTGTCGCTTGCGCTACCTCAACGTGCGGCGGGCGGCTCCGCCTTCGGCGTGGGCTTCGGCTTTTTCGGCACCGTCTGCAACAGCCGCACCGACGTGATCGGCACCGCTTCGGCCCGCTGCTGCGCCGGCCACCACAGATAAACGAAGGCGCTGCTGGTGCCAAGCAGGCGCGCCTCGCCGGGCAGCGGCGAAACATCGCCGAGCATCTGCACGCGAATCGGGGTGCCGCGCCCTTTCTCGCGCAGCAGTTCGCCCTTGGTCTCCATGTAGGTCATGGCCCCCATGAACATGAAGTACGCCACCACCAGGCTGATGCCGGTGACCGGGTGAATGCCAACCCCTTCCCACGTCATTATTCGCGACGGATAGAACACAACGCGCGCCCACCAGCGCCGGCTGCGCAGGTGCGCAATGTATTCCGGGTGGCGTCGGCGCAGGGTATCCGGCCAGCTCACCAGCATGGCCAGCAATACGCCGCTGGCGAAGATCAACACATAGGCGGGATTGCGCAGGCCCGCCACCAGGTAATCGCTGGCTTGCAGGTAGTCGAGGATGGCGATGCCGAAGCCGCGATAGAACCACGCGCTCGACCACAACCCGAGAAACGCTACCAGCACGTAGGCGGTGGAAAACATCAGCGTCGGCTCATGACAGATACGCCGCCACAGGTTGAGTACCCACGACTTTTTCGCCCGCGCCCACGTCCGGGATTGGCGACCAGTTGATCGGCCCGGTTGGCTGGGCACGCTCCGCCGCGTCGCCCTGCGCTTCGGGAGCCGCCTTGGCGCTGCCTTGTTGCTCGTGCGCCATCCCACCCTCCTTTCGATGCGGGAGCATCACCGATTGCCATGCGCATGGGAAGCCGTGGGGTACGAACCTGCTTCATGCAGTATGCCGACCACCGTTCGCTCCCCTTCCCGCAGACGGACATGAAAAAACGGCAGGACAGCCGTTTTTCACGACGAAGCCGCCCGAAGGGTGACGCACACGAATGCGCGTCATGAAAAAACGGCAGGACAGCCGTTTTTCACGGCGAAGCCGCCCGAAAGGTGACGCACACGAATGCGCGTCATGAAAAAACGGCAGGACAGCCGTTTTTCACGGCGAAGCCGCCCGAAAGGTGACGCACACGAATGCGCGTCATGAAAAAACGGCAGGACAGCCGTTTTTCACGGCGAAGCCGCCCGAAAGGTGACGCACATGGATGTGCGTCATGAAAAAGCCCGGCAATGCCGGGCTTCTTCCTGCAACGTGGGCTATGCCATCAGCCCCACGGATCCTGCAGCACCATCGTGTGGTCGCGATCCGGCCCGGTGGAGACAATGCTGATCGGGCAACCAGCCAGTTCCTCCAGCGCGCGCAGGTAGGCGCGGGCGGCGGCAGGCAGCTTGTCCCACTCGGTGACACCGTGGGTGTTCTCACTCCAGCCCGGGAACTCCAGATACACCGGGGTGCATTCTTCCCAGCCCTGCGCGTCCAGCGGCGCGTACTCGGTGCGCTTGCCACGGTATTCGTAGGCAATGCAGACCTTCAGCTTCTCCATGCCGTCGAGCACGTCGAGCTTGGTGATGCACAGCCCGGAGATGCCGTTGATCACCACGGCGCGCTTGAGCGCAACGATATCCATCCAACCGCAGCGGCGCGGGCGGCCGGTGGAGGCGCCGTATTCCGCGCCGCGGTCGCGGATGCCCTGGCCGATTTCATCGTCCAATTCGGTCGGGAACGGGCCACCGCCGACGCGGGTGGCATAGGCCTTGGCGATGCCCAGCACGTAATCGATCGCGTCCGCACCCACGCCGGCACCGGCCAGCGCGCCGCCAACGGTGGTGTTGGAGGAGGTCACGTAGGGATAGGTGCCGTGGTCGATGTCCAGCAACGAGCCCTGCGCGCCCTCGAACAGCACGCGCTTACCCTGCTTGCGCAGGTCATGGCAGATAAGCCGGCCACGTCGGTCTTCATCGGCTCGACGTATTCGCCGAACGCCAGTGCCTCGGCAAGGACGGTGTCGAAATCCACCGGCTCCGCGCCCAGGTACTGGGTCAGCACAAAGTTGTGGTAATCCAGCGCGGTGCGCAGCTTTTCGGCCAGTTGCTCCGGGTAATGCAGGTCGGCGATGCGAATGCCGCGGCGCGCCACCTTGTCTTCATAGGCCGGGCCGATGCCGCGGCCGGTGGTGCCAATGGCCTTGCCGCCGGCAGCCTTTTCGCGGGCCTGATCCAGCGCGATGTGGTACGGCATGATCAGCGGCGCCGCCGGGGAAATCTTCAAGCGCGAACGCACTTCGACGCCGGCCATTTCCAGCTCCTCGATCTCCTTGCGCAGCGCCGCCGGGGAAATCACCACGCCATTGCCGATCAAGCACAGCGCGTCGTCGCGCAGGATGCCGGACGGAATCAGGTGCAGCACGGTCTTCTTGCCGTTGATGACCAAGGTGTGGCCGGCATTGTGGCCGCCCTGGAAACGCACGACCGCGCCGATTTCCTCGGTCAGCAAATCGACGATCTTGCCCTTGCCTTCATCGCCCCACTGGGCGCCGAGAACAACAACTGATTGACCCATGACGGGTGAACTCCTGAGTGTGTGCAGCCATCGGGGCCGCGAATGGGTAGACCGTGGCGGAGCTATCGCCTGCGCGGTTGGCGGCCCCATCGGGGGGCAGCCGGCGCAGGCGAGGCCCGGACACGGAAAAAGCCGGCGGGGGCGCCCCACCGGCTTTGCGAGATTATCCGGGTTTTCGGCGGCAGCCGCCACCGTGCCCGGCGGAGGCTTGGCCGGGGCAAGCCCAGCCTCTACGCAACCCGTTCCTCATCCACCAGCGGTTGCAGCTGCGGGTCCAGCGCCACACGCTCGTCGAACACGAAACAGCGACCCTCGTAGCCTTCGCCGCCCACCTCCTCGAAATAGCCGAGGATGCCGCCGTCCAGCTGCAGCACATTGTCCATGCCGTCGTTGCGCATCCACAGCGCCGCCTTCTCGCAGCGAATGCCACCGGTGCAGAAGCTGACCACGGTGGCATCGGCCAATTCGGCACGGTGCGGTTCCAGCGCTGCTGGCAGGTCGGTGAATTTGGCGATCGGCAAGGTCAGCGCGCCGGTGAAGGTGCCGTGTGCAAACTCCTGCTCGTTGCGGGTATCGAGCATCACTACGCGCTTGCCCGCATCGTCATGCCCTGCCGCAACCAGCGTTGCAGCGCGGCCGGAGCCACCGCTGGCGCGCGCGGGTAGTCCAGCGGCTGGCCGTCGTCGCGGCGAAAACTGATGATTTCCGGCTTGACCTTGGCCTTGAGCCGCGCAAACGGTTGCATGTGGCTGTGGCTGTACTTGACCCGCATGCCGGCAAAGCGCGCATCGGCCTTCAATTCGCCATAGAAGGTGTCGATACCCTCGGCGCTGCCGGCCAGGAACAGGTTGATGCCCTCGGCCGCGACTAGGATGGTACCGCGCAGCTCCAATGCCTGCGCGCGCCCCAGCGGCGGGCGGCCAGCGCATCGGCATCGGCAATGGGAACGAAGTGGTAGGCGGCGGTGTTGGCGATCATGCCGCCATTTTACCCGCACTCACCCACGCAACAGCACGAACGGCACCAGCACCAACGCCGCGGCGGCAAGCATTGCCCAGCAACATCGCAACCACGTACAACGGCCTGCGCCGGAACAGCGAGCCGAAGGTCTCGGCGGTGCCTTCGCGCAATGCGGCCTCGCGCTCGGCGCGCACGCGTTGCGAGCGCTCGCGCTGGTAGGCGTCCATCAACGCCTTGGCACGTGGGTGGTCGTCGCGCTCACGCAACCAGATGCCGCCGAATGAAATGCCCCACGGACTGGGCTCGGTGCGGTACAAGTCGATACCGTTGCGGTCGAGCAGTTCGCCGACCTCGCGGCTTTCGTCCTCGTCGACGTTGCGCAGATTGAGCAGCAGTTTGGCCATGTCGCAATGATACCTGCTGGCAATGCGCTACCCTTGCACACCCTGTTTTTGTCGATCCGCCCCGCACATTGCGATGCGGGGACATTCGTATCCGGAGCCCGTCATGCGCCGTCTGTTCGCCCCGCTGCTGCTGTCCCTGCTTGCCCGCTGGCTGCACCCCCCCCGGCCCGCCACCGGGTGGCAGCATCGCCGCATTCGAACGCATCGACACGCTGCCCGGCACCGGTGCCGAAGCCGTGGCCGGCAGCAAGATCACCGTGCATTACACCGGCTGGTTGTACGACGAGCGTGTCGCCGACAAACATGGCGAAAAATTCGACAGTTCGCTCGACCGCAGCGAACCTTTCACCTTCAACCTCGGCGAAAAGCAGGTCATCCGCGGCTGGGACGAAGGCTTCGAGGGCATGAAGGTCGGAGGCAAGCGCACGCTGATGATCCCGGCCGACTACGGCTACGGCAACCGCCGGCGCCCGGGCCGATCCCGGCCGGCTCCTCGCTGGTGTTCGACGTCGAACTGCTCGATGTCCAGCCCCGCTGAAAATCTCCCCGCGACGAAGCGCGTCGCGGTGGTCGGCGGCGGCCCCGCGGGGCTGTTCGCCGCCGAACGCCTGCGCGCGGCCGGACTGGCAGTCGAGCTGTTCGAGGCCAAGGGCTCGCCGGGACGCAAGTTCCTGATCGCCGGCAAGGGCGGGCTGAACCTCACCCATTCCGAACCGCGTCCCGGGTTCGACGCCCGCTACCGCGAGCGTGAGGCGGCGGTCGCCGGCTGGCTGGACGGGTTCAACACCGACGCGCTGCGCCGCTGGGCGCAGGGGTTGGGGCGTGGAGACTTACGTGGGCAGTTCCGGGCGCGTGTTTCCACTGGACCGCAAGGCCGCGCCACTGCTGCGTGGCTGGGTGCGGCGCCTGAAGGAACAGGGCGTGCGCTCCCCACGTCCAGCACCATTGGCTGGGCTGGAACGACAACGGCAGCCTGCGCATGCGGACCGCCGCCGGCGAAACCGCCGTGCCGGCCGACGCCACAGTGCTGGCACTGGGCGGCGGCAGCTGGCGGCGGCTTGGCTCCGATGGCAGCTGGGTGGAGATCCTGCGCACACGCGGGGTCGAGGTGGCATCCCTGCAAGCGGCTAACTGCGGCTTCGACATCGACTGGAGCGAACACTTCCGCCAGCGCCATGCAGGCAGTCCGCTCAAACCGGTAATCGCGCATTGGCGCGACACGCATGGCATTGCGCATGAACTGCAAGGCGAATGCGTGGCCAGCGAATACGGCATCGAAGGCAGCGTGATTTATGCCATCGCCGCCGATCTGCGCGAGGCGATCAACCGTGATGGCCACGCGATGCTGGAACTGGACCTCGTCCCCGGCCGCGAGCTGCAACGCCTGCACGCCGACCTCGCACGCCCGCGCAAAGGCCGCAGCTTCGGTGAACACCTGCGCCGCGCCGCCGGTGTGGATGCGGCCAAGGCTGCGCTGGTATTCGAAATACTCGGCAAGGACGCCGGCAACGACCTGGATGCGGTGGCGCGCACGCTCAAACGCCTGCCGCTGCGCCTGCTGCGCCCGCGCCCGATGAGCGAGGCCATCAGCACCGCCGGCGGCGTGCGGCTGGAGGCGATGGACGCCAATTTGATGCTAACCCGCCCTGCCCGGCGTGTTCTGCGCCGGCGAAATGCTGGATTGGGAAGCCCCCCGACCGGTGGCTACCTGCTCACCGCCTGCTACGCCAGTGCACTGCGTGCGGCCAATGGCGTGATCGGCTGGCTCCCGTAGGAGCGCACTTGGGTGCGCGATGGGTTTTACCAGGGAAGCTCCACCGCGCACCAAGGT
>JAUCDH010000019.1:0-26894 GCA_034675465.1 Stenotrophomonas sp. | reverse complement strand
GCTCGCGCAGCGCATCGGCCACGCGCTGGATGAAGTACAGGTCGTTGACCGAATGCGCGCTGACGTTCACCGCCACCGGCATGTCCAGCAGCCCGGCGTCGAGCAGTGCCCTGGCATCGGCGCAGGCGCGGCGCAGCACCCAGCTGTTCAACGCCGGCATCAGGCCGTTCTTGTGCGCCAGCGGGATGAATTCGCCGGGCATCACCATGCGCGTGCCGTCATGCCAGCGCAGCAGTGCTTCCAGTCCGCTCGGGCGCAGCGTGGGCAGGTCGAACTGCGGCTGGTAGTACAGCTCCAGTTCGTCGCCGGCCATCGCCTGTTGCAGGCGTACGAGCAGGGCATGGCGCTGCGCCGAGCGCTCGCGCAGTTGCTGGTCGAACACGTGGATGCGGTCCGACTGCTGCGCGCCATCGTCGTCGGCGCCGGGTCCGCGGCGGCTTTCCTTGATGTGGTACATCGCCAGGTCGGCGCTGCGGATCAGCTCCTCGGCGCTGTGGCCGTGTTCGGGAAACAGGCTGATGCCGATGCTGGCGCCGACCATCACGGTGGCGTCCCGGATCTGGAACGGCGTATCCAGCGCCCGCGCCATCGCCTCGGCGACGCGGCGAGCATCGGCCACGTCGCCACGCTGGTGCGGCAGCACGACGATGAACTCGTCGCCGCCCATGCGCCCGAGCAGGTCGTCTTCGCCCAGTTCGCCGCGCAGGCGTTGGGCAACCTGTTCCAGCAGCAGGTCGCCGACCGGATGGCCGTGGTTGTCGTTGACCGCCTTGAAGCCGTCCAGGTCGATGAACAGCACCGCCGCCGGCACCTGCGCGCCGGCGATGCGGTCCAGCTGCACCGCCATCTGGTGCCGGTTGATGCAACCGGTCAGGCTGTCGTAGGTGGCCATGTGCAGGATGCGTTCGGTCAGCGCATGGTGTTCGCTGATGTCGTGGCAGATGCCGAAGAAATAGCGCTCGCCGCCGCCATCGGAGCGAAACTCGCCGACGCTCAGGTGCAGCGGGAATCGCGAGCCGTCCTTGCGTTGGCCGGTGACCTCGCGGCCGATGCCGATGATCTTGCGCTCGCCGGTGCGCTGGTAGTTTTCCAGGTAGCCGTCGTGCTGCTCGCGGTAAGGCTGCGGCATCAGCATCGAGATGTTGCGGCCGAGCAATTCTTCGCCGCCGTAGCCGAAGTCGCGCAGCACCGCCTGGTTGTAGGCGCGGATCAAGCCGTGCCCGTCGATCACCAGGATGCTATCGACCGAAGCGTCGAGCATGGTCTTGAGGTGGGGAGGTCCAGTGCGTCCAGACCGGAGGCGCAGAGGGTGCCGTCACTGGCATTTTGATTCATCTGAAACAATCTCCCCGTCGCGTCGCCACGTTTCCGCATATTACATCGGCAGGCGGGGGAAAGGCTTTAGCCGGCAGGCATGCTTGTCCCGGTGTCCGTTGGTGCCGGCCAAGCGGCCGCCCCGGACGATCCGGATTCGTGGGGCCCGGTCATTGGACGACGCTATCGACATCGTCCAGTGGGCCCGGGGGCAAGGCCCACTCCACGGTCCATGGCATGGGGTGGGCCTTGGCCCACCGCCTGCCGTGCCGACCGGTCTTGCGAATCAGGTCTCGCGCAATGCCGTGGTGATCGGCAACCGCGCCGCGCGCAGTGCCGGGAACAGGCCGCCGACCAGACCGATCCCCAGCGCCCACTTCAACCCGCTCCACAGTAGCTCCGGCGAGACGTGGAACTTGAACACCACCGCGCTGAAGTTGCTGCCGATGGTGGAAACGCTGTAGCCGTTGAACAGCAGCCACGCCACCGCGCAGCCGAGCAGGCCGCCGAGCAGCGCCAGCAGCATCGTCTCCAGCATCACCGCGGTGACCACCGGCAGGCCGCGGAAGCCGATCGCGCGCATCGTGGCGATCTCGCGCGCACGCGTGGCCACCGCCGCGTACATGGTGTTGAGCGCGCCGAACACCGCGCCGATCGCCATGATCGTGCCGATCACCGTGCCGAGGATGCTGATCAGCGTGTTCAAGCCGCCGCCCTGCTTGCGGTAATAGGCGCGGGTGGTTTCCACGTCCAGCTTCAGGCGCGGGTCGGCGGCGACGGCGGCCTTGAACTGCTCGAAGCCGGCCGTGCCGTCGGTACGCACGCTGATCGACTGGTACGCGCCGCGCTGGTAGGTGGTTGCCAGCGTCTGCGCGTCGGTCCACAGCTCCGAGTCGTGCGCATCGCCGGCCGCGAACGCGCCCACCACGGTCCACGTCTGGTTGCCGAGGGTCAGGGTCGTGCCGACTTCCATGTCGCGGAACTGGCCCTGCGCGCCCTGGCCGACGACGATCTCGCGCAGGCCCGGCTTGAACGCTCGGCCCTGCGTGATCTTCACCTTGTCGTGCACCGCCCACGCCATCTCGCCGACGCCACGGAACTGCGCGTTGACGTCGGTGCCGTCGGAGCGGGAGACGAGGTTGACCACCTGCGACAACTCCGGCGACACCAGCGCCCGGCCCTGTTCATCGCGCGCCACGCCCGGCAGGGTGCCGAGCAGCGGCACCTGCGCGCGGGTGATGACCGAGTTGGTCTCGGCCTGCGAACCGCCGCGCAGGACAATGGCGGTGGTGTCATCGCCGGTGCTGTCGAGCGTGGCCTTGAAGCCCGCGCCCATCGCCAGCATCGCCACCAGCACGCCGACCACGCCGGCGATGCCGACCACGATCACCGACGAAGCACCCCAGCGCTGCGGCAGGCTGGCGATGCCGATACGGGTGGCCGCCAGCGCCAGCCGGCCACTGCGGGTGAAGGCCAGCCACAGCGCGATGAGCACCACGGCCACCAACACGCCGATCCACGGCAGCGCGATCCATGCGACGAGGCCGATGGTGAGCAGGAACAGCACCAGTGCATTCGAGAAAAATTTCTTCATGTTCGTTCTCCCTTAGCGCCCGGCCAACGCATCGACGATCTTCAACCGCTTGGCGCGCAGCGCCGGCAGCAGCCCGACCACGATGCCGATCAGCACGATCAAGCCGATGCCCACCACCCATGTCTGCACCGGCACGGTGGGCGGCAGCAGGCCCATCGTCTTCGGCGCCATGGCCGGCAGCGCAACGGCCGCCAACGCCATGCCGATGGCGCCGCCCAGCCCGATCAGCAGCACCGACTCGATCATCACCAGCGCCAGCACGGTGCCGTCCTTGAAGCCCAGCGTCTTGAGCGTGGCCAGTTCCGGGATGCGCTCGCGCACCGCCTGCGCCATGGTGTTGCCGGTGAGCAGCAGCAGGGTGAAGAACACCGCGCCCATGATCGAGGTGACGATCATGCCGATGTCGGCGAACTGCTTGACGAAGGCCTGCTGGAACGCCGATTCGGTCTGGCTCTTGGTCTCGTGGTCGGAGTTGGCCGAAATGGCGTCGATCGCCTGCGCCACGCGCGAGGCGTGGTCGGGGTTGTCCAGCGTCACCGTGAACCAGCTCACCTGGTTCTTGATGTAATCGTTGGATTCGTCGAAGTACTTCCAGTTCATCATCAACTGGCGTTCCTCGTTGGCGGCCAACGTGCGGTCTTTCGAGCGGAAGATGCCCACCAGTTGCAGCGGCCAGTCGTTGCTGCCGTTGCGCGGGAAGATGGTGGCCTGCAACGGGATGGTGTCGCCGATCTTCCAGCCGAACTCCTTGGCCAGCGTCTCGCCGACGATGGCGCCGGTGCGGGTGCTGCGGAAGGCTTCGATCTGCTCGGGCGGCACCTGCAACTCGCTGTAAACGTCGAAGTAGTTGGGGGCCACCGAGAAGTTCGGGAAGAAGTTCTTCGGATCCTGGTAGATGCCGCCGAACCACATGCCGTAGGTCACCTCGCGCACGCCTTGCACTTGCTGCACCTGCGGCTCCAGCCGGATCGGCAGCGATTGGGTGATCGACAGGCGGGACGACACGATCAGCCGGTTGGCGCCTTCCACGCTGCCGCCGGAAGTGAAGGCCACGCGCACCGAATCGAGCATTCCAAACAGCAGGAAGGCGGCGACCACCGACAGCAGGGTCAGCAGCGTGCGCGTGCGGCTGCGGAACAACTGCGCCCATATCAGCGAGAAATATTTCATGGCGCACCTCCCTGTGCACCACCCTGCGGGCGGCTGCGCCGTGAAAAACGCTTGTCCTGTTGTTTTTTCATCGCGGCATCTCCGTCAGTGGGCCAGCGGCGCGTCGGCCAGCTCGCCCTTGTCCAGGTGCACGGTATGGGTGGCGTACTCGGCGGCCTTTGGATCGTGGGTGACCATGATGATGGTCTTGCCGTGCTCGCGGTTGAGCAGTTGCAGCAGGCCCAGCACTTCCTCGGCGCTCTGGCGGTCGAGGTCGCCGGTGGGTTCGTCGCAGATCAGGAAGGTGGGGTCGGAGACGATGGCGCGGGCGATGGCCACGCGCTGCTGCTGGCCGCCGGACAGTTCGTTGGGGCGGTGGTCGCGGCGTTCGGCCAGGCCCACCAGGGTCAGGGCGATCTGTGCGCGGCGCTTGCGTTCGCCGGCCGACAGGTTGGTCAGCAGCAGCGGCAGTTCGACGTTCTTCTGCGCGGTGAGCATGGGCATCAGGTTGTAGAACTGGAACACGAAACCGACGTGGCGGCTGCGCCAGGTGGAAAGTTGGCCGGCGCCGAGTTGGTCGATGCGTTGGCCCTCGATGGCGATTTCGCCGCCGCTGGGGGTATCCAGCCCGCCGATCAGGTTGAGCAGGGTGGTCTTGCCGGAGCCGGAGGGGCCCATCAGCGCGACGAAGTCGCCGCGTTCTATGTCGAGGTCAATGCCGTGCAGCACCTGCACCTGTTCGGGGCCGCGCTGGTAGGTCTTGGTGATGTTGCGCAAGGTGACGAGGGCGGTCATGGGTGGTCCTCTGCGGTGGATGGGGTGTCGCGGATGCGATGGGTGGTGTCCGGTCGCGGGTTTGATGTGTTTCGGCTTTTCTCCCTCCATTGCGCGTGGCGCAGGGGGCAGTTGCCATTGTTCTTGCTGTTGCGTTTGTTGTTGTTCTTGCAGTTGCTGGTGATCTTGTTTTTGCTTTCAGGCTTTTGACTTCCCCTGCCGTAGAGCGAGCCGAGCACCGCAGTGGAACGAGGGGCGAAGAGGCGCACGTGTTTGAGCGCAGCGAGTTGTGCGCCGCCCCCTCGTTCCGCGAGGAGCGCAGGGAACCGGCGGGCGTAGCCCGACGGATCGCGGCCCGGCTGTGCTTTCTTTTGGTTACTTTTCTTTGCACAAGCAAAGAAAAGTGACTCGCTCCTGCGAAGCAGGAGTGAAAGCCTTTGATCTCATCCATTAGCTTTTGCTTGCCAGGCGAAGAGCAGATGTAACAGCAAAGGCTTTCGCTCCCCTTTCAGGGAAGCGAGCCACTTTTCTTTGCTCGTGCAAAGAAAAGTAGCCAAAAGAAAGCACGCCCTGCCTCCGCGCCCCACGCGCTCCGCGCGCGGGGTTCACTTCGCCGCCGGGATTTTTCGACACGACATCCCTGTCGTGTCGAAAAACGACGTGCATCCATGCACGTCGCCCCTTGCGGGGTCTTGTCCGTCGGCTCCGTCGCTGCGGAAGGGAACCCGGTAAGTCAAAAGCCGGAAAGCAACAGCAAGATCACGAGCAACAGCAACAGCAACAGCAACAGCAACAGCAGGCGGCTTCTTTTTCCCTTCTCCCATCGGGAGAAGGTGGCGCAAAGCGTCAAAGCCGAGTTACTTTCCCGCCACCACCACCTTGTCGCCATCCTCCAGCGCCACAGGCGGCTCCACCACCACGGTCTGCCCCGCCGACAAGCCTTCCAGCACCTGCCGGTCCTTGCCCATCTCGATGCCGGCCTTCACCACCTTGGCCTGCACGGTGTCATCGCCGCCAACCACGAAAGCCACCGACGCCTGCCCGCGCGACACAATCGCCGCAGCCGGCACGCGCACGCCCTCGGGCTTCTTCTCATCGGCCTCGACCGGCTTTTCGAGGAAGCTCACCCGCACCCCCATCTCCGGCACGATGCGCGCATCCTTCACCTTCAACGCCACGCGCACCTTCACCGTGGCCTTGCCACGGTCGGCAGTGGGGATGATGGCGATCACTTCGGCGGGAATCTTCCAGTCCGGGTAGGCGTTGAGCACCGCTTCCACCGCCATCTTCGGTTGCACGCGGCCGATGTAGGCCTCGCCGACCTCCACCTCGATCTCCAGCGAATCCATGTCGACGATGGTGCCGATGCCGGTGCGGGTGAAGCCGCCGCCCGCCGACAGCGGCGAGACGATTTCGCCCGGCTGCGCGGCCTTGGCGGTGACCACGCCGGCAAACGGCGCACGCACGGTGTTGTTGTCCACGCCAAGGTCGGCAATGGCCAGCGCATCCTGCGCAACCCTGGCGTTGTGGCGCGCGGTGGCCAACTGCGCGCGCAGGCTGTCGCGCTGAGCCACGGACTGGTCGTATTGCGCGCGCGACACCAGTTGCCGGCCCACCAACTGCTGCATGCGTTGCGCATCGGCCTCGGCTTGCCGCAGTTGCGCCTGCAGGCCTTCGCTCTGGCTGCGTGCAGCGTCGAGCTGGGCGGCGTTGAGCGCGCGCTGGGCGTTGGCGTCGATCGGGTCGAGCGTGGCCATTACCTGGCCGGCCTCCACGCGCATGCCTTCCTCGATCATCACCTCGCGCACCTTGCCGGTGATCTTGGCCGACACCGTGGCCATGCGCCGGGCGACGACGTAGCCACTGGCGTCCAGCACCGAGGCGCTGGCGCTGTCCTGGCCAATGGCGACCACCGGTGCGGTCTGCACCACTATCGGCTTGCCACGGCTGAAGACGATGCCGGCCACGATCGCCACCGCCAACGCAACCAGCAGGCCCAGCACCCACCACAGCCAGCGGCGCGGCGTGGACGGGCCGGGCGAAGGGGCCGCCGAGCGGTCGATACGCAATTCCTTGAGCAATTCGGCAGAGGTATTCATCGGCAACAGGACAGGGTTGGCGGGAAGAAGTGACGGAAGGTAACCGAATCCGCCCATTGCGGCTTGGCCGGTGACGGAGCGAATTCTAGGCAGCGGCCCGGCGCGGCACAGGTGATAGGTGTCACCTGCTTTGCCTGACCGCGCGCACTGCCTGCACCCGGCGTGCATCCCTAAGGTGGCGCCATTCCCGGAACGAGAGGTGATGGCAATGAACGAAGTGGTGGCAAGCTTGCGCGGCGTGCACAAGCGCTATGGCGCGCAGCACGCCCTGGCCGGCATTGATCTGGAGTTGCAGGCCGGGCAGGTGTTGGCCCTGCTCGGCCCCAATGGCGCGGGCAAGACCACCAGCATCGGCCTGCTGCTGGGGTTGCTGCGCGCCGATGCCGGGCAGGTGCGGCTGTTCGGGCGTGACCCGCAGCAGGTGGCCGCGCGTCGCAACATCGGGGTGATGTTGCAGGACGCGGCATTGCCGCCAACCTTGAAAGTGGGCGAACTGCTGCGCCTGTCCGCCAGTTATTACCCCGCGCCGAGGCCGTTGGCCGAAAGTGCGGCACTGGCCGGCATCGAGGATCTGCTGCAACGCCCTTACGGCAAGTTGTCCGGCGGCCAGCAGCGGCGCGTGCAGTTCGCCATCGCCGTGTGCGGGCGTCCGCGCCTGCTGTTTCTGGACGAACCCACCGTCGGCCTGGACCTGCCGGCGCGGCAGCGGCTGTGGGCCAGCGTGCGCATGCTCGCCAATGAAGGCACGGCGGTGGTGTTGACCACGCACTATCTGGAAGAAGCCGGGCACCTGGCCGACCGCGTCTGCGTTCTGCTGCGCGGGCGCATCGTCAGCGATGGCAGTGTCGATGAACTGCGTGCGCGGGTCGCCACGCGCCGCATCCGCTGCACGTCCACGCTGGAGGCGCAGGCCGTGGCCGCGTGGCCCGGCGTGCGCCAGGTACAGCGCGAAGGCGCGCAGTTGCAGTTGTCCAGCGACAGCGTGGAGGCGGTGGTGCGCCGCCTGCTCGATGCCGACCCGGCGTTGTCGGCGCTGGAAGTGCAGGCCGCCGGTCTGGACGAGGCGTTCTGCGACCTGACCCGTGATGACGCGACGCTTTCCCCCCACCTGCGCGAGGCTGCCTGATGAACATTTCACCTCTGTCCTTCCCCGTCGCCATGCCGCGCCGTCGCGTGCTGGCGGCCTATGTGCAGGAAACCCGCGCCGAATGCCTGCGCTACCTGCGCAGCCCGTCGTTCCTGTTGCCCACGCTGCTGTTCCCGGCGGTGTTCTTCCTGATGTTTGGCGTGGTGCTGGGCAGCCACAACTCGGCGGACGCGCCACGTTTCCTGCTGGCCTCGTATTCCACCTTCGGGGTGATGGCGCCGGGCCTGTTCGGTTTCGGCATGTCGCTGGCGCTGGAGCGCGACAACGGCCTGCTCACGCTCAAGCGCGCCATGCCGATGCCGCCGGCGGCGTATCTGCTCGGCAAGATGGTGATGGCGATGCTGATGGCCGCGTTGATCGCCGGGCTGCTGCAAACGCTGGCCATCGCCTTCGCGAATGTGCAGTTGCACCCCGTGCAGATGCTGCAATTGGCCGGGGTCTGCATCTTCGGTGCGCTGCCATTCTGTGCACTGGGCTTGTTGCTAGGCACCTTGGTGAAGGGCCACGGCGCGCCGGCCGTGGTCAACTTGCTGTACCTGCCGATGGCCTTCATGTCCGGCCTGTGGTTCCCGCTGTCGATGCTGCCGCCGCTGGTGCGCAACCTCGCGCCGTTGTGGCCCAGCTTCCATCTCAATGCGTTGGCGCAAACGGCGCTGGGTTTCGACGTGGGCAGCGCATGGCCGCACGCAGTGTGGCTGGTGGTGTTCTCCGTGGCGGTGTTTGCCATCGCCGCGTGGCGCCTGCGCCGTCATGGCTGATGGCATCATGCCCGCACACGCAACCGGTACCTGTCCGTGAATCATCGCCACGTTCCCGCCTGGCTCAAGCCTGCCGCCGATTCGGTGGTGGCCGACAACCTCAAGCTCGGCAAGTGGCCGTGGCTGGATGCCGTGCACCTGCTGTGGACGGTATGGGTGTTCATCACCCCGCTGTTCAGCGGTGGCTTCACCCTGCGTTGGATGCTGATAACGCTGTGGTCGTACCCGCTGTTCGTGCTGCTCTATGCCGCGACCCTGATGGTGCCGAGGCGCAGCGCGCCGCTGTATGCGATGGCGATGGTCGTGCTGTCGTTCGTGCTGCTGCGCAGCTACCCCTCCGGCATCAGCTACTTCATCTTCGGCTGCGTGATGCTGCGCACCGGCCGCTCGCGCAGCACCCCCCGCTATCTGCTGGAACTGGCCGTACTCAACGCGGTGTTCGTCGCCTTGGCCTCGTGGATCGGCTACCCGTGGCAGACCATCGTATGGGTGCCGGTGATCTCGACCATCATCGGCCTGATCGTCAACGTCGAGCGCGCCAGCAGCGAGAAGGACGCGGCGCTGCGTCTGTCGCACGAGGAAGTGCGGCGGCTGGCCGCCACCGCCGAGCGCGAGCGCATTGGCCGTGACTTGCATGACCTGCTCGGGCACACGCTGTCGTTGATCACGCTGAAGATGGAGCTATCGCGCAAGCTGTTCGAGCGCGACCCGGCGCGTGCGCAGCACGAACTGGCCGAGGCCGAGCAGATTGCACGTGATGCGCTGGCGCAGGTGCGCAGCGCGGTCACCGGCTTCCGCGCCGCCGACATGGCTGCCGAAATCGCTTCGGCGCACCTGCTGCTGGAGTCCTCGCACGTGCACCTGCGGCATGCGCCGCCGCCGGCCATGCCCGGCTGGATCGAGTGCGGGCTGGCAATGGTGTTGCGCGAAGCGGTGACCAACATCGCCCGTCACGCACAGGCCAGTGAGGCGATGATTGCCTTGCAGGTCGAAGGCAATGCGGTGGTGCTGTACGTGGCTGACGATGGCCGTGGCGGCGTGTCGGCCAGTGGCAACGGCCTGGCCGGCATGCGCGAACGGGTGGCAGCGTTGGGCGGCAGCTTGCAGATCGACTCGCCGCGCGGCGGTGGCACGCGCCTGACGGTGACCGTGCCGCTTGGCGATGTGCAGGTGCCGGCGGCTCCTGCGGCGCCGAGTGTCGATGTGCAGGGGCTGGAGGTGCGCGCATGATTCGCATCCTGCTGGCCGAGGACCAGGCGATGGTGCGCGGTGCCTTGTCGGCGCTGCTCAACCTGGAAGCCGACATCGACGTGGTCGGTGCCGCCGCCGATGGCGAAGCGGCATGGCGCGACCTGCAACGCCTGCAACCGGACATTCTCGTCACCGACATCGAAATGCCCGGCCTGACCGGGCTGGAACTGGCCCAGCGCGTGCAGCGCCACGGCCTTGCAGCGAAAGTGGTGATCGTCACCACCTTCGCCCGTGGCGGTTTCCTGCGCCGTGCGCTGGATGCGGGCGTGCAGGGCTACCTGCTCAAGGACGCGCCGGCGGAAAAGCTGGCCGAGGCGCTGCGTCAAGTGCATCGCGGTGGCCGCGCCATCGACCCGCAGCTGGCGGTAGAAGCGTGGTCCGAGGCCGACCCGCTCAACGACCGCGAGCGGCAGGTGCTGCGGCTGGCCGGCGAGGGTCGTTCGGCCAACGAGATTGCCGAACAACTGGGTCTGTCGCACGGCACCGTGCGCAACTACCTGTCCGAGTGCATCGGCAAGCTCGGCGTGGCCAACCGCATCGAGGCGCATCGGCTGGCGCGGCAGAAGGGCTGGCTGTAACCCTGCAAGAGCACACCCGGGTGTGCGACGGGGCCGGTGGTTTCCTCACCCCGCGCCGGGAATTGGGCAGGTATGAGACGGCAGTCGCAAAATGGCCGCATGCGGCTGCAGACACGCATGTGGCATGCCGCTTGCTTCGTCATGTATGGTTGAACCCATCCATTGCCAGCTTTTTCATGCCACGACTGAAATTAGCCAATCGTCTCGGTTTGCCGGCGGCCGCTCTGGTCTTTGCCGCCGTCGGCGTGGGCGTGTTGCTGGGCGCGCAGCATTTCATTGCCGACGCCGCACAGGTAAGCCATACCAACGAAGTGATTGCCGGGGTGGGTGCGGTCGAGACGCGCCTGCGTGACGCCGAAGCCGCGCACTGGGGTTACTTGCTGACCGGCAATGTCGATTTGTTGGCGCAACACCAGGTCAGCCGCGCACAGGTAGAACCGCAGTTGGAGCGCTTGGTACTGCTGGTGCAGGACAACCCGCAGCAGACTGCACGGGTGAAAGCATTGGCGGCCCTGACCACGCAGCGTCTGGCACAAATGCAGGAGAACCAGCGCCGTTACCAGCGGCAGGGGGTTGCGGCGGCGCAGGCGGCGGTCAACGAGACCAGCATCCGTACCTCCAGTCGCATTGGTGAAAGCGCCCGGCACTTGGTCGAGGAAGAGCGCCGCCTGCTGGCCGAACGCGACCGCAGCAGCCGGCGCAGCGCCAACATCCTGCGCGCGCTGGCCTTGCTCGGCATTCCGCTGGGGGTGGCATTGGTGGCGTATGTGTACTGGATGCTGCTGCACGAAATCCGCCGCCGTGGTCGTGCCGAGCGCGACGGCCACGAGGCCAACCTGCGCCTGCGCCAGACCGTGACGCAGTTGGAGCGCCACAGTGCCGACCTGGCCGAACTGACCCGCTACGGCAGCCTGTTGCAGAACTGCCTGAGCCCGGCCGAAGCCTTGACCTTGACCGCGCAAACCCTGTCGCGGCTGATGCCGGACACCGGCGGCAGCCTGTACCGGATACGCGCGTCGAACGACTACGCCGAGGCCGTGGCGCATTGGGGCGAGCACGCCGCCAGCAGCGCCGAAATGTTGCCGCCGGAGCAGTGCTGGGCACTGCGCCGTGGCCAGCCGCATGTGTTGCAGCCCTCGGCGCAGGGCCTGCGTTGCGAGCACATCCAGATACCAGAGGACGGAGCCGCGTTCAGCAGCGCCTGCCTGCCGCTGGTCGCGCAGGGTGTCCAGCTGGGCTTCGTCTATGTTTCCTCGCCGCTTCCTGCGTTCCTGTCGCAGCTGGACATGGTGCAGGCCGTGGCCGAGCAGTTGTCGATGGCCTTGCACAATCTTGCCTTGCAGGATCGCCTGCGCATCCAATCCATCCGCGACCCGCTCACCGGCCTGTTCAACCGCCGCTATCTGGAAGAGTCGCTGGTGCGCGAACTGGCCAGCTGCGAGCGTCGCGGCCTGCCGGTGAGCGTGATGATGCTCGACCTGGACCACTTCAAGGCGTTCAACGACCTGCACGGCCATGCCGGCGGCGATGCCTTGCTGGCCGAGTTCGGCCAGTTGCTGCGCACCCATGCCCGTGCCGAAGACACCGCCTGCCGCTACGGTGGTGAGGAGTTCACCCTGATCCTGCCGGAAGCCGGGCGAGAGGCGGCGCTGGAGTGCGCGGCACGGTTGGGCGAGAAAGTGCGGCACCTGCACGTCCACCACTTGGGCAAGGAGTTGCCGGCGGTGACCGTTTCGGTCGGCATTGCCGTGTACCGCCGTGGCGCGGATGACCCCGAGCATCTGCTGCGGCGTGCCGACGAGGCGTTGTACCGCGCCAAGCGCGAAGGCCGTGATCGTGCGGTGTGTGCCGATTGAGGTCTGCTGCGACGTGATGCCCATGCCAAGCCCCGTCTGTGCGGGGCTTTTTCATGAGGCACCTCCATGTGCCTCACCCTTCGGGCGGTGCTGCCGTGAAAAACGGCTGTCCTGCCGTTTTTTCATGAGGCACCACCTCCATGTGCCTCACCCTTCGGACGGTGTTGCCGTGAAGACGGTGGTCCTGCCGTCTTTCATGTGAGGCTCTGGCGCCGCATCTACGGCGCAGTGTTTTTCCGGCGTTTGCGGCTGGGGTTGGCAGGCTTTGGCGGTGGCATCAGCTCGGCGGTGCGCAGGACGAGTTCGCGCAGCGCATCGCTGTCGTCCAGCAATTCATCGGCCACCGGGTAGTCCTTCGCGCCGGGGTAGGGTGGTCGCTGCGGCAGCAGCGGAGCCAGTTCGACGGCGGCAGCGGAGGGCTTGATGAACAAGCTGTTGTCGCAGGCGAAGGCCACCACCTTGTCGTCGATATAAAGCGCGTACTCGCCGAACATCTTGCGCTGGGTGAATCGTGCGCCGAGCGCGAGCTGCTCGGCGACGTAGTCCACGAAATCGCGCTGGGTGGCCATTGCCGGCTCAACCGCCGTAGCGGTTTTTCAGCATTGCCCACGCCGAGCGCAGCGCCAGTGCTTCGCCACCGGCGGGGCGGCCCGGGCGGTCGCTGTCGTTCCACGCATACACGTCCAGGTGCGCCCAGCGCTGGCCTTCGTCGATGAAGCGTTCCAGATACAACGCGGCGGTGACCGCACCGGCCATGCGCGAACCGGCGTTGGCCATGTCGGCGATGCCACTGTTGAGGTAGCGCAGGTACGGCCGCCACAGCGGCATGCGCCATACCGGGTCGCGGGTGGCGTCGCCGGCATCCAGCCACTGCTGTGCCAGTGCGTCGTCGTTGGCGAACAGCGCCGGCAGGTCGGGGCCGAGGGCGATGCGCGCCGCGCCGGTGAGGGTGGCGAAGTCGAGCAGGGTGTCCGGCTTCTGCTCGCAGGCGTAGCTAAGGGCATCGCACAGGATCAGCCGGCCTTCGGCGTCGGTGTTGTCGATCTCCACGGTGATGCCCTTGCGCGTGGTGATCACTTCGCCGGGGCGGAAGGCGTCCGGGCCGATGGCGTTTTCCACCGCCGGCACCACCAGCGTCAGTTGCACCGGCAGTTGCTGCGCCATCACCAGCCCGGCCAGCGCCAGCGCGTGCGCCGCGCCGCCCATGTCCTTCTTCATGTTGCGCATGCCGTCGCCGGGCTTGATGTCCAGCCCGCCGGTGTCGAAGCACACGCCCTTGCCGACCAGCGCCAGATGCGGCGCGCCGGCCTTGCCCCAGCGCAGCACGATCAACCGTGGCGCGCGGTGCGAGGCGCGGCCAACGGCGTGGATGGTGGGGAAGTTGCGTTCCAGCAGGGCGTCGCCGGCGATGACTTCCAGTGCGCCGCCATGCGCCTGCGCCAGTTCGCGCGCGGCGTCTTCCAACTGTTCCGGCCCCATGTTCTCGGTGGGCGTGTTGACCCAATCGCGCACGCGCAGGCAGGCGGCGAGCACGTCGCGTACTTCTGCCGATGGTTCGCCCAGCAGCAGCGCCGCTGTGCGTGCCGGTTTGCGGTAGCGGGCGAAGCGGTAGCTGCCCAATCCCCAACCCAGTTGCACGGTGGCGAGCGTGGCGGCGTCGAGCTCGCCGGCCACCGCCCAAGTGGTGCCCGCCGGCAGCGTGAACGGTGCGTGCGCGTAGCTGTAGGCATCGGCGCGGTCGCCCACGCCCAGCACCGCGCCGGCCAGGCCGTGCTCGCCGGGCAGCAACACGGTGCTGCCGGCGGCGGCGGTGAACTGCTGGCTGGTCAGCCACGCCTGCACGGCGGGCGGCTGTTGCGCGTTCCATGCGGTAAAGCCGGCGCGGTCGAGCAGGTGCAGTGGCAGGGCGTTGGCGGAATCGGGGGTGAAGCCGGCGAGGAGGCGTGAAGCGGTCATGGTGGTCATTCCGAAAGTAGGGGCCGGCGTGCGTCATGGCAGCCGGCACGGTGTCACGATGCGGTTCCGATCTGCGGAACCAGCCAGAAGAGTGCGGTGCAGTTCACCACGACGGTGATCCAGAACACGACCTGGAAGCTGATCTTGCGGGTCTTGTGCCGGAATATCTGCTGTGCGAGCAGGCCGCCGGGCCAGCCGCACAGCAGGTCGAACAGATGCAAGGTTTTTTCCTGCGTGCGTTGCAAATTTTGGTTGGCGGCGCTCTTGTCCAACGCATAGGCGATGAACGACAGGGCGCCCATCCCCGCAAAGGCCAGCGTTACCGCAAGCGGCCACCAGTGCAGCCACGTGCCGGCGGCCAGCGTGATGAGTGCGCCGGTCAGGATCAGGCGATGCACAAGATCTTGCAGCTTGCCGGGGGCATGGCGCTGGCGTACGGCGGTTTTGGCTTCGTTGCGGCGTTGCGCCTGCGCGCGCATGACCTCGGCATTGACGAAAGAGACATTCACTGCGTTCAGGCGGCCACGCGCATCGGGTTCACTGTCGTAGCGGATCAGGTCGCCATCGGCAGGGCGGCGGCCCGCCTTGGAGATGGCCTTGATGTGCACGAAGGCGCGCGCCGCGTGGCCGTCGGTGGCTTGCGATTCGAGTGGGCGCACGAAGCCGTAACCCTTGTCGTCGTTCCACTGTTCGATGCGGCCAAGTTGCGACATGGGGTCAGTCCTGCGCATCCAGCCAATCGGCCAGCCCGGTCAGGGTGTCGAATTGCAGATCCGGGCGCAGGTCGGCATGAGGCCATTGCTGCGCCAGGCGGTTGATCCAGCAGCCGCGCAGGCCGGCGCGGATTGCCCCGGCCACGTCCATCTCGGCATGGTCACCCACGTGCAACACCTGCGCCGGCGCAATACCCAGCCGCGCGCAGGCGGCGTGGAAGATGCCGGGGTCGGGCTTGGCGGCACCATGTTCGCGCGCACCCAGCTGGAAAGCGAACAGTTCGCCGATGCCGATGCGGGCCAGATCGGCGTTGCCGTTGCTGAGTGCGGCCACCGGCACCCGCGCGGCGATGCGACGCAGCGCGGCCAGAGCGTCGGGGTAGAACTCCACCTGGTTGCGCGCGGCGTAGAAGGTTTCATAGGCCGGTTCGAGCAGGTCGGCGCTGGCGCCGCTGGCCGCCAATGCCTCGGCCAGCGCCATGCGCCGCAGCGCACTCAGGTCGTGGTGCAGCTGCGGGTTGTTGGCGAAAACGCGGTCGCGCAGTTCGCGCATCGCCGCCACCGGGTACATCGCGGCGGTGGCCGGGCTGTGTTCGCGCATCCAGTCGTGCAGCACCTGTTCGATGCGGGCGCCGATTGGCGCGAACGGCCAGAGGGTGTCGTCCAGATCGAGGGTGATGGCGCGGACAGGAAAGTTCACGTGGTCATTTTACGGCAGCGGTCACCGCCGTACCCCGTTCATTCCAGCCGCAGCGCCCAGCCGTGGCCGCCCGGCTCAGGATTCGGACAACTCGGTGGCCGCTTCGGCCGCGCGGGGTGGCGTGGGGCTGGCGGCTGGCGACGGGGCGGTTCGTTCGTCCTCATCGCTTGCGGCCTGGGTGGTGGTAGCGGCGGCGAAGGCCTCGGCCAATCCCGCTTCCTGCAATGAGGCCATCGACGCCTGCGCCGAGGCCACCAGCCCGGAGACGGAGCCGATCATCTGCAACCAGCGTGCGCCGCTGAAGGCGCCGCCGGGTTCCAGCTTGCCGGCGAGGAAGCCGCCGGCAAGCCCGGCGACGACAATGCGGCCCGGTGTCCATGCGCTGCGCCATGCGGCATCGAGCCTGCCCCAGTGGCCGAGGGTGTCGTCCATGCGTGCCTGTGCCACGTTCTCGGCGCGGCGCACGCGCTTTTGCAGGGTGTCGAAGTTCATGGCGGGTTGGCTCCCGGCGGCGGGGCGTCGTCGTCGGCCGCTTCGTCGGTTTCGTCGAACAACCCCAGCCGCGACAGCTGCCGCCGCGTGGCGTGCATGCCGGTGTGGTGGAAGAAGTACGACACGCGCCAGATTGCGTATCCGGTGACCGCAAGACTTGCCAGTGAGGTGATCAGCAGTGACGTCAGCCATGACAAGCCGAAGGAGCGCAGCAAGGCGATCAACGTGGCCGCCAGCAGCAGCCACGCCGAGGCGCCGAACACGATCGCCACGCCGCTCCACGCCAGCGCACGGCCGAACGCGCTGCGCGCCAGGGCGAAATCGGCCGAGGCCAGCCGCCGCAGCGAGCGCAGCGTCTGCCGTGCCGATTGCAGGGTGTCGCGGCCGGCGTCGCCGACCTGACGGATGCTGTCGGTCAGGTCGGGCGAAGCATCCGACGCTGGCTCGGCGTGCGGTGGCGGGGCGTTGTCGCTCACGCCCGGTCAGTCGTTGCTGCGGGCGAGCTTGGCGATGATCCAGCCGGCGGCGAAGGCGACCCCGAACGAGGCCAACGGGCGCTCGCGGATCAAGTCGGCGGCGCTGTCGAGCAAGTCCTTGCCCTTGTCCATCAGCGCGTCCATCTGCTCCTTCGCGGCCGCGCCGGAGAGTTCGGCCGCGGCCAGCCCGGCCAGCGCACTGTCGGACAGCTCGGCCTTCATTTGCGCTTTGCCCAGCCGCAGTTCGTCGCCGGCTGCGCCGGCCGCACCCTTGACCGCCGAACCGGCGGCGCTGGCGGCGGACTTCAGGTGCGCGCCGGCTTCGCCGAGGTGTTCTTTCATGTTGTCGGTGTTGGTGGGGCTCATCATCGTCTCCTGTGTTCCAGCGTGAAGCGCCGTGACGCGGCGCGCGGGGGGCAGCAATAGCAGCAGGCAGGTGCAGGAAGTGTCACGAAGGCGGCGGGCCATGCACCCGTCGCCATCATCGCATCATCAGCTGGCCCAGCGTGTTACCGCGGCGGATGCGCAGTACCAGCTGCTGCGGGCGCGGGTTGAAGCTGGCGCGCCAGCTGGCCAGGTCGGCGAACTCGCCGCTGCTGGCGGCCAGCACGATGTCGCCGCTGGCCAGGCCGGATTGCTCGGCACGGCTGCCGCGCGCGACCTCGCTGACCTGCACGCCGCTCAGGCCGGACTGGCGCGCCGATTCGGGCAGATCGACGAAGATGGCGCCGGACAGGCGCGGGTCGAGCGTGTCGCCGCCGATCGCGCGCGGCTGTTCCTTCAACGTCGCCTTCAATTGCAGCGGCTTGCCGTCGCGCTGCACGGCCAGTTCGACGCTGCGGCCCACCGGCTGCAAACCTTCGAAGTTGTGCAGCGCCTGTGCGTTGTCCACGCGCTGGCCGTTGATCGCGGTAACGACATCGCCGGCCTTCAACCCGGCCGTCGCCGCGCCGGAGCCGGCCAGCACGCGCGTGACCAGTGCGCCGCGCACCTCATCCAGCCCCAGCCCCCGCGCGATCTGCGGGCTCAGGTTCTGGGTTTCCACGCCCAGCGTGCCGCGCACCACCACGCCGTGGGTGATCAGCTGCTCGACCACGTCGCGGGCGAGGTTGGAGGGAATGGCCAGGCCCAGGCCGATGTTGCCGGCCATGCTGCCCTGCGGGTTGAAGCTGGCGGTATTGATGCCGACCAGCTGCCCGGAAAGGTTGACCAGCGCGCCGCCGGAGTTGCCGGGGTTGATCGAGGCGTCGGTCTGGATGAAGTTCTGGTAGCCCAGCCCGCGGATGCCGCTGCGGCCCACCGCCGAGACGATGCCCGAGGTCACGGTCTGGCTGAAGCCGAACGGGTTGCCGATGGCGACCACGAAATCGCCCACCCGCAGCTGGTCGCTATCGCCCAGCGGCAGCGCGGTGAGCTTGTCGGCGGGGATGCGGATCAGGGCGATGTCGGTGTCGCGGTCCGAGCCGAGGAACTCGGCCTTCACCGTGCGCCCGTCGGCCAGCGTCACCTGCACGTCGTCGGCGTTCTCGATCACATGGTGGTTGGTCAGCACGTAGCCCTTGGCCGCGTCGATGATCACGCCCGAGCCCAGCGATTCGTTGATCCGCTCCTGCGGCACCTGCGGGAACAGGCGGCGGAAGAACGGGTCGTCGAAGAACGGGTTGCGTACCCGCACCACCTGCTTGGTGTTGACGCTGACCACCGCCGGCATCGCCCGCTCCAGCATCGGCGCCAGTGACGGCACCGGCTGTCCGGCCACCGCGGCCGGCAGCGCGGCGCTGGTGGGCAGCACGACCGCGGGGGGGGCGGCTGCGGCGCGGTTGTCCAGGTGGGCGTTGATGGCGGTGGCGGTGAAGCCGCCGAAGGCAGCGGCCAGGGCGAGGGTGAGCAGGGTCGGGAGCGGTCGCATGAGTCCGAAGGTTCCGATGCGGGGCGCGGTTGCGCCGGAGTGGTTTGCTGAACGCGAGTGTGGCCGCAGCCACCTAAATCGACAATGAAATCTGCTGCCTTGCCGCAAAACCAGAGCCGCCAAGCACTGCGCCGATTGCAAGGGGTCGGGGGCAGATTTTTCGTTTGACATCACCCGGGCCGTGGGTAAGCTTGGCCGGTCACCAGCCACAAGATGTTGGGTTGGTGTGAAGAATGTCCCCAAGAAGTAGGGTTGCGGCTCGGGGGAGCCACAACGCCGAAAGACGTGCGACGAGGCTTGCCGGGAGCTTGGAATTGCGCTGTTTTTGCGCCGTTTTGCACCGCCCGCAGCCTCGCCACGCAAGGGCAATGGCAACCGCACCGCAAGGTGCACAAGGAGAGCTCCCATCATCATGAGTACGGTGCGTCTGGAAGTGGTCGGCAATCACACCCGTTCGGATCTGGTACCGATGCAACCTGCCTCGCAGGACATCTGGGACAAGAAGTACCGCCTCAAGACCAAGGCAGGCGATGCGCTGGATGCCGATATCGACGGCACCTACCAGCGCGTGGCCCGTGCCCTGGCCGACGCCGAGGGCAGCGACGACAAGCGCGCCTATTGGTACGAGCGCTTCGTCTGGGCACTGCGCCGCGGTGCGATCCCGGCCGGGCGCATTACCTCCAACGCCGGCGCGCAGGAACACAAGCCGGCCACCAGCACCATCAATTGCACCGTGTCGGGCACCATCACCGACTCGATGGACGGCATCCTGGAGAAGGTCCACGAAGCGGGCCTGACCTTGAAGGCTGGCTGCGGCATCGGCTACGAGTTCAGCACGCTGCGCCCGCGCGGCGCATTCGTCGCCGGCGCCGGCGCCTATACCTCCGGGCCGATGTCGTTCATGGATATCTACGACAAGATGTGCTTCACCGTGTCCTCGGCCGGTGGCCGCCGCGGCGCGCAGATGGGCACCTTCGACGTGTCGCACCCGGACGTGAAGGACTTCATCCGCGCCAAGCGCGAGGATGGCCGCCTGCGCCAGTTCAACCTGTCGTTGCTGATCACCGACGGCTTCATGGACGCGGTCAACAACGACGCCGACTGGCCGCTGGTGTTCCCGATCAACACCAAGGAACAGGGCGAGGCCGACATCGGCAACGCCGATGAAGTGGTGTGGCGCGAATGGCCCACGCACGAGAACTACATCGTCCGCGACGACGGCCTGGTGGCCTGCAAGGTGTACGGGCACATCCGCGCCCGCCACTTGTGGGACATGATCATGGTCTCGACCTACGACTACGCCGAGCCGGGCTTCATCCTGATCGACCGCGTCAACGAGATGAACAACAACTGGTGGTGCGAGAACATCCGCGCCACCAACCCCTGCGGCGAGCAGCCGCTGCCGCCGTACGGCGCCTGCCTGCTCGGTTCGGTCAACCTGACCAAGTTCGTGCGTGACCCGTTCACCGACAAGGCCGAGTTCGACTGGGACGAATACCGCGAGGTCGTGCGCGTGTTCACCCGCATGCTCGACAACGTGGTCGAAGTGAACGGCCTGCCGCTGGAGCAGCAGCGCAACGAGATCATGCGCAAGCGCCGCCACGGCATGGGCTTCCTTGGCCTGGGCAGCACCATGACCATGCTGCGCATGAAGTACGGCTCGCCGGAATCGTGCGAGTTCACCGAGGCCATCGCCCGCGACATGGCCGTGGCCGGCTGGGAAACCGGACTGGAACTGGCCCGCGAGAAGGGCCCGGCGCCGATCATGGAGGAAACCTTCGACGTCACCGCGGCGATGCTGCGCCAGCGTCCGGAGATGCGCAAGGACGGCTGGAAGGCCGGCCAGAAGATCCAGGGCAAGGTGCTGCACGCGCGCTACAGCCGCTACATGCAGCGCATCGCCACGGTCGCCCCGGAACTGGTGGACGAACTGGTCGAGACCGGCTCGCGCTTCACCCACCACAGCTCGATCGCGCCGACCGGCACCATCAGCCTGTCGCTGGCCAACAACGCCTCCAACGGCATCGAGCCCAGTTTCGCCCACCATTACAGCCGCAACGTGATCCGCGAGGGCAAGAAGAGCAAGGAGAAGGTGGACGTGTTCTCCTTCGAGCTGCTGGCCTACCGCGAGCTGGTCAACCCGAAGGCGATGCCGTTCGCGGAAGAACCCGGCGCGCAGCTGCCGGACTACTTCATCGCCGCCGACGACATCTCGCCGAAGGAGCACGTGGACGTGCAGGCCGCCGCGCAGAAGTGGGTGGACAGCTCGATCTCCAAGACCGCCAACGTACCGACCGATTATCCGTACGAGGACTTCAAGGACATCTACCGCTACGCCCACCAGCAGGGCCTGAAGGGCTGCACCACGTTCCGCTTCAACCCGGCCGCCTTCCAGGGCGTGCTGGTCAAGGAGCAGGACCTGGAGAACACCACCTACCGCTTCGAGCTGGAGGACGGCAACGTCGTCGAGGTCAAGGGTAACGAGCAGATCGAGTACGACGGCGAAATGCACACCGCCGCGAACCTGTTCGATGCGCTTAAAGAGGGGTATTACGGCAAGTTCTGAGGAAGGCTCACGGCAAGTTCTGATGAAGGTTCCCGGCACCCCCTGAAGCACCTTCCCCATCGCTCCGCCGGCAAGGCGGGCGATGGGCGCCGTGGCGCCACCACGGCGCGTTCATGCTCCGCGTTCCACGCTTGATCCGCTTCGCAACAGCATCGCCAACGTCACGAACCGATGCCCCCGGAGGGCTTTATGAGCAATGGTAATGGTGTGGCGGCGACCGTCTCCCAGGTTGCCGAGAACGTGAAGGAAACCGCCGCCGACCTGGGCGAGTCGCTCGCCGCCGGCGCCAGCCAGGCCGTCGTGGCGGTCAGGACCGGTGCGAAGAAGGCCGGCGCCAGCGCGAGGAAACAGGCCGGCAAGGTGAAGAAGGCGGTGAAGAAGGCCGAGAAGGTCGTCGCGAAAAAGGCTGCCACCGCCAGGAAGGCGGTCAAGAAGCAGGTGTCCTCGATGCGCCGGAAGTTGGAAGCGGCCAAGGCCAGCGCCAAGGCCGAAGCCGCCGACCTGAAGAAGCAGGGCGCCGGCAAGCGCGCCGCCGCGAAGAAGGCCGTGGCCGGTGCCGAAAAGAAGGCTGCCAGGAAGGTGGCCTCGGCGAAGAAGACGGTGAAGGCCGCCGAAAAGAAAGTCGCCAAGGCCGTTGCCAAGAAGGCCACCGCGGCGAAGAAAACGGTGAAGAAGGCCGCGAAGAAGGTCACCAAGAAAGCCGCCGTTGCCAGGAAGGCGGTGAAGAAGGTCGAGAAAAAAGTGGCGAAGAAGGCCGCCGCGGCGAAGAAGACCGCCACCCGGAAGGCCGCCGCCACGAAGAAAGCGGTGAAGAAAGCCGTCCGCAAGTAACAACACGCCGCATCGCGTCCCCCGCCCGGCAGGGCGGGGACGCTGCAATCCGCATCGCAACGCATGACCAGGACACGCAACATGGCCGTCAAGATCGACAAGAAAATCAAGGGTTATTCCGTCATCACCGCGGACGGGAAGGGCAAGGAAGCGGCGGCCAAGGCCCCGGTCGTGGCGGCCGCCCCGGATGCCGCGGCGGAAAGCAACATCGTGCACATGCACGAGCGCATCGAGCGCCCGGACGTGCTGGTCGGCAGCACCTACAAGATCAAGTCGCCGCTGGTGGAGCACGCCTTCTACGTGACCATCAACGACATCGTGCTCAACGCCGGCACCGAGCACGAGCTGCGCCGCCCGTTCGAGATCTTCATCAACTCCAAGTCGATGGAGCACTTCCAGTGGATCGTGGCGCTGACCCGCATCATGTCCGCGGTGTTCCGCAAGGGTGGCGACGTCACCTTCATCGTCGACGAGATGAAGGCCGTGTTCGACCCCAAGGGCGGCTACTTCAAGGCCGGCGGCGTCTACATGCCCTCGCTGGTGGCCGAACTGGGCTCCATCGTCGAGGACCACATGAAGTCCATCGGCCTGCTGCACGACCCGGAGATGAGCGCCCACCAGCGCGCGCTGATCGCCGAGAAGCGCAAGCAGTTCGAGGACCGTTCAAAAAAAAACGGTGACGCCGTAGCCGCCGCCCCCGCCAAGCGCGAGGAGGACGTGGAGGTCACCGGCGAAGGCACCAGCTTCCCGCCCAGCGCCAGCATGTGCCACAAGTGCAGCACCAAGGCGCTGGTGATCCTGGACGGCTGCCAGACTTGCTTGAATTGCGGCTACAGCAAGTGTGGGTGAGAGCGCCCATAAGTCGTGACCTGGAACTAATCGCTGATTATGGCGGCGGACAGTCAGCTATTTGCGATGGTTTCGGGATACAACTTTATTCCTCAGTTTCGTGCTGGTCGCTGATGGGCTGCGCTTGTTAACAGGCCCCGGTTTGCAGAGGGGGCATGGTTGCGGGAGCCTGCAGCAGTTCCACATGCTCGCCGGCCGGGCCGCGCAGGCTGCGGCGTTCGCCAAGGGTTGCAAGTCGCCAGCCAGCGTCGTGCAGGGCGATGTCATCCACCGCGGGCAGGCGCAAACTCCCGGCTGTGGGTGCCAGCCGTGCGCTGTGCGGAAGCGGGCGGCAGCTCCACCTGGTCGATCTCGACCATGCATTGGCCGGGCATTGGCACCACCGCCACCGGGTAGCGCCCGTCCAGCGGTTTGCCGTAGGCGCGATTGAGCACGGTGATTTTGGTGTCGAAGGCCCAGCCCGGTGCGCCGAGCAGGGCTGACCATGCGCGTTGTGAGGCTGCGCGGTCGGGAGTGGTCATTACCCCGATGAAGGTGGAGGCGAGTGTGGCCTCGGTCATCGGCAGGTCGAACGGCGGCACCGGCGCCTTGATCTGGGTGAGATACAGCAGTTCGCCGCAGGGGCCGAGCACCTGCGCGGCGCGGATGGCATCGCTCAGTTCGAGGTTGGCGGCGGGGCCGAGCACGGTGAACGGTGCGCGCAGGCCGGCGGCGAGGGTGTCGATATCGCCAACCAGCACTTCCAGCGACAGCCAACCATGGCGGAGCATTGGTTCACCGACCACGGAAGTGGGATCTTCGATCACGCGCAGCACGGGTTCGCCAGCACTGTTGGCCAGCCATGCCAGCGGCGCGCCGGCTAGGTCGGGCAGGTCGAGCGCGGCGGCATCGTCGGCAGTGAGGATGCCGGGTTGCTGCACGGTCATCGACAGCTGCGTGGTGTAGGCCTCGCAGACGAGTTGCAGATCGGGCGCGATCAAGGTGGCATGCACGATACCTTGCCGTCCATTGTTCATGCGCCTCGCTCCACGGCCAGCTTGCGTTCCAGCCACGGCATCAGGCCGCCGCCGGCGACGATCTCCATCAGTTCCGGCGGAATTTTTTCGCAAGTGAATTCGCGCCCGGTGCTGTGGTTGATGATGCGGCCTTCGACCGGCCGTACTTCCAGTTCATCGCCACGCGAAGCCTGCAGGTCACCGCACACCAGTGCCGGCACGCCAAGGTTGAGTGCGTTGCGGTAGAAGATGCGCGCGAACGACTTGGCGACGATGGCGCCGACGCCGAGTTCGGCCAGTGCCTGCACGGCCTGTTCACGCGAGGAGCCAATGCCGAACGATTCACCGCCGACGACGATGTCACCAGGCTTCACGTCCTTGGCGAACGCCGCATCCACCGCTTCCAGGCAATGGCTGGCCAGCACGCTCAGCGGCTCGCGCATGTACGGGCCGGGGGCGAGCACGTCGGTATCGATGCGGTCGCCGAAGACGAACGCGGTGCCACGGACATTCATGCGCCTTCTCCCAGCAGTTCGCGCGGATCGCAGATTTCACCCTTCACCGCGGCAGCGGCGACGGAGTATGGCGAACCCAGGTACACCTGCGCTTCGGCCGAGCCCATGCGGCCCTTGAAGTTGCGTGCCGTGGTGGACATGCAGACTTCGCCACTGCTGAGCATGCCGGCCCCCATGCCGGCGCAAGCGCCGCAACCGGACGGCAGCAGGATGGCGCCGGCTTCGGTCAGGGTGGCTAGGGTGCCTTCGGCGGCGGCCTGCGCGGTCATCGCCACCGAGGCCGGGGCGATCAGCAGGCGCGTGCCCTTGGCGACCTTGCGGCCCTTCAGCACTTCGGCAGCCATGCGCAGGTCGGTGAGCTTGGCACCGGTGCAAGCGCCGATATAGGCCTGATCGATATGCACCTTGCCGTGCTCGCCCACCGGCCGGCTGTTGGCCGGGCTATGCGGGGCGGCCACGTGTGGTGCGATCTGCGCGGCGTCGTAGCGGTAGTGATGCAGGTAGTTGGCCCCCGCGTCGCTGCGCCACTGCGCAAGATCGCCGAGGAAGGGCTTGCCGGCCTGCTCCAGTGCGGCCAGCGTGGTTGCGTCCGGTTCGACGATGCCGGTTTCCGCGCCCAGTTCGGCGGCCATGTTGCACAGGGTCAGGCGCTCATGCATCGGCATCGCCTGCACCGCGCTGCCGCCGTATTCGAACACCTGGCCTTCGTTGCCCATGCCGTACTGGCCGCACAGCATCAGCATCACGTCCTTGGCGCTGACGCCGGCGCCAAGCACGCCGTCCAGCTGCACGCGGGTGGTCTGCGGCACGCGCAGCCACACTTCGCCGGTGACCAGTGCACCGGTGATGTCGGTGGCACCCATGCCGACCATGAACGCGCCGAACGCACCACCGCTGGGCGAATGCGAATCGCCGCCCACGCAGAACATGCCGGGCTGCACATGGCCATGTTCCTGCAGCACCACGTGGCAGATACCGAGCATGTCGTAATGGGTGACACCCTGTGCCTGTGCCCAGCGCCGGGTGAGCGCGAGGATGCCCGCGCTTTCCATATCCACCGCGGGCACGAAGTGGTCCGAGACCACCACCACCTTGTCCGGATCCCACACCTTGGCGCCGAGCTTTTCCAGCCGTGACGCTACCCGCCGCGGCCCGCCGGAGTCATGCATCATCAGCAGGTCGAGTTTCGCGGTGAGGATCTCACCGGCGCGCACGGTCTCACGTCCGCAGGCGCGGGCGAGGATCTTTTCGGCAAGTGTTGCGCTCAAACAGAGGTCTCCGGAGGGTTGGCTTCATAGTCCAGGCGCATCTGGTAGCGCAGCTGGTCGGGGCGGTACTGGATTTCCAGCAGGTCCAGCAGTTGTTGCTCCGCGCCGTAGGAGCGGCGTTCCAGCGTCATCACCGCCTGTCCGGGCGACATCTGCAGGTGCAGCGCGGTCAGTGCGCCTACCCGCAGCGCCGACACGGTCTGCCTGACCTGGACGAAGCGGATGCCGCAGCGGCGGAACAGCGCGATCCGCGAGCCATAGGCCAGGTTCTCGGCGTTGAAGTCCGGATGCGTGGTGCGGGTCCAGCTGGCGTAGTAGCCGAACGACTGGCCATGGCGCGAACGCACGCGCACGCAGCGCACCAGCGGCTCGTCCGGGCCGCTGCCGAACTGCTCGCGGACCGGTTCCGGCGGCACCACGCGCTCCCAGCCGAGCAAGCGCACCTGGGTATTGCCGGCCAGCGTGTCGAGGCTGTGGATCAGCTCGCCCAGCGGCGTCTTCAGCGGCATCGGGATTGCCGAACTGCGTCCCTTGCCGCCGACCACGCGGGTGCCGCGGCCACGCTGGCGCACCAGCAGGCCGTCGTCGGCCAGGATCTGCAGCGCTTGGCGCACCGTCACCCGCGAGATGCGCAGGCGCCGGGCCAGTTCCTCCTCGCGCGGCAGCTGCTCGCCATCGGCAACCTCGCCGCGCTCAATCAGCCCGCGCAGGAAGCCCTGCAGCTGGTGATAGAGCGGCGTATGCACGTCGCGGCGGAGGATGCCCTCCAGGGAGTGGGTGGTGAACGGAGTCACGGGGGTGTCAGCCAGGTCTTTTGATCTTAATGTTATATCTATATATCCAAATGGCCGCCGGGTACAGCCCCGCGAGGCAGGTGGCAGCGCAAACGACGACGCTCCCCGCAGGGAGCGTCGTCATCCCGCCGGCAGTGGGTCGGGGATTACCAGAAGCGGTAGGCGAATTCGACGCCGTAGGTGCGCGGCACGCTCGGGTACAGCACCGCCACGCCCAGCCCGGCGATATCGAAGCCGCCGGTGGAGGCGAAGTCGTTGCCCAGGTTCTTGCCCCACAGCGCCACCGACCAGTCGGCATCGGTGCGCTGGT
>JAUCDH010000018.1:0-55106 GCA_034675465.1 Stenotrophomonas sp. | reverse complement strand
TCAACCCCGGGATGATGCCATGCAACTGCTGGCCGACTGCTTGCCCGAACACGTGGCCGAACGGCGTGGAAGCGGGTCAATCCCGACGATTTGCGCGACGAGGAATAGCCGCAAGGGGCACTGGCTGCCGGTGGCGCGATTGCTCGCGCTGCCGGCGTCCACGCTCAGAAACGCTGCCTGGCTGCGAGGTGGCGCCATTGCCCCTCGGGCATCTTGCTCAGGCCGATGCGACCGATGCGCAGCCGGCGGATGTGCGTGGCGCGCAGGCCGACTTCATCGCACATGTGCTGCAACTGGCCGGGGCGCACGTCCTTGATCGCGAAGCGCAGGCGCTGCTCGTTCTGCCAGCTGACCTTGCAGTCGGGCAGGACGCGCCCTTGGTAGTGCAGGCCGTGGGCCAGTTTTGCCAGCGCCCATGGGCCGGCTTTGCCTTCGACATCGACCATGAATTCCTGTTCCAGCGAAGGCCCGGCTTCGTGCAGGCGCCGGCGCACGCGCCAGTCCTGGGTGAGCACCAGCAGCCCGCAGGCGTCGGTATCCAGCGGCATGGGTGATTCCAGTCGTTGGAAATGACGGTGCAACAGGCCGATGCCGGAGGCGTCGTCGGCAAACCGGCTGTCTTCGCGCAGCAGCGCCGAGATCGCTTCCGGGCCGCAGCCGGCGGGCTTGTTCAGCAGCAGTGTTGCCGGCTCGGCCGGTTCGCAGTGGGCGCCTGCGGCCAGCGTGAGGGTTTCCTCGGTCACCAGCGCCTGCGGCGTTTCCACCACGGTGCCATCGACGCTGACCCAGCCGCCCTCGATGCAGCGCGGGCCTGCGCGCGGGAGCATTGCAGCTGCGCGGCGAGGCGCTTGTCGAGGCGAAGGGGTGTGGTCATGGCGCGGGCTCGGTACGGCGGGCGGGGAGTGTAGCGCCGTGGCGCGCGTTTGCCGGAATCTTGCCGGTGCCGGGCTTGCCTCGCCGCTACGGACTCCGGGCTTCGTGCTCCAGCGCGGTCAGGTACAGGCGCAGGTCGAATTCGAGCTGGTGGCAGTCCGGCTCCATGTGCCGGCACAGCTGGTAGAAAGCCTTGTTGTGCTCGGCTTCGCGGGTATGCGCCAGTTTGTGCACCACGATCATGCGCAGGAACGGCGCGGGGGCATCGCGGAACACGCTGGCGATGCGGATCTCGCGGCTGGCCTTGAGCTTGCCACCGTGGTTGCGGGAAATGGCGGTGTGCAGGCCCAGCGCGTGCTTGAGCACTTGCAGCTTGCCGTCGTACAGCACCTTGCCCAGCGGCAGCGACTGGCGCAGGTGGCGGGCCTTCAGTTCCTGCACGTAGTCGTGCAGCTGACGGTCGTTGCGCACCGCATGCGCCTGCGGGTGGCGGCTGCGCACCGTTTCGCCCAGCCTGCCGGCATCGAGCAGTTCGCGGGCACGCTGCTGCAGGTGTTCGGGATAGCCGGAAAGGTACTTCAGGGGCTGCATCGGCAGGCGTGGGCAGGGGCGGGCCGGTATCATCGCAGCATCGGCAACGGAACCATGAATCACGCAGATGGCAAAGGCGAACCCCCTTCAGGAACAATTGCTCAAGGCCGGGCTGGTCAAGAAGTCGCAGGTGGCGCAGGTCGCGCGCGAACAGAACAAGGCACGCCACGCCAAGGGTGCGCCGGCCGGCCCCAGCGAAAGCCAGCTGGAAGCCGAACGCGCCCGCGCCGAGAAGGCCGAGCGCGATCGCCTGCTGGCGGCCGAGCGCAACGCCCAGCGCCGCGTCGATGAATTGCGCGCGCAGGCGCGGCAGATCATCACTGACCGCAAGGTGCCGCGTAGCGGCGAACTGGAATATCGCTTCGACGACGGTGGGGTGATCCGCACCCTGCTGGTCAATGAGGCGCTGCGCAAGCAGCTGGCGGCCGGCACACTGGTGGTCGTGCGCCACGGCGAGGGTTTCGAGCTGCTGCCGCGCGTGGCGGCGGAAAAGGTGCGTGAGCGCGATGCTTCCTTGATCGTGCTCGACCACGGTCAGGCGGCGGATGCCCCGGCTTCGACCGGCAATGCCGAGGACGATGCCTATTACGCGCAGTTCGTGGTGCCGGATGATTTGATGTGGTGATGCCGGTCGGGGCCATGCTCCCGACGCGCGGCATTGCATGAGGAGCAACGGACATGGCTACTGGTTGGGCCGGCGACACCGCCGTTCAAGATCAAATTGACGCCACCGTCGAGGACGCGATCAAGCGTGCCCGCAGCCGCATGCCCAGCGGGCCGGGCCTCGAGCATTGCGAAGAGTGCGGCGCGCCGATCCCCGAGGCGCGCCGCAAGGCGGTGCCGGGTGTGCGCCTGTGCATTGCCTGCCAGCAGGCGCAGGATGCGGAGGAGGCCGCGTCCTGTGGCTACAACCGGCGCGGCAGCAAGGACAGCCAGTTACGTTGAAGCTTGGGCGGTGCGCGCTGCACGGATGCCCGGCGCCTCAGCCATCGCCTTGCGGACGGCCTTCGTCGGCATGCCCGCCCGGCCAACGCCGCAGCCCGCGCTGGAAGAACAGGCTGTTGGGGATCTGCATCAGCGTGCCCTCGTTGGGGCCGCCTATTTCCTGCATCGTGGTGTAGATCAGGTTGATGTCGGTCACGCGGCCCTTCAAGCCCGGCTTTTCGCCGTTTTCCAGTACCTCGATGCGGTCACCGAGGCGGAACGGGCGGGTAGTGAAGATCAGCATCGTCCAGAAGATGTTGGACAACACGCTCCACGCGGCGAAGAACGCCACCGCGCCCACGGCGGCGAAACCGGTGAAGGCCGTCCACAACACCGTCGCCGACACGCCAAGGCGGTCGAGGATGGTCACCAGTGCGCCGCTCCAGATGACGAAGTTGGACAGGCGGCGGATTGCCAGTTCCACCGGCGCCGGCAAGGTGTAGTGCCGGCCCAGTCGCGCCAACAGGCGGCGGCTGATGATGCGCAACAGCCATGCGGCCAGCAGGATGAGGGCGATGGACAGGGCGATTTGCAGCATGCCGATCCATTCGTGCATCCAGGGCGGGAGGTATTGCTTCATCACGACGTCCTTGCGGGGCAGGGGGGGGCGATTGTCGGCCACGCGGCGCGGCCTGTCAGCCCGCGCCGCGTGGCGGGCGGGTGCAGGCGTTGCTTCCACGGTTGCGCGAAGGGTCAGCGCGAGGCATGCCGGCCGCTGATGCGGCGCAGGTTGTCGAGCTTGGATTGATAGACCGCGCGGACGTGGTCGTTGCCGCCCAGTTCGCGTGCACGCGCCAGCTCGCGCATTGCGCGGCGGTTGTCGCCTTCGAGGAAATACGCCCGCGCCAGCCCGAAATGGAATTGGTGGACGTTGCCGTACAGCTGCACGGCGCGGCGGTAAGCGACCACGGCCTGCGCGTAATCGTTGCGGCGTTCGGCTTCCACGCCTTGCATGAATTGGTAGAAGGGGTCGCGTGCACGCAAGCGTTGCAGGCGGTTGCCCAACTGTGTGGCTTGTCGCGTCTGCCCCAGACGCAGGTACAGGGCGCTGGCATTGAACAACGCCGAGGCCAGTGTCGATTCATTGCGCATGGCGTTGCCGAAGGCCAGCGAGGCCGCGGCATCGTTGCCGTCACGGGTTTCCAGTACGCCGAGGTTGTTCCATGCCGGGGCGAAGTGCGGATCCATGCGCAGCGCCATTTGCAGGTAGGCGCGGGCGCCCTGGCCGTCGTGCGCGGCCATCAGTTCGGCGCCGCGGTTGTTGTAGAAGTGGGCGAGCGCGCGCTGGTCGGAAATCGGCTGCGGGCCGCGGCGGTCGTAGAGCACGTTCTGGTCCAAATCCAGCGTCGCGCGGCGGGCGCCCACGCGCAGGCCGACGTTGACGTGGCCTGCGTTGTAGATCACGCCCTGTTCCTGGTACCAGCCGATCACCTGGCCGACTTCCTGCACCTGCGCGTCCAGCCCGGCCTCGCGCGCCAGCGCGATGAACAGCAGGGTGAAGGAAAGGCAGTTGGCGCGGCGTTGCGTCCAGGTTTCGGCCACGGTGAAGGTGGCGGCCGTGTCGTATTGCAGGTCGGCGGTGGCGAGGCTGGGGGTCCAGCCGCTGCGGCTGGAAAACGAAATCGACCAAGCGTTGCAGGCGCTGCTCGGGCGCATGGCTGGTGTCGGGCACCTGTTCGTGCAGGCGCTGGCGCAGTTCGGCCGGCAGCGCCATCACCTGTTCCGGCGAAGGCGGCGCGGCGGCAGGGGGGACGTTGATGGCGGCGAGCAGGACGAGGGCGTTCCAACCGATCATGGCCAATACCCGGTAGGTGGTTGCGGCCCGGCCAGTGTATGCCCGTCGCGCTCGTCCGGCGGAAATCCACAAGCGGTGTGGATGGGCGCTTGGCAAAGATGTGGATAACTGCTGGCGGCGCCCATGCCGCAAGCGTTTCGGCAGACTGGCGATGTTTTCACCAGCCTGCAGGACCAAGTGCGGGGTCTGCTAGTATCCGCGGCCCCGATGCGTTGCCGGCTCCCGTGGCGCATGGCCCTGCGCCAGCCGCCGTTTTCTTCCGACCATGACGAAGTTTCTTTCCTCCACCGAAGCACAGATGTCGCTGGGTTTCGGTGGGGACATCCCGACCGAACGCCTGTTCTTCGCAGTGATGCCCGATGCGGTCACCGCCGCGCGCATCGCCGAACTGGCCGATGGCCTGCGCGGCGACCACGGGCTGGGAAGGGTGGCCGCTGGCCTGCGAGCGCCTGCACGTCACCCTGCATCACCTGGGCGACTATGCGGGCCTGCCGCCGGGCCTGTTGGCGAAGGCGCAGCAGGCGGCGGCGCGGGTGCGGATGCCCGCGTTCGAAGTGTGCTTCGACCAGGTGGGTAGTTTCAGTGGCGGCCGCCAGCACCCGTTCGTGCTGCGCAGCGAGCATGGCGCCGACCTGCTGCATGACCTGCACCGTGAGCTGGCGCGCTGCCTGCAAGGCGTGGGCGGCAAGCCGGAACCAGCGTTCACCCCGCACCTGACCCTGCTCTACGACAAGCGCCGCCTGCCGCTGCAACCAGTGCAGCCGATGCGCTGGTTGGTGCGCGAGTTCGTGCTGATCCGCAGCTACCTCGGGCAGACGCGCTACCAGATGGAAGGGCGCTGGGCGTTGGGTTGAAGCTGGCAACGAAGCGTGTTCCCGTGGGAGCCACACGAGTTGCTCTCGCATTGCAGGAATGACCGAATGGAAGACCTGATCCCGTTCCCCCTGCCTCCCGGCCAGTTGGCCGAGCTGAAGGCCGCGCATGCGCAGCCGCCGCGCGCGTACCACAACCTCGGCCATGTGCAGGCCTTGCTGCGCCACTACCACGACGTCGCCGCCGGCCCTGGCTGGCGGCAGCCGCGCGAGGTGCTGTTGGCGATGCTGTACCACGATGCGATCTACGAGGCCGGGCGCGGTGACAACGAGGTGCGTTCGGCGCAACTGGCGCGTGAGGCAATAGCGCACTGGCTGCCCGATGCCGGCATCGACGCCGATCGGGTGGCGGCGTTGATCGCGCTGACGGCGCGCCACGGTAGCCTGCGTGGCGACGAACTGGATGCGGATGCGGCGCTGTTCCTGGACAGCGACATGGCCATTCTCGGCGCGCCGCCGGAAGTATTCGATGCGTATGACCATGGCATCGCCGAGGAGTACCGCGGCAAGGTGCCGGGTTTCCTGTTCCCGCCTCAACCGGCGGCGTTTCCTGAAGGGTGTGCTGGCGCAGCCGCGCATTTTCTTCAGTGATTTCTTCCACCAGCGTTGCGACGCACAGGCGCGCGCCAACCTGCGCCGCGTCACTGGCTAGAATTGCCGCCTCCGTTTGCTGCGCCGGCCATCTGGCCACCGTGATGCTTGCCACCGTGACCACCCTGATTCCCGTACCCGACCCGGACCCGCGGCCATTGCCGCCGGAAGAGCCCGGTCCCAACGAATGCTGCGGCAGCGGTTGCCCGCTGTGCGTGCTGGATTTGTACGCCGACGAACTGGCGCGCTACCGCCAGGAGTTGGCCGAATGGAGACGGCGGCACCCGCAGGCGGAAGGCTGACGTGTCGGCGCGCGCAGGCGTGAAGTAACGGCTGAAACCGCCGGTTCGCGGCACAATGGCGGCCCCTTCATCGAGGCAACCCCCATGATCGAACGCTACGACACCGGCCCACGCATGTCGGAAATGACCGTCCACCACGGCGTGGCCTACCTGGCCGGGCAGGTGCCGGAAGACACCAGCGCCGACATCGTCGGCCAGACCGAGCAGGTGCTGAAGGCCATCGACGATCTGCTGCGGCTGGCGCCGACCGACAAGAGTCACATCCTGCGCGCGGAAATCTTCCTCGCCGACATGGCCGATTTCGCCGGCATGAACGAAGCATGGGACAAGTGGGTGCCGCAGGGTGCCACCCCGGCGCGCGCCACCGTGCAGGCCAAGCTGGCACGGCCGGAGTGGAAGATCGAGATCGTCATCACCGCGGCGGTGCCGTGAGGGGCAGGAGTGAGTGAAGAGGAGCGAGGAGTGAGAAAAGACAAGGGCAACAGCCAAAGCCGTCATCTTCGCGTAGGCGGAGATCGCTTTTGCTTTCTCTCACTTCTCACTCCTCTCCACTCACTCCACGCACCTCAATGCAATCCACCGGGCACGGCGGAATGCACAACTCGCAGCCGGTGCACAAATCAGCCAGCACGGTGTGCATGAACTTTGCGCCGCCGACGATGGCGTCCACCGGGCAGGCTTGAATGCACTTGGTGCAGCCGATGCAGTCGGCCTCGACGATCACCACCACTTGCGCCGGCTTGTGCTCGCCGCGGCTGCGGTCGAACGGCAGCGCCGGCACGCCGAGGATGCGCGCCAGTGTTCGCGCCCCGGCATCGCCGCCCGGCGGGCAGCGTTCCACCCCCGCCTCGCCACGCGCCATCGCTTCGGCATAGGGACGGCAACCGTCGAAACCACATTGCCCGCACTGGGTTTGCGGCAGCACGCGGTCGAGGCGTTCGATCAGGTTTTCCGGCGTGGCTTGCATGAGTGGCATTGGCTGCGCGCAGGTGTCAGGAAACCGGCTTGCCGCGATACCAGCGCTCGTGCGCCAGCGCCAGCATCGGCTTGTCCTCGCTGCTGTCGCCGTAGGCGTGGATGCGCGTGTACTGCGACAGGTCGAAACGCTGGCGGATGTGTGCAACCTTGCGCGGGCCGCAATCGCCGCCGGCATAGTGGCCGGTGAGGCGGCCATCCTGCGTTTCCAACTGGTTGCAAATCAACTCCAAGCCGAGCGCCTCGCACCATGGACGTAGGTACAGGTCGATGGAGGCGGAGACCACCACGACCGTGTGGCCTTGCTGCTTGTGCCAGTGCAGCTGCTCCAGCATCTCCGGGCGCAGCATGCCGGACAGGTGGTTGCGGGCGTAGTTGTCGGCCAGTTGCGCGACTTCGCCTGCATGGCGGCCGGTGAACACCTGCGCGGTGACGCGGCGACGGATGTGCCCGGCCGAAATCAATTTCAGCCGGTACGCCAGCAGCCACGGCCTAATGCGCCACCACGCCTGCGCCCGCTGTTCCGGCGTCGCCACCTGCCGCAGGAAGCGGCTGTAGGTGTCGCAGGCGGTGAGGGTGTGGTCGAAGTCGAACAGGGCTAACTGCATGGGAATGGGGAAACGGGAATGGGGAATCGGAAGGTCAAGGGCATCTGCAATGACTGACGAATTGCGATGGACCAGCTTTCACCATTCCCGATTCCCCACTCCCGATTCTCAGCTTCACCGTACCGGCATCCCCGGCAACGCGCCCGCGTCGGCATCCAGCAGCGCCAGCGCGCCGCCGTCGAAGCCGGCCGACAGGATCATGCCTTCGCTCAGGCCGAAGCGCATCTTGCGCGGGGCCAGGTTGGCGATGAACACCACGCTGCGGCCAACCAGCTTCTCCGGCTCGCCGTAGCTGGTGCGGATGCCGGAGAAGATCTGGCGCTGGCCGAGGTCGCCGGCGTCGAGCAGGAAGCGCAGCAGCTTGTCCGAGCCTTCGACGAAGCCGCATTCGAGCACCTTGCCGATGCGCAGGTCGAGCTTGGCGAAATCGTCGATGCCGATGTACTGGCTCCCTCCCTCGCTTGCGGGGGAGGGCTGGGGAGGGGGCATGACGTTCGCAGCACTGTTTGCCGTCTTGGCCGTGGGCGCTTCCTTGGCGGCGGTGAGGGTGTCCTTGGAGGCGTCGGTCATGGCGTCGATCATCTTCGGGTCGATACGGGTGAACAGCGCCACGTAGGGCGCGATGGCGTGGGCGGTGAGCGGGGCGGCGATGTCGTCCCAGCCGTGCATCGGCGCATTGAGGAAGCCCTCGGCCTGCCGCGCGGTGGCCGGCAACACCGGCTTGAGCGCGGCCACCAGCACGCGGAACAGGTTCAGGCCCTGAGTGCAGACCGCCTGCAATTCGGCGTCCGCGCCATCCTGCTTGGCGATCACCCACGGTTTGGTGTCGTCGATGTATTTGTTGGCTTCGTCGGCCAGCGCCATCGTCAGGCGGATCGCGGCGGCCGGGTCGTTGCGTTCGTAGGCCTCGCGCACCGGCGCCAGCGCGGCGACGAAGCGGTCGTATTGCGCCGGGTCCGGCAGCACGCTGGCGAGTTTGCCGTCGAAGCGCTTGCCGATGAAGCCGGCGCAGCGGCTGGCGAGGTTGACGAACTTGCCGACCAAATCGGCGTTCACGCGCGCGGTGAAGTCGGCAAGGTTCAAGTCGAGGTCATCGACGCCGCCGGAGGACTTGGCCGCGAAGTAGTAGCGCAGCGCTTCCGGTTCCAGCCCCACGTCGAGGTAGGTGCGCGCCATCACGAAGGTGCCGCGCGACTTGCTCATCTTGGCGCCATCGACGGTCAGGTAGCCGTTGACGTGCAACCGGGTCGGTGCGCGCAGGCCTGCGCCGTGCAGCACCGACGGCCAGAACAGGCCGTGGAAGTTCACGATGTCCTTGCCGATGAAGTGGTGCAATTCCGTCGTACTGCCGGCGGCGAGTACCGCGTCGAAGTCGTCGCCGGTCTTCGCGCACAGGTTCTTGAAGCTGGACAGGTAGCCAATCGGCGCGTCCAGCCACACGTAGAAATACTTGCCCGGCGCACCCGGAATCTCGAAGCCGAAATACGGCGCATCGCGCGAAATGTCCCATGCGCGCAGGCCGCCTTCGGCATCCAGCCATTCGGCCAGCTTGGCCTTTACGCCCGGCAGCGCGACATCCTGCGCCAGCCAGCCGCGCAGGAAATCCTGGAAGCCGCCGACTTCGAAGAAGTAATGCTCCGAGTCGCGGATTTCCGGCGTTGCGCCGGACACCACCGACTTCGGTTCAATCAAATCGGTGGGGCCGTAGGTGGCACCGCAGACCTCGCAGTTGTCGCCGTATTGGTCGGGCGATTTGCACTTGGGACAGGTGCCCTTGATGTAGCGGTCGGGCAGGAACATGCCCTTGGCCGGGTCGTAGAACTGCGCCACCGAGCGGCGGCCGATATGGCCGGCGGCGTCGAGCTTGTGGTAAAGCGCCTCGGTCAGTTCGCGGTTGGCGGCGGAGTTGGTCGAGTCGTAATGGTCGAAATCCACGCCGAATGCGGCGAAATCACGCTCGTGGCTGGCCTGGATGTTGGCGATGAACACTTCGGGCGACACGCCGGCCTTCTCGGCGGCGAGCATGATGGGCGTGCCGTGGGTGTCGTCGGCGCAGACGTACCAGACCTTTTCGCCCAGCAGCCGGCGCGCGCGCACCCAGATGTCGGCCTGGATATAGCCGACCAGATGGCCCAGGTGCAGCGGGCCGTTGGCATAGGGCAGGGCATTGGTGACGAGCGCGGTACGGGTCATGGCCGTTGGGGAGTGCGTGGGAACCGCGAATTATTGCATGGCGGGCCTTGCTGGCCGGGAAACCGGGGTTGAATGTGGGAAACCCGGCCGGAGCCGGGTTTCGTGGAAGCCACGGTAGGAGCGCTTACATCCGCTCCCACACCTGCGACTTGCAGAGGAAGACGATGCAACCGGAAACCTGCAGCTTGCTGCCGCCTTCGATCAGCTCCATCTTCGACTTGTACACCTTGCCCTCGTCGGGCTTGAGGATGCTGCCGCCGCTCCACTTGTTGGTGCCGTCGGCGCGCATGTTGCGGATGATCTCCATGCCGGTGATTGGCTTGTTCTTGCGGTCGTCGCTGCACTTGTCACAGGTCGGGTTGGGGCGGCTGGGGTTGAGCAATTCGACGATGCGGCCGTTCAGCGTGCCATTGCCGGTGCGGCTGATCTCAACGATGGACTTGGCACGGTGGGTGTCCGGGTCGATCTGGCGCCAGCGGCCCTCGGCGCTGGTGTTGTCGGCCTGGGCGGCGGTGATGCCGGCCAGCGCCAGCGGCAGGGCGAGCAACAGGGTCGTGACGGTCTTGCGCATGTATCCCCTCCCAGGGCGTGTGTCGGTGGCCGGCGATGGTGCCGGGTTGTCGGCGAATCTATACCCATTCGTATCGGTATGGAATCCGCGGTGCGGCATGTGGAGGACGGAGCCGCAGGGGTAACGCCGCGTGGGGCTCGGCCCCACCTGCGGCCCGGTTTCGCAGAGCTCCAGCGGCAGGCCGGCCGGGTCGGCGCAGAAGGTGAAACGGCGGCCGGTGTATTCATCCATCCGCACCGGTTTGCAGGCAACGCCCTCGGCTTGCAGGCGGACGATAACCACGTCCAGCGCGGAAGGCGAGGTGGCGCAGGCCGAGCTCCCATGACTGGCGCGGCTTGCGGGAATTCCTGGCCAGCACCTCCAGCCCGAGGATGCGGGGCTGGAAGTCGCACGCGGGCGTAGCCCGAGGCAATCAGCGCGACGTGGTGGATGCCGGCTTCATTCCTGCGCTTCGACGGAGGCGTCGGCCGCGGGGGTGGTGGACTTGCCGGCGATCCAGCGGTCGATCTTGGCTTCGAGGATGTCCAGCGGCATCGAGCCGTCCTTGAGGACCTCGTTGTGGAACTCGCGCGGGTCGAAGCTTGCTCCCAGCGCCGCCTGTGCCTTCTCGCGCAGCAGCCGGATCTTGATCTCGCCGATCCGGTAGGCCAGCGCCTGCCCCGGTTGGGCCATGAAACGTTCGACTTCGACGGTGGCGTCGGCAGCGGAAATGTCGGCGTTGCCGACCATGTAGTCGATTGCCTGCTGGCGGCTCCAGCCGGCGGCGTTCAGGCCGGTGTCGGTGACCAGCCGCACGGTGCGCAGCAAGGTGGTTTGCAGGTAGCCGAGGTGGTCGTAGGGGGCTGCATAAAGGCCGATTTCCTCACCCAGCGATTCGGCGTACAGGGCCCAGCCTTCGACGAAGGCGAGGTCGCCGCCGCGGCGGCGGAAGCGCGGCAGGTCGCTCAGTTCCTGTTGCAGGCCCAGTTGCAGGTGGTGGCCGGGGATGCCTTCGTGCAGGTATTGCATCGGCACCGCCCAGCGTTTGCGTGAGGGCAGGTCGGAGGTATTGACGTTCAATACGCCGGGTTGCTGGCCATCCGCGCCAGGAGGCGGCTGGTAGCTGGCGGCGCTGCTGGTGGCACCGCGCTCGGGGTCGAGCGGGCGGATTTCCAGCGCGGCCTTGGGCCGGGCGTTGAACAGGGCAGGCAGGGCGGTATCCACTTGCTTGCCGACTTCGGCATAGCGCGCCAGCAGCGCGGGGCTGTCCTTGAACGCAAACTGGCGGTCGTTGCGCATCGCGGCGATGGCCTTGGGTGCCGGGCCGCGGATGCGCGCCTCCTTCATCACCGTGGCGATGCGCTCTTGCAGGCGCTGTACTTCCTGCGTGCCGAGCGCGTGGATTTCCGCCGGCGTGCGTGAGGGGTTGGTCATGCTGACAACGGTGTGCGCATACCACGCCTGGCCATTGGGCAGCGCGCCGAGCCCGTCGCTGTCGCGGGCGGCGGGAAGGTACTGGGTGGCGATGAAGCCGCGCAAGGCGCGGTAGGCCGGCAGCAGCCGGTACTCGATCATGCGCTTGTATTCGGTGGTCAGGCGCTCCCGGTCCTCGGCGGAGAAGTCCTCCGGCATGTTGCGGACCGGCACCCAGAAGATGCTCTCCTCGGCGTTGGGCTTGATCACTGCGTCCAGCTGCGGCAGCACCTTTTCCATCAGGGCGCGCGGCTGCACCACGCCGGCGGCCATGCCTTCGCGCATGTTGGCGATGGCCTGTTCGAACAGGGCCGGCACACCCAGCGAGCGCCGCGACCAGTTCTCGTAGTCCTTGACCGTGTTGAACGGCTGCGCACCGGCGCCCGAGCCGAGTACGGCGATGATGCTGGCGAGGTTGTTGTACTGGTTGATCGGCAACATCCACGCCGGGTGCTGCTCGCCGGCCAGCGACATGCGCGCGTCACGCACGAAGATTTCGTGGCTGAGCAGGTCCTGGCCTTGCAGGCCGTCACTGCCCACCGCCTCGACCTTGCCCAGCCATTCGACCATGAAGTCGTGCGCCTGCTGGCGCGAAGCGGCGGACAGGAAGTTGGGCAACTGGTCGTTGAAGCGCGCATCGCCCTGGAAGGTGGCCTGCAACGGGTTCAACCGCATCGAGGCGTCCCAGTATTCGTCGTAGATGCGGTTCAGTTGCGCCGCCTTGTCCTGCTTGACCGGCAGCAGCACCGGCCGCGGGGTTGCCGGCCGTGCCGCTGCGCGCGGCTTGGGCTTGGCCGTTCGTGATTGCGCTGCGCTGGTCTTTTTCTTCGCGGCGTCGGCGGGAGCGGCGACGGGCAGGATCAGGAGCGCGCCAAGGGCGAGCGCAAGCAGGCGAAACAAGCTATGGGACATCGACGATTCCGGAAACGCACATGCAGGGGAGAGTGCCCGAGAAGCAGGAACGGGTGAAGGGGGACGAGTGATGGCAAAAGCAGGTGATTGGCGCTTTTACTCGTTCCTCTTCACTCGTTCCTTGCTCTCAGCGTTCTCCAGCGCGGGTGAATGGCACGGTCTCCGGCGCGACCGCGCCGCCGGAGATGATGAAGCTCATTGCCTGATCGACCGTCCAGTCGGTGGGGGTGAGCAGTTCCACCGGCACGATTTCCAGATAGCCGGAGGTTGGGTTGGGTGTGGTCGGTACATAGACGGCGGCCAGCTCGCGGCCGGTGCCGTGTTCGCGGATCACCCGTGTCACCAGTCCCACCGACTTCATGTCACGGTGCGGGAAGTCGATCAGCACCACGCGCTGGGTGCTGCCGGGCTTGGTCTGCAGGATATCCAGCAGTTTTTTGGCGCTGTCATAGATGATGCTGGCCAGTGGGATGCGCTGGATGATCGCGCCGAACCAGCGCAGCAGCTGCTGGCCGACCACGCGCCGGCTGAGCACGCCCACCAGCAGGATCACCAGCAGCGTGGCCAGCAGCGCGATGGTGGCCTGCATCCATTCGACCTTGATCCAGCCCAGAGAATCCGGGAACGAGGCGGCGACCTGCTCGGACAACGGCACCACCAGCGGGCTGCTGATGCCCGACAGCAGCACGAACACGAATTTGATGACCACCCACGTCAGCCAGATAGGCAGTACGGTCAGCAAACCGGTCAAAAACAGGCGTTGCAACGAAGGACGGGGCGAGGAAGCGGCGGGGGGATTCGGCGACATGCGCAAATTGTAGCGGTGCAACATGAACCGGGCGTCGTTTGTGATGGTCGATGTGTGGCGTGGTGGTGCATGGCAACATGGGGCGTTCGGTTCTTCGGGGTTGAAGGGGGCCGGCCTTCGGGGCATCAAGGGCGTGGGACAAGGAGACGTGGAGTGGGCAAGGTATTGGCGCGGGTGATGTGGGGGTTGGGCGGGCTGCTGCTGGGCATGGTGGTGCTGCTGTTGGTGTCGTATTGGTGGCCCATTTCGGCGGCGCAGCAGCGTGTGCTGGCGGCATTGGAAGCGCCGCAGCAACGCCCCGGCAGCAATGCCTACGCGACGCTGGCGCTGCTTGGCGTGGCCGGGCTGACGCCGCAGCAGCGGCAGGCGCGGGTGGACGAACACACCCGGCAGTTCGAGCAGTGGTATGCCACGCAGTATGTCCCCCGCTTCATCAAGGGGAGTGAGGCGGAAGGGTCTGGCGTCCTGCCGCCGCATTTGTTGAGCGAGGCTGAAACCCCGCCCGCTGCCGACCCGATGTTGTGTGCCTTCGGCAAGGCCGCCGAATGCCTGGACAAGGTGCGCCAGCAGCCGGAAGCCGTGGCCGCCGCTTTGATTCCGCAGGCCATGGTGCTGGTGCAGATGGATGAAATGGCGGCGCATGGCCATTACCACTCGCCGCTGACGCAAGGGGAAATGACACCGTGGCCATCAATGCGCCACCTGCAAACGCCCTTGAGCGCACATGCGCTGGCTTACGTGCAGGGCGACAGCCCGCGTGCGTTGGCCGGGTTGTGCCGCGATGCCGGCACTGGCCGCATGCTGATGGCGAACGGCGACAACCTGCTGACGACGATGATGGGCGCTGCCATGTTGACGGCCAATGCCAAGCTGTTCGCTGCAGTACTGGCTGAATTACCGGGCGATGCGCCGCTGCCGGGGAGTTGCGCCACGGCGTTTGCGCCGCTGTCAGTGGATGAGGCCAGTACTTGCACCGGCATGCGCGGCGAGTTCGTGATGATGCGCAACCTGGCCGGGCTGATGGACAGGAAGAACGAGAGCAAGGGCAGTGGGCATTTCGGCAGCCTGTTCTACAGCGGCAGAAAGACCGTCGCCCGGCAGGCCGAGGTGCTGGGGCGCGGCATGCGTCCGCCCGAAGCCCGGCAGGCCATTGCCGAGGACCCCAAGGTGCAGATGCCGCCGGCGGAGGCATGGTCGTGGTGGCAAATGGCGCAAATGGAATGCCTGACCAATTCCGTCGGTTGCATCCTGAGCTCCATTGCCGGCCCGGCGTACGACAAATACGGGGCTCGCCTGCAAGACGTCGCCGCGCAACTGCGGCTGTTGCAGGCCGCGCTGTGGCTGCGCGAACACGCTGCGCAGGACGCGGCCACGCCACTGGCCGAACGCTTGAACGGGCTGCCCGCCGAACTGCGCAGCGTGCACCGGCCCATCACCGTATCCGCCGATGGCAGTGCGCTGGAAACGCCGGCTTATGCCAAGGATGGAGAAACGCTGAGGGTGCCGCTGCCGCAGGCATTGCAGCGGTAGGAGCGCACCTTGGTGCGCGATGGGGCTTTGCCGGTAAAGCCTCATCGCGACTTGCGCCGCCCCTACCCGGTGATCAGTTCCGTGATCCGCGCGCTTCGGGCTTCAGCCGGACATAGACCTGCTTGCGCACGCGGGCGACCACGTCGCCCTGCGCGTCGGTTACTTCATTGTCGAACCAGTGCAGGTGTTTGTCGCCGCCGGCGGTGGCCGCGCGGATGTCGCCCAGCAGGGCGTCGCCGAGGCGGAACTCGGTGGCCACCACGTTCTTGCCGGGTTTGACGAACTCGATCTCGCCGGCCTTGTCCCACACGTAGTAGTCGCGGCCCAAGTTCTGCAACAGCATCAGCATCCAGAACGGATCGGTCATTGCGAACAGGCTGCCGCCGAAGTGGCTGCGCACGTAGTTCATGTTCCACGGGCGCTGGCGCAATTCCACGCGGGTGTGGCGGTAGTCGGCGGAGATGCCGGTGACGTGGATGCCGGCCAGCAGGAACGGCGGCCAGAGGTTGATGCCGTGGCGGAATACGCTGGCTTTCATCAGTGGATTGGGGATGGGGGATGCGGCGAGTCTAGCATTCGCCTGCGTATGGAAAGCTCAGGCCATGTGTGGCGCTGCGGCGCGGTAGCCGTCGCGCCCCGCCTGCCGGGCTTCGTGCAGGGCCTCGTTGGCGGCTTGCTGCAATTGTGAGGGCGTCTCCTCCGCGTCCGGTATGCGGGTGCACAGGCCGGCGCTGATGCTGACGCAGGCCTGCCTGCCGTGGGCATCGGGAATGTCCAGCTGCCGCGATTGCGCGACCAGTTCGCCCACCAGGCGCATCGCGCTTTCGCGCGGGGTGTCCGGCAGGATCAACGCGAATCCGTCGCCGCCGATGCGCGTGGCCAGGTCGCGCGGGCGTCGGGCAAGGCTGTCGAGCACGCCGGCCAGTTGCCGCAGTACCTGGTCGCCGGTGCGGTGGCCGTGGGCGTCGTTGCAGTGCCGGAGGTGATCGACATCGACCAGCACCAGTGTCAGTGGCCGGCGGCTGCGACGGGCGTCGTCATGTTCCAATTGCAGGGCCTGCTCGAAATGCCTGCGGTTGCCCAGGCCGGTGAGCGAGTCGCGGTTGGCCAATCGTTGCAGGTAGCGCAGCCGCCACAAGGTGGAGGCCAGCAGCATGAGGACGATGCCGGCCAAGGCCGCGACCGGCGCGAACCACGTGTCGAAGCCGCGCAACAACACGCCGCTGAGCAGCAGCGGGCCCGGGACCGTGAACAGCGCGGTCAGCCACGGTGGCGGTGGCAGGGCCAGGCCCAACCCGCACAGCAGTACCAGCAGGACGACGATGCCGGCCTGCATGTCCGCTTGCAGCGGCAGGATGGCGTGTCCACCCAGCAGCATCGAGGCGACGTTGGCTTGGTACTCGCTGCCGCTCATCCAGCGCTCCTTCGATGTCGGCGTGAGCAGGCGCGGGGCCAGGCCGCTGGCGGTCATGCCGACGATCACCCGCCGGTCGCGCAGCATGTCGGCAGGAACGCGGCCTTCCAGTACGTCGATGTAGGACAGCTGTGGAAAGCTGTGCGGCGGGCCGGCGTAGCGCAGGCGCACGTAATTGTTGCGACGCCATTGGTAGGGCGCGGGCGTGGCAGCGTCGGGGTCGGCCAGGCCGGGCAGGGGGCCGTCGGGGTCGGCCAGCGCCAGGCCCAGCGCCGGCCAATAGGCCGAGCCGATGCCGGCCTTCAGGTACAGGCCGCGGGCGATGCCGTCGCCGTCGATCTCGATGTCGGTATGGGCCATCGCCGCGGCGGCGTCGGCGATGGCCGGCACCGGCAGCAGTTCCTCCGGCACCGTCTGATCGCCGGCAATGGCGGCCATCACCGGCAACACCACCTTGCCGCTGCGGGCGATGGCTGCGGCCAGTTCGCGGTCTTCGCGCGCGTCCTTGTGGTCGGGCTCGGGGAACATCAGGTCCAGTGCGATGCGGCGGACGCCGGCCTGCTCCAGTTGCTCGACCAAGCGCGCATGGGTGCTGCGCGGCCACGGCCATTGCCCAAGCTGTTGCAGGCTGCGCTCGTCGATGGCGACGATGACCAGGCTTTCGTCGGGCGGGTAGTCCCAACCGCCGGCCAGGTGGTCATGGACGCTTTCGTCCAGTTGCCAGAACAGCCGCGCATGGCTGGCCCAGCCGCTCAACACGGCAAGCGCGGCGGCGAACAGCAGCCAGCGGTAGCCGTGGCGCGACTTCACAACACCAGCAGCAACAGCGCGCCGGCCCCGGCGCCGTAGCAAAGCTTGCACGGCAGGCGCAGCTGCTGGGCGGGCGAGAACGGGCCGGCGTAACCGTCGTCATCGAGGTAACGCACGCGCATGAACAAGGTGCCGCCGCGCCACGGTTGCTTCAGCGCAACCTCGGGCGCATCCACCTCGCGGTCCAGCAGCGGTTGGCTGAAGTCGGCGTGGCGGTCGATTTGTACGTGGTAACGCTGGCCCGGCGTTCCAGCTTGCCAGCGCAGGGTCAGCTGGCCGCGCGCGGCATGCGGCGCCTGCCATTGCGGATCGACCGGCTCGTCGCTGAGGTGCAGCGGCAGCGGTTGGCCGTACTGGCCGGTGCGTCCTTGTGCATCGCGCGAGGCCACGCGCCAGTAGTAATCGCCGGCCGATAGCGCGGCCGGTGCGCGCAGGCGGTTGCCGGTGGTGGCCTGTTCGAGCAGTGGCTGCCGGAACTGCGGGTCGGGCGCGATCTGCAAAACGCTGCCGCTGGCGCCGGGCACCACGGCCCATTCGAAGCGTGGCTGCGGTTGTTGCAGGTGCTGGCCGTGCAGCGGCGAAAGGGTGACCGGCGGCGGCAGGGTGTCGGGCACGTCGAAGTCGCGCTCGGCATCAAGGCCTTCGACGCCTTCGGTGGTGACCGCGCGTACCAGCAGGCGCAGGCTACCCGGCGGCAGGCTGTCGATCTGCACCTGCGGCGCATCGACATGACGTGCGAACAGCAGCACCTCCGGCGCATCGGCGCGCACCACCTCGACCCGGTAGCCGCCGCCGGCTTCGGGCAGCGCCGGCCATTGCGCCAGCAGTGGCAGCGGTTGCAGGCGCAGTTCGGCGTCGTCCAGTCGTGGCGCGGGGGGCAGGGCCAACATCGGCAGGTTCTGTTCCGGCGTGCTGGCTGCCGCATGGCCGGCTTCGACCAGACGCTGGCCGCGGGCGTTGGCAACCTGTACGTGGCCCTCGACGACTTCGGTGGCCGCCGCCGGGGCATCGCCGCCGGCACTGACCCGGAACACGGTGCCGCGCACGCTGCTGGTGGCGGTGGGCGCGGCGATGATGTAACGCGAGGCCGGCCCGCGCGCCGGCGTCACCCGGTTGCTGCTGCGCCCGCGTTGCAGGCGCACTCGGGTATCGACCATGCCGGTGGCGCCATAGCTGCTGAGCTGGTCCAGGCGCAGTTGCGAGTTTTCACGCAGTTGCAGGCGCGAGTCGTCGGCGAAGGCCAGGGTGATGCTGGCGTCCGCGCCGGTGGCGATCTCGCTGCCGATCTGCAAGCGCATGCCTTCCTGCACCGACAGGCTGCGGCCGGCGGCATCGACGAGCCGCACTTGCCCGCGCGTCGCCAGCACCCGCGCCGGGGCCGGTTCCACCCGCAGCCAGGCGATGGGGAAGCGCAGCGTTTGCCCCGGTGGCAAGCGGTAGGGGTCGGCAACGACGTTGTGCGCCTGCAATTCCTGCCAGGAAATGGTCGGCTTCAGGTAGCGGGTGCCGAGGTCCCACAAGGTATCGCCGGGGCGGACGCGGTAGGTCCAGTCCTGTGCGCCGAGCGCCGCCGAGCAGGCCAGCAGCAGGAGCAGCAGCGCGAGCCGCGACGGCAGGGATGAGCGGCGATGGGACATGGTGTCGAAGCTCTGGTTGCGCGGGAGACGGCAGGGTTGTCGCCTTCCCGAGGGCGCGGCAGGGTCATGCCGTGCGGCGGCGACGCGTGGGGATACAACATTATCAGCCACGTGGCGGCGCGCTTGCTTGCACTGGCTCTCGCTTGCTTGCGCGCCGTGATCCGGTTTGCCAGGCCTGGGCCTTCGGGGGCTGTGTCGCCCGAAGGCGTCGCGTCAGAACAGCAACGAGGCCATCCTGCGGCGGTAGCGGCCCACGAGATCTTCGTCCTCGATGACGCGGAAGGCGTCAATCAGCGCCTTGCGCGGCAGGCCGTCGCGGAAATTGCGGTCGATGCGCAGCATTTCGATGAACTGTTCCAGCGCGGCCTCGTCCTGCCCACCCAGCAGGTGGTGGATGCCGAGCAGGTGGCGCGCTTCCACGTCATTGTCATCGGCCTGCACGCGCGCGGCCAGCGCGTCGGCGGTGGGGGCGCCGGCCAGTGCATTGCCGAAATCCAGCCGGGCGCGGGCGCGGACGGCGCGGTCGTCGGTGGACAGGTTGGCCGGCAGTGCGTCGAGCAATTGCCCGGCTTCGGCGGTGGCACCGGTCTTGATCAGCGCCAGTGCGAGGTCGAGCTTGAGTTCGTCCTTGCTCGGCTCGGCGGCGATGGCCTCGCGCAGCGCGGCGACCTGCGCCTGCGGGGCGAGCGGCAGCGGCTCGGCGTTGGCGTCATCGGCGGGGGCTTCGGCCGGGGTGACGCCGTGCTGGGCCAGAAACTCGCGCAACTGGCCTTCCGGCAGCGCACCGGGGAAGCCATCGACAATCTGCCCGCCTTTGACCAGGAACACGGTAGGCACCGAGCGAATTTGGAACGCGGCGGCAATCTGCTGCTCCTTGTCCACATCCACCTTGGCCAGCTCGAACGCGCCGTGGTACTCGCCGGCCAGCTTTTCGAGAATTGGCCCCAGCGTCTTGCATGGCCCGCACCACGTCGCCCAGAAGTCCACCAGCACCGGGGTTTCCAGCGACTTTTGCAGCACCTGCGCTTCGAAGGTTTCGGTGGTGGCGTCGAATACGTGGGGCAGGGTGGACATGGGGCGGCTCGCAGGGGAAAAGACAGGGCCGAGATGGTGGCAGAGCGCGCGGATGCAAGTCGATGTAAAAAATGTTTGACATCGTGCGCGGTGAATGTAATGTGCACATTACATTTTGTCTGGAAGGTGTGACATGGCAAGCGAGTACAAGCCGAAGTGGTTTGTGGTGGGCGTGTCGGTGGCGCTGCTCGGCTGCTGGCTGGTGTTCTGGCAACCCGGCCCCTTCGGCGAAAGCCCGGCCTTCGCGCTTGGCCCGCTGTTGCTGGCGCTGGGCAGTGTGCTGGCGGCCATCCAGTTCTCGCTGCGCCCGCGCGGCACCGTGGAAGCGCGCACCGCGCCGGCAGAAATCGAAGCGTGGGTGATGTTGTTGTACGTCGGCACGTTGGCCGCCTACCTGCTGCTGCACATGCAGGCGTTCACCCAATCGTGGTGGGGGCCGGGCGCGCGGGCGGCCAGCCCGGTGCTGCTGCAGATTGCGGTGTTCTACACCGTGGTGTCGGCGCTGTTGCGGGCACGGCGCGGCAAGGCGGTGTTGCAGGACGAGCGCGACCGCCAAATAAAACAACACGCCATCGCCGGCGCACGCGGCACGCTGGTGGCCGGCGTGGTGGTGCTGATGGTGACGCTGGGGCTGTCCACCACCGGGAGGATGCAATGGGCCACGCCCACGGCGGTGGCGTACCTGCTCGCCTTGGCCCTGCTGCTGGGCTGGTGGGTGCAGGCGCTGGTCACGGTGGTTTTGTATTGGCGCGACCGCCAATGACCGGCACGCCCATCGCCAACGACATTCGCCGCCTGCGTTTCGAGCAGGGCGAAATGACCCAGCAGGCACTGGCCGACGCCTGCGGGGTGACGCGGCAGACCATCATTGCGTTGGAGGCGGGGCGCTATGCGCCGTCGCTGGAATTGGCGTTCCGCATTGCGCGGGCGTTTGGGGTCGGTGTGGAACAGGTGTTTCGATGGGAAGGTTGATGCGTTGGACGGGCGTGGCGGCAACGACGCTGCATGTGGGGGCGGTGGCCTGGTTTGGCTGGGCGCTGGAGGGTTATTCGATGGCACGGCACCCGCTGGCACTGCTGGGTGCCGGTGGCGTGCCGCACGCGGGTTTGTTCAATCTGTTGGCGCTGATGTTGCCGGGTGCGGCGTCGGCGGTTTTGGCGGTGTGGTTGCTGCGCTGCCTGCCAGCCACGGCATCGCGTTGGGCGCGGGTGGCCGCGCAAATGCTGCTGCTGGCCGGCTTGGCCTTCGTTGCGATGGGCTTGTTGCCGTTGGACGCCAGCGACATCGACGGGCCGCGCAGCCGCTTGCATGCCGGTGTGTGGATGCTGTGGATTGTGGCCTTCGTACCGGGGGCGCTGTTGCTGGCGATGAGCAGCAGGACGTTGCCGGGGTGGAAGGTGCTGGCGTGGGCCAGCGGTGCGGCGGCGCTGTTGGTGTTGCTGGCGGCGTTCGTGTTGCCGGGTGTGTTGCCAGCGGCGTTGGCGCAGCGCTTGGCGTTTTTGTCGTGGGCGGCGTGGCTGGCGGCGCTGCCGTGGTTGTTGCCGGTGAGGGCAGTAGGCTCGGTGGGTGACGGCGGTTAGTCGGCACGTTCAGCCTGGTTGTGTGAAAGCCGCCCGGCCAATGGTCGGGCGGCACTACATCAGTGCGCTTGCTTGTGCACCACGCCATCCTTCATCACGAAGCGCACGTCCAGCACCGCGTTGATGTCCTGCAACGGGTCGGTGGCCAGCGCAATCACGTCGGCGCGTTTGCCCGGTTCCAGCACGCCTTGGTCGTCCACGCCCAGCACCTCGGCGGCGCGCACGGTGGCCGCTTGCAGCGCGTAGGCGGCAGGAATGCCGGCTTCGACCATGTAGATGAACTCGCGCGCGTTGTCGCCATGCGGGCCGACGCCCATGTCGGTGCCGAAGGCGATTTTCACGCCGTTGCGGTAGGCGCGCGCGGCGGTGTCCTGTATCAGCGCGCCGATGCGCACGGCCTTGGGCCGCACCACCGGCGGGAAATAACCGTCGATGGTGGCCTTGTCGCTGACGAAACGGCCCGCGTAGATGGTCGGCGCGTACCACGTACCGTGCTGCTTCATCAGCCGGATCACCTCATCGTCCATGTGGGTGCCGTGTTCGATGCTGGTGACGCCGCCGGCAATGGCGCGTTTCATGCCCTCCTTGCCGTGCGCATGGGCGGCGACGCGGAAACCGTAATCGCGCGCGGTTTCGACGATGGCCTTCACTTCATCCGGCAGGAACTGCGGCGCATCGCCCGAGCGCGCATAGCTCAACACGCCACCGGTAACGGTGATTTTGATGACGTCGCTGCCGTCCTTGTAGCGCTGGCGCACGGCTTGGCGGGCTTGTTCGGGCGAATTGATGACGCCATCGCTGGGGCCGGGCGGGCCGGCGAGGTGCGAAAGGTGGTCGTTCCAGCCATTGGTCGGGTCGGCGTGGCCGCCGGTGGTGGCGATGGATTTGCCTGCGGCGAAGATGCGCGGGCCTTTCACCAGCCCCTGTTCGATGGCGTCGCGCAGGTGCGGGGCCACTTCGCCGCCGAGGTCGCGCACGCTGGTGAAGCCGGCCAGCAAGGTCTTTTCGGCATAACCCACCGAGCGGTAGGCGTAGTCCACCGGGTCGAGGCGGAAACCTTCGGAATAGCTCTGCGGGCTGGATTGGCTGGTCATGTGCACATGCAAATCCGTCCAGCCCGGCAGGCACACCTTGTCGCGCAGGTCGATGGCCAGCCAGCCGGCCACGTCGGCATTGCCGCCGCTGACCACCTGCTGGATGCGCCCATCGACCACCAGCAAGGTGTGCGGGCCGCGCATCTGCCCGCTGCGCGCGTCGAACAGCTTGCCGCAGTGCAGGGCCAGCGGCGCGGTGGCCAGCGCGGGGAAGGTGGCGGTGGCGGCCAGTGCGGCCAGCAGCAAGGTGCGCATCGTCGAATCCGGGTTCGGGGATGGAAGGGCGAGCATAACGGCCCTTTTCGGCGGCGGGCAGGGCGGGGCGTCGCCCGCCCGGAACACATATAGGTGGAGCCGCTTGCTGCACTGCGGTACCCTTTGCGGCTTTGCCGCCGCCAGCAGCCGTTGCCATGTCCAGCGTCGAACCGAACATCTACGACCCCCAACAGGTCGAAACCGCCGCCCAGCAGTACTGGGACGCCACCCGCGCCTTCGAGGTCAACGAGACTTCGGACAAGCCCAAGTACTACTGCCTGTCGATGCTGCCGTACCCGTCCGGCGCGCTGCACATGGGCCACGTGCGCAACTACACCATCGGCGACGTCATCAGCCGCTACAAGCGCATGACCGGCCACAACGTGTTGCAGCCGATGGGCTGGGACGCCTTCGGCCTGCCGGCGGAAAACGCGGCGATCAAGAACAACACCGCGCCGGCCAAGTGGACGTACGCCAACATCGACCACATGCGCAGCCAGCTCAAATCGCTGGGTTATGCGATTGATTGGTCGCGCGAGTTCGCCACCTGCACGCCCGAGTACTACGTGCATGAGCAGCGCATGTTCACCCGCTTGATGCGCAAGGGCCTGGCCTACCGCCGCAACGCGGTGGTGAACTGGGATCCGGTTGATCAGACCGTGCTGGCCAACGAGCAGGTCATCGACGGCCGCGGCTGGCGCTCCGGCGCGCTGGTGGAAAAGCGCGAGATTCCGCAATGGTTCCTGCGCATCACCGATTACGCGCAGGAATTGCTGGACGGGCTGGACGAACTGCCGGGCTGGCCGGAGTCGGTCAAGACCATGCAGCGCAACTGGATCGGCCGCTCCGAAGGCTTGGAAATCCAGTTCGACGTGCGCGACGTGGACGGCGTGGCGCTCGACCCGCTGCGCGTGTTCACCACCCGCCCGGACACGGTGATGGGCGTGAGCTTCGTCTCCATCGCCGGCGAGCACCCGCTGGCCCTGCACGCCGCCAAGAGCAACCCGGCGCTGGCCGCGATGCTGGCCGAGCTGAAGCAGGGCGGCGTGTCCGAGGCCGAACTGGAAACGCAGGAAAAGCGCGGCATGGACACCGGCCTGAAGGCCATCCACCCGGTCAGCGGCGAACAGGTGCCGATCTGGGTCGCCAACTTCGTGCTGATGGGCTACGGCACCGGCGCGGTGATGGCGGTGCCGGGCCACGACCAGCGCGATTTCGAGTTCGCCAGCAAATACGACCTGCCGAAGAAGCAGGTCATCGCGCTGAAAAACCCGAAGAATGATGACGAGCGTACCTACGACGCCAGCCGCTGGCAGGACTGGTACGGCGACAAGACCCGCGAAACCGAGTTGGTCAATTCCGCCGAATTCGACGGGCTGGATTTCCAAGGCGCGTTTGAAGCCCTGGCCGAGCGTTTCGAGCGCAAGGCACAAGGCCAGCGCCGCGTGAACTACCGCCTGCGCGACTGGGGCGTGAGCCGCCAGCGCTACTGGGGCTGCCCGATTCCGGTGATTTACTGCGGCCAGTGCGGCGCAGTGCCGGTACCGGAAGACCAGTTGCCGGTGGTGCTGCCGGAAGACGTGCAGTTCACCGGCACCGGCTCGCCGATCAAGGCCGACCCGGAATGGCGCAAGTGCACCTGCCCCGAATGCGGCGCGGACGCCGAGCGCGAAACCGACACCTTCGACACCTTCATGGAGTCGAGCTGGTACTACGCCCGCTACACCTCGCCGGGTGCGCGCGAAGCGGTGGACAAGCGCGGCAACTACTGGCTGCCGGTTGACCAATACATCGGCGGCATCGAGCACGCCATCCTGCACCTGATGTACTTCCGTTTCTTCCACAAACTGCTGCGCGACGCACGCATGGTGGACAGCAACGAACCTGCGCAGAATTTGTTGTGTCAGGGCATGGTGATTGCCGATACCTATTACCGCCAGAACGCCGATGGCTCCAAGGATTGGCTGAACCCCGCCGACGTGGACGTGCAGCGCGACGAGCGCGGCCGCATCACCGGTGCGACGCTGCGCAGCGACGGCCTGCCGGTGGTGGTGGGTGGCTCGGAGAAGATGTCCAAGTCCAAGAACAACGGTGTTGACCCGCAAGCGATGGTGGGCAAATACGGTGCCGACACCGTGCGCCTGTTCTCGATGTTCGCCGCGCCGCCGGAGCAATCGCTGGAGTGGAACGAAGCCGGCGTCGATGGCATGGCGCGCTTCCTGCGTCGCCTGTGGACGATGGTGCACAAGCACGCCGAAGCCGGCAGCGCCCCGGCGCTGGACGTAGCCGCGCTGAGCGCCGAGCAGAAGGCCATCCGCCGCAAGACCCACGAAACCATCGGCAAGGTTGGCGACGACTATGGCCGCCGTTACAGCTTCAACACCGCCATTGCCGCGGTGATGGAGCTGCTGAACGTGCTTTCCAAGTTCGACGACGCCAGCGAACAGGGCCGCGCTGTGCGGCAGGAGGCCTTGCAGGCCGCCGTGCTGCTGCTGAACCCGATCACCCCGCACGCCTGTCACGCCCTGTGGCAAGTGCTGGGCCACGGCGAAACCTTGCTGGAAGACCAGCCGTTTCCGCAGGCCGACGAAACCGCACTGGTACGCGACGCACTGACCTTGGCGGTGCAGGTCAACGGCAAGCTGCGCGGCACGATCGAAGTGGCCGCCGACGCCACCCGTGAGTCGATCGAAGCGCAAGCGCTGGCCGAGCCGAACGCCGCCAAGTTCCTCGAAGGGCTGGCTGTGCGCAAGGTCATCATCGTGCCGGGCAAGATCGTCAACATCGTGGCGGCGTAATTCAGCCTACGGCGAATCCCCCCAAAGTTCCGCTCGCGGAACTTTGGGGCCCACGTCTTCAGCCCCCATCCCCCCATTCGCGCGATGCGCGGATTGCACCCCAACTTGGGGGCAGGAGAGTGCGCATGGTTGGTATGTCAGCCAGGCAGGTCGGGGCTGCGTCCCCGCCGGCATGATCCATGTGGCGAAAAATCTTCTTCGGCATTGGAATGCCGCGACGGTTTCATCCCCACTCACACGCCATACGCGATGATGCCGGCCGATTCTTGTTGCCGCCCCCGGCTTGCTCGGCCAGACTTGTGCCCATGACCCGATACCTGATCGCCCTGTTCCTTGCCGCCAGCCTTTCCGCCTGCGGTTTCCACTTGCGCAACAAGATCACCCTGCCGGACGACGCCCCGGCGGTGAAGGTTGAATCGGCGGTCAATTACAGCGAGTTGGTCAAGCTGCTCGAACGCGGCTTGCGCGCTTCCGGGGCCGTGGTGAGTGAGGAAGATGGTGTCGGCGTGGCGAAGCTGAAGATCCGCTCCGAACGCTGGGGTGACCTGCCCATTGCCATTGATGCACAGGGTCGCGCGCAGGAATACAGCTTGCGCTATGCAGTGGTCTTCACCTGCCTGCGCCCGGACGGCAGCGTGTTGGTGCCCGAGCAGGCCATCGAGATGTCGCGCGATTACGTCTCCCAGCCGACCGACGCCACCGGCACCACCACCGAGCGCGAAATCCTCGCCAACGAGCTGCGCCGCGAAATGTCGGCGTCGATCCTGCGCCGCATCGACAGCGTGGTGCGCTCGGAAATGAAGCAGGGGCACCCGCTCAACGGCGCCGGTGCGGATGCCGGGAATTGACGGCGCAGCCCGTGCCAATCCTGCAACGAGGCGAGGACTGAACCGATGGAGCTTCGCCCCGAACAACTCGCCACCCAGGCCGCTTCGCAGCCGCTGGCGCCGGTGTACCTGGTCGCCGGGCCGGAGCTGCTGCGCGTCATCGAGGCCGCCGATGCGGTGCGTGCCAAAGCGCGTGCGGAAGGCATCAGCGAGCGCGAAGTGTTCGACGCCGATGGCCGCGATTTCGATTGGGGCCAACTGTCTTCCAGCTTCAATGCGCCCAGCTTGTTCAGTTCACGCCGGCTGATTGAACTGCGCCTGCCCAGCGGCAAACCCGGCAAAGAGGGCGCCGAAGTCATCAGCGATTTCTGCGCGCAACCGCCTGGCGATGTAGTGCTGCTGATTACCTGCAGCGAATGGAGCAAGAAGCACGAAGGCAAGTGGAGCGAAGCCATCAGCCGCATCGGCGTGGTGTCGGTGGCGTGGGCGATCAAGCCGCACGAGCTCGGCGACTGGATCGAGCGCCGCCTGCGCAGCAAAGGCCTGCGAGCCGACCCTGCCGCTGTGCAACGTTTGAGCGAGCGCGTGGAAGGCAATTTGCTGGCCGCCGCGCAGGAAATCGACAAGCTCGCGCTGCTGGCCGAAGGGCAAACGCTGGACGTGGCGAAGATGGAAGCGCTGGTTGCCGATGCGGCCCGCTACGACGTGTTCCGGCTGGTCGAAGCCGCGTTCTCCGGGCAGCCGCAGGCGGTGGTGCGCATGCTGGCGGGGTTGCGCGGCGAAGGTGAGGCGGTGGCGGCGTTGACGCCCATCCTCATTCGCGAGCTGCTGCTGACTGCCGGCCTGGCGCGGGTGCAGGCTGGCGGCGGCAACCTCGCTGGCGAAATGAAGGCGCGCGGCATTTGGGAATCGCGGCAGGCGCCGTTCAAACGCGCCTTGCAGCGGCACCCCTCGCCGCAGCGCTGGGAGCGCCTCGTTGCCGAGGCAGGGCAGGTTGACCGCATGGCCAAGGGTCGTGCCGATGGCGATCCGTGGCTGGCGCTGGAACGCTTGCTGTTGGCCGTTGCCGAAGTGCAGGCGGTGCGCCTGTTGGCGCGTGGCGCGCGCTGACATGGTCGTCGCGCCTGCCTTCGAGCCGGCATTGCGGCTGTTCTACGGCGGCACTTTCGATCCCATCCACAACGGCCACCTCGCCATCGCTCGCCACGCCCGCGACGAACTCGGCGTGCCGGTCCGGCTGATGCCCGCGGCCGACCCGCCGCACCGTCCGCCGCCGGGGGCCAACGCCCGCCAGCGCGTCCGCATGCTGGAACTGGCGGTTGCCGACGAGCCGGGCCTGCAGGTGGATGACCGCGAACTGCAACGCGCCGCGCGCCAGCCGGGCGTGCCTTCGTGGAGTGTGGATACGCTGCGCGAAATCCGCGCCGAAACCGCCGCCACGCAACCGGTGGCCTTGCTGATGGGCGCCGACAGCCTGCTCGGCTTGCCGACATGGCACGAATGGGAACGCCTGCTCGACCTTGCCCATATCGTCGTCGCCGAGCGCCCCGGCAGCGCACTGGAAACGGCGATGCCGGCCGCCCTGGAGCGCCACCTGCGCGATGCGTGGGCCGGCAGCCCCGCTGATCTCCACGAACAAGCCGCCGGCAAGGTCTTGCGCCTGCGCCAGCCGCTGCATGCCGAATCGGCCACCGCTGTGCGCCGTCTGATTGCCGGAGGTGGCCCGTGGCGCCCGCTGCTGCCGCCGGCGGTGGCAATCTACATCGCCGCCCGCGGCCTGTACGGCTGCCACGCCCCGGCGTGAATGCCGGCCGGGGCCGCTTTCCCTATAATTGCTCCCTTCAATACACAGAGTCATGCCGCTTTGACCACCGAAGCCCAAGTCATCAAGACCCAGATGCCTAACCCGCCGCCGTCCGTACCGGCCCTGCTGGCCTCCGTCAACGCGGCGTTGGAGGAACTCAAGGCCAAGGATGCGGTGCAGATCGACGTGCGCGGCAAGTCCAGCGTCGCCGACTACATGGTCATCGCCTCGGGTACCTCGACCCGCCACGTCAAGTCCATCGGCGATGAAGTCGTTCGTTTCGCCAAGAACCTCGGTGTGATGCCGCTGGGCGTGGAAGGCGAGCGCGAGGCCGAATGGGTGCTGGTGGATCTGGGCGACGTGATCGTGCACATCATGCTGCCGCGCGTGCGCGAGTTCTACGCGCTGGAGCGGCTGTGGACGGTGGGCGACCAGCCCCCCGCCCATGAGAACGAGGATGCACGGGACGCGGGCTGATCCGCCGCCCCTGCCTCACGCGACGGCGCCGCAGGGCGCCGTCTTCGTTTCACCGCCGCCGAGCCGCGCCATGAAAGCCAGACTGATCGCCACCGGAGAACGCGCCCCGTCGTGGGTGGCGCAGGGCTTTGCCGAATACCAGAAGCGGCTGTCGCACTGGCTACCGCTGGAACTGGTGGAGATCGAACCCGGTCTGCGCGGCAAGGGCCGCGACCCCAAGCGCGCGATCGAGGACGAAGGCAAGCGCGTGCTGGCCGCACTGCCGAAAAATCCCCATGTGGTGGCGCTGGACGTACCCGGTCGCCAACTCAGTTCCGAGCAATTGGCGCAGCGATTGGAGTACTGGCGCGCGCAGGGCCGCGACCTCGCCTTCCTGATCGGCGGCCCCGAAGGGCATTCGCCGGAGGTATCGGCCATCGCCGACGAAAAATGGTCGATAGGCCCGCTGACCCTGCCGCACATGCTGGTGCGGCTGGTGGTGGCCGAGCAGCTGTACCGTGCCGCAGCGATGTTGGCCAACCACCCCTACCATCGCGCGTGACAGGCGTATAGAATGCGCGTCCCCGCCCGAATAGCTCAGCCGGTTAGAGCACTTGACTGTTAATCAGGGGGTCGTTGGTTCGAGTCCAACTTCGGGCGCCAGATACATCAAGGACATAGGGTCGCTTCGGCGGCCCTTTGTTTTTCCAGCGTAGCCAAATCGTAGCCTGCCGCTGGTTGCTGTATCCGCACCTGTTCCGCGTAGCGCTTCAGGTCATCCATGCCCAGATGGGCGTACCGCTGCACCATCGCCGGGGTTTGCCAGCCCCCAAGCTTCTGCAAAACGTGCATCGGCGTGCCACCTTGCGCGTGCCAGCTTGCCCAGGTGTGTCGCAAGTCGTGCCAACGGAAATTCTCGATACCTGCACGCTTGAGCGCATTCCGCCACGCCTTTGTGCTGGTCTTGAACTCCACCGGCTTGCCCCGGAACGTGAACACCCATTCGGGGTTCTTCCCGCGTTGCTCCGCGATGACCTGCATGGCCTCGGTGTTCAACGGAACCGGAATCGCGCGCTTCCCCTTAGCCTCGCTCGCTTCCACCCACGCCGCTTTGCGTTCGACATCGACCTTCGACCATCGCAGCCCCTTGACGTTGCCTTGCCGTAGTCCCGTAGCCAACGAGAACCGCGCCATCGCCCGCAGGTGTTCCGGTAGTTCAGCCAGTAGCCGTGCCGCTTCGCCGCGCGTCAGGTAGCGCACCCGGCCTTGCGGCTCTTTCAGCAGACGGAACCGAGGCAGCCTGTCGAGCCATTCCCATTCCAGATGCGCCCGTCGCAGGATGGCCCGCAAGACCTGAACCCGCCGGTTAGTCGTGGCATTGCTGACGCCTGTGTTCTGGCTTTCCTGCCGCAGTCCATCCACCACGTCGCGGGTGATCTGCGCCAAGTCCACCCCCTCCAGTCGGGGTTGCAGCCAACGCAGATGCAGCTTGTCATCACCAACCGATTTCTTGTTTACCTCCTCGTTCAAATAGCGAAGCACGGCTTCATCCCATATGCGGCGCGGCTTTACACCGAGACGCTCCTGTTCCCACAGTTCGGCTTTGCGCTTGTCGTGGAACTCTTGAGCCTGCCGCTTGTTGGCAGTCCCAGAGCTTTGCGACACGCGGCGACCGCCAACCGTGAGCTTGACCCACCAGAACGGTGAGTCCTTGCGTTTGTAGAGTGACATTGTGAAATCTCCGAGCTGTCACCCTGCAACGCTCGCCGGCTGTAGTGTGCCCGAACGTAGCCGAGCAGGTCGTCCGTGACGAATATCCAGCGCCTGCCAAGCTTGGCAGCAGGGACACGCCCAGCGGCTGCCCATGCGGCAACGGTGACAGGATGCAGTTTGAGGACGGCGGCAGCTTCTTGCAGGGTGAGCGTTGGCATCAAGTGTTGTCCCGCGCCCTTTCCCCCCGTGGCAGGGGGAGGTAAGCCAAGCGTTTGGGAGTGCCGGGCCGTACGGCATGTTCCAGCACCGCGAAGGGATCACCACCTTCCACCTTCAGCATCACATTCAGCGCAGGTCCGTACTGGGTACGCACGCACTCCACCAGCCGCGCATAACTGATCTGCGCCACCTTGGTCAGTGTCCGCACCTTGTCCTGGCACTGGGACAGCATGGCAAGGCAGGGGTATGCCCCGGCGAGGTATTCGCCAGCTCGCACCAGCACGTCATGCGGTATGAAACGCGACTTGCCCCTGAACTCCACTTCCACCCGGCACCACGGGCTTTGCGGATCGCCCAACTGCTTGCCTTTCTCGTACACGCGGCAGAGCTTGCCATTCTGCCGCTGGCCGACATAGAGGGTTTTCCCCTTGTTGGAACCCAGATCGTCGATCAGACGCGCACCGGGAGCACGACCGCCCGTGGTGAACAGCCCCTCATCCAGCCATGCCCGCGCCTGAGCAATGCTGACGCTCTGGCCGCTGAAATCGTCATGTGCCAGATCAACACGGGTAATCCGCACACCATAGGCTTCGCACCAGACACGCACCGCGTTCCAATCTTGAATCCGGGCGCAGCCGTGGGCGTTCAACTCAATGTGCGCCGTGCCGCGCTGGTGTTCGCCGCCGTAGGCAAGCAGCCCGAAGTCGCCCAGATCGACGCGGGTTTCATAGCCCTGCCAGCCACCGGCCCGTTGCTCCCATTCGGAATACGGCACGAGAAAAACGGACTCAATGATGCTGACGATACTGTCCCTTTCCGGCAGGAAAGTGCAGGCGAACCAGTCGATATGCGCAATGGTGGTTTCTGTACTTTCGCCCCGTGTTACTGGACGGGGCACTGCATCGCCGGGTTCTTCGCCATCGCCGCGCGTCTGCGCCAACCGTCGCAAAGGCTCCGTTTCGCGCAGGCGCACGGCTCCTGCATCGAAATCTGCGGAAGGGTGTTCTGTCTGCATGACGTGACTCCAAGTACACGGAGGAGTCACTGTGCGAGCCGCCCACATGACTCCACCGCAAGGTTGCGGGGAATCACAAGGAGGGGGCAGGCCCGGAAGATAAGTTCCTGAACACCCTGACATGAAGGCCTGCCTATTTCCGCCTTCCTGCCTACCAACTGGGCTGCGGCATTACCCGCCGTTCTAAATAATTAATGTTGCTTCTTGTGAGGCTCGCAAATTACAGGCTGATGAAAACTTGTCAAGCCTTCTCCTGATTAGCCCCGACCCTCAGCCATGAAAGTTGCTCGCAGCACGCAACCGTGGCTCCGGACAAGGGATGCAGCGCATCATTGCCGTTGCAAGTCGCGGCAGCATTTGGCGCAAGTGGAACCGGCGGTTGAAGCGGTAGGCCGCTTCGGCCAGATAGCGCCGTGCGTACTTGGCTTGTCTGATGGCGTGGTAGGTGCCGCTGATCGCGCGCTTGAGGTTGCCCAGCACGACGTTGACCCATCGCGCGCCGGGCACTTCTGTCGCTGCGCGACCGCCACCGGTGACGAGTGTGGTGTGGGCGTGCCCGGCGTCTTCGAGTCGGCGAAAGCAGGCCAGGCCATCACTGTAGACCTCGCACTCTGGCGCAAGGCGACGTGCGATCCAGTCTTCGAGCGAGGCATTGTCGAAGCTGCGCACCGGCTCGATCACGGCGAAGCTGGGGTGCTGGTGATCTTCGTTGGTCTGCACGGCGATCACGAATGCCTGCTTGTTCTCCGAGCCGCGCCCGGGCTTGCCGCCGTTGCGCTCGCCACCCAGATAGGCGTCGTCGAGCTGCACGAAGCCGTTGAGTCTCCGGGATTCTTCGCGCTCAGCCATCGCTTGCATGACCTTGTGTTTCACGCGCCAGGCGGTCTTGTAGTTGACGCCCAGGTGCCGCATCAGCTCCAACGCCGCCAGGTTGGTCTTGGTCGCGGTCAGCAGGTGAATGGCCAGCATCCAGGTGCGCAGTGGGAGCTTGGTGCCCTCGAACAGGGTGCCCGCGGTCAGGGTGGTCTGGTGCCGGCAGGCTCGGCACTGGTAGTACATTGTCGTGCCGCGCTTGAAGCGCGATCGGGCGCGCCCATGACAGCCCGGGCAGCGGAAGCCTTGCGGCCAACGCCACTTGTACAGGGCGCGGTAGCACTTGGCCTCGGTGCCGTAGCGCTGGATGAACGCGCTCATCGACATCCCCGGCTGGAACTGCACGGCATTGATGCTCATGACCCCACCTCGTTGCACTCAGGTGGCTCCATGCTGTGCCGCCGGAGACGCAGATCCTGCGACTGGCGACTGGCGGCTGAGGGTTGGGGCTAATCAGGAGCCTTCTTCAGCCTCAAACCACTGCACGCAATTTTCGTAACGCGTCACGTTATCCACCGACTACCCAGACCTTGCCCGCTACGCGAGCAACCCTGCGGCCGGTTCGGTTCGACGCAAGCGCCGAACCGACCGCAGGGCTTCGGGCCGTGGATAGTCCGTGGATAACACTTCACGGACAACGTAGCCAGATCGTAGCCATCCACCCCTGATATCGGCTGTTTCAAATTGTCCCGGATGCTTGGCGAGCCCTGCAGGATCAATAGGTTATAAATTTCCGGGAGGTATCTTGAGAAACTGTTAATCAGGGGGTCGTTGGTTCGAGTCCAACTTCGGGCGCCAGACAGTGAAAAAGCCGCGAGTGATCGCGGCTTTTTCATTTTGCGGCCGGTTCAGCCCAGCTTGAAATCGACCGGGATCAAACCATAGGCCTGCACCGGCCGGCCGTTGTCGGTGGCCGGCTGGAACTTCCAGCGGCGCAGCACCTGTGTGCGTGCGGCGTTGTCGAGGCTGCGGTTGCCGCTGCTGCGCTCGATGCTCACTTCCAGCGGCGAGCCGTCTTCGCCGACCAGCACGCGCAAGGTCACCGTGCCTTCCGCGCCGGCGATCAGCGCATCGCGCGGATAGGCCGGCGCCGGCGCGCGCAGGTAGCGCAGTTGCACGCCTTGCAGTGGCGTGGCCGGGGCAAGGCTGTCGATGGCCACCGGTGCATCGGTGGCCGGGCCGACATCGATCGGCAAGGTCATCACTGCTTCGGTGGCGAACACCGGCAACGGTGGCGTTTCGGTCAGCGCCGGCAGCGCCGGTTGTCGTGGCAGGGGCGTGGTGTGTGCGACGGGCGCCACGGGCGGGCTGGGTGGCGGCATGATCGGTTTGGCTTCGGGCACCTGCCATCGCGGTTCGCGGCCGGTGTCGTTGCGAACCGGGGTTTGCGACAGCGGAATCAGCAGCAGGCCCAGCGCCAGGGCGTGCAAGGTGATGGCAGTGCTGTAGCCGATGATGCGGGACGTGTCGAAGCGGGTCGGGGATGCGTGTTGCTGCGTGCGGACCATGTGCAACCTCCATGCGTGGGCAGGTGATGGAGAACAACGGGCGATGACGCGAGGCGGGGTTACGGGCGGCGATTCATCTGCCAGTCCCGCGTCGCCAGTCCGCCTGCAACTGCGGGGTTCGGCAAGCGGGGCCGGATTTTCCGGTTAAGCGGCAGACAGGAAGGGCGCTGCCGAGAGCGCCCGGGCGAGGGGCGGGCGAGATGGCCGGGCAATGGGTTCGATACGACCGGGCCAATGTGCCGGCCAAGGGGCGGCCCCCACCGCTGCCCACCAGCCCCGGCACCATGAATGTCATTGGAGGAAAGCCCCCTGAGCCAGGGGCGCGCCGAAGGCGTTGGGTGTGGGTGGCCCAAGACGGGGGCGCGGTATGCGACGCAGATCGGTGGGGCGACAGTGCGAAGCGATGGCGTGCCCGGTAGCGGCGTCTCAGCGGCCCAATTCAAACACCACGTCGAGGTTGACCGAGAGCGTGGTTTCGCCGGGCGACACGGCGGTGTCCATTTCCGCCTTGCCGCGCGCCATCGCCATCATCGGCACCGGGCGGAAGCCACCGCCGCCACCTTCGGAAATGCTGACGATGCGGCGCACGCGCAAGCCCAGCGCCTTGGCATAGGTGTCGGCGCGGGCCTGGGCCTTTTTCAGTGCGGCCAGGCGGGCTTCGTCATAGACCGGCTCGGGCTGGTCGATCTCGAAGCTGGGGCCGTTGATCTGGTTGGCGCCCTGCGCGGCAAGGCTGTCCAGCACGCGGCCGAGCTTGGTGATGTCGCGCACCTTGAGGCTGACGGTGTTGCTGGCCTGGTAGCCGATGATCTTCGGCGCCTCGTTGTCGGCGTAGCGGTATTGCGGATTGAGGTTGATGCCGCTGGTCTGGATGTCGCGCTCGGCGATGCCGGCGGCCTTGATCGCGGCCATCACCTTGTCCATCTGCGCCGCGTTCTCGCGCATGGCGGTATTGCCGTCGGCGGCCTGGGTGACCACGCCGGCCGACAGCATGGCCACGTCCGGCACGCGCCGGGCTTCGGCCTGCGCGGAGATGTTGAGCAGGGTGGCGTCGTTGGCGACGGCGGCCGTGGTGTTCTGGGCGTGGGCGGTCATCGGGGTTCCCAAGGCGAAGGACAGGGCGAGCAACAGCGGGGCGAGGGCGGGGTGGCGCATGGTGATCCTCCGTGGATGGATGTTGAAGGTGAAGCGATGACGATGAACGGGCGGTGAGGTCGGGTGGGGTCGGGCTGTCTTGCCGTGGTTGCCCGACGTTCAGGCCGGAGGCGCGGGTTATGCTTTGGCGATGCTCTACCTTGCCTCCCGTTCTCCCCGCCGCAACGAACTGCTCGCGCGCCTGGACATTCCCTTCCAGGTGCTGGATCTGGAAATCCCGGAAGTCCGTGCTGCCGACGAATCCCCCGAAGACTACGTGCGCCGCGTGGCGCAGGACAAGGCGCGCGCCGGGCTGGCGCTGGTCGCCGGCGATCCCGACGCCGTGGTGCTGGGCTCGGACACCGAAGTGGTGTTGGGCGACCGCGTCTATGGCAAGCCGGCCGACGCCGATGATGCCGCCGCGATGCTGCGCTCGCTGGCCGGGCATACGCATCGCGTCATCACCGTGGTGGCGCTGGCCGCGCAGGGGCGCGAAAGCGCGGTAACGGTCGCATCAGAAGTCACTTTTGCAGCGATGAGCGAGGCCGCTATCGCCGGCTACGTCGCCAGCGGTGAGCCGATGGGCAAGGCAGGGGGCTATGCGATACAGGGCGGCGCCGAGCGTTGGATCAGCCGTCTGTCCGGCAGCTATTCGGGCGTGATGGGGCTGCCGTTGCAGCAGGCCGCGGCGCTGCTGCGCGAATTTGGTTTTCCCAAGGATTGAACGGATGTCCGAAGAAATACTAGTGAACGTGACCCCGCGCGAGACCCGCGTGGCGGTGATTGAAAACGGCATGTTGCAGGAGTTGCACATCGAACGCGGCTGGCGGCGCGGCGTGGTTGGCAACATCTACAAGGGGCGGGTGCAGCGGGTGATGCCGGGGATGCAGGCGGCGTTTGTCGAAGTGGGGCTGGAGCGCGCCGCGTTCCTGCACGCCAACGACGTGGTGCGCCCGGCGCCGGTGGCTGCCGACACCGACGAAACCGCGCCCAGCCTGCCGTTGCCGGCCTCGGTGCCCATCGTCGAGCTGCTGCGCGACGGGCAGGACGTGGTGGTGCAGGTGGTCAAGGACCCCATAGGCAGCAAGGGCGCGCGGCTGACCACGCAAGTCAGCATTCCCTCGCGCTACCTGGTGCTGCTGCCGCAGTCGAAGATGGTCGGTGTTTCGGCGCGCATCGAGGACGAAAGCGAGCGCGCCCGGCTCAAGGCGCTGGTGACGGAAATCTCGGCCCAGCACGGCGGTTACGGCTACATCGTGCGCACCAATGCCGAAGGCCAGCCGGCCGAGGCGCTGGCCGAGGACATCTCCTACCTGTCGCGGGTATGGGCGGTGGTGGAGCGTCGCGGCCGCGAGGCGCCGCCGCGCAGCATCATCTACGAAGACCTGAGCCTGCCGCTGCGCTCGGTGCGCGACCTGATCCGCAAGGACGTGGAGAAGGTGAAGGTGGACTCGAAGGAAACCTTCGGCCAGCTGCAGGCCTTCGTCGCCAAGTACATGCCGGTGCTGGGCGAGAAGCTGGAGCTGTACACCGGCGACCGCCCGATCTTCGACCTGTATGGCGTGGAGGATGAGATCGTCCGCGCCTTGAACAAGCAGGTGCCACTGAAGTCCGGCGGCTACCTGGTCATTGACCAGACCGAGGCGATGACCACCATTGACGTCAACACCGGCTCCTTCCTCGGCCAGCGCAATCTGGAAGAAACCGTGTTCCGCACCAATCTGGAAGCGGCTCAGGCGGTGGCGCGGCAACTGCGGCTGCGCAACCTCGGCGGCATCATCATCATCGACTTCATCGACATGGCCGATGCCGAACACCGCCGGCAGGTGCTGCGCACGCTGGAAAAAGCACTGGCGCGCGACCACGCCAAAACCACGGTGTACGACTTCTCGCCGCTGGGGCTGGTGGAAATGACCCGCAAGCGCACGGTGGAAAGCCTGGAGCGGCAGCTGTCCGAGCCCTGCCCGGAGTGCAGCGGGCGCGGCAGCATCAAGACCACCGAAACGGTGACCTACGAGATCTTCCGCGAAATCACCCGCGCGGTGCGCCAGTTCGACGCCGCGCGCTTGCTGGTGATTGCCTCGACCAAAGTGGTCACGCGCATCACCGAGGAGGAATCGGCGGCGGTGGCCGAACTGGAGGAGTTCCTCGGCAAGAGCATCCGCTTCCAGGCCGACGCCCAATATTTGCAGGAGCAGTTCGACGTGGTGCTGCTGTAAGGGCGGAGCCGGGCAAAGCCGGGCGGCGTTCATTGCCAGTGTGACAAGGTAGGCGGCTGCCGTCGCCTCCGGCCCGGCTCCTGACGTTCGCCTAACCTTCTCCCTGGTTCTGATCCCCGGCTTTTCCTGACCTTTCGGCCCTGACCCCGTGCCTTCGCCCCTGCGCTACCGCCTTCGCCAGCTGCGCCGCCATGCGACCTACGCGCTGGCAGTGGTGCTGGTGCTCGTGGCCGTGCTGGTGGGCACGCTCAACCAACTGCTGCCGCTGGTCGAACGGCACCCGGAAAAGGTCGCGGCATGGTTGAGCGAACGCGCTGGCCAGCCGGTGGCGTTCGACCATCTCGATACCGCATGGACCCGGCGCGGCCCGTTGTTGCAATTGGATGGCCTGCGCATCGGCGAAGGCGAGGGCGTGCGCATCGGTCAGGCCGAAGTACTGGTATCGCTGTATTCCGGCCTGCTGCCCGGCGCGCCACTGACCGAATTGCGCCTGCGCGGCCTCGCGTTGACCCTGCAGCGCGCCGACGACGGCCGCTGGTCGGTGCGCGGCCTGCCCAGCGTCGAGGGGGGGGGCGACCCGCTGGAAACCCTGCGCCGGCTCGGCGAATTGCAGGTGATCGGTGGCCGGCTGCGGGTGGAGGCGCCCTCGCTGGGGCTGGACGCCGAACTGCCGCGTATCGACCTGCGTCTGCGCGTGGATGGCCAGCGCGTGCGCGCCGGCGCCCGTGCATGGATCGACAACGCCGCGCCGCCGCTGACCGCCGTACTGGATTTCCAGCGCCAGCGCGGTGATGGCACTGCATGGCTGGTCGCGCCGTCGGCACTGGCGGCATGGTCGCCGCTGCTGCGTGCCGGCGGCATCAGCGTGGATGAGGGGCATGGCTCGCTGCGCGGCTGGCTGGCGGTCAGCGACCACCGCATCGCCTCGGTCATCGTCGAGGCCGATATGAAGGACGTGGTGCTGGCAGGTGCGCCGCTGGCCGGGCAGGACACCGTGGCGAACGTGCATTTCGAACACCTGCAACTGCGCACACGTCGGCGGCACGAAGGCGACGACTGGCGGCTGGACGCGCCGCGGCTGAAGATCGGTACAGCGCAGGGCACGCAGGTGCTCGATGGCCTGCACTTGGCTGGTGGCCGGCATTTCGCCTTGCGCGGGCAGCGCATCGACGCCACCCCGCTGCTGCGCATTGCCGCGTTGAGCAACACGGTGGCCCCGGAGCTGCGGCAATGGCTGTATAGCGCCGCGCCGACCCTGCGCTTCGTCGATGTGGATATTGCCGGTGTCCGCGGCGGCGTGATGCACGGCAGCGGCGAGCTGGGAAGAAGCAGCCTTCGCAGCGGTCGGCGGCAGCCCCGGCCTGCGCGGCCTGCGCGGCCATTTCGAAGGCGACGGGCAGGCACTGGCGCTGGAGTTGCGGCCTGACCATTCGGTGAGTTTCGATTGGCCCACTGGCTTCGGCGTACTGCACGAACTGAAGCTGGACGGTCGCGCCGTGGTCTGGCGCGAAGGCGCTGGCTGGCAGGTCGCCACCCCGGCGCTGCGGGTGCAGGGCCGCGATTACGCCGCCGACGTACGCGGCGGCCTGTGGTTTCAGGGTGATGGCACGCGGCCGTGGATCAATCTGGCGGCCAAGCTCGACGACGTGCCGATGACCGCGGCCAAGGGTTTCTGGGTGCGCTCGCACATGAGCCAGGGCGCGGTTGATTGGCTGGATGCGGCCTTGGTCGATGGCCACCTGCGTGATGGTGTCGGTTTGGCCGTGGGTGATCTGGACGATTGGCCGTTCGACGGCAACGACGGCCGTTTCGAGGCCGGTGGCCACATTGACGACGGCACCATCCGCTTTGCCCACGACTGGCCGGCAATGAGCGGCGTCGCTGCCGACATCACCTTCATTGCCAACGGCTTCGAACTGCACGGCAAGGGCAACCTTGGCGGGGTCAAGGTGGATGGCTTCAAGGCCGGCGTCGCCGATTTCCACGAATCGCTGCTGTCCGTGGAGGCGCGCACGCAGGCGGACAGCAAGCATCTGCTGGCGCTGCTGCGGCAAAGCCCATTGCATGCCGATCATGGCGAAACGTTGGATGCGCTCGACGTCAGCGGCCCGGCGACGGTGGGTTTCGGCCTGAAGCTGCCGCTGCATGGCGGCGCGGGCAAGGTCAGCGGCACGGTGGAGCTTCGCGACGCCACGCTGGCCGACAATCACCGCGATTTGCGTTTCGAACAGGTGCGCGGCAAGGCTGACTACGGCAGCGACGGTTTTCGCGCGCCCGCCCTGTACGTGCGACACAAGGGCCACGACGGCATGCTGTCGCTGGCCGCCGGCGCGCCGGTGGCCGACCCGCGGCATGCGTTCGAGGCCGAATTGACCTCCACACTCGATGCGGCCGACCTGCTTGACCATGCGCCCGAGTTGGGCTGGCTCAAGCCTTATGTTCACGGTGTTTCACGCTGGACCATCGGCGTGGCGATGCTGAAGTTGCCCGAAGGCAGTCGCGGCGAGCCGCCGGCGTTGCTCAGCCTGCGCTCGGACCTGCAAGGCACGCGCCTGCAATTCCCGGCGCCGCTGGACAAACCGGCCGTCGATACGCTGCCGACGCGGGTGAGCGCCAGCCTGCCGCTGGGCAGCGGTGTCACCGAAGTCGCTTTCGGCAAGCGCATGGCATTGGCCGCCAGCACCCGCAACGGCAAGACCGGCGTGCAGGTGACGCTGGGCAGCGACAAGGTGAGTCGTGAACCACCGGTCGACGGGCTGGTGGTCGATGGCCGGACGCCGTCGCTGGATGCGCTGGAATGGATTGCACTGGCGCGCGGGCAGGGCGATGCCGGCGCGGAGGGCGTCGTGCTGAAACAGGTGGATGTGCTGGCTGACCAGTTGTTGCTGCTCGGCGGGCGTTTCGAGCAGACCCGCCTGCGCCTGCGCCCCGGCAAGGACGCGGTGGCGGTGCAATTGGATGGTCCGGCGCTGGCCGGCGACGTGCGGGTTCCCGGCGCGGACGGCGGCACCATCAGCGGCACATTGGCGCGCGTGCATTGGCAAGCCGCGCCCAACGTGGCCGGCGAAGCAGGCGACAACCCGAGTGACCCGATTGACCCGGCGAAGATCCCGCCATTGGCGCTGGATATCGACGACCTCGCGTTCGGCAAGGCGGTGCTGGGCAGGACCACGTTGCGTACTCAGCCGTTGGGCGATGGCCTGCACGTAACGCAACTGCAATTCCGATCGCCGAAGCAGGCCATCGACGTGACCGGGCAATGGCGTGGTACCGGCGCGCAGGCACGGACCGATTTCGACGCCACCGTGCGCAGCGAGAACATTGGCGGCCTGATGGACAACCTGGGTTACGGCGGGCAGTTGCGCGGCGGGCAAGGGCAGATGCAGTTCAGCGCCGGCTGGGACGGCTCGCCGGCCGGGTTCAACCTGGCCGGGCTGGAGGGCAAGCTGGATTTCAATGCCCGCAACGGCCAGATCCTCGAAGTGGAACCCGGTGCCGGGCGCGTGCTGGGCCTGCTCAGCGTTGCGCAGCTGCCGCGGCGGCTGATGTTCGATTTCCGCGATTTCTTCTCCAAGGGCCTGGCCTTCAACCAGAGCGAAGGCCGGGTGCGCTTTGGTGGCGGGTTGGCCCGCACCGAGCGGATCAGCATGCAGGGCCCGGCGGTGGATATCCTCATCCGTGGGCAGGCCGACCTGCGTGCACAGCAGTTCGACCAGACCATCGAAGTCAATCCACGTTCGGGCAACCTGCTGACCGTGGTCGGCGCGGTGGCCGGCGGCCCGGTCGGCGCCGCGGTGGGCGCGGCCGCCAACGCCGTGCTGGGCAAGCCGCTGGGTGAAATCGGCGCGAAGACTTACCACGTCACCGGCCCGTGGAAAGACCCGAAGGTCGATGTGGTCGAGCGCGAGGACGCGAAGAAGGACCAGAGCCCGGCGCTGCCGCGCTGACGTCGCCTGCGGTGACGGTTCAGGCGTTTCCCTGTAGCATTGCCAAAGTCAGCGCAGGGTTGTTTCGGTTTCGGCCGGGAAAACCCTTATGGCTCAACGTCCAACCGGGGGTGCACTGGTTTCGACGGGGGTTGTGAAGTCGCTTGGCGCATGCCGAGGGGGTAGCTTTCCTCGTAAATCCAGCTGCAAAACTCATAGTTGCCAACGACGACAACTACGCTCTGGCCGCTTAAGGCCTAAGCCCCGAAACAGCTTGTGTCCGTGCTCGCTGCGTAGGGTCATCATCACGGAATCGCATGGGGTGGCTGCCCGCCAGCCTCAAGCTAGATAAAGCGGGCTGGCTCCGGGATGCGCTTTGCACGCCGTGCTGTCCCGGGGCGAGATTCAACGGCGAGCTAAGCATGTAGTGCCGGGGATGGAGTGCCTTCGGACGGCGGTTCAATTCCGCCCACCTCCACCAATTGCAAGTACCGGGACTTCCCGGAATGTCACGAAACCCCTGAGAAATCAGGGGTTTTTCTTTGCCCGTTGTCTTTTGATGCCCCGGAACATCCCTTGGCATCCCCCAAGTTTGGGACTAGCCTTGGCACTAGCGGCACATCTCGCCAACCCCGCTAGTCCCAAAACGCCATGCCCAAGCCCATCAAGCCGCTGTCCCCATCGGAAGTCGCCAACGCCAAGCCGCAGGCAGAGGATTACCCCCTGCGTGATGGGCGCGGCTTGCTGCTGCTGGTGAAGTCGAACGGTGCCAAGCAATGGCAGTTCATCTACCGCCGCCCGGTGACCGGCAAGCGCAACACGCTGGGGCTGGGCACCTATCCGGACGTATCGCTGCGGCAGGCCCGTGAGCGCCGCGAGGAAGCCCGCAAGCAACTGGCCGACGGCATCGACCCCGGGGCGCAGCGCAAGGCGGTGAAGGCCGCAGGAGCCGAGCGGGCGGCAAACAGTCTGGAAGTGGTCACCCGCGCCTATCAGGAAATGCGGGCCGGGCAGCGCACGCCGGCAACCGCCAAGCGCAGCGCCGCATGGATGGAACAGCACGTCTTCCCGCATCTTGGCGGGCGGCCCATTGCCGAACTGGAGGCCCCGGAGCTGCTGGCCGTCCTGCAACGGTTGGTGAAGGCGGGCAAGCTCGATAGCGCCGAGCGCATCCGCGCCGAACTGTCCGCCGTGTTCCGTTACGCCATTGCCACCGGGGTTGCCAGACGTGACCCGGCCCATGACCTGCGCGGCGCATTGCCCAAAGCGATGAGCCGGCATTTTGCCGCCATCACCGACCCCGGCCAGATTGCCGACCTGCTGCAAGCGATAGACGGCTACAGCGGCGACCCGGTAACACTGGCCGCGCTGAAACTGTCGCCGCTGCTGTTCCAGCGCCCCGGCGAAATCCGGCAAATGGAGTGGGGGGAAATTGACTGGGATGCCGCCGAGTGGCGCATTCCGGCAGCCAAGCAGAAGTTGAGCCGGGCCGAGAAAGAGAATGTGCGCACGCTGCCGCATGTGGTGCCGTTGGCAAGCCAAGCAGTGGCCGTCCTGCGTGACCTGCAACCGCTGACCGGACGCCGTGCCTACGTATTCCCCGGCAAGGTATCCAGCGCGCGCCCCATGTCTGAAAACACCGTGCGGCAGGCGCTGCGGCGGCTGGGCTATGACAACGAAACGATGACCCCGCACGGCTTCCGGCACATGGCCAGCACGCGGCTAAACGAGTTGGGCTGGAACCCGGACGCTATCGAGCGCCAGCTATCACACAAGGATGGAAACAAGATTCGTGGCACCTACAACCAAGCGCAGTACATGGACGAACGCCACCGGATGATGCAGGCGTGGGCGGACTATCTGGACATGCTGCGCACGGGAGCCAACGTGGTGCCCATCAAGCGCAAGGCAAGTTGACCGAACAGCCGCACCTAGCCCGACGGGGCGAAAACGCCGGTACACCCTCCCGGCGCTGGTGCGGTTCCTTTTTCACGAGGGGAGAGGGTGAGCAATGGCATATGAGCCGTTACAAGTTAATTACGAGGAATGGCAAGAGTGGCAAATCTTTTCTGTGGTGACGGTGTCAGAAGCCGCGCTACTACTCTCCGGGGGCGACCCCGCGCAAGCGAAGAATAGAGGGCGGCTTGACGGAAGGGCATATGCTCTCCAGCAGGCGCTATTGCGTGACATTCGAGCCGGAAAGCTGGTGGCATCCACGCCGCTAGAGTATGTATCGGATAAATACATTTCTCGGTGTCGGCCACAATCCCCGGAACTTGCGGGCGATACCGAGGTTTCTGTTTCCGCGCTTATTGAGTGGGCGGACGCGCGCCATATGAGCCACGGATGGAATCCGGCATTACATGATGAGGTGCCGCAAGCGCAGTCACACGATGTTTCCCGCTACCCGGATGAACTGCCTGACGCTACAGGGACGGCACGCCGAGCGAATGACAGGCCGTTAGGCGAGCGGGAGCGCACCAATCTGCTGCGCATCATCCGCGCGCTGGATGTAATGGCGAGACTCCCCGAGCGTGGCGCAGCAACGAACGTGCAAGCGCAGATTCAGGCGCTTGGGTTCAACGGGCCGGGTGATGACACCGTGCGCGATGTATTGAAGGCAGCGCGAGCGCTGGAAGCCGACTGAAAACCGAATTAGGTTTCTCGCTTTCCGAATTAGGACATTGCGCCGATTCGTGGGCATGTAATCCGCATCACTGATACCGCAGCGACCGCAGGCATAACGCAACGGCGACTAGGCGGCAGTAAGGGATGCAGTGATGCAGCAAGAACCGATGACCCAGACCGGTGTGCCGTTGAAGCCGGGCGACCTGTTGAGCGAGAAAGAGGCCGCCGAGCTTCTGGGCTGCGGATTCCGCACGCTGAGGAACTGGCGGGCGAAGCGGGGTGGCCCGCGTTTCGTGAAAGTCGGGCAGCGGCTGGTGCGTTACCGCCGTGCCGACCTTGAAGCCTTCATTGCAGGCGATGCCAGCGAAGGGGCCGCCGCATGAGGGCGCTGCGAGAGATTCAGGTCATCGTTGCGCCGGGTGTTCACTTGGTCCTGACCGAATGGCCAGAGGGCCAACTGTCCGCCGGGCTTGCCTGCCCCGCCATTGGCTTGGGCTGTGGCCTTGTGACGGTGGAAGCGGACGCTAGCGAGGCATTTACAGATAGCGCACAGGACGAACCGGGCGGCGGGTACTGGCTGGAAGTTGGGGGCGCGTCGTTTGCCATCCCCGTAGCGGACTTTGACCGGGTAACCACCTTCCTGCACAACCTGCAAAGGGGGCTGCAATGACCCCATCAAAACAAAACCCGGCTGGGGGGCCGGGTGTTTGGCGCAAGCTGGTGGGCTGGGCGCAGTGCAATCATAGCCTGTTGGAATGGCTGCCGGTGCTGGTGTTTGCCGCCGTGGTGGCATGGGGGCTGGCACGATGACTACACGCCGTCCCATGACTACGCCGCACGCCGTTGCATCCATGCGCGCGCTGTACGGCAGCACGCCCCGGCCAGCGTCCCGGCTTCCCGATAACTGGCGCGACCGCCTGCCAGACCCTGCGCACTACTACGGCCAGCACGTCGCCAAGCTGGGCAAGCCCAACGCCGCAGGTTGGGCGCAGGGCACATGCCCCTTGCACGATGACCGCAACGCCAGTCTGTCGGTAAACCTGCACTCGGGCGGCTGGCGCTGCTTCGCCGGCTGCGGTGGTGGTGACCTTGTGGGCTTCCACATGCGCCGCACCGGGCAACCCTTCATGGATGCAGCGCGCGAATTGCTGGGGGTGCAGGTATGAATGACATTCCTGTCGAGACACCACGCGATGCTGCCCGCCGCTTGGCGGCTGCTGCCATCCGCGAAGGTTTCCAGCCCACCGGCCTGCACGAATACCAAGACGCCGAGGGCAACCCGGTTTTCTGGCGCATCCGCTGCAAGCATTCCGACGGAAGAAAGTGGATCCGCCCGATGCACTGGAACGGCACCGGCTACGCCATCGGCGAACCTGCCGCACCGCCTGCCGGAAAGCCGCTGTATCGCTTGCCCGAGCTGCTGGCCGCATCACCTGATGCCATTGTGTGGCTGGTGGAAGGTGAAGCCTGCGCCGATAGCTTGTGGAAGCTGGGGCTGGTAGCGACCACCACCGGCAGCGCAGACAGTGCGGGTGCTGCCGACTGTACGCCCCTGCAAGGCCGTCGCGTGCGCGCGTGGCCCGACAACGATGTACCTGGAGCGAAGTACGCCGACGCTGCTGCCGAACGCCTGCGCGCGCTGGGCAACGTGGTGGAGGTGCTGGACGTGGCCGCACTGAACCTGCCGCCCAAGGGCGATTGCGTGGACTGGCTGGCGGCGAACCCGGAAGCCATCGCTATCGACGTGAACGCCTTGCCTGTCATCGCAGTGGCAGCGGCAGCGGCAGCGGTGGAGGCTGGTGCTGGTAACGCGGTGCGGGTGGAGTTGATACGCGCGGACACCATCACGCCGGAGGCCGTGCAATGGCTGTGGCATGGCTGGCTTGCTGCCGGGAAGATGCAGATTCTTGGCGGCCAGCCCGGCACCGGCAAGACCACTATTGCAATGGCACTGGCGGCAACGGTGAGCAGTGGTGGGCGCTGGCCGGATGGTTCGCAAGCCGAGCGCGGCAGCGTGGTCATCTGGTCAGGTGAGGATGACCCGGCAGACACCTTGGTGCCGCGCTTGCGGGCGGCGGGTGCTGATACGGGACGCATCCATTTCATTGCAGGCATGTGCGAAGGCAGCGAGCGGCGCAGCTTTGACCCAGCAACGGACAGCGTGGAACTGCTGGCCGCAATGGAACGCATCGGCGACGTTCGCCTGCTGGTGGTGGATCCCATCGTGTCCGCCGTGGCCGGTGACTCCCACAAGAATGCCGAGGTACGGCGCGGCTTGCAGCCGCTTGTGGACGTTGCGCAACGCCACCGCTGCGCCCTGCTGGGCATTACCCACTTCACCAAGGGCACGGCAGGCCGGGAGCCTGTGGAGCGCATCACCGGCTCACTGGCATTCGGTGCGCTGGCCCGGCTGGTGATGGTGACGGCGAAGGCCGAGGCAAAGGACGCTGAACCGGCGCGGCGCTTCCTTGCCCGTGCGAAATCCAACATCGGCCCGGACGGTGGTGGCTACGTGTACGACTTGCAGCAAGGGGAGCTTTCGGGCTGTCCGGGCGTGGAGGCGTCATGGGTGCTGTGGGGCGATGCGCTGGAAGGTACAGCGCGCGAACTGCTGGCCGATGCCGAGCAACAAAGCGATGAGGAGCAGGCCGAACGACGCGATGCTGCCGCTTGGCTGCGTGAGGTGCTGGCCTATGGCCCGATGACGGCCAGAGATGTGAAGCGGCAGGCCGATGAGTCTGGCTTTGCATGGAGGACGGTGCAGCGGGCAATGCGTCCGGCAGGCGTCGAATCACGGCGCGGGGGATTCGGTGAACCGGGTACATGGCGACTCACCAATCGCGCCACTTCCGCACCAGTCGCGCCATTCGCGCCAAACAATTTATGTGGCGCGAATGGCGCGACTGATGAAAACGGTGGCGTGAATGGAGCCGCCGAAGGGCGGGAGGTGTGGGTGCTATGACGATGCTGGCAGCCCATCCCATCACCGTGGCCGAACTTCACCGGGCTGGCATCGTCGCCAGCCTGTCCGGTGAGCGGTTGCAACTGGAAGCCAAGCCGGGGGCACTGACCGCACACCTACGTGAGCGCATCACGACCAGCCGAGGGGTGTTGCTGCGGGAACTGTCGGAGGTGTTGCCCATCGCCACCCGCCTGCGGCGCATTGCCTGCGATGCAGGGCTGGCCCTCCACCTTGTCGATGAGTTGCCACCTGCCGACGTGCTGACCTGCCAAGGTGAGAGCGACCGCACCCTGCGGGCCTACCTGCACGCGCTGGCCGTTCGCCAGCGTATGGATGCGGGCAAGGTGCCAGCCGCATGGGGCGAGGCTGTAGCGCGCACCTGCGAGGGCTGCGGCCCTGTCCTGCTGTGGGATGAAGCCCCGGCCCATGTGCTGGCCTGCCCGTGGTGCTGGAACCGGCAAACAGGCCAGCCCGTGCCACGGCCAGACATGGCCGCATGACACCGCTGCCGCACGGCGTCGGGCACTTTCACGGGTCCTCCCGAGGGGGGGCGGTCACGGGTAATTCGGACCCCGCTAATGCCCTGGTCACGAGGTTTTCCGAAGGGGGTTGTAATGGGTCCTGACCTCTCCAGCCCTGTGACCCAAGCCCGGTTCGGTGAGATGGTGGGCGTCTCCCAGCAGGCCGTTTCGCAGTGGATCAAGCGCGGCATCGTGCGGCTTGGCCCCGATGGCAGGCTAGACCCCAAGCAAGCCGCTAGGCAGGTACTGGACGGCACCGACCCGGCCCGGCTGCGGGCGCGTGCCTTCCGTTCCATTGCCGATGACGTGGCCGCCATGCGGGAGCGCGTGCGCGTGCTGGAAGCCGAGCGGGAGGCCATGCAGGCCCGGCCCATGCCGGACGTGGAGGCTATCGAATGGGCTACCCGCAACGCCTGCAACGATGAGGCAGCGCGCGCACCTGCGAGGGCTGCGGCCCTGTCCTGCTGTGGCAGGCCAGCCCGGAAGTGGTGAAGGCGTGTCCGTGGTGTTTCCGTAGGCGGGCAGGCAAGGCGATACCGCGACCGTGAGCGGCGGTTTCTGAAGTAGAGCGAAGTAGGCCACGGCATGGTTGCGGCAAGGTCAAGGCGGGGACGTTGCGGGGACGCCAATCACGCATAGCCGTCACACCCCAAGATTGCACCAAGGGTTTCCGGTCACGTATCGCGCACGCGCGCGTACTGCGCCCATAACCGGCAATGGTTGCCGCCCGCTTGTCGCCAACCTGCACGAAGCCCGCTAAGCGGCAGGCGTCATCGCTGATCTGCGGTAGCGGGGACATTGCGGGGAGGTGCGGCGCGCGGTTGCACTGTGTGGGGGAGTGCCACGCCGGGAGGGGGGGAGCGGGCAAACCTTGGGCGAACCTCCGTGGAAACCGCCCGTTCACTGCCGTGAAATCGCTAAGTCCAAAGACCCCGAGCCTTGGTGCGTCGCCAGCGTTTGGGACTAGTTTTGGCACTAGTCTTGGATTTCCATATGAGGAATTACATTTTGATTCAATGGCTTGCCTGAGTTGTTCAATTCTGCCCACCGTACAGCAAAGGCCGGAAAGCCCAGTAAAACAAAGGCTTCCGGCCTTTTTTGTGTCCGATGCCATGCAGTGACATGCGTTGAAATCTACCGTCTGGTGGCGGTAACTTTGGCGGTAACAAGCTTGCTGCCAAAAGGTGTTACCGCCATGCCAGTTACCGCCACCCTGCTGACCGATACCGCCATACGCAAAGCTAAGCCCGGCGCAAAGCCGGTGAAGCTGCGGGATGGTGGTGGCCTGTACCTGCTACTTCGCCCGGATGGCGCGCGCTGGTGGCGGTGTGATTACCGCCGTCCAGTCACCGGCAAGCGCAACACGCTTTCACTCGGCACGTACCCGGCTATCGGCTTGGCCGAGGCCCGGCAGAAGCATGGGGCGGCCCGCAAGCTACTGGCCGCTGGCGTTGATCCCGGCGAGCATCGCAAGGCAGAAAAGGTTGCAGGCAGCGAGCGGGCGGCAAACAGTTTTGAGGTCATCGCCCGGGAGTGGTTAGGCAAGCAGACGTGGGTGCCGGGCTATCTGAACAAGGTGGCCGCATGGATGGATAACGACGTATTCCCCCACATCGGTGGCCGCCCTGTGGCCGAGTTGACCGCCCCGGAGTTCCTACGGGTGGCGCGCCGGATTGAGGAGCGTGGGGCGGTCGAGTCTGCCCACCGGGTAATGCAAAACTGCGGGCAGGTCATGCGCTATGCCATTGCCACCGGGCGGGCCGACCGCAACCCCGTGGCGGATTTGAAAGGCGCTTTGGCACCTGCTCAAGGCCAGCACTATGCAGCCCTTACCGCACCGGCTGACTTGGGCGAGCTACTACGTGCCATTGCGGGCTATACGGGCGATGCAACGACGCGGGCTGCCCTGATGCTGGCCCCGTTGGTGTTCGTGCGCCCCGGTGAGCTACGTCAAGCCGAATGGGCGGAAATCGACTTGGACAAGGCCGAGTGGAACATTCCCGCCGAGAAAATGAAGATGCGCGTCCCCCATTTGGTGCCTTTGAGTTCGCAGGCCGTAGCCATCTTGCATGAACTGCACTTGCTCACTGGTGGCGGGCAGTACGTATTCCCCGGTGGCCGCTCTCCTCGCCGCCCCCTTAGCGATAACGCGCTAAACGCTGCGCTGCGCCGCATGGGCTTTGTCAGGGAGGAAGTGGACGATGCAGGGAACCGCCGCAGTGTGCCAACGATGACCGCCCACGGCTTCCGTGCCAGCGCGCGAACGGTTCTTGATGAGGTGTTGGGCTTCCGGCCCGACTACATCGAACACCAACTAGCCCATGCGGTGAAAGACCCGAACGGGCGGGCCTACAACCGCACTTCGCACCTGCCCGAGCGGCGCAAGATGATGCAGGCATGGGCGGACTATCTGGACATGCTGCGCACCGGAGCCAACGTGGTCCCGTTGCGTAGCAAGGCAGGTTGACGTGGCCCCACCGGGCGGCGTAACGTCCGCACGTTGCCTTAAATCAGGCAACCGGGATTGGCGTCCCGACCACAGGCGCATCAAGCGCCGCCCCCAAGCCCGGCGCTTTTTTCATGCCTGCGTTTTGTGGGTGGTGCAGCCCCTTTCATGGTGGGCGGTGCGCGGGAGCCGCAAGGCTCGCCTGTCCTGTGCAGGTACGCCAACCCGCACCGCCCGCCGCCTTGCGCTTGGCGTTGCAAGCGGCGGATTCCACGACACCACAGGAGTCCATGCCATGAAAACAACCATCACCCTCGCCATTGATACCGGCACGCTGTCCCATTGGGATGACCGTTACCTCGTTTCCCTTTGGCACGCGGCACAAGCCAACCCCGCCCCGATTGCCGACGCTGCGGCAGGCGACGTGGCCGAAGCCATTGGCCGTGAAATCATCCGCCGCTTCCTCGCCAACACGCCGCCGCTGCTGTGGGCGCATCAAGGCCGCCATGCGGCGTTGTGTCGTGCGGTTGTTGGGGGTGTGGCATGAGTGCTATCAACCCGCATTGTGAGCCGCAATGGCCGGACAATTGCGGCACGCATCCTGCTGTTGCCGGGCTACGGCAAGCACTTTATGGGGCGCAGGGTGTCGCTGGTTTGTTGCTGGCTGATGCCGCTATTGCTGACCGGTATCGGGAGGCAACCGATAAGGAGCGGGAGGCGTTGCCCGTGCCTTTAAGTTCCTACACGTCCGGCGCTTTGCACGCCGCTTTGCATGCTTGTCTTGGCTCCATGAGTGAAAGAGTTGAGTTTCTTGAGGAGTGCAGGATTCACCGGGCAGGCGGAGTGCCATGACTGCCAAGGGGCATTGAAGAAAGCCACCATTCACCGAATCGCCACGGCTAGGCCGGCCAGCCGAACGCGGGAAGCCGTTGCCGACGGCGCTTTGCAGGAGATTTTCCAATGACCACCAAGACCAAGAGCCGCATCCTCGACGCCGTTCACGAAACGGCCAGCGATCTGCATCGCCTAGGCTTCATCGACAAGCGCAAGATGCAGAAGTACGACGCACTGTGCTTGGAGCCGGTGCAGGACTATGACGCCACGAAGGTCAAGGCGCTGCGCGAGAGGTTGCACCTGAGTCAGACCGTGCTGGCCAGCGTGCTGAACACCAGCACGTCCACTGTCCGCAAGTGGGAGGTAGGTGACAAACGCCCCAGCGGGCCGTCGCGGAAGCTGCTGGACATCCTCGAGCGCAAGGGGCTGGAAGCGGTGCTTTGATCCGCCCATTGCCGCTCGCGCCCGCTGCGCCACTATTCAAGCGGCGGAGACGGAATTGAACCCGTCAACCATCCGCCACCATTTGCAGATACCGGGACATTCCCGGAATGTCACGAAACCCCTGAGAAATAAGGGGTTTTTCTTTGCTCGTTGTCTTTTGATGCCCCGGAATAACCCTTGGCATCACCCAAGTTTGGGCCTACGGTTGGGCCTAGCCTGCACCCCGTGGGCCTAGGTTCAAAAGCCCATGCCCAAGCTGACCAAACCGCTCACTCCTTCCGAGGTCGGCAATGCCAAGGCGCAGGCCAAGGCGTACACGCTGCACGACGGCGGTGGCCGGGTCATCGCCCCGGTGGGGGAGGGGGGGGCGAAGCTCTAGTTGCTCCTTCCGGCTAAACTCCCATCCTTCCACCCGCTTCCCCGTCAGGCATCCCCCATGGGCGACAACACTCCCAGGTTGCTCACCGTCGCGGTGACTTCGCGCGCCTTGTTCGATCTCGAAGAAGGCCACGCGCTGTTCGAGAACGAGGGTGTGGAAGCCTACGCCGCTTACCAACGCGAGCATGAGGACGACATCCTCAAACCCGGCGTTGCCTTCCCGGTGGTGCGCAAGTTGCTGGCGTTGAACCAAAGCGCAAGCCCGGAAAACCCGCGCGTGGAGGTGATTTTGCTCTCGCGCAATTCCGCCGACACCGGCCTGCGCATCTTCAACTCCATCCAGCACCACGACCTCGGCATCATCCGCGCCACCTTCACCGCTGGCGAGCCGACGTGGCCTTACGTCAAACCGTTCGGCACCGATTTGTTCCTGTCGGCCAACCCCGAATCGGTGCGGCGTGCCTTGGTACATGGCATCGCCGCGGCCACCATCTTGCCGCGCAGCGCCACCGGTGTAGCGGCGGCTTCGGCGGCGGCTACCGACACCGGGCGACCGGCCTCGCAACTGCGCATTGCCTTCGACGGTGACGCGGTAATTTTTGGCGATGAAAGCGAGCGCATCTCACGCGAACAAGGGGTGGAAGCCTTTGGCCGCCACGAGCGTGAGCGCGCACACGAGCCGTTGAGCGGCGGCCCGTTCCGCAACTTCCTGTCGGCGCTGCACACCTTGCAGGCCGTGTTCCCGGCGGGCGAGGACGCGCCCATCCGCACCGCGCTGGTCACCGCGCGCTCGGCCCCGGCGCACGAACGGGTGATACGCACCCTGCGCGAATGGGGCGTGCGTTTGGACGAAGCGCTGTTCCTCGGTGGCCGCCACAAGGGGCCGTTCCTTGAAGCCTTCGGCGCGGACATCTTTTTCGACGATTCCCAACACAACATCGACAGCGCCAGCCAGCACGTCACCGCCGGCCACGTACCGCACGGCATTGCCAACGCCGCCAATGCCGAATGAGCGGCGGTGTACACGCTCGCAGCAGTTGGTGCTAGTTGGAACTGCAATTTCGCGGCGACGTTACCCAAACGCGCACGTTGCGCTGATTTCCACAACGCCTGCACATTGGCTATACCCGCACCATGCTCGCCGCGTTGTGGTTGCGTTCGCAGACGCAACGCATCGGCATCATGGGTTGTGGGGTGGCACGGCTGCACCGCAGCTTTGACGGCAACGTGCTGAAGTGCAGGAGAGCCTTGCCGAAGCGATTATCCGCTTGGCGTAGGCAACAAAAAACCCGGCGATGCCGGGTTCTTGTCTAGCTGGTGCCGAAGGTGGGACTCGAACCCACACGCTTTTAAGGGCGGCGGATTTTGAATCCGCTGCGTCTACCGATTCCGCCACTTCGGCTGGCAGGAGCGAGATTATAGCGGACTGAAATGCGATTGGGCAGATGTGTCTGCCTGTTTCCTGCAAAATTTCCGCATGCATGCATGTTTTGACATTTGGGCAGCCAGAAAAGGCGACGACCACAAAAAAGCCCCGCATCAAGCAGGGCTTTTCTGTTCTTGAAATGGCGTCCCCACGGGGATTCGAACCCCGGTCGCCACCGTGAAAGGGTGATGTCCTAGGCCTCTAGACGATGGGGACGCGTAAACTCTTCAGATTTTCAACTTACCCGAACGACCTAATGTTCGGAAAAGTGGTGGAGCCAAGCGGGATCGAACCGCTGACCTCCTGCATGCCATGCAGGCGCTCTCCCAGCTGAGCTATGGCCCCGATGTTCCGTATCGAGCCCGGCATTCTACTGGGCTTTTTGCTGTAAGGGAAGCAATTTCTGCATCTATTCGCTGCCTTGGGAAGGCGGCGGTTCCAACAAAAAAGTGCCGGTGTCAAGTCTTTCGTGTAAATCACGAAGGGCTTGAAACCGTATGTGGGACAGTAGGTTAGCTCTTTTCGGGGCCGCTTTGCAGCACTGCGGCTTCGCGGGCTAGGAGCCACATAAGAGCGTCGGGAGGGGAAGCAGCATCGCACTGTGTCGTGCTGGGTTGCCGAGGAATGGCGGGCCTGTCGCATCATCATAGCCCAAGAGGCGTGGCGGCATCCAGAATGAAGAACGCGCAGCTTGGGGCTGCGCGTTCGATGGATGCCGTTGGTATGCGACGCCATCATGGCAGCTTCGATGGCGTGCTCCGGGTCGCCGTGCCCTTCTTGAATCCCCGATCCCCCGCCATAAACGCCTCCAGCATGTGCGGGATCAACTTCTCTGCATCGACCGACTCGCCATACGCCTGCGCGTGCAGCGCGGCGTAGCGTTCGAGGTCGGCTTTCAGGCTGGCCGGGCAGGCAAAGGTCATCTTGACGCTCTCGGTCTTGGGCAGTGGCCCGAGCCGCAGCTTCTTGGTCGTGCTCATTGCGAGGCTCCCCGGTTGAAGAACAGCGGCTGGTACGGCCGCAGCACAAGATCCCGGTTGACGATGATCCGCACCGGCAGGCCGGGCCGGCTGGTCAGCGTGGGCTGGATGTTCATGTTGCGCCGGGTGATCTCCTGGCCGACTTGATTGATGCTGTCCTGTGCGCTGTCGCGCCCGGCGATGACGATGCGGTTGCCGTCCTGGCGGTTCTCCGGCGCGGCAAGCTCGGCGCCCACGCCTAGCAGCGTCGTCAGCACCGCGCCCGCGACGATGCGATTCCAATGCCAGTCCACGTCGTCTTCCAGGCCGGCGTAGCCGGCCGGGTCGGTGCCCACGAGGTTGTCGAGCGTCAGCGATGACGTGTCGGGCAGGATGACCCGGTTCCACACGACCTGCACGCGGCTCTGCCCGTAGCTGACCTGGCTGTTGTAACGCCCGAGGATGCGCGATCCCTGCGGGATCAGCAGGAACTTGCCCGTGGCCGTGTCAAAGACCGGCTCCGTCACCGTGGCGATCACGTCGCCGGGCAAGTCCGACTTGATACCTGTCACCAGCGCGCCGGCGATCACCGTGCCCGCCATCACCTGATAAGGCGATGCCGGTAGCGCCAGGTTGCCGGAATTGCGGGTTTCCGTAGAGCCGCCTTTCAGGAACGCCTCTTTCTGGTCTTGCCGGTTCTGCACGGCAGTCGGGTCGGCAGGCTGGGCCGCGGTCGAGGCCGGCCCAGCGCCGAGTGGATCGAAAGCCGCGAGCGCGCTTGCACCACCAGGCGCACCCGGCGCCGCCTGCGCCACCGTGGCGGCAGCTTGGCCTTGGCCGCCCGAGCGGAAGAACACCGACGAAGCCGCCGCCGCATCAGCTTCCTTGCGCAAGGCATCCGCAGGATCATGCCCCGGTGGCGCATAGGCCGGCGTCACCGGCTGCTGCGAGTTCACGATTGCCGGGCCGAAGATCGCCCGGCAGCGGCGGCCCCAGCTCGGGCACATCGGGCGGCAAGGCCGGCGGCAGCTTCGAGTAGTCCGTCGGCAACGCATCCAGTCCTTCCGACTTCGACACGCGATCGACGTTGTAAAG
>JAUCDH010000017.1:0-10549 GCA_034675465.1 Stenotrophomonas sp. | reverse complement strand
TTTTTGGTGCTGTTGGCTCAGTTGCGTATTGCTATGTTGCAGTGCGGGTAAGGCCCCCCGCCGATGCTAGACTGCGCGCTTTCATCACGCAGTATCGGCACCGCCATGCAACTCACCCTGCTAAAGACCAAGATCGACCGCGCCACCGTCACCCATTCGGAACTGAACTACGAAGGTTCCATCGCCATCGACGGCGACCTGCTGGCTGCCACCGGTATCCGCGAGTTTCGAACAGGTGCACATCTGGGACGTGACCAACGGTGCACGTTTTTCCACTTACGCCATCCGCGCCGAAGCCGGTAGCGGCGTGATATCGCTCAACGGCGGCGCCGCGCGCCACGTGCAGGTGGGCGACATCATCATCATCGCCGCCTTCGCCAGCATGAGCGAAGCCGAAGCCGACAGCTTCCAGCCCAAGTTGGTGTATGTCGATGGCAACAACCGCATCACCCACACCAACAACACCATCCCCACACAGGCCGCATGACCACACACAACGGATTGACCGCATTGCACGCCCATGCCCAGCGTTTGCAGGGCATGGGTATTCCCTCGCTGTTGGCCGCCGAGCCGGACCGGGTGAAAACCCTGGCGCTCAAGGTCAGTCCGTTGTACGTGAACTGGCGCGCGGCAGAAATACGACCGCGGCGCGCTTGATGCGCTGTTGCAACTGGCCGCCGCGCGCGACGTCGCCGGCGGCTTCGCGCGCCTGTTCGGCGGCGAAAAAATCAACATCACCGAAGGCCGCGCGGTGTTGCACAGCGCCCTGCGCGGCGACGCCAGCCCCAAGGCCGCGGGTGAACATGCCGAAGCCATCGCCGTGCAAGCGCGCATGGGCGAACTGGTCAAGGCGCTGGAAGCCAGCAATGTCACCGATATCGTCAGCGTCGGCATTGGCGGCTCCGACCTCGGCCCGCGCTTGGTCGCCGACGCACTGCGCCCGGTGAGCGGCGCGCGCTTCCGCGTGCACTTCGTCTCCAACGTCGATGGCGCGGCGATGCAGCGCACGTTGGCCACGCTGGACCCGGCCACCACCGCCGGCATCCTGATCTCCAAGACCTTCGGCACGCAGGAAACCCTGCTCAACGGCGCGATCCTGCGCGACTGGCTGGGTGGCAGCGAGCGCCTGTACGCGGTCAGCGCCAACCCGGAGCGCGCCGCCAAGGCGTTCGACATCGCCGCCGAGCGCGTGCTGCCGATGTGGGACTGGGTGGGCGGCCGCTATTCGTTGTGGTCGGCAGTGGGCTTTCCGATTGCGCTGGCGATTGGCTTCGAGCGTTTCGGCCAATTGCTGGCCGGCGCGTCGGAAATGGACGCGCACGCAGCCAGCGCGCCGCTGGAGCGCAACCTGCCGGTGCTGCACGCACTGACCGATATCTGGAACCGCAACGCGCTCGGCTACGCCACGCACGCGGTGATGACCTACGACCAGCGTCTGGCGCTGCTGCCGGCCTACCTGCAGCAGCTGGTGATGGAGAGCCTCGGCAAAAGGGTCAAGCTCGACGGCAGCCCGGTGGATGCCGACACCGTGCCGGTGTGGTGGGGCGGGGCGGGCACCGACGTGCAGCACAGCTTCTTCCAGGCGCTGCACCAGGGCACCAGTATCGTGCCGGCCGATTTCATCGGCTGCGTGCGCAGCGACAACCCCTACGAAATCAACCATCAGGCGCTGCTGGCGAACCTGCTGGCGCAGACCGAAGCGCTGGCGAACGGGCAGGACAGCAACGACCCACACCGCCAGTACCCCGGCGGCCGCCCGAGCACGCTGGTCCTGCTCGACGCACTCACCCCGCAGGCACTGGGCGCGCTGATCGCAATGTACGAACACGCGGTCTACGTGCAGTCGCTGGTGTGGGGCATCAACGCCTTCGACCAGTTCGGCGTGGAACTGGGCAAGCAACTTGCCAACCAGTTGCTGCCGGCGTTGCAGGGCGAGGCGGTGGAAATCGCTGATCCGATGACGCGCGAGGCATTGGCACAGCTGCGGACCTGATTGACGCGGCATGGGCACAACGACGAACGCCGTGCAGTGATGCACGGCGTTCGTCATTTCACGGACAGGGGAATCCCGGCCACGAAAAAGCCCGGCAAGCGCATGCGTCTGCCGGGCTCCGGATTTCGACCTTGGTCGGGGAGACAGGATTCGAACCTGCGACCTCTACGTCCCGAACGTAGCGCTCTACCAGACTGAGCTACACCCCGCGAAGGAGGCGGAAAGATACTCCCGGCCCGCGTTTCTGGCAAGCGCGGAATGCGTCACCGGCGTTCATCGGTCCGGCGCTGTTCGCGGGCCTCGAACCACATGCCATTGAGGATGGCGACGGTGGAGGCCAGACCGGCACCGAGTATCCAGGCGAAGTACCACATGCGTTGACTCCTTGGCTGTCGTGGTGGGTCAGTAGGCGTTGGGGTTGTCGCCCATTTCTTCCAGCGTGGTCTTGCCCTTGAGCACGCGGTAGACCCAGCTTGTGTAGGCGATGACGATGGGCAGCAGCGCGGCGGTGGCCAGCAGCATCACCCACAGCGTCAGGTGGCTGGAGGAGGCATCCCACACGGTCAGGCCGGAACCGGGCTGGGTGGAGGAGGGCAGCAGGAACGGGAAGATCGCCAAGCCCACGGTGAGGATGATGCCGGCGATGGAGATGCCCGAGGCGACGAAGGCTTGCCCGCCACGGCGCGCGCGCAGCAGCAGCGCCGCGGCCAGCGCGCCGAGCAGGCCCGCAGCCGGCGCCAGCAGCGTGGCTGGCATCGCGCTGTAGTTGTACATCCAGCCGCCGGCGGCGGTGACCTGCACGGTCTTCAGCAGCGGGTTGCTGGCGCCGTCGGTGGCCAGCGGCGAGGTGATGGCGTGGCCGGGCAGCAGCAACGCCACGCAGATGCCGCCGGCAGCGAACAGGACGAACCCCGCCAGCGCGGCGACGCTGCCGTAGCGGGCCGCGCGTTCGGCCACCGCGCCGTCGGTCTTGAGCACCAGCATCGCCGCGCCGTGGGCGACGAACATCGCCACCGCCAGCAGGCCGGCGAGCAGCGCGAACGGGGTCAGCAGGCCGAAGAAGCCGCCGGTGTAGAACACCCGCTGGCTGTCGTCGAAATGGAACGGCACGCCCAGCAGCACGTTGCCCATCGCCACGCCCATCACCAGCGCCGGCACGAAGCCGCCGACGAACAGCGCCCGGTCCCAGTTGTCACGCCAGCGCTGGCCGGGCAGCTTGCCGCGGTATTTGAAGCCGACCGGGCGCAGGATCAGCGCGAACAGGATCAGGAACATCGCCAGGTAGAAGCCGGAGAAACTCACCGCGTACAGCGGCGGCCATGCGGCGAAGATCGCGCCGCCGCCCAGCACCAGCCAGACCTGGTTGCCTTCCCATACCGGGCCGATGGTGTTGATGACCAGCCGGCGCTCCTCGTCGGTGCGCGCCACGAATGGCAGCAGGGTGCCGATGCCGAGGTCGAAGCCATCCATCACCGCGAAGCCGATCAGCAGCACGCCCAGCAGCAGCCACCAGACCAGGCGCAGCGTGGTGTAGTCCAGAAGGATGAAGTCCATGCGGGTTCTCCTGCGTCAGGCCGGTTGCGCGGCGGAGTCGGATGGCGGTTGCTGCAGGCTCGGCAGCATCTCGTCGGGGCCCTTGCGGATGGCCTTGAGCATCAGTTTGATCTCGATGACCATCAGCACCGTGTAGAGCGCGACGAAGCCGCACAGCGTCAGCAGTATCTGGTGCAGCGCCAGCCCGGAGGCGGCGTAGAAGGTGGGCAGCACGCCGTCCACCGCCCACGGCTGGCGGCCGTATTCGGCGACGAACCAGCCGCATTCGATGGCGATCCACGGCACCGGCAGCGTCCACAGCGCCGATCCACAGCAAGGGCCGCGCTGGTGTTCGAGCCAGCCGTGCGAGGCGCGAGTAGTAGAACGCCACCGCGAAGAAGGCGATCAGGAAGAAGCCGATGCCCACCATGATGCGGAAGCGTCCAGAACAGCGGCAGCACCGTCGGGCACGGTGTCGATCGCCGCCTGCGAAATCTCCTGCGGCGTGGCGTCGAGGATGTCGGCGCGGTAGCGCTTGAGCAGCAGGCCGTAGCCAAGATCCTGCCAGTGGCGGTCGAACATCGCGCGTGCCTCGCGGTCGTTTCTGCTCGGCGCGGATGCGTTGCAGCGCGGCATAGGCTAGCTGGCCGCCGCGGATGCGATGCTCGGCGCGCTCGACCAGCTCGGGGATGCCGGGGATCGGCTGGTCCAGCGAGCGGGTGGCGATCAGGCCCATCAAGTCCAGGGCACCTGCATCTGCGAAGGCGTTGCGGTGGCCGTCTGCTGGTTGGGGATGCCGAAGAGCGGTGAAGGCGGCCGGCGCCGGCTCGGTTTCCCACATCGCCTCGATCGCGGCGATCTTCATCTTCTGGTGCTCGTTGGCCACATAGCCGCTCTCGTCGCCCAGTACCACCACCGACAGCGCCGAGGCAGCAGGCCGAACGCGGCGGCCACCGCGAAGGAGCGCCGCGCCACGTCGACATGGCGCCCCTTGCGAGCAGGTAGAAGGCGCTGACCGACATCACGAACACCGCGCCGCAGACATAGCCGGCGCTGACCGTGTGCACGAACTTGGCCTGCGCCACCGGGTTGAACACCACCGCCATGAAGTCGGTCATCTCCATGCGCATGGTCTCGGGGTTGAACACCGCGCCCACCGGGTTCTGCATCCAGCCGTTGGCGATCAGGATCCACAGCGCCGAGAAGTTGGTGCCCAGCGCCATCAGCCAGGTGATGGTCAGGTGCTGCACCTTCGACAGCCGGCTCCAGCCGAAGAAGAACAGGCCGATGAAGGTCGCTTCGAGGAAGAACGCCATCAGCCCCTCGATCGCCAGCGGCGCGCCGAACACGTCGCCGACGTAGTGGCTGTAGTAAGTCCAGTTCATGCCGAACTGGAATTCCATCACCAGCCCGGTGCCCACGCCCATCGCGAAGTTGATGCCGAACAATACGCCCCAGAACAGCGTCATCCTTGCCGCCAGACCTCCTTGCCGGTCATGACGTAGACGCTCTCCATGATCGCGATCAGGAAGGATAGCCCCAGCGTCAGCGGGACAAACAGGAAGTGGTACATCACCGTCAGCGCGAACTGCAGGCGCGACAGATCCACGACGGTCGTATCGATCATGGCCGGTTACCTCGGTTGTGGGCAGGCGCCATCGGCAACGCCTGAGATCATGCTGCGCCTGTCAATGACATGGGTCAATGTGACGGACTGTCGCAGCGGCAAAAGTCTGCATGGCTGCGCAATCCGCCGCCGGCCTACAATCACGCCGTTCCATGCCCAGCAGAGCCCGCCGCCTTGAGTGATGTTCCACCCCCTGCCGAAACGCCGCGTCAACGGCGCCGCAGGCAACAGCAGTGGCTGGCCGGGCTGGCGCATGTGGCACGTTCGCGGCAGCGGCTGGCGGCCATCGCGGTGTGCGTGTCCGGCGGCTTGCTGGTGGTGCAGGCCTGGGCCATCGCGTGGCTGCTACAAAGCGTGTTCGTCGAACACCGGCCGCTGGCGCAGGCCGGGCAGGTGTTCGCCGTGTTGGCCTTGGTGCTGCTGGCGCGCAGCGTATTGGGCGGGCTCGCGCAGAAGGCGGCGGGCGATGTGGCCGACGCGGCACGGCTGGCGTTGCGCGAGCAGGTCTACCGGCGCCTGCTGGGCAAGGGCCCGCGGTGGCTGCGGCGGCAGCGCAGCGGCGAACTCGGCGAATTGCTGCTGGCCCACGGCGACGCCATCGAGGGCTATTACGCCGGCTTCCAGCCGGTGCGGGTGGAAATGGTGGTAGTGCCGCTGCTGATCGCCGCGTCCGTGGCCTGGGTGGACTGGGTGGTGGCGCTGGTGCTGCTGTGCACCGCGCCGCTGGTGCCGCTGTTCATGATGCTGGTCGGCCTGGGCGCGGAGAACGCCGGCCGCGAGCAACTGCAGGAACTGGCGCGCATGGGCGGGCACTTCGCCGACCGCATCAAGGGGCTGGGCCTGCTGCGGCTCTATGGACGTGGCGATGACGAGCTGGCTGGCATCGGCGCCGCTGCCGAAGGCGTGCGACTGCGCTCGATGAAGGTGCTGCGCATCGCTTTCCTTTCCTCGACCGTGCTGGAATTCTTCGCCTCGGTGAGCGTGGCAATGGTGGCGCTGTACCTCGGGCTGGGCTACCTCGGCATGTTGTCGCTGCACGCCAGCGCGCCGACGCTGGGCACCGGCGTGTTCTGCCTACTGCTGGCGCCGGAGTTCTACGCGCCGCTGCGCCGTTTCGCCGCGCACTACCACGACCGCGCCAATGCGCTGGCCGCCGCCACGGAAGTGGAGCGCCTGCTGGAGGGCGAAACGGAAGAGGTTCCTGCGCCGGTGGCGGCGGTTCGCGCGCCGGAGCCGGCACTGGCGCACGCCCCATTGCTGGTGGCCGAATCGCTGCGGCTGCGGCCCGACGGGGCGAACCACGACGTGGTGTCGGACTTCTCGCTGCACGTCGCCGATGGCCAGCGGCTGGCGCTGGTCGGCCCCAGCGGCAGCGGCAAGAGCACCCTGCTCGAAGCGCTGGCCGGCTGGCTGCCGCCGCGCGGCGGGCGCATCGTGCTGCGCGATGGCGTGCGCGTCGGTTATGCGGGGCAGCGGCCCTACCTGTTCCACGGTTCCATCGCCGACAACCTGCGCCTGGCCGACCCGGCCGCCAGCGACGCGCGCCTGCACGCGGTGGCCGAAGTGGCGCAGGTGATGCGTTTCGCACGGCAACTGCCGCAGGGGCTGGACACGGTGATCGGTGAGCGCGGCTTCGGCCTGTCCGGCGGCGAAGCGCGGCGCATCGGGCTGGCGCGGCTGCTGCTGCGCGATCCGGACCTGTTGCTGCTGGACGAGCCCACCGCCTTCCTCGATCCGCAGACCGAGGCCGATCTGCTGCAGGCGCTGGCCGCGTTCACGCGCGGCCGCAGCGTGCTGATGGCCACGCACAGCGAGGCGGCGATGCGCTGGGCCGACGACATCGTGCAGCTGCATGCCAGCGGCGAGGCCTGCGCATGAACCGCGGCGATACCCTGCGCGGCGTGTTCGTCCGCCACCGCTGGCGCCTGCTGCTGGCGGTGGCCCTGTTGTTGCTGACGATGCTGGCCGGCATTGGCCTGTTGGGGCTGGCCGGCGGTTTCCTCACCGCCGCGGCACTGGCCGGCGCGCTCGGCGCGGGGGCCACGTTCAACTTCTTTTCGCCATCGGCCGGCATCCGGGCGCTGACGCTGGCGCGCATCGGCTCACGCTATTTCGAGAAGCTGGTCGGCCACGACGCCACCCTGCGCATCGCCCGCGACCTGCGCGTGTGGTTCTTCCGCCGCGCCCTGCCATTGGCACCGGCGCGCCTGGGCAGCAGCCGTACCGGCGAATTGCTGGCGCGGTTGATGACCGACATCGGCGAGGTCGATGGCCTGATGGTGCGCGCACTGGGGCCGCTGCTGGCGCTGGCCGGCGCAATGCTGGCGACGGTGCTGGCCGCGGCCGTGATCCATTGGCCGGCGGCGCTGTTGCTGCTGGCCTTGTCGCTGCTGGTCGGCATCGGCGTGCCGGTGCTGGCGGTACGCCACGGCGATGCCGGCGAAGCCGCGCGCGCACGCCACCGCACCGACCTGCGCACGCTGGCCTACGAAGGACTGGAAGGTGCCGCCGACCTGACCGCACTGGATGCGCGTGACGGCTGGATCGCCCGCGTCGATGCCGCCGCGCGGCAGGTGGCGGGCAGCGACCACCGCCGCCGCGCCCGGCTGGTTGCCGGCAACGTGCTGCACTTGGCCTGCGCCGGGCTCGGCCTGCTGGCGATGCTGTGGCTGGTTTTGTCCGCATTCGAGGCCGGCGAGCTGGCCGCCCCGTTGGCGGCCACGCTGCTGTTCCTCACCGTGGCCCTGCTGGAAGCCGCCGCCGGTTGCGGCCTGGCATGGCAGGCGCTGCAATCGGCGCGGGTATCGGCCGCGCGCCTGCAGGCCATCGTCGAACAGCCGCCGGCCGTGACCGACCCGGTGCAGCCCGTGGCGCTGCCGGCGCGGGCCGCCACCGTGTCGTTCGAGCAAGTGGTGTTCGGCTGGCCGGGCGAACCCCGGCGCCTGCTCGACGGCATCGACCTGCAACTGCAGCCCGGCGAGCGCATCGCCATCCGCGGCGACAGCGGCTGCGGCAAGAGCACGCTGTCGGCGCTGCTGCTGCGCTTGTGGGACCCGCGGCAAGGCGCGGTGCGCTATGGCGGCATCGACCTGCGCGACGTGGCGCAGGACGACTGGCACCGCCGCATCGCCTGGCTGCCGCAGGGCGCGCCGGTGTTCGCCGGCAGCATCGCCGACAACCTGCGGCTGGGCGATCCGTCCGCCGGCGAGGAGCGCATGTGGGCGGTGCTGGAGCAGGTCAGGCTGACCGGCTGGGCGCGGCAGCAGGGTGGGCTATCGGCGTGGCTCGGCGAGAACGGCGGCACGATGTCGGCCGGGCAGGCACGGCGCTTGGCGATGGCCCGCGCCCTGTTGCGCGATGCCCCGCTGCTGGTGCTCGACGAACCCACCGAGGGCCTGGACGTGGATACCGCCAATGCCCTGTTGACCGACCTGGCCGCAGCGCTGGGCCCGCGCAGCCTGTTGATGATCACCCACGGCCACCTGCCCGGGGGCGTGGTGCAGCGCGAGTACCGGTTGCAGCAGGGCAGGTTGACGCTCCTGCGCCCGTAACGCCGTTGTAGAGCGGGCAAGCCCCACTCCACGGTGACAACTCGATTGCCGAGTGCGCCGCCATGGACGTCGAATGTCACTGCGTGTGTCGCACCGGTCCGGGCGGTGGCGCCTCGTCCCGTACCCGCAGGAATCGCGCGAACCGTGGCAGTCCCTTGGCGGTGAGGCCGTTGTAGCGATAGGTGACGAGGCTGCCGATGGCCGGTGGCATGGCGCGCTCGGCATCCTTGAAGCCGCTGCCGATGCGGAAGCGGGCGCCGTCGTCGCGCTCGACCAACAGGGCGCCGAGCATGCCGGTGTACTTGCCCTTGCCCGGCAAGTGCGCGACCACGCGGGCTTCGGCGTCGTCCCACGGTTTGAGCTTGAGCAGGCCGTCGCTGCGGCCGGCGCTGTAGCGGTTGTCCTGATGGTGCAGCATCAGGCCTTCGCCACCGGCCGCGACGATGGCTTGCAGGTGGCGGTGCAGGGTGGCGGTATCGGCGATCCGCCGTTGCGGGATCATCGCCAGCGTCGCCGGTGCACCGCGCCCGATCAGCGCCTGCATGACGGCCAGACGCTGGCTGAAAGTGCCGGGATGACCGGGCAGGTCGAAGGCCATGAAGCGCAGCCGACGCCAACCATCGTCGTTGGCGGGGTAGCTGCGCACGGTGCCGTTGGTGGCTTCGAACATGCCGTGCCCGCCCCACAATTCACCATCCAGTGCCTGCCGCGGCCAGCCACGGGTAAACCACGCGGGTGCCGCGATGCGGTTGCCGGCGCGGGTCCACAGCACCTGCCCGTCCCAGCGCGCACGCACGCCATCGAGCTTTTCACTGACCCAGTAACGGGAAACGTCCGCGCCATCGTGCCATTGGCCGGCGAGCATCAGCGGTGGCGGCGCTGCCGCCGACGCGAAGGGGGGCAGCAGCAGGCACAGCAGGATCAACAGGCGAGGCATGGCGCCTCCAGATGACGACGGGGATGCCAGCATGTGCGGACCAACGCCCCATGCCGATCGGCGCGAGGCGTTGCCGGCGGTAGGAAGTTGCAGCGTGGTGTCGTCGGTCAGTGCGCCGGCAGGGCGTCGAGGAAGTCGCGCACGGCCGGGCCGTAGCGATCGAAATCGACGAGGAAGGCGTCGTGGCCCTGCGGCGAATCCATGCCGATGAACTGCGTTCGCGCGCCTCCTGCGCGCAGGCCGTCGGCGACCTGTTGCTGCTGCTCAACCGGGAACAGGATGTCGGTGTTGGCGCCGATGGCCAGCGCCCGCTGTACGCGGATCTTCGCCAGCCCCGCCATCACCTCGCCGTTGCCGTATTCGGCCAGGTCGAACCAGTCCATCGCGCGGCCGAGGTAGAGGTAGCAATTGGGATCGAAGCGGCGCACGAAGCGGCGCGCGTGGCCCTCCAGGTAGCTTTCGACCTGGAATTCGAGGCCGAACGGGTCTTCGCCGTTCTGTTCCGAATCCAGCCGCACGCGGCCGAAGCGGCCATCCCATTCCAGCGCCGAGCGGTAGGTGATGACGCCGAGCTTGCGCGCCATGCGCATGCCCGATTCGGGATAGCTGTCCTCGTCGTAATCACCGTTGTTCCATGCCGAGTCGAGGCGGATGGCCTCGCGTTGCAGTGAGCGAATGGCGATGGAAAAGGGCAGGGCCTGCGCGCTGCCGGAAATGTTGATGTGGGTGCGGGCGATGCCAGGGTGCTGCAACAGCAGCGCCAGCGCGGTCATGCCGCCCATCGAGTTGCCGATCAGGCAGGCCAGTTGTTCGATGCCCAGTGCGCGCACCACCTCGGCGGCGGCATTGGCGATGTCCTCCATCGACAGTTCGGGGAACGACAGCCGGTACGGTCTGCCAGTGGCTGG
>JAUCDH010000016.1:0-91444 GCA_034675465.1 Stenotrophomonas sp. | reverse complement strand
TCATCACTATCGCCACGGGCTCACCCGCGGCGGAAGCAGAAACTGGCGAAACCCGCGCGCAGGCGGTGCAGGTCCACGTCGTCCTCGGCGATGCGGGCACGCCCTTCGCTGCGGCACTCCTGCAACGCCCAATGCGCCACGCCGCGCGCGACCAGCCCTTCGGCTAGGCGATACAGCGCCTGCACCGGGAACAACGTCGGGTGCCAGGTGGTACGGCATTCGTAGGCCACGCCGCTGGCCAGCACCGCGTCCAGCGCTTCACCCACCGGGCCGGCGCTGCCACGGCGGCCAGTGATGGCGTCGTGGTGCTCGACGGGCGCCTTGATGTCCAACCCGATCCAGTCCAGCAGCGGCAATAGCAAGCGCAGCCGCGCCGGGTACATGCCGCCGCTGTGCAGGCCAATCCGGTAACCCATCGCCTTCACCCGCGCGATGGCCTCCGGCAGCGCGGCCGGCGCGGTCGGCTCGCCGCCGGAGAACACCACCGCGTCGAGCAGCCCGCGGCGGCGTTGCAGGAAAGCCCCACCTGCGCCCACTCCAACTCGACCGGCCCGCGCGCCGGCAGCAACTCCGGGTTCGCTGGCAGTAGCCGCAGCGCCACGGGCAACCCTGCAGGAACAACACCGCCGCCAGCCCGCTGGGAAAGTCGATGCTGGTCAGCGGCGTCATTCCACCGACGCGGATCATGCGGCCCTGCGCACCGGTGTTTCGCTGAAGAAGCGCCGCTGCGCGTGTTCGCCCTGCTTGCCGATGCTGAAGCTGGACACCGGGCGGCGGTAGCCCATCACCCGCGTCCACACTTCGCAGCGTTGGCGGTCTTTGTCGCGCAGCGGCGCGGCGGTTGGGGAAGAAAGAACGGCCGGATTGTTCATGCGGAAAGCTCCTCAAAGATGCGACATCGACGTTGGAAGGCGACATGGCAGCCGCCCGTCGTCCCGCCAGCAGCCGCTCGTCGCAGCGCGGGCAGAATTTGCGCTCGCCCGCCAGATAGCCGTGTACCGGGCAGATCGAAAAAGTGGGGGTGAGCGGCGATGTACGGCAGGCGGAAGCGGCTCAATGCGCGCCGTACCAGCTCGCGGCAGGCATCACCGCTGGAAATGCGCTCGCCCATGTACAGGTGCAGCACGGTGCCGCCGGTGTACTTGGCCTGCAACGCTTCCTGCCGTTCCAGCGCCTCGAACGGGTCGTCGGTGAAACCGACCGGCAACTGCGAGGAATTGGTGTAGTACGGCTTGTCGGCACTGCCGGCCTGCAGGATGTCCGGCCAGCGGCGGCGGGCTCCTCCTGGCGAAGCGGTAGGTGGCGCCTTCGGCCGGCGTGGCTTCGAGGTTGCAGAGCTGGCCGGTGGCTTCCTGGAACGCCACCATCCGCGCACGCACGTGGTCGAGCAGGCGCAGGGCGAAGGCGCGGCCCCACTCGCTGGTCAGGTCGTGCGCATCGCCGCTGAAGTTGCGGATCATCTCGTTGATGCCGTTCACCCCCAACGTCGAGAAATGGTTGCGCAGGCTGCCGAGATAGCGCTTGGTGTACGGGTACAGGCCGTCGTCGATCAGCTGCTGGATGGTGCTGCGCTTGATCTCCAGGCTGCGCCGGCCCAGTTCCAGCAGCTCGTCCAGCCGTGCGAACAACGCGGCCTCGTCGCCGCGGTGCAGGTAGCCCAGCCGCGCGCAGTTGATCGTCACCACGCCGAGGCTGCCGGTCTGCTCGGCGCTGCCGAACAGGCCGTTGCCGCGCTTGAGCAGCTCGCGCAGGTCCAGCTGCAAACGGCAGCACATCGAGCGGATCATCCCCGGGTCCAGCTCGGAATTGATGAAGTTCTGGAAGTACGGCAGGCCGTATTTGGCGGTCATCTCGAACAACAGCCGCGCGTTCTCCGATTCCCACGGGAAATCGGCGGTGATGTTGTAAGCGGGAATCGGGAAGGTGAACACCCGGCCGCGCGCATCGCCCGCGCTCATCACCTCGATGTAGGCGCGGTTGATCAGGTCCATCTCGGCCTGCAGCTCGCCGTAGGTGAACGGCATTTCCTCGCCGCCGATGAATGGCGTCTGCTGCTTCAGATCATCCGGGCACACCCAGTCGAAGGTGAGGTTGGTGAACGGCGTCTGCGTGCCCCAGCGCGAGGGCACGTTGAGGTTGAAAATCAGCTCCTGGATGCACTGGCGCACCTCGTCGTAGGACAGCCCGTCCTTGCGCACGAACGGCGCCATGTAGGTGTCGAACGAGGAGAACGCCTGCGCGCCGGCCCATTCGTTCTGCAGGGTGCCGAGGAAGTTGACGATCTGCCCCACCGCCGAGGACAGGTGCTTGGGCGGGCCAGCCTCGACCTTGTTCGGCACGCCGTTGAAGCCTTCGTACAGCAGCGTGCGCAGCGACCAGCCGGCGCAGTAGCCGGCCAGCATGTCCAGATCGTGGATGTGCAGGTCGGCCTCGCGGTGGGCGCGGCCGATTTCCGGTGGATAGACCCGCTCCAGCCAGTAGTTGGCGGTGACCTTGCCGGCCGCGTTCAGGATCAGCCCGCCCAGCGAATAGCCCTGGTTGGCATTGGCGTTGACCCGCCAATCGGCACGGCTCAGGTATTCCTCGACCGAGGAAATCGAATCAACCAGATGCCGCCCGGCCGTGGCCGGGGAAGTGCTTGGCTCCATTGACAGCCCTTCAATCCACAAGATGTTGTGGGCATGATTCACGAAAACAACAAGATGTTGTTTGACATGTATCAAGCCGGGGGCTGGTGACAGGGATACTCGACTCCCCGACCGTGCCGGCACGGGGCCGTGGAACCTGCCACTTTCCACGGGATTTCCGTGGCTGGAACCTCAGGCGGTGGCCGGCCCGGCCAGCTCCACCAACACCACGCCTTCCACGCCCCCCAGCAATTCGGCCTTGGCCAGCAACTGCTCACGCGGCAATGGCGGATCACAGTCGATGCCGACGATGTCGTCGCCCTGTTCGCGCGGGCGCAGGATGATGCGCTTGACCGGCAGGCCGACACTGGCCGCCGCCGCTTCCACCCGCGCCAACGGCGTGCCGGCGGCCACCCGCAGGCGCAGGCGGCCGCTGCGCGCGCGGCGGCGCAGGTAGCGTTGTTCCAGCGGCTTGAGCAGGGCCAGGATCGCCCACATCAGCACCGTGGCCATCACCGCCGCGGCGTACAGGCCGGCGCCGGCGGCCAGGCCGACCGCCGCCACCGCCCACAACCCCGCCGCCGTGGTCAGCCCGCGGATCACCTGCTCGCGTTGCAGGAACAGGATGGTGCCGGCACCGAGAAAACCCACGCCGCTGACCACCTGCGCGGCGATGCGCGAGGGGTCGAGCACGATGTTGGGCTGGCCCAGCACGTCGAAGAAACCGAAGGCCGAGACGATGATCGCCAGCGCCGAGCCCACGCACACCAGCATGTGCGTGCGCAGCCCGGCCGCCCATTCCAGGCGCCCGCGGTTGATGCCAATCACCGAACCCAGCAAGGCAGCCAGCAGCAGCCGCAAGCCCATTTCCCACCACTGGATCATCGTCGTCTCCGGGCTTCATGCTGGTCTGCCGCAGTGTAGACCTTGCGCCCACGCGCCCCTCACGAAGCCCGCATCGAGTAACGCACGGCGGCGCTACAGTAGTCGCCCCCACCACGGAACCCGTGCAATGCACCGCAACGACACCGCCCTGCTGGTCATCGACCTGCAACCGGACTTCATGCCCTTCGGCGCACTACCCTGCACCGAAGGCGACGCCATCGTGCCGGGCATCGCCGCACTGCTGGCGGCGCGCCGCTATGCCACCGTCGTCGCCACGCAGGACTGGCACCCAGCCGACCATGCCTCGTTCGCCAGCCGGCACGCCGGGCATTCGCCGTTCGAGACCATCGAACTGCACGGCCATCCGCAGACGCTGTGGCCGGACCACTGCGTGCAGGGCAGCACCGGCGCGGCGCTGCATCCGCAAGTGGATTGGAACCACGCCGACCTGATCCTGCGCAAGGGCAGCAACCGGCAGGTGGATTCCTACAGCGCCTTTCGCGAAAACGTCGGCCCGGACGGCGGCCGCCCGGCCACCGGGCTGGCCGGCTGGCTGCGCGAACGCGGCATCGCCGAAGTGCACGTATGCGGGCTGGCACGCGACTACTGCGTGCTGTGGAGCGCGCAGGATGCGGTGGAAGCCGGCTTCCGCGTGGGTTTCCTGTGGGAGCTGACGCGGCCGGTTGCGCCTGGCAACGATGAAGCCGTGCGCTTTGCCCTGGCCGAGGCGGGCATTGCCATCAAGGCTCCGGATTAGCGCCAAGTGTCAGCCGAACGCCGTGCCCTTGCCGCATGAAACGACGCGCCCAGTAGTGCGCACTGCCGCAGGCTTCCAGCACGATACGCAGCGGAGGACGCTGCTCGAATACGCGGGCAAACGCACGCCGCGTCAAACGCTTGCGCTCGACAACCCGGCCACGTGCATCGGCAAAGGCCAATTCAAATACCTCTTTTGCAAGATCCACCGCAACAGTCGTAGCATTCATGGCGGACTCCTCTCGTGATCCCGTGTCCTGATGGAAATATCAGCCTGGCTCATTGAAGCCGTGGTGACGCGGGAGGAGTCCATTCCATCATTCAAGCCGACGCCGCTCCGAGGCGTGGCTTAATTCAGGCGTTAGGGGCCACACACATGGAGTCGCTCGTCTACTACTCGCGAAACCGAAAGAACCCTCCATTCGAAGTGACCATAAGATTCAATGGCCGGATCGTCCATATCGACTGCAACTGTGATCTCGGTTTAGAGCAGAAGATTTGTCGGCATAAAATTAACGCAATCAGAGGCGACAAAGACAATCGCCACACCTCAACCACTGACGAGACCATAAAGCGCCTCAGACAGGAATTTGGAACGCACTCCACCCTCAGGCAGCATCTTGAAGAGAAATGGCGTGCGCTACGCGAGTTCGCGTCTGAATTCCCTGGCGATGATCAGTCCATTTCCAATAAAAGAAAGCTACTAGGTGAGGCGTTCTCAAACGGCTTTCTCAATGAGACAGCGCACCCATCTCACGAGCCATTCGATGTAGACGCATGGGAAGAGCATAGAGATACGATCTCAAATGATCTAAACATCCCAGCAGCATTGACCTACATAAACTTCGAGGGCGAGACCACCCGTAGAAACGTGCTCGTCAATGAGATTTTTTCGCAGGGACACACGCTCTATCTCTTGGCACATTGCAATCTTCGAGGCCAGACCCGAACTTTTCGCGTCGACAGAATTCACGGGGTAGAGTTCAGCGGAGAGGCAACTCCAAGCGATAAAAGCAAGCTCTTGGATGTGATTTTTCAAGGCTGCAAATGACTGGACTATTTCATCATTGCTTCCAGCAGTGGCCCCTAACAATTCATATATGGACTCCTCCGTCAAACGGTAAGTGCCGCGGTTGATCTTGCTGTCGCGAAGCGGGGCGGTTGCATTCGTAGATTCGGCCTTGCGGTGGGCATGGATGCCCGGGCCATCATGGAAGTCGCGAAGCGGGTGCCTATCGTTCAAACGGCCTCGCAGGCCGGAAGTGTTATCGGCGTGTTCCGCTTCGGGACCAGCACCGGCGCGCAACGCCGTGGCCGTGAGCGGGCCCACCCCAGGCACGCGCTGGTAGCGCTGCACCGCCACGCCGCGGTGCGCGTATTCGTCCAGCCGCTGTTCGAGCGGCTGCATGTCAGCCTGCAATTGCACCAGCCGTTGCAACTGTTCGCCCAAGCTATGCCGCAATGCCATTGGCAGATCGTTGCCGCCATCCCCCCAAGGCCTCGCGGAGGGCTGGGGAGGGGGCCTTTGTAGCGGAACACCACCGTGCGATGCCCGTTGAGCAGGATGCGGTGCTCGACATGCCGCCGCACCGCCCGCGCCAACACCAGCGATTCGGTGTCGCTGCCCAGCCGCACCAGGTCACGCGGGGTCATCGCGTGGGCCACCCGCGCCACGTCCTGCTCGATGATCGGGCCTTCATCAAGGTCGCAGGTCACGTAGTGCGCGGTGGCGCCGATGATCTTGACCCCGCGCGCGTGCGCCTGATGGTAGGGCTGCGCGCCCTTGAAGCTGGGCAGGAAGCTGTGGTGGATGTTGATGGCGCGCCCAGCCAATGCCGCGCAAAGCTGCGGCGACAGGATTTGCATGTAACGCGCCAACACCACCAAGTCGATGTTTTCACGCGCGACCAGATCGAGGATTTGTCGCTCCTGCTGCGCGCGGTTGTCCACGCTCACCGGCAGGTGGTGGAACGGCACGCCGTAGGAACCGGCCAGCGCGGCGAAATCGGCGTGATTGGACGCCACTGCGGCGATATCCACCTTCAACTGCCGGCTGTGCGCGCGGAACAGCAGGTCGTTGAGGCAATGGCCCTGCTTGCTGACCAACACCAACAGGCGCGCGCGGCGGCGGGCATCGTGCAATTGCCAGTCCATCGCGAAGTTTCGTCGCCCAGCCGTTGCAGGCGCCCGCGCACTGTCGGCTCTTCGCCTGCCGATGCCATGTCGAAATGCACGCGCAGGAAGAAACGGCCGGTTTCCTCGTCACCGAATTGCTGGGCGTCGAGGATGTTGCAACCGGCCTCGAACAGCAGGCCGGAGACGCGATAGACGATGCCGGTTTGGTCCGGGCAGGAAAGCGTGAGGATGTAATCGGGGCGCATCGGGAGAGTCTAGCGATACGCGAAATTTTCCGGGGAAACCTTTGCGCCACGGATTACGCCGTAGGCGCGCACCTTGGTGCGCGATGGGGTATTGCCGGGCAAGCCCCGTCGCGCACCAAGGTGCGCTCCTACAGGAACAATTGCCGTGCGCCGTGCGGTGCGCAACGCAGGTATTGCGGCGCGGCCTGTACCTGCGCCCCCAGTTTGGCCGCCGCGTGCCATGGCCAACGCGGGTCGTGCAGGATGCCGCGGGCAATGCCGATGGCATCGGCGCGGCCTTCGGCCAGGATGGCCTCGGCCTGCCGTGCGTCGGTAATCAGGCCCACCGCAATCACCGGCGTGCGCACCTGCGCCTTGATCGCCTCGGCCAGCGGCACCTGGTAACCGGGGCCGAGCTGAATCTGCTGGCGCGGATCCAACCCGCCACTGGAAACGTGGATGAAAGCACTGCCCCGTGCTTCCAGCGCCTTGGCCAGCACGATGCTCTGTTCAACATCCCAGCCGCCAGCCACCCAATCAGTCGCCGAAATGCGCACGCCAACCGCAACATGGGCCGGCACCACCGCGCGCACCGCATCGAACACGCACAACGGCAGCCGCAGGCGGTTTTCCAGCGGGCCGCCGTATTCGTCGTCACGCTGGTTGCTCAACGGCGACAGGAACTGGTGCAGCAGATAGCCATGCGCGGCGTGAATTTCGATCAGCTCAAACCCCAGCCGCACCGCACGTTGCGCGGCGTCGGCGAATGCCGCCACCACCTCGTCGATGCCGCCCACATCCAATGCCTGTGGCACGGGATCGCCTTCGTTGAACGGCAATGGCGAAGGTGCCACTACCTGCCAACCATTCGGCTGGTCCGGGCGCGATGGCGCCGCCGCCGTCCCAAGGTCTTGCGGTCGACGCCTTGCGCCCGGCATGGGCGAGTTGGATGCCGATGGGCATGCCCGACCAACGCCGCAGCGAGGCCAACACCGCACCCAGCGCCGTTTCGGTTGCTTCGTTCCACAACCCGAGATCAGCCCAACTGATGCGCCCGCGCGGCTCCACCGCTGTGGCTTCGAGGACCAGCAAACCCGCGCCGGATTGCGACAACGTGCCCAAGTGCTGGACATGCCAATCGCTGGCGCGGCCTTCGTCGGCCGAGTATTGGCACATCGGCGCGATGACGATGCGGTTGCGCAACGGCAACGGGCCAAGCTGCAACGGCGAGAACAACAGGCTCACGGGGATGGACATCCGGCGACGGGGTGCGCCATTGCAGCGCCCTGCGCCCGCCGCTTCAAGCTGCGGGGCGGATCACTGCGTATCGGCGTTGCCGGCTCAGGCGCGCAAGCCAGGCTCAGGCCTGCGGCGGCAGCGCCGGCACCGGGGTTTTACGGCCTTCGGCGTCCAGTGCCACCATCACGAAGTGGCCGCGCGTGCACAGCTTGCGCTCGCCACTGTGCAGGTCTTCGGCGATCAGCTCGACCTGCACCGTCATCGAGCTGCGCCCGACCTCGACCACGCGCCCAACCACATCCACCATCTCGCCGACGCGGATCGGCAGCTTGAAATCCACCTGGTCCGAGTGCGCGGTGACGACGGTGCGGCGCGAGTAGCGCGCGGCAGCGAGGAAGGCGGCCTTGTCCATCCACGCCATCGCCTGGCCGCCGAACAAGGTGCCAAGGTGGTTGGTGTGGTTGGGGAAAACGATCTCCACCATGCGCACTTCGGTGGGCGGGGTGGTGGCGTCGGCAGGGTTCATGGCGGCGTTCGCGGCATTGGAAGCAAGGACGGATGATACGCAACGGCGGACATGCCCGGCGTGACGTTCACGTGCCCCCCAGACAGCGCACTTCAGTGCGCGATGGGGCATCACCGAGAAAGCCTCATCGCGCACTGAAGTGCGCTCCTACGGAACCGGTCAGAAGTTCATGTCGAAGGCGACTTCGCCCTGCACGCCGACCTGGTAGGCCGAGACGCGGCGTTCGAAGAAGTTGGTCAGCTCCTGCACGTCCTGCAATTCCATGAACGGCAGCGGGTTGCGCACGTTGTACTTCTTCGCCATGCCCAGCTTGGCAAAATGCTGGTCGGCGCAGTGTTGCAGGTACTGGCGCATGTCGCGGGTGGAAATACCGGCCACGCCGCCGGACAGCACGTCCTCGGCGAACTGCACTTCGCATTCGATCGCCTCTTCCAGCATGTCGTAGACCTGCTGCTCCATCTGCGCGTCGAACAAATCCGGCTCCTCCGTGCGAATGGTACGCACGCACTCGAAGGCGAACTCCATGTGGCAGCTTTCGTCGCGGAACACCCAGTTGGTGCCGGACGCCAGCCCCGGCAGCAGGCCGCGCGAACGGAAGTAATAGACGTAGGCGAAGGCGGCGAAGAAGAACAGGCCTTCGATGCACGCGGCGAAGCAGATCTGGTTGAGCAGGAACTGGCGCCGCTGCTCGCGCGTCTCGATGCGCTTCAAGCCCTGGATCGAGTCGATCCACTTGAAGCAGAAATCGGCCTTCTTCTTGATCGAGTCGATGTTCTCCACCGCTGCAAACGCCTTGAAGCGTTCTTCCGGGTCGGGCAGGTAGTTGTCGAGCAGGGTCAGGTAGAACTGCACGTGCAGCGCTTCCTCGTACAACTGGCGCGACAAATACATGCGCGCTTCCGGCGCGTTGAGGTGCTGGTACAGGTTCAGCACCAGGTTGTTCGACACGATGGAATCGCCGGTGGCGAAGAACGCGACCAGGCGGTGGATCAGGTGGCGGTCGGCCGGCGACATCTTGTGGTGCAGGTCGGTGATGTCGATCTGGAAATTGATCTCGTCCACCGTCCAACTGTTCTTGATCGCGTTGCGGTACATCTCGTAGAAGTCCGGGTAACGCATCGGACGCAGGGTCAGTTCAAAACCGGGATCCAGAAGGCGAGGAATGAGTGAAGAGGAACGAGGAACGAGAGAAAGCGTGGAGTCGGCTGGCGTGGACATGGGGATTTTCCTGATTCTTCGTGAAGATTGTTTGGTGGCAGGCTGCTTGGGGGACAGTAAAGGGCGCCATCCATGCATTACCGCGACGCCGTCATCTGGCAAAAGGCCATGGCATTGGCGGAAGCCGCATGCCGTTGCTCGGCCCTGCTTCCGGTGGAAGAGCGGTTCGGCATCCGGCTGCAAATAACACGCGCCGCCGTTTCCATCCCGAGCAACATCGCCGAAGGTTGGGCGCGTGAATCACGCAGGGAGAAATCCCAGTTTCTGGCCATCGCACAGGGCTCACTTTCCGAGCTGCATACCCAGTTGCTGCTGTGCGAGCGACTGGGCTGGATTGATGTCCCATCCTTGCAACCTGCATACGGACTGGTCGATGAAACCAGCCGCATGCTGACTGCGCTGAGACGGCGGTTCAGAAGCTAGGAACGAGTTGAGAGAAACGAGGAACGAGTAAAGCCGATTCACCCGCTTTTGCTTTTGCCCTCTCTCGTTCCTCGTTCCTCTTCACTCGTTCCTGCCTCACCCGTTCCTGCTTTACTGGCAGGCCTCGCAGGCCTCCGGGTTCTCCAGCGAGCAGGCCACGGCCTGCGCCGGGGTGTAGCTGGACACGGTGGTCTTGGCGATCTTGGTGGCCGGGCGCGAACGCAGGTAATAGCAGGTCTTGATGCCCTGCTTCCATGCGTACATGTACATCGACGACAGCGCGCCGATGTTCGGGCTTTCCATGAACAGGTTGAGCGAGGCGGATTGGTCGATGAACGCGCCGCGTGCGGCGGCCATGTCGATCAGCGAGCGCATCGGCAATTCCCACACCGTGCGGTACACCGTGCGCAGCGCTTCGGGAATCTGCGCGATGTTCTGGATCGAGCCGTCGGCCAGCTTGATCGCATCGCGCATCTCCGCCGTCCACAGGCCGAGCTGCTTGAGCTCGCCCACCAAGTAGCGGTTGATCTGCAGGAAGTCGCCGGACAGGGTTTCGCGCTTGAACAGGTTGGACACCTGCGGCTCCACGCACTCGTAGCAACCGGCAATCGAGGCGATGGTGGCGGTGGGCGCAATGGCAATCATCAGCGAGTTGCGCAGGCCGTGCTGCTGGATGCGCTCGCGCAAGGCATCCCAGCGCGCGGCGTCGGCCGGCACCACGTTCCATGCGTCGAACTGCAATTCACCGTTGACCGCGCGGGTGTCGGCAAACGAGGCGTGTTTGCCGCGCTCTTGCGCCAGTTCGCACGAGGTTTCCAGCGCGTGGAAATAGATTTCCTCGGCAATCTTTGCCGACAGCGCGCGTGCGGCTTCCGAGTCGAACGGCAGGCGCTTGCGGAAGAACACGTCTTGCAAGCCCATGCAGCCCAAGCCCACCGGACGCCAACGCAGGTTGCCGCGGCGTGCGGTTTCAATCGGGTAGAAATTCAGGTCGATTACACGGTCGAGCTGGCGCACCGCAAGGCGCACGGTTTCGGCCAATTTGTCGAAATCGAAATCGCCGTGCTCGTCGAGGTGGTTGCCGAGGTTGATTGAACCGAGGTTGCACACCGCCGTTTCCTCGGCGCTGGTGACTTCCAGAATCTCGGTGCACAGGTTGGACAGGTGGATCACGTTGCCGGCACGCAAGGTCTGGTTGCTGGCTTTGTTGCACTTGTCCTTGAAGGTCATCCAACCGTTTCCGGTTTCGGCCAGCGTGCGCATCATGCGCGCGTACAGCTTGCGTGCGGCGATGGTCTTGGCCGCCTTGCCCTGCGCTTCGGCTTGCAGGTAGGCACGCTCGAACGCCTCACCGTACAAATCGGTGAATTCCGGCACCACGCGCGGATCGAACAGCGACCATTCCTGGTCGGCCTCCACCCGCTGCATGAACAAATCCGGCACCCAGTTGGCGAGGTTGAGGTTGTGGGTGCGGCGTGCATCGTCACCGGCGTTGTCGCGCAGTTCGAGGAAATCCTCAATGTCGGCGTGCCAGGTTTCCAGATACACGCAGGCCGCGCCCTTGCGCTTGCCGCCCTGATTGACCGCCGCGACCGACGAATCCAGCGTCTTCAGCCACGGCACGATGCCGTTGGAATGGCCGTTGGTGGAACGGATCAGCGAGCCGCGCGAACGCACGCGGCTGTAGCTCATGCCGATGCCGCCACTGAACTTGGACAACTGCGCGATGTCGCCGTACTTGGCGTAAATCGACTCCAGCGAATCTTGCGGCGAATCCAGCAGGAAGCACGAGGACAGTTGTTCGTGGCAGGTGCCGGCGTTGAACAACGTCGGGCTGGACGGCAGGTAGTCGAGGCTGCCCAGCCGCTGGTACAGCGCCAATGCCTCCGGCACGTCCTCGGAGAGCGCGCTGGCGATGCGCAGGAAGAACTGCTGCGGCGTTTCGATGACCTTGCGCGAATGCGGGTGGCGCAGCAGGTAGCGGTCGTACAGCGTGCGCAGGCCGAAATAGTCGAAGTTGAAGTCCAGCGTCGGGTCGATGGCGTCGTTGAGCTTGCGTGCATTGGTCTGCACGAAGTTCAGCAGGCGGTCGTTGATCAGGCCCACTTCATGGCCGCGCCCCACCGACTGCGAGAACGCGTGGATTTCCTGCCCGGACACTTCCTTGCCGATGAAGTTGGCCAGCAAGCGCGCGGCCAAACGGCCGTATTCCGGCTCCTCACCAATCAGCAGCGCGGCGGTGCGGATCGACAGTTCGTCCAGTTCCTGCGTGCTCGCGCCGTTGTACAGGCCGGAGATGGTGCGGGTGGCCACGCGCATCGGATCGACCGCGTGCAGGCCCTCGCAGCAACGCTGAATGGCGCGGACGATCTTGTTCAGATCCACCGGCTCGGTGCCGCCATTGCGCTTGGTCACGCTCATCGCGGTGGCGGTGGGCGGCGGGGTCAGGGCAAAGCCGGCATCGGCCGGGGCAACGGCGGTATCGGTGGCAGTCACGGCGGTATCTCCCTCATGGCGTTGTGCACGCAGCCCTGCCCTCGCAGGAACCTGGGCCAGTGCGGGCAACAAGCATGAAGGGGCGGCGTCGCAGCAGCCGAGACTGGCGCGACATGACGTCGCCATCTGCGGCACCGCGTCGCCAGCCGTCTTCCCCTCGAAGACTCCGCAGCCGGCACCGCGCGCTGTGCTTCGCGCGGCCGTCGGCAGGTCTTCGGACTCATGGGCTTGAAGCGAGGAAAGAGTGGTGAGGAACGAGAAACGAGTGGAAGCAACAGCGCCTGCCTTCTCTCGTTACTCGTTTCTCTGCACTCGTTCCTGCTTCTCCTATCCCGCCGCTTCCCGAGGCATCGAGCCGCAGTGCTTGTGTGGCGGGTTCGTTCCCAATTACCGCTGCGGGGCAGTGCCGGAATGGCCTTGGCAGGCGTCACCGGCTTCCCTTTCAATCCAGCGGGAAGCGTCCCGCCGGAACCGACCGGACACAAGATAGTGGGGGCAATGGGAAGGGTCAATACCAAATCTTGTGGAAACCCGATTGCCCTTGCGGCACAAGCGATCTGCCTGCCCCAGCGCGCATGGCACCGGGCAAGCCGCCGCCATGCCTGCGCGGAGCAGCAGCATTCACGCTGGCAGAAGCGGGGCGTTCCGGCGGTTCACCACCAGGTGATCGTGAACCTTATGCCCGGGCATTGCCGGGAAAGCCCCCGCCAGCGGCGCCTCCCGCACGTCACCTCTTCGGCAACTGCGCCAACTCCTCGCGCACCAGCCGCACCACCAGCTTGTCCAGCGTATCCACCGAGTAGTTGCTCACCTCGTGCACGGTTTCGCCGCCGGGGCCGCTGCCCGGATCGGCGGCGTTCTTGTAGGTCAGGAAGATGAAACGCCCACCGGTGTACTGGGCAATCTGCCGCTGCACGATCTCGCCGGTGGTGTCCTGCCCCGAGGCGGCCACGCTGAACACCTTGATGCCCTTGCCCAGCGCGGCAAGCATGGTGCGGTCGTAATGCGGTTGCGGGTAATCCATGTGCGGTGGCGCATCGGCCAGCGACACCAGCAGCCGGGTGGTGGCCGGGCCACGCCAGTTCAGGGCCTGCACTGCATGGTCGAACGCCTCGTTCATCGCCTCGGGCATGTCGCCACCGCCACCGGCGCGCACGCCGTCGAGCACGTGCTGGAACGCGGCAACATTGCCGGTCAAATCCCAGCCACGCACGAAGTACTCGTCGCCACGGTCGCGGTAGGTGACCAGCCCGAGGCATACGTCCGGGCGCGACGGCAGTTGTTCGATGCCGCGCACGATGTCGCTCAACGAGGCACGCAGCTTGTCGATTTCATCGCCCATCGAGCCGGTGGCATCGACCATGAACACCAAGTCCAGCCGCGCCCGCGCCGAAGCCGTCGTGGCAGGCAGCACCACCTCCAGCGTGTTCTTCTGCCCGCGTTGCAGTTGTGCGCGTGCCTGCCGGCCATCGCGGCGCACATCGACGCGGTAGCTGGCCGAATCGCGGTCGTCGAATGCGTTCAGATGCAGCCATGCCTGGCCGCCGGCGTCGGTGCGCGCCCACATGCGCGCGCCATTGGGCGCGGATACCGCCACTTCCGCATCCGGCACCGGCCGCCCCTGCGCATCGGCCACACGCAGGCGCTGGCGTACGGAGACGTCGCGCCCGAGCTGCGCCGATTCGGCATGGCGTTGCAGGAATTGCCGGAAGCCACCGAAATCGGCGTTGTCATCGACCACGCCAGCCGTCACCGTCGTTGCCGGCTGCGGCGCCGGCAATGGGGAGGGCCGCAACGGCATGGCCACGCTTTCATGGACACGGCTGCCGGTGACGGCCACCGCATCAAGCGCTGCAATGGGGGCCGACGGCGCGGGCGGAGCTGGCGGCGACACTCTTTCCAGCCTTTCGCGGCGCTCGCCGCTGCCGCCAGCCACTGATGCGCCGGCCGTGTATCGCTGGCGCGGCTGCGGGTCGGGCACTTCGCGCATGCGCGGCGTGTCGCTGCATGCGGTGGCCACCGGTGCACGAAAATTCGGCGTGGCCTGGCGCACTCGCCCGGGTCCTGGCGTATGCGCCGCTTGTTCCTGGGGGGCCGTGGCCGGCTCCGGCCACACCGGTTCGCCGGCGAGCGCCGGCCATCCCGCCAGCAGGGTCAGGGCGAAGGTCATCGAACGTACCGGCAGCCGCCGGGGGGACGTGGTTTGCGTGTTTCATCTGCGTGCTCCGTTCCGTGCCGTGGGGCCGCAATGCGGCGTGCGGAAAGGAGAACGGATGGTCGGCACGAACGGGGTTAAGGTGCGCTCCCACGAGCGTCGTTCAGTGCCGGTGCGCGGTACCGAGGTATTCAGCGCTCTGCATTTCGATCAGGCGACTGGCGGTGCGCTCGAACGCACCGGACAGGCGGGTGCCGGAATACAGCAGCGGCGGCGGATCCTGCGCGGTGCAAACGAGGTTGACCTGGCGGTCGTACAACTCGTCAATCAAATTGACGAAACGCCGCGCCGCATCTTCGTTCATGCGATCGAAATGCGGAATGCCGCCGAGCAGCACGGTGTTGAACTCGCGCGCGATCTCGATGTAATCCGACGGCCCGCGCGGGCCTTCGCACAGCGCCGCAAAGTCGAACCACACGATGCTCTTGCCACGCCCACGCACTGCAATCTTGCGGCCTTCTATTTCGATGTTGCCGGCCCGCGCCTCTTCGCTGCCGCTCAGTTCCTTCCAGCGCCCGCCCAGCCACGCATCACTGTCGGCTTCCAGCGGCGCACGGTACACCGGCGAACGGGTCAGCGCGCGCATCCGGTAGTCCTCGGTGCCTTCGGCGTACAGCTCCACGCAATGCTTTTCCAGCAGCGCGATGGCCGGCAGGAAGCTCTCGCGCTGCAAGCCGTTGAGGTAGAGGTTTTCCACCGCGGTATTGGAGGTGGTCACCAGCGTCACGCCCTCGGCGAACAGGCGTTCGAGCAAGCGTGCCAGCAACATCGCATCGCCGATGTCGGTGACGAAGAAATTCGTCCAGCACCAGCACGCGCAGGTTGCTGCGCCACTCCTGCGCGATCTTCGCCAGCGGGTCGCTCTGGCCCTGGTGTTCGCGCAGGCGCTCGTGGATGCCGCGCATGAAACGGTGGAAGTGGGTGCGGTATTTCTGCTGGATGGGCAAGCCGTCGTAGAACAAATCGACGAGAAAGGTCTTGCCACGGCCCACGCCGCCCCAGAAATACAAGCCGCGCACCGGTTCGGGTTTCTTCCAGAACGCGGACAACTTATCCAGCCAGCCATCCTGCGCGGTGTCGGTAATGGCGTCATGGATGCGGTCGAGTTCGGCCAGCGCGGCGTGCTGGGCCGGGTCGTCGCGCCAGTCGCCACGGGCCACGCCAGCGGCGTAGCGTTGCGAAGGGGTCATGTCCATGTCAGCAACTGCCGTCGGGCAGCCAACGCCGCACTTCGTGCTGGATTGCGCCGCGCAGGTCGATCAGCTTGCGGTGGAAGAAATGGCTGGTGTCGGGCATCCGCACCAGTTGCGGCGGCTCGGCCAGCGCCTCCACCCATTGGTACACCGCTTGCGCATCGACGATTTCATCGTCGTTGCCCTGCACCACCAACCATTGCGCCGGCGGTTGCAACTGCTCGAAATCCCAGGTGCGGCGGCCCACCGGCGGCGCTATGGAAATCAGCGCCTGCGGTTGCAACGCGGCGCTGGCACGCAGCGAGACATAGGCGCCGAAGCTGAAGCCGGCCAGCCACAGCGCGCTGCCCGGGCGCTGCGCGCGCACCCATTCGACCACCGCGCGCAGGTCGTCCTGCTCGCCTTCGCCATTGTCGTAGCCGCCGGCCGATGCGCCGACGCTGCGGAAGTTGAAGCGCACGGTGGTGATGCCCAGTTCGCGCAGCGCGCGCGCGACCATCGTCACCACCTTGTTGTGCATGCTGCCGCCCTCGGTGGACAGCGGGTGGCAGATGACGGCGACGACGGACTGCGGCGCGGCCGCGGCATCAGGTGGGTCAACGGCGACTTCCAGCGGCCCGGCCGGGCCGTCCAGCATCAGCGTCGCCGCCTCATGAGGGAATGCTTGGATCTGGGTCATCCAAATAGTGTATCCGACCCCACCCGACGCCCCATCATCCTTCCCGCAGCATCAATGCACGAACGATACGGAAGGCATGTTGGATGCGACGAACGCCATCACGTATTCCGCCAACCAGCTTCCGGCCCAGAGCGCGAGCACCATCACCACGCCACAACAGACCCAGCGAAAGAACCCATGCAGGCGAATTGCCGGCAACTTCCGGTTCAACCACCACGCACCGATCATCAGCCCCAGCACCGCCGCGACCAATCCCGTATATGGCCCGGGCACCGGCAGTTCGACGAACCCAACGCTGACGACATGCTCCGTGCCTGACACCAGATTCCAGCCTGCATCGGCCAAACCGACAGCAACCAGAAAGATCCCGATTGCACTTGCAACCGCAACGCCATATGCAGCGCCACAGTGGACAAGCAAGCCCCGCCATTCCATCCGCCTGCCAGCCAGACGCAAGCCAATCCCGGCAACCAGAGCAGCCACCAGAACGCTGATTACCAACGACACCACGAAGAACCGGGCCGCCCAGAGCATGCCGAGAACGCCGGCCACGGCAGCAAGTAGAAGCAAACCTGCTCCACCACCTGGCTGCGATTGCGCTCCTCCCGCTCCCACATTCACATTGAAATTCGGGCTTGCGCGCCAAGCCGCCTCGTCACGCGCACGCGCCTCTGCACCCTGCTGATAGGCCGCCGAACCGATGCCCTTCCCGGTCCCGTAATAACCACTGTTGTACTTGTTCGTGTAATCGTCACTCATGTTCCGCCCCCTGCACCGTTCCTGCGAACGAGTATGCATGGAATCGAAATGGCGCAGCAGATCGCACGCATTCGGTCATGATACCGGCCCCGTCCGGCGGCTTCATCGCCGCCCTGCCCTTTGCATGGTCCAAGGCAATGCACTTTCTGGTTTTCAGCGTGGTTTGCAGCGTGCTGGTGTCGGTGCTGCTGAAGCTGTTTCCACGGCGCGGCATCGATGTTGCGCAAGCGGTGACGTGGAACTATCTGGCCGCCAGCGTGCTGTCGCTGGTGTTGCTCAAGCCGTCGTTGCAATCGCTGCAAGGCGGCCATGCGCCGTGGCCGGCATTGCTGGGCCTGGCAGTGGCGCTGCCGGGCATTTTCCTCGTGCTGGCACGTGCGGTACGGCAGGCCGGCATCGTGCGCAGCGACGTGGCGCAGCGGCTGTCGCTGCTGTTGTCGCTGGGCGCGGCCTTCGTGCTGTTCGGCGAACAAGCCAATGGCTGGAAACTGGCCGGTCTGGGGCTGGGCCTGCTGGCGATCTTCGGTGTCAGCGCACGCAGCGGCGACGGCGGCAATGCCACGCCCGGCGGCTGGCGCTGGCTGCTGGCGGTGTGGGCCGGTTTCGCGCTGATCGACGTGCTGCTCAAGCAGGTGGCGCTGTCCGGCACCCCGGCCACCGCCGCACTACTGGTCAGCTTCGCCATCGCCTTCGTGCTGATGCTGGGCTGGCAGGTGCAGCGCCATCTCTCCGGCCGCCGCCGGCTGAGCCTGCGCAACCTCGGCTACGGCCTGCTGCTGGGCGCGATCAACTTCGGCAACATCCTGTTCTACGTGCGCGCGCACCAGGCGCTGCCGCACAGCCCGGCCACCATCTTCGCCGGCATGAACATCGGCGTGGTCTGCCTCGGCGCGCTGGTCGGCATGCTGGCCTTCGGCGAGAAGACCAGCCGCTGGAACCGCGCCGGGCTGGCGCTGGCGGTGGTGGCGATCGCGCTGATTGCGCGTGGCGCTGCCGGCTGACCACTGCCGCAGCGCGGGAATGGTATGGCGTTAACGCGTCATCTCTGAAGAATCCCGCAGAGCCCGCACTAGCACTGGTTTCGACATAATCATCGCGTGCTGGAACCACAAAATTCGATCCGCTTGCCAACGGCTTCTTGCCGCTTTGGAACGCGTCATGCGCCGTCGCTCGACCGCCGCGGAGCAGGATGCGGCGCATGCCCGGGAGTTGTTCCGCTCGCGCCTTGACGGGCAGATCGACCTGCATCATCCGCTGCGCATGCCGTGGCAGGAAGATGTCAGGATGGAGCCGGTTTCCACCGGAGATTGCCGATGAACGCACGTCACTGCCTGCCGATGTTGTCGATGCTTCTGCTCGCCGCCTGCGGCAAGCCGCAGCCACCGGATACCGAGCGCCCGCCCGAGCCACAGGCCGGCGCGATGCGCGATGCCATCGCGCAGCCGCTGGAGAAGGCACAGGCGGCAAGGGCCGCGGTGGAGGAGGCCACCGCGGCCGAGAGCGCGGCGTTGAAGGATGCAGGGGGGGGCGCCGGAGTAAGCCGGCGATTGAACCATCCGGACTCCGTTTACCCCTCACCTCAGCCCCCGCTCCGCGCCCCGAGAGGAGAGAGATTTGAAAGCCGGAGTCGTGCCGAATCTACCTGAATCCATGAACGACAACGCCGCCCGAAGGCGGCGGCGGCGTTCGCGTCGCGATGTCGGTTACAGGCCGCAGAAGCAATAGGCCAGCGTTTTGACCGGCGCACCGTTGCGGTCCTTCACCGCGTCCTCGACGAAGCGCAGCTGGGCGTCCATCTCCGGCATCGTGCGCGCCAGCAGCATCCGCGCCATGCCCGAGTCGGACAGCATCCACGCGCCCACGCGGCTGCCGGCGAAGCCGGTCATGAACTGCGCAAACGGGGTGGGCGCCTTCTCGATGTAACGCACGCGGTATTTGCCTTCCTCGCCCAGCTTGGCGCGGCTGGCGGCGTCGGCCACGGCGGTCTTGAGGCCGCCGAACTCGTCCACCAGCCCGCGCTCCTTCGCCTGCGCGCCGCTCCACACGCGGCCGCGCGCGACTTCGTCGATGGCTTCCACGCTCTTGTCACGCGCCTGCGCCACCTTGCCGGTGAAGTCGGCGTAGCCCTTGTCGATCACCGACTGGATCACGCGGCCCACCGCCGGGTCCATCGGCCGGGTGACGTCGAACGCGCCGGCGAAGCGGGTGGTGCCGACGCCATCGGTGTGCACGCCGATCTTGTCCAGGCTGCGGGCGAAGTTGGGGATCATGCCGAAGATGCCGATCGAGCCGGTGATGGTCGATTCGTCGGCGTAGATGCGGTCGGCGTTCATGCTGATCCAGTAACCGCCGGAGGCAGCCAGGTCGCCCATCGAGACGACCACCGGCTTGCCGGCGGCCTTGAGCGCTTCCACTTCGCGGCGGATCTGCTCGGAGGCGAACACCTCGCCGCCGGGCGAATCCACGCGCAGCACCACCGCCTTGACGTCGTCGTCGTCGCGCGCGTCGCGCAGCAGCGCCGAGGTCGAGACGCCGCCGATGCGGCCGGCAGGCAGGTCGCCGCCGGCGATTTCGCCCTCGGCCACCACCACCGCCACCTGCGGGCGCTTGTCCAGCGGCGAACGGCGCGCGTCGAGCTGGGTCAGGTAGTCGCCCAGCGCGATCTGGCGGTAGCCGCCGTCGGCATTGCCATCGGCCACACCGCGCTCGGTGAGCAGCGCATCCACTTCCTCGCGGGTCTTCAGGCCATCCACCAGTTTCTGTTGCAGGGCGAAGCGGGCCAGGTCGCCACCGGCGGCGGCGATGCCTTCGGGCAGGGTGTCAATGCCGGCAGCCAGTTGCGCGGCGTCGAGCTTGCGCGCCTTGGCGATGTCGGCCAGGTAGCGCTGCCACACGTCGTTCATCCAGAACAGGTCGGCTTCCTTGGCCTGCGGCGAGGCGGCGTCGAGCACGTAGGGCTCGGCGGCGGACTTGTATTCGCCCACCTTGAACAGGTGCACATCGACGCCCAGCTTTTCCTGCAGGCCGGTGCGGAAGTACTGGCGGTAGCGGCCGAGGCCTTCCAGCATCAGCCCGCCCATCGGGTCGAGATAGACCTCGTCGGCCTGCGCGGCCAGCAGGTATTGCGACTGGCCCATGCTCTCGCTGAAGGCCACCACCTGCTTGTTCGCCGCACGCAGCTCCTGCAAGGCGCCGGCGACCTCGCGCATCGAGGCGAAGCCGGACGGCTGCAGGCGGTCCAGGTCCAGCACCACGCGCTCGATCTTCTTGTCGTCCCTGGCCGCCTCGATGGCGCGGATCAGGTCACGCAGCTGGATTTCCCCGGCGTTGCGCTCGCCCATCGCCTTGGCCAGCGCGCGGCTGACCGGGTCGGTGCTGTACTGCTCGACCAGCCGCCCTTCCGGCGCGATCACCAGCGTGGTGCGCTCGTGCAGTACCTTGGCCGACGAGGCGCCCTTGCCCATCGCCACCAGCATCACGATCAGCATCAGGAACAGCAGGCCGAAGAACAGCAGGTTGAGGATCAGCCGGCGGGTGAAGTTCATCACGTCCCACAGCCCGACGAAGAAGCGGGCGACGGGATTGCGGCGTGGCACGGGCGGGGGATTCATGGAGGCTCCGGGGGGCTTGTTGCAATGCAGGATACACAGGACCGGCAAGGCCGGCATGGGCTTCAAGTCAGGGGGCCGAAGGGTGGAACAGGCGCCGGCTGCTGACCCGCAGGCGCCAGCCCAGCAGCACCGCGGCCACGCTCAGGCCCACGGTCAGGCCGACCCACATGCCCTGCGGGCCCCAGCCCAGGCCGAGGCCGAGCCCGGCGCCGAGCGGCATGCCCACGCCCCAGTACGCGAACATGGCGATGAACATCGGCACGCGGGTGTCCTTGAGCCCGCGCAGCGCGCCGGCCGAGAGCACCTGCACGCCGTCGGGAAACTGGAATGCCGCCGCGTACAACAGCAAGGTGGAAGCCAGCGCGGCCACCGCGAGGTCGTCGGTATAGAGCCCAACCACTGCGCCGTGGCCGAGCAGCAGTGCGGTGATCGACAACAGCTGCGTGACCAGCACGATGGCAAAGCCGGCCCAGCTGGCGCGGCGCACGCCGGCCGGGTCGTTGCTGCCCACCGCATGGCCGACGCGCACGGTGGTGGCCTCGGCCACGCCCATCGGGATCATGAAACACAGCTGGGCGACGTTGATCGCGATCTGGTGCGCGCTGGCTTCCACCGCGCCGATGCGGCCGATCAGCAGCGCGGTGACGATGAACAGCCCGCCCTCCATCAGCACGGTGATGCCGATCGGCAGGCCGGTGCGCAGCAGGTCCCATATCGCGGCGATGCGCGGCGGCTCGAAGCAGCCGAACAGTTGCAGGTGGGCGAAGCGCCGCGTCTTCCACAGATAGGCGGCAAAGCACAGCGCCTGTGCCCACATCGTCACCGCCGAGGCGATGCCCAGCCCTTCGGCACCCATTTCCGGAAAACCCCACACGCCGTTGCACAACGCATAGCCCAGCGGCCCCAGCACCAGCAGGCCGCCGAAGCCGAGCAGCATGGTCGGCAACGTCCAGTGCATGCCCTCGCTGAGGTAGCGCATGCAGAAATACAGGGTCAGCGCCGGCACGCCCCAGCGGATGGCGTGCAGGAAAGCGGTGGCGCCGGGCACGATGTCCGGCGCGATGCCGAACGCCGGCAGGTACGCCGGGACGAGGCTGAGGAAGGCGAACATCAGCACGCTCAGGCCCACGCCCAGCCACAGCGCCTGCCGGAACAGCGGGCCGATCTCGCGCTCGCGGCCGGCGCCGTGCAGCTGCGACACCGAGGCGGTCAGCGAGATCAGCGTGCCGATCGGTACCAGCATCGGCAGCCACAACAACGCGGTGCCGATGCTGACCGCGGCGAAGGTACCGGTGCCGTGGTGGCCGGCGATGGTGTTATCGACGAAGGAGATCAGGCCGGCGGACACGTGGCCCAGCACCAGCGGCAGGGCGAGCAGGCCGGTGGTGCGCACTTCGTGGCCGAAGCGCGGCGCGGTGGAAACGGTGGAGGACATGCAGGATCGACGAATCGCGGACTGCGGCCGGCGCGGAGCGCGCCGTTGCCGGGTCGCGGAGGACGGGAATTGTACTGCGCCGGCCCACGCCACCGTGAACGCACCCCTTCCAGCTCCGTCGGCAGCAGACCGGCGACATCATCGGCGAACGCTGAGAACCGTGCACAAGCGCGGCATCCACGATTTGCCACCACGGTGCGGCTCGTCGCTTCCGCAAGGACGGGGATGTGGCCCCGACTTATTCGCCCAGCCTGCGCTGCAGCCACTCGCCGCGCGCACTGGCGGGCGCGGCCAGCAGTTGTTCGCGCAACGCCTCGCGCTCCTGCGGCGGCGTGCGCTGCGACAGCAGGCCCAGTTGCCCCAGTTGCCGCTGGCATCGAGTTGCCGCAGCAAGGCCAGCATCGGCTCACGCTGTGCTTCGGGCAGGTACCCCAGCAGTGGCTGCAGCTTCGGCCACGCCGCGCCCAGCTGCGGGCCCAGCCGCCAGCCGTCGCGGTACAAGCGGTCCAGCCCGACGAAGCGCGCCTGCAACGTCGCGCGCTCGGCCGCCGGCAGCGCGGCCAGTTCGGCAGCGGCTCGGCGCACGCGCTGGCGTTCGGATTCGGGCAGGGTGCGCCAGGCGGCATATCGCGCGCGCACTTGGTGCTGCTGCGCCAGCGCCAATGTCGCCCAGCGTGCTTGCAGGTCGGCGCTCGCCGGCAACGGCCCGGCCAAGGGCGGCGGCGGCGCCGGTGCCGCCAGCGCCGCGGCCGGTCGCCGCAGCAACGCCAGCAGCAGCACGCCTTCAATCTTCCGCATCGACCGTCTCCAATGCCGCAGCTACCGGTTCGGCAGTGCGGGGTTGCGCCTGCGACTCATCCACCGGCATCGGCGCGCCGGCGGCATACCACGCGAAGAAGTCAGCTTCCTGCGCCAGTACCAGCTCGGGGTCGGCCAGCATCGCCGCATCGTCCGCGGTGAGGGCATCGCTGGCGGCGGCTGGCGGGGAGTCGTCCGGCAGGGCTTCTACCTGCACCGGCCCGTTGTCGCCCAGCATGCCTTCGACCGGCGCCGCGTTGCTGCCGGACGGCGACACATGGCCGCGCCACCACCAAGCGGCTGCCACGGCCAGCGCCAGCAGGCACGCACTCAGCAGCAGCCAGCCCCACCACGCACGCGGCCGGTACGGCGGCGAAGCAGGCCGGGAAGTGCGCGACGGCGGCACGGCAGGCGCGGCCACCGCATCGCGCAGTTGTTCCAGCTGTCGCAGCCGTTGCGGCGACAGGTCGCGCACCCTGGCCTGCACCTGTTCGGCCAGGGTGCGCCATGCGGCGGCATCCGGCTGGCCGCGTGCATCCAGCGGGCAAGCCCGGGCCAGTGCCTGCCGGTAGGCCGGGACCACCATGCCGAGGCTGGTTGCCGCCTCGGCCTCGTCCAGCCCGGCGCCGATGCGCAGCAACAGCGCCAGCCGGTCGTTGCCGGGCAGGTCGGACAGCTCCGGCAACGGTGACTCGGCCCCACTTGCCGGCGCACGCAGTTGCGGCGCATTGCACAGCAGGCTCCAGAACCGGACCGGCCATTCAGCCATTGCCAGCCGTGCCGCCTGCCCGGCAAAGGCACGCATCGCGGCGGCCACGGCATGCGCGCCGGCATCGCCGCCCTGCAATTCGGCAACCACCAGCGCGCGGCGCTCGACCCCGCGCAGGAAGGCGGAAGCCGCGCTGGCCGCGGCCGCGGAAGAAGAAGCTGGTGCGGCCATCAGGCGGACTCCGTCATCGCCAAGATGATACCCAGCCGCTCGGCGGCTGCCGACGCCCCGCACCCATGCCGGCATGGGCCCTGCCGCAACTTGTGCACAGCGTCAATAGGTCAACGCCGATTTCCTGAAATTTCCTTCGCGGCGCCATGTTTCCACTTTGTTTCACGGATAAATATTTGATTTTCAACGATTTAATGATGTGGCGATTTTTTGTCCAAAACGACGCGGAGGCCGCTGCAATCGCCCTGCTCGCGTGGAGCACAACGCCGATGCACAGACTTATCCACAGTTTGTGTGGATAAACCGAAATCCCCTTCAATGGCCGGTGTTTACGCGCAATTCATGCCCACGGCGACAACAAGCGCGGCCAAGTGACGGACGCGGGGAGACGCCGGCCTGCGGTCGGCACCCACCCCGCCAGCGCCTACACTCTCGCCATGCCTTCCTGCCCCACCCTGCGCATCGCCCTGCCGGTGCCACTGCCGCAGACCTTCGACTACTTGTCGCCGCCCGATGGCCCGCAACCGTCGCAAACCGACGTGGGACGCCGGCTGCGGGTGCCGTTCGGCAACCGCGAGCTGGTCGGCATGGTCGAGGGCGTCGGCAGCAGCGACGACCCAACCGCGCTGAAGGCCGCGCTGGAATGGCTGGACCCCGCGCCCCTGCTGGGCGGCGAGCTGCTCGCCTCGCTGCGCTGGCTGGCGCGCTACACCCACGCACCGCTGGGCGAGGTGGTTGCCACCGCGCTGCCGGCCCCGCTGCGCCGTGGCGAGCCGCTGCCCGACACCCACGGCTGGGCGTGGGAACTGACCGGCGCCGGCCGCGACGGCCTGCCCGGGCTGCGCAACGGCACCCGCCCGCAACGGCTGGCCACGCTGCTGGCCGGCGGGGCGCTGGCCGAGGAGGTGATCGAGGCGCGCATGCACGACTGGCGCGAGCCGAGCCGCGCCCTGCTCAAACGCGGCTTCGTGCAGCGCGTGGCGGTGCCGGCGACGGCACCACAGGCCCGGCCGAATCCCGGGCCGGCGCCCAACCCGCAGCAGCAGGCGGCGATCGAGGCGATCACCGCCGCCGACGGCTTCCACCCGTTCCTGCTCGATGGCGTCACCGGCAGCGGCAAGACCGAGGTCTACCTGCAGGCCATCGTCCACTGTCTCGAACAAGGCCGGCAGGCGCTGGTGCTGGTGCCCGAGATCGGCCTGACCCCGCAGATGCTGGCGCGCTTCCGCGCCCGCCTGGGCATCCCGGTGCACGCGCTGCATTCGGGGCTGAACGACAACGAGCGCGCGCGCGGGTCTGGGCGGCTGCCGCGCGTGGCGAGGCGCGGGTGGTCGTCGGCACCCGTTCGGCGGTGTTCACGCCACTGCCGCAGGCCGGGCTGCTGATCGTCGATGAGGAACACGACGGCAGCTACAAGCAGCAGGACGGCATCCGCTACCACGCCCGCGACTTCGCGCTGGTGCGCGGCAAGGCGCTGGACGTGCCGGTGGTGCTGGGCAGCGCCACACCGTCGCTGGAATCGCTGCACAACGCACGCGCCGGCCGCTACGCCCACCTGCGCCTGCAACAGCGCGCCGGCGACGCCAGGCCGCCGGCGGTGCGGGTGTTCGACGTGCGCAAGCGGCCGTTGCAGGACGGCCTTTCGCCCGAAGTGCTGGCCGGCATCGGCCAACACTTGCAGGCCGGCAATCAGGTGCTGGTGTTCAAGAACCGCCGCGGCTACGCGCCGGTGCTGCTGTGCCACGACTGCGGCTGGACCGCGCCGTGCAAGCGTTGCAGCACGCCGCTGCACGCCACGCCGATGACCGTGCATGGCGCCGGCCGCCGCCTGCAATGCCACCACTGCGGCGCGCGCGCGCCGGTGCCGCTGGCCTGCCCGGATTGCGGCAGCCTCGCGCTGCAACCGCAGGGCGTCGGCACCGAACGGTTGGAGGAACGGCTGCTGCAACTGTTCCCCGACTTCCCGGTGCTGCGCATCGACCGCGGCACCACCGCGCGCCGCGACGCACTGGAACGGACGCTGGCCACGCTCGGCGAACAAGCCGGCATCCTCGTCGGCACGCAGATCCTCGCCAAGGGCCACGACCTGCCGAAGCTGACCCTGGTGGTCGTGGTGGGCATCGACGAAGGGCTGTTCTCGGCCGACTTCCGCGCCAGCGAAAAACTCGCCCAGCAATTGATCCAGGTGGCCGGGCGCGCCGGGCGCGCCGAGCGCCCCGGCGAGGTCTGGCTGCAGACCCATCATCCCGACAACGCGCTGCTGCACACGCTGGTGAACGGCGGCTACCACGCCTTCGCCGACGCCGAGCTGGCGCAGCGCGAGGCCGCCGGTTTCCCGCCGTTCGCGCACCTTGCGCTGATGCGCGCCGAGGCCAAACAGGTCGAGCAATCCAACGCATTCCTCGCGGCGGTAAAACAGGTCATTCCCGCCGACGCCCCGGTCGAACGCTACGGGCCAATGCCGGCGCCGATGCCGCGCCGCGCCGGCTACCAGCGCACCCAATTGCTGCTGTCGGCCCCGCAACGCCGCGCGCTGCATGGGCTGCTGGATGCGCTGATGCCGCAGGTGTATGCACTGCCGCAGGCGCGGCGTGTGCGCTGGTCGCTGGACGTGGACCCGGTGGATTTGTACTGAGCCACGCGCTCAGGTCAGCGGCGTCATCACGCCCTTGCGGTAAGCCGGGCGCACCTGCAGGCGCGCGTACCAGTCGGCCAGATACGGCAGCGCCGGGCGTTGGATTGGCATTTCGAACCACGCATAGGCGAACGCGCCCAGCGGAATGTCGCCCATCGCAAACGTTTCGCCGGACAACCACGGCTGGCGCGCCAGTTCGGCATCGGCCAGCGCCAGCAACCCGCCGCAACGCACCTGCGCCGCGTCGATGCGCGCGAGGTCGCGGTCGGCCGGTGCCGTGCGCACCACGCCCCAGAACAGGTCGCGGAAGGCCACCGCGAAGCTCGATATGGTCCAGTCCATCCACTTCTCGCTCTGCGCGCGCAACGCCGGGTCCTGCGGGTACAACGTACCCAGTGCATAGCGCGCTGACAGGTAGCGGACGATGGCGTTGGATTCCCACACCGGCAGGCCGTGGTCCTCGATCACCGGCACCAGCCCGTTGGGGTTCAGCGTGCGGTATTCGGCGCTTTGCGTGCCGCCGAACGCACCGCCCACCTCGATGGATTCGTAAGTCAGGCCGATTTCCTCGGCGCACCACAACACCTTGCGCACGTTGCTCGAATTGCGGCGTCCCCAGATCTTCAGCATTGCGGTGCTCGCCATGGCCGGCGTGAAGCCCGCACGATACGCCACAGGGTGAGGCGACGGCTTGGCAACATCGGGTGGACAAATCACCCATGTCTGATGTTTTTGCAACATTTCCGCCTCGCTTCGGACGACCATGATCGTCACGCCCCCAGCCGGCGCCTGCCTCCCCCTCACCGGAGTACCGCATGTCGCACGAGCGCTTTCCCCCATCTGGTCATCATCGGCGGCGGGTTTGCCGGCCTCTGGGCCACCCGCGCGCTGGCCCGCGCCAGGCTGCGCATCACCCTGGTCGACCGCCGCAACCACCACCTGTTCCAGCCGCTGCTGTACCAGGTGGCCACCGCCGGCCTGTCGGCGCCGGACATCGCCGCGCCGCTGCGCCACATCCTCGGCCGCCAGCGCAACGTCGAGGTGCGGCTGGGCGAAGTCACCACCATCGACAAGGCCGCGCGCCAACTGCAACTGGCCGATGGCAGCCGGCTCGACTACGACCTGCTGCTGGTCGCCAGCGGCGCCACCCACGCCTATTTCGGCAACGACCAGTGGGCGCCGCACGCGCCCGGCCTGAAGACGCTGGACGACGCGCTGATGCTGCGCCGCCGGCTGCTGCTGGCGTTCGAGAAGGCCGAGGCCGAACCCGACCCGGCGAAGAAGGCGGCTTGGCTCAGCTTCGCCATCGTCGGCGGCGGCCCCACTGGCGTCGAGCTGGCCGGCACCCTGGCCGAGATCGCGCGGCACACCCTGCGCAATGAGTTCCGCCATATCGACCCGGCTTCGGCCAAGGTGCGGCTGGTCGAGGCCGGGCCGCGGGTGCTGTCCAGCTTCCCGGAAACGCTGTCGCTGAAGGCGCGCCGGCAGTTGCAGCGGTTGGGCGTGGAAGTGCTCACCGGCTCGCCGGTGACGACGATCGACGCGCAGGGCTTCCAGCTTGGCGATGCCTTCATCCCCGCACGCACCGTGGTGTGGGCGGCCGGGGTGGCCGCCTCGCCACTGGCACGCACGCTGGACACGCCACTGGACCGCGCCGGCCGCGTGCAGGTGCAGCCGGACCTCACCGTGCCCGGCCACCGGGAGGTCTTCGTCGCCGGCGACCTGGCCGCGCTGGCCCAGGCCGATGGCCGCCCGGTGCCGGGCGTGGCCCCGGCCGCCAAGCAGATGGGCGGGTACGTGGCCGCGGCGATCCAGGCGCGGCTGGAAAACCGGCCGGCGCCACCACCGTTCCGCTACCGCGACCAGGGCAATCTGGCCACCATCGGGCGCATGGCTGCCATCGCCCATATCGGCCGGTTGCAGCTGTCCGGCGTGCTGGCCTGGTGGTTCTGGCTGGCCGCGCACGTGTTCTTCCTGATCGGCTTCCGCAACCGCATGGTGGTGCTGCTCAACTGGGCCGTGGCCTACTGGAGCTACCAGCGCGGCGCGCGCATCATCTTCGGCGACGCCAATGGCGACCCGCACGCCGGCGAACCGCCACCGGAATGACGCCCGGCGTGGTTATCCGTTGCCGGAAGCGAAACGCGCGAACATCGGCCCGCCCGACCAGCGCCGGCACATGCTGCAATGGCACAGCCCCACCTCGGCATGGTCGGCGGCCACCACTTCGATCGCGCCACACAGGCAGTTTCCCCTCATTGCCGTCTCCTCCCCGGCTTCGTTGGCGAAAAACGCGAAAGGCCCGGATCGCTCCGGGCCTTCGCAACGTGCATGCCGCTGCGCCGCCTCAGGCGGCGAACAGCGCCTTCATCTTCTTCAACGCGTTGGCCTCGATCTGGCGGATGCGTTCGGCGGAAACGCCGTATTCGTCGGCCAGTTCCTGCAAGGTGACCTTGCTGTCCGCATCCAGCCAACGGCGGGCGATGATGTCGCGCGAACGCTGGTCCAAGCCAGCCAAACCCTCGCGCAGCAACTGCAACTGGTTGTCCTCGCTGTCGGCACGCTCGTAGGCCTGCGACGGGTCTTCGTCATGCGCGACCAAGTAGGCGGCCGGTGCCGGCGGGGCATGGTCGTCGTCGGCATCGTCGGGTGCGTCAAAACCGACATCGCGGCCAGACAAGCGCGACTCCATCTCCATCACTTCGCGCTCGGAGACGTTCAAATCCTTCGCCACCGCGCTGACCTCGGCCGCGTTCATCCAGCCCAGCCGGGTCTTGGACTTGCGCAGGTTGAAGAACAACTTGCGCTGCGCCTTGGTCGTGGCCACCTTGACGATGCGCCAGTTCTTGAGGATGAACTCATGCATCTCGGCACGGATCCAGTGCACCGCGAAGGACACCAGGCGCACGCCCATGTCCGGGTCGAAGCGCTTGACCGCCTTCATCAGGCCGATGTTGCCTTCCTGGATCAGATCGCCCAGTTGCAGGCCGTAGCCGTTGTAGCCGCGGGCCACGTGCACGACGAAGCGCAGGTGCGAATGCACCAGCTCGCGCGCGGCGTCCAGGTCCTGCTCGTCGCGGAAGCGGCGCGCCAGGTCCTGCTCGTCGTCCACCGACAGTACCGGGATGCGATGCACGGCACCGATATAGGCATCCAGCGAGCCGAGCGCGCTGGGAACCGGAAGATTGTTTGCCACAAGGGCAGTGGAAGTGTTCTGGTTCATGGGGCTCATCTTAGCAGTCCGAACTATTGGACTGCCCAGTACAGGAAAAGTTCCAGCGTTCCGTTTTCGTCACCAAACCGGCCAAAAACCTGAATGGGCAGGCGAAACCAGTACACCGGCAGCGGGCCTACCGTAGCAAAACCGATATGCCGACGACATGACGGAAATCAACCCGGTTCAGCCAGCGGCGAGCCAGGCTTCCAGCTCCGCGCGAGGCGGCAACCGCCAATCGACGGGCGCCTGCCCGTGGCGGGCCAAGTAGTCGTTGACCTGTGAAAAATGCCGGCAGCCGAGGAAACCGCGGTGGGCCGACAGCGGCGAGGGATGCGGCGCCTTCAATACACGGTGACGGAGGGTGTCGATGACCTTGCCCTTGGCTTGCGCGTAGCTACCCCACAGCAGGAACACCACCCCCTCGCGCTCGCGGTTGAGCACATCGACGACATGGTCGGTGAAGCCCTCCCAGCCCTTGCCCTGGTGCGCGCCGGCGCGGCCTTCCTCGACCGTCAGCACGGCATTGAGCAACAACACGCCCTGTCGCGCCCACGGCAACAGGCAGCCGTGATCCGGGCGCCGGAACGGCGGCATCACGCCACTGTCGTCTTCCAGTTCCTTGTAGATGTTCAGCAGCGACGGCGGCACCGGCACGCCCGGCATCACCGAGAAGCACAGCCCGTGCGCCTGCCCGTTGCCGTGGTACGGGTCCTGCCCCAGCACCACTACTTTCACTTGTTCGAACGGAGTGGCATCGAACGCGGCGAAAATCTGCGGCCCCGGCGGGAACACCCGCGCGCCGGCCGCCTTGCGCTGGCGCAGGAAGGTGGAAAGCTCGCGCATCTCCGGGCGCAGCAGCCAGTCGCCGATGCGCGCCCTCCAGCTCGGCTCGAGCTGGATGTTCGGCGCGGCTTCGCTCACAGCACCACCGTCGGCTGCGCCAGGCGTGCCAGCCGCAGCTGGAACAGCACCTTGGTCACCAGCAAGCGTTCCTCGATCGGCTTCTGTACCAGGTCGTTGGCGCCGGCCTGCAACAGCGCCGACTGGTTGTGCGGGTTGCTGTCGCCGGTCATCACCAGCACTGGCAGGCGGCGCTTGCCGTAACCGAAATCGACGCGCACGCGCTCGACCACGTCGCGGCCATTCAGCTCGCCCTTGAGGGTGACGTCGGTCAGTACCAGATCGATGCGGCGCACGGTGCGGCCCAGCGATTCGGCGGTGAGCAGCGAGAACGCATCCTCGGCGGTGAGCACGTGCACCACGTGCAGGTCGTGACGTTCGAGCATGCGCTTGGTGGCCTCGGCGACCACGCGGCTGTCCTCGACATACAGCACGGTCGCGCCCGGCATCGGCTCGGGCTGCACGTAGCCGCGCACGAACGCGGCCAGCGCCTCATGGCCCAGCGCCTTGTCGAAGTAATCGGTGACGTAGTCGTTGAAGCGGCGTTGCTCCAGGTGCTGCTGCGCATCGGCAGACACCACGATCACCGGCACGTAGGCCTGCCCGGCAGCCTCACGCACGCTGCGCGCCAACGCCAGGCCGTCACCGTCGGGCAGCGCCAGCGAGGTGGTGACCAAATGCACCGGCCCGGCGGCGAGCGCGGCCCGCGCCTCTTCGATGCTGGCGCAGCCGACGACGTCCACGCCCGGCAGATCGCGCTTGAGCACGTCGGAAATCAGCTTGCGCACCAGCTTGGAGCCATCGACCACCATCACCCTGGGGGCATCGCTGATCAGGTGCTTGAGTTCGTGCGTGGCCATGCGCGCCTCAGGTTTCGGTCGGGCGAGTCTGCCGGAGAAAGTGACCGGTCACCAGCCACGCCCCCAGCCAGCCGAGGATCATGTGTGCCCAGCATCACGAAACCCGAGTGCAGAGCATCCAGACCATGCAGCATGAATGGGCTGCCGTAGCTGTGCGACAACGCCGCCAACGGCGCACGCAATGCCAGCCCACAGGCGCCGACCAGCGCCAGCGCCAGCACACCTGCGCCCAGCCCGTACCATGCGCCGAGATAGACGAACGGACGGCGGATGAAGCCGTCGCTGGCACCAAGCAGTTGCAGCACACCAATTTCTTCGCGCCGTGACTGGATGTCCAGCCGCACAGTATTGCCAACCACCAGTACCGCGCCCAGCCCCAGCAGCAGCGACAACACCTGCACCAGCCGCGCGCCAAAGCCGAGCCAGCCGTCCAGCCGCTGCCGCCACAACGCGTCGTGCTGCACCAGATCGGCTTGCGGCAGGGCTTCCAGTGCCTTGGCCAGCGCCGCGTCGTCGCTGCCGTCGGCAGGGGTGAGGATCAGCAGGTTCGGCAACGGGTTCTCGCCAAGCGCATCGATGGCTTCGCCCAGCCCCGCGCTCTGGCGCAGTTCGGCCAGCCCTTCTTCCGGGGTGCGCAGCAGCACGCTGGCGACGTCGTCACGCGCGCGCAGGCTGGCGGCCAGGTCCTGCGCGGTGGCGCCATCGAGTTCGGGCTTCAGGAACAGGTTGATGTCGCGCGACTGCTGCACGCTGCCGGCGAACAGCTTGATGTTGTCCAGCGCGATCGACAGGCCCAGCGGCAAGGCCAGCGCCAGTGCCATCACCGCCACGGTCAACGCCGTTGCCCATGGCTTGCGCAGCGCGCGGCCAAGGCTGAACCCCACGCTGTGCAGGTGATGGCCGAGCCACACGCCCAGCCGCGACGGGGCGGCAGCGGCGGCCTTGTTCTTCGCTTCCTTCTTCATCGCGCCCGACTCATTCGGCCAGATCCTGCGGCGAGATGTCGTCGACCAGCCGCCCGTGGTCAAGGATCAGCACGCGCTTGCGCATCCGCTTGAGCAGCGGCAGGTCGTGGCTGACCACCAGCACGCTGGTTCCACGGCCCGGCAGTTCGGCGAACAGCGCCATGATTTCCGCCGCCAGCGAGGGGTCGAGGTTACCGGTGGGTTCGTCGGCCACCAGCAGTTTGGGTTCGGAAACGATGGCGCGGGCAATGCCGACGCGCTGCTGCTCGCCGGCCGACAATTGTGTGGGTAGCGCCTTCTCACGGTGGCCCAAGCCCATGCGTTCGAGCACCGAGCGCACACGCTTGCCGGTATCGCTGCGGCGGTCGCCGCGCAGCAGCAGCGGCAGGGCCACGTTCTCGCCGACGGTACGGTCGGTGAGCAGCCGATGATCCTGATGGACCGCCCCTACTTCACGCCGGTGCAGCGCCACCTTGCCGCCACGCACCTTGAGCAGGTTGCGCTGGTCGAACAGCACCGCACCGCGCGTGGGCCGCTCGCTCAAATGAATCAGCTTCAGCAAGGTGCTCTTGCCCGCGCCGGAATGCCCGGTGACGAACAACATCTCGCCGGTGGCCACTTCGAAGCTCACCTCCACCAGCGCCTGATGGCCGCCGCTGTAGTGCTTGCTGACATTGTCGAAACGCAGAACGCTCATTCGCCGATTATGCCGGAGGTGACGGCGGCGGTGCGGAACATCGGCATCCGCCAATCACAGGAGCGCACCAAGGTGCACTACGGACCTGCCTGCGCGGTGCAAGACAGCCATGGATCCGATGCGGAGCCAGTGCCGACCAACGGCCGGCACCCACCGTGCTTCATCGCACCGGCCATGAAGTGGAGCGATGCCGTGCACCGGCCGCAGCCGGCGCTACATCAATCGCCCGAAAGCATCCGCCGGATCTTGCGGCCCAGACGGGTCAGGAACGAATCATTATCGTTCTGGCGCATCGACTTGGCCGGCACCTGCACCGGGCCATTGTTCGTGGCCTGCACGGCGGTTTCGGCACCTTCAACCGGGCGGCCATGACGACGGCGACGACGCTTGCGCGGCGCGCGCTCGCCTTCGGCCTGCGGCTGCGCGGGCTTGGCCTGCACGAGCTGCGGCGGCGCGGCAGCCGCAGTGGCCTGTGCGCCCTCGCCTTCCACGCGCGGCTTGCGCGGGCCACGCGGGCCACGGCCTTCGCCACGCGGTTCGCCATCGCGGCGGCGTTCACCGTGACCGCCACCGCTACGCCCGCCACGGCCACCGCCGCGACGCGCTTCATCGGCAGCCTTCTGCTCACGCGCTTCGCGGAAGATAGCGCCAACGCTCTCGCCTTCCTCGCCCTCGGGCAGCGGCGCGCGCTCCGGGCGCGGCAGCGGCGTCAGCAGCTCGGCGGTGACCGCTTCGACCGGGATCTTCTGCTCGATGTAGGCCTCGATGTCCGGCAGGCCCATCGCGTAGCGCTCGCAGGCGAAGCTGATCGCATCGCCTTCCTCGCCCAACCGCGCGGTGCGGCCGATGCGGTGCACGTAGTCCTCGGCGTCGAACGGCAGGTCGTAGTTATAGACGTACTTGATGCCGTCGATGTGCAAGCCACGCGCGGCCACGTCGGTAGCGACGAGGATTTCAAGCTGGCCCTTCTGGAAACGGTTGAGCAGGCTCTCGCGCTTCTTCTGTGGCACGTCGCCGGAGAGCACGCCGACGCGGTAGCCGGCACGCTCCAGCGAACGCGCCACGCGCTCGACGAACACCTTGGTGTTGACGAACACCATGGTGCGCGCGCCTTCGCTGCGCGACAGCAGGCCCAGCAGCAGCGGCAGCTTTTCTTCATCCGCCGGGAAATAGATGCGCTGGCGCACGCGGTCGGCGGTGATGTTGTCGGTCTCCACCACCAGCTTCTGCGGCTCGTTCATGTGCTCGTAGGCCAGCTCCAGCACGCGGTGGCTGAGGGTGGCGCTGAACAGCAGCGTTTGCCGGATGGTGCGCTCGGGCATGCGCCGCAGCAGGAAGCGGATGTCCTTGATGAAGCCGAGGTCGAACATGCGGTCGGCTTCGTCCAGCACGCAGACTTCGCAGGCGTGCAGGCTGACCACCTTGTGCTGTTTGACGTAGTCGATCAGGCGGCCGGGGGTGGCGATGATCACATCGACACCCTGTTGCAGCAGTTCGCGCTGCTTGTCGTAATCGACACCGCCATAGACCAGCGCGAAGCGCAGGCCGAGGTCGGAAGCGAACTTCACCGCGTCCTTGTGGATCTGGATCGCCAGTTCGCGGGTGGGCGCAAGGATCAGCGCGCGCGGATCCTCCGGCTTGCGGTCGGCCAGCGCCGGGCGGCTCATCAGGCGGTTGATCACCGCCACGAGGAACGCCAGCGTCTTGCCGGTGCCGGTCTGCGCCTGGCCGGCAACGTCGCCGCCGGGCAAGGCCACCGGCAGGGTCAGCGCCTGGATCGGCGTGCAGCGGGTGAATCCGGCTCCTTCCAACCCGGCCAGCAGCGCCGGTTGCAGTTCGAAGGAGGAAAAAGTCACATCGGTCAGCGGTTTGTCGCTCATCATTCCGTCTTGGTAAGGCCAGCCCGCCAGAGGTTGCGGGGTGGCTTGCATCGTCTCCGGCACCGTCGCACACTGCGGCCCCTGCGCCGGGTCGCGCGACGCCAAGGCACACTGCCTGTTGTCCGCGCAATGCCCCAGTTTAGCGCAATGCGGTCGCCAACCCGGCATGGGCTGTCGCATTGCCCCAGGAGACTCCCCAAAGTGAGTGACAAGGTTCTACACGTCGGCGATGCCGATTTCGACGCCGCCGTGCTCCAGTCCGACACCCCCGTGCTGGTGGACTTTTGGGCCGAATGGTGCGGCCCGTGCAAGATGATTTCCCCGGTGCTGGACGAGCTGGCCGACGCCTACGACGGCAAGGTCAAAGTCGCCAAGGTCAACGTGGACGAGAACCGCGCCACTGCGGTGAAGTACCACGTGCGCTCGATCCCGATGCTGCTGCTGTTCAAGGACGGGCAGATCCAGGCCACCCAGATCGGCGCCGTCGGCAAGGGCCAACTGAGCCAGATGATCGACAAGGCGCTGGCCTGACCTACCCCGCCGGCGGCCTGTCCGCCGGCTCCGGGCCCGGCTTGCCGCCGGCCCAACGGGCGTTTCCCGGCGCCTTGCGCCACGGCGCGAGGCGGTGTTAGTGTCGCTCGTCCGGCAGCATTCGCTTGCCGCACCCTCCGGCCGGGTTCTCCCTTCGGCCCATTCCCAACCCGTTCGCTGCCCGCACAGGGCGCTCGCACGTACCAGCGAGAGGAATCACGCACTTGTCCGAGAACACTCCTTCCGAAACCGGGAGCGCCGACGCGCCGGTCGAAAAGCGCGTGCGCAAGCCGCGCGCCGCCAAGGCCGACGCCGGCGACAGCAGCACCGCGCCCGTTGCCGCGCCGGCTCAGTCCGCGCTGCCGCTGCCGGCCACCCCGGCCCCCGCCGCTGCCCGTGAAGCCGCGGCAGCCGCCGCTCCGGTGGCTGCCACCCCGAACACCGGCAACGAAAATCCGGCTCCAGCCGCACCGCAAAGCGGGCAGGACAACGGCGAGCCGCGCAATGACGGCGGCCAGCAGCGCCACGGCCAACAGAATCAACAGGGCCAGGGCCAAGGTCAGGGCAACCGCCGCGACCGTTTCCGCAACCGCCGCGACCGCAACCGCGAGCGTTTCCGCGACGACAACGGCATGGGCCAAGACGGCAGCAACGAAACCTTCGTACCGCGCCCGCACCCGAACGTGCCGGAAGGCTTCCCCGCCTATTCGCTCAGCGACCTCAAGCGCATGCCGGCACACAAGCTGCTGGAAATCGCCGAACAGTTGAGCATCCACGAAGGCGTGGCCCGCGCGCGCAAGCAGGACGTGATCTTCGCGCTGCTGAAGGTGCTGACCCGCCATGGCGAAGGCGTGGCCGCCGACGGCGTGCTGGAAATCCTGCCGGACGGCTTCGGCTTCCTGCGCGCGGCCGAGGCCAGCTACCTCGCCGGCCCGGACGACACCTACATCTCACCCAGCCAGATCCGCCGCTTCAACCTGCGCACCGGCGACCACATCGCCGGCCGCATCCGCTTCCCCAAGGACGGCGAGCGCTACTTCGCACTGAACATCGTGGACACCATCAACGGTGAACCGATCGAAGCATCGAAGAACAAGGTGCTGTTCGAAAACCTGACGCCGCTGTTCCCGCGCAAGCGCTTCCGCCTGGAGCGCGGTGACGGTTCGACCGAAGACATCACCGGCCGCATCCTCGACCTGATGGCGCCGCAGGGCAAGGGCCAGCGCGCGCTGATCGTCTCCCCGCCCAAGGCGGGCAAGACGATGATGATGCAGCAGATCGCCAGTGCCATCACCTACAACCACCCGGACGTGCACCTGATCGTGCTGCTGGTGGACGAGCGCCCGGAGGAAGTGACCGAAATGCAGCGCACCGTGCGCGGTGAAGTGGTCAGCTCCACCTTCGACGAACCGGCCGCGCGCCACGTGCAGGTCGCCGAAATGGTGATCGAGCGCGCCAAGCGCCTGGTCGAGCACAAGAAGGACGTGGTGATCCTGCTCGACTCGATCACCCGCCTGGCGCGCGCCTACAACAACGTGGTGCCGTCCTCGGGCAAGGTACTGACCGGCGGCGTCGACGCCAACGCCCTGCACCGCCCGAAGCGCTTCTTCGGCGCGGCGCGCAACGTCGAGGAAGGCGGCTCGCTGACCATCATCGCCACCGCGCTGGTCGAAACCGGCAGCAAGATGGACGAGGTGATCTACGAGGAGTTCAAGGGCACCGGCAACAGCGAAGTGCACCTGAACCGCCGCATCACCGAGAAGCGCGTGTATCCGGCCATCGACATCAACCGCTCCGGCACCCGCCGCGAGGATTTGCTGATCGAACCGGAGCTGCTGCAGAAGATCTGGATCCTGCGCAAGCTGCTGCACCCGATGGACGAGATTGCCGCAATGGAGTTCTTGCTCGACAAGATGAAGAACACCAAGAGCAACGACGAGTTCTTCAGTTCGATGCGAAAGTGACGTCTCAGGGAACACCCAGCGAAAAGCCCGGCAATGCCGGGCTTTTTCGTTCCATACTCCTGCGAAATCCAGGCTTCAAGCCAATCGCAGCACACGCGGATACGGCGGGTTGTCGGGAAACTCGCCGCGCGCGAAAGCCGCTTGCAGGCCGCGCCACCATTGCGGGTCGAACAGTTCGCCATGTGCTTCGCGCACCGCTTCCAGCAGCGGCTTCGGCAGGCCCATGAACAAAGGGAAGCGTTCGGGGAATACGTCACCCGGGGCAACGTGGAACCACGGTTCGGCGGCCATTGCTTCCTCGGCGCTGCGTGGGTGCGGCCAATCGCGGAAGTTGCAGTCGCTGACCAGACACAACTCGTCGTAGTCGTAGAACACCGCGCGACCGTGGCGGGAGACGCCGAAGTTCTTCAGCAGCATGTCGCCGGGGAAGATGTTGTTGCGCGCCATGTCGGCGATCGCTTGCGCGTAATCCAGCGCCGCCGCGCGCGCGGCCTCGGTGGTTTGTTCGCGCAGGTACAGGTTGAGCGGGCGGAAACGGCGCTGCACGTAGCACAGCGAAATCACCAGATCGTCGCCTTCCACATGCACGCTGCGCGCGCAACTTTGCAGCAATTCGTCGCGCAGCTCCGGGGCGAAGCGCGCCAGCGGGAAGCGCAGGTGATGGTAGGGCTGCGCGTCGAGCAGGCGGCCGATGCGATCGAGGTTGAACACCAGCGCGTAGCGGTCTTCCACATCCTGCCGGGTCACGGTCTTGGTCCAGCCGAAGCTGTCGCGGATCAGCTTGAACACCAAGGGATAGCTGGGCAGGGTAAACACCGACATCACCATGCCCGGCGTGCCTTCGGCGTGTACCAGCCGCTCGTTCGGCTGCTGCTGGAAGTGGCGGAAGAAGGTACGGTAACGCTCGGTCTTGCCCTGCTTGGCGCGGCCGAGCACGGTGTAGATTTCATCCACCGGCTTGCCCGGCAGCAGGCTGCGCAGGAATACCACCGCATCGGCGACGGTGGGCAAATCGGCCTGGAAATAGCTGCGCGAGACGCCGAACAAATGCGCCACGTCGCGGCGGCGGCTCAATACCGCTTCGGCACGCAGGCCGTCGCCATCGTTGACCAAGGCAATTACGCACGGCGAGAAGCGATGCTCGCCAAACACGCGGCCCACCAAATACGCGCGGCGCTCGCGGTAGAACACGGTTTCCAGCAATTCAATCGCACGCACCGGGTGTGGCCCCCAGTGTGCAAGATCGTCCTGCAAACGCACGGCGATGGCAGCGGCGCAACGCAAGCGGTGGCGATACGGCACGTCGAAGCGGTAGTCGGCCAGCATGCGCTCGAAGGCGTCCGCCGGGCGCGACTCGGACACGGTATAGACGTGGCGCGCGACCGGGTGGGTGATGGCGTCGGACGGCTCGAGGTCGATCGCCATGAACTCGATGGCGTCATCAACACCATGCGTGGCGAACAGGCGGCGGGTCAACGTGTTGTAGAAAGTTTTGTATAGCTCGCCGTCGATCAGCCCTTCGACCAGCGTGGCGAAGGTGGCGCGCACCTGCACCCACAATGCGCGGCTGGGTGCACCGCCGGCAATGGCCTGCAAGCGGGCCATGCACTCGCCGATGCACAGGTCATAGAGTTCGATGCGCTCGACCGCATCGTCGCGCGCCGCGGCCCAGTCGCGCTGCTCGAAGCGTCGCCGCGCGCGGCGGGTGATGGCGGCGAAGCGGGCGTGGTAGTCGGCGAAGCCATCGCGGACGAGCGCAGCAAGCAATTCGGGCGCATGGGACATCGACGCGGGGCGTGGCAACCGGAACTCCTTGCCGTCCACGGCAGCTCCAGAAACGGTAACGGCAGACGACGATACGACAACGGGCCGGCATCCGCCGAATGCCGGCCCACCAACCACGGGGAAATGCGGTTACAGCGTCAGTTCCGCTTCCACGTCCTGCACCTTGCGCCGCGCCAGCGCGAGGTTGGACTTGGCCCGGTCCAGCACGAGGTAGATGAACAACCCGCGCTGCTTCACCACCGGGCGCATGATGTGGTACGCCCGCCCCAGCGTGATGAGCATGTCCTCGATGGAGTCGTTGAGGTTCAGGGCCGCGGCCGTCTTCATCTTCGCCCTGATCACCTCGGTGTTGCCGGCCGCGGCGATTTCCATGTCGATGCCCGTCCCCGCTTCGCCCAGCAGCATGCCGCTCTCGTAATCGACCAAGGCCACGGCCTGTGCGCCATCAATGGACATCAGCGAAGCCAGGGTCTGTTCCAGTCCAGCCATGAGTGCGTTCCCCTCGTTGTCGAGCCTTGGTTGTCCTGTGCGGATTCGCTCACGTTCCGCCAAGTTCGGCCAGGATTCCCCGGCCGCATTCCTTCGCCCGCCACAGCACCTTGCCGATCACGCAGCCTTGGTCGCAGGCCGCCATCAGCAACAGCGGGTGTGGCGAAGCCGGCAGCGACAGCATCAACACCTTGCCGCGGCCAGCCTCCAGCATCAGCACTTCCAGTTCGCCCAATTCCAGTTCCCGGCCCACCGCCGCGGCCAGCGCCAGCATCGCGCTGGTCATCGCCGCCAGCCGCTCGCCCTTGCCCTGGCCGTTGCTGGCCGACACCAGCGCGAAGCCATCCACGCTGGCGATGACGGCGTTTCGCACGCCGCTTATGTCCGAGCAGAAAGCACCCAGATGCGCTGCCATACGCTGCTTCAACGCCTCGTCCATGCATATCACCTCGTTGCCGTCAGCCATGCACCTGCACCAGGGCGCGGGTTTCGATTTCGCTCATCAGCACGTCCATCAGGCTCCACCCCTGCTCACGGTCGCGGGCATCAACCGGCACCACCGGCAGCCACCTGCCGGCGCAGGTGGCGCGCATGGCGCAGGCGTCCAGGTCCAGCCCCGGCGCCAGGTCCAGGTGCGACACGCCGATCACCGCCGGCACCTGCGCCGCATGCTGTTCGAGCGCCTGCAGGTAGCTGTCCAGCTCATCGCCGTCGCCAACGCGGGTGGCATCGACCAGCAGCAACACGCCGCTGGCGCCCTGCAACAGGATCGGCCAGAGGAAATCGAAGCGTCGCTGCCCCGGCGTGCCGTAGAGGCGCAGGCGGTCGCCGTTGGGCAGGTCGATGTCGCCGTAATCCATCGCCACGGTGGTGGTGGCCTTGTCGGCGCCTTCCCGGTCGCTGTTGGCCACGTCGGTATCGACCACGTCGCGGCCGGCAATAGCGCGCACCAGGGTGGATTTCCCGCACCCCATCGTGCCGAGGACGACGACCTTGTATTCGCGCATGCTCACGCCCCGCCCAGGCGGCGCATGCTGCGCCACATGCGGGCCAGCAGGGTGCCTTCCGCCCTCGCTGGCGCTTGTTGCATCGCGGGCGCGGAGAGCGCGAACGGTTCCAGGTTGGCATAGCCGCAGAGGAAGGCCGGGTGCACGAACGAGCGTACCTGCTCGGCCGGCACGTCCAGCATCTGCACGCATTCGTCCACGCTGCTGGGGCGCTTGAGCAGCAGCGAGCACAACCGGAAGCTGTCGTGTTGCCGCCCCAGCACGCGGAAATCGGGCCAGCGCAGCAGCCTGACCTTGGCCTCGCACAGCTTCGCGTCCAGGTCCTGCCAGCCACGGGCCTGTTGCCCCCACTGCCACAGCAGCGGCCGCAACGGGTGCGCGGGCAGGCCACGGGAAAGCCGCTCGAAGGCGAATTCGGAAATCGCCTGCATGCGCAACTGGTCGAAATCGGCGGCCAGTGCCTCGGCCAGCGCGGCAGGCGCCAGCGACGAGGCCGTCGCCACCACGTCTTTTTCGAAGTCGATCAGCAACCGGGTTTCCATGCCACGCCGCAGCAGCACATGCCCCTGCTTCTGGCGCACGCCGGCACGGATGGCGCGGGTGATGGCCTTAGCGCCGCTGGCCACCAGCACGCCCTCGTCGCCGTGACGCGCGCCCGCATCACGCATGGCCCCATCGCGCGTGCGTTCGTCAAGCATGGTCATGGCCCTGCTCCCTGCGTTCGCCGCCTGCGTGGCCGGGGGCTTTCACGAATACGGCCGCCATGCGCCTGCCGGAGCGGCAAGACGTGTTTGCCCAAGGCTTCGTTTCCATCACCAGCACATTGGCCATGGCCTGTCCCTGTGTTGAAACCTGATCCGCAGACCCGCGGCTGCGATCCGTTTTCGCAGGCTATACCGCCATTTCGCGGCAAACAGTGACTGCATGCACAGAAATGAAGGGCCATGGCGAGCCTCGCCCCTCCGCATCGGATGAGGCATGGACAAGGTGAAATACCTGCCATGTGGTGGCGGCCGGACCTGTTTCCGCGGGGGCTCCCCCGTTTTCAAGGACGCTTACGAGAAGGCCAATGAAAAACCCGCATCACCGGGGCGATGCGGGTTTCGGTCAAACCACCTTGCAGGCTGCGATCAGAGCGCGGCGAGTGCGGCGTTGAGGGTGGCGCTGGGGCGCATGGCCTTGCTGGTCTTGCCGAGATCCGGGCGGTAGTAGCCGCCGATATCCACCGCCTTGCCCTGCACCGCGACCAGTTCGGCGACGATCTTCTGCTCGTTCTCGCTCAGCGCCTTGGCCAGCGGCGCGAACTTCGCCTTCAGCGCGGCGTCCTCGTCCTGCGCGGCCAGCGCCTGCGCCCAGTACAGGGCGATGTAGAAGTGGCTGCCACGGTTGTCGATGGTGCCGAGCTTGCGGCCCGGCGAGCGGTCGTTGTCGAGGAAGGTGCCGTTGGCTTCGTCCAGCGCCTTGGCCAACACGGCGGCGGCCTTGTTGTCGTAGCGCTGGGCGAGGTGTTCCAGCGAGGCGGCCAGCGCGAGGAACTCGCCCAGCGAATCCCAGCGCAGGTAGTCCTCCTCGACGAACTGCTGCACATGCTTCGGCGCGCTGCCACCGGCGCCGGTCTCGAACAGGCCGCCGCCGGCCATCAGCGGCACGATGGACAGCATCTTGGCGCTGGTGCCCAGTTCAAGAATCGGGAACAAATCGGTCAGGTAGTCGCGCAGCACGTTGCCGGTGACGGAGATGGTGTCCTGGCCCTTGCGAATGCGCTCCAGCGAGAATTGGGTGGCTTCTTCCGGCGACAGGATGCGAATGTCGAGGCCGCTGGTGTCGTGGTCTTTCAAATATTTTTCGACCTTGGCAATCATCTGCACGTCGTGGGCGCGGTTGGCGTCGAGCCAGAACACCGCCGGGGTGTTGCTCAGGCGTGCGCGGCTGACCGCCAGCTTCACCCAGTCCTGGATCGGCGCGTCCTTGGCCTGGCACATGCGCCAGATGTCGCCGGCCTCGACCTTGTGCTCGAACACGACCTTGCCGGCATCGTCGGTGACGCGCACGGTGCCGTTGGCCGGGATCTGGAAGGTCTTGTCGTGGCTGCCGTATTCCTCGGCCTTCTGCGCCATCAGGCCGACGTTGGGCACGCTGCCCATCGTCGCCGGGTCGAACGCGCCGTTGGCCTTGCAGTCCTCGATGACGGCCTGGTAGACACCGGCATAGCAGCGGTCGGGGATCACTGCCTTGGTGTCCTGCAGCTTGCCCTCGGCATTCCACATGCGGCCGCTGTCGCGGATCATCGCCGGCATCGAGGCATCGACGATCACGTCGCTGGGCACGTGCAAGTTGGTGATGCCCTTGTCGGAATTGACCATCGCCACCGCCGGACGCTTGGCGTATTCGGCAGTGATGTCGGCCTTGATGGCTTCCTGTGTGGCCTCCGGCAGCGACGGCAGGCGCGCGTACAAATCGCCGATACCGTTGTTCGGGTCGAAGCCGGCCTGCTTGAGTTCGGCAGCGTACTTGCCCAGCACATCCTTGTAGAACTCCTCGACCACCACGCCGAACATGATCGGGTCGGAGACCTTCATCATCGTCGCCTTCAGGTGCACCGAGAACAGCACGCCCTGCGCGCGCGCATCGGCGATCTGCGCGGCGATGAAGGATGCCAGCGCGCGGCGCGACATCACCGAGGCATCGACGATCTCGCCGGCCTTGACCGCGGTCTTTTCCTTCAGCACGACGGTCTGGCCGTCGTCCTGCACCAGTTCGATCTTCAGGTTGCCGGCGCTGGCGAGCGTGGCCGACTGCTCGCTGCCGTAGAAATCACCACCGTCCATGTGCGCGACGTGCGACTTGGAATCGCCGCTCCACGCACCCATGCGGTGCGGGTGCTTGCGGGCGTAGTTCTTCACCGACAACGGCGCGCGGCGGTCGGAGTTGCCTTCGCGCAGCACCGGGTTCACCGCGCTGCCCTTGACCCGGTCATAGCGCGCCTTGATGTCGCGCGAGACGTCGTCGGTGGGTGCATCCGGGTAATTCGGCAGCGCATAGCCCTGGTCCTGCAATTCCTTGATCGCGGCCTTTAGCTGCGGCACCGAGGCGCTGATGTTCGGCAGCTTGATGATGTTGGCTTGCGGCTGGGTGGCCAGTTCGCCCAGCTCGGCCAGGTCGTCGCTGATCTTCTGCGCGTCTTCCAGATAGTCCGGGAACTGCGACAGGATGCGGCCGGACAACGAGATGTCGCGGGTTTCCACCGCGATGCCCGCGGTGGTGGCGTACGCGTCGATGATCGGCAGCAGCGACTGCGTCGCCAGGAACGGGGCTTCGTCGGTGAGCGTGTAGATGATCTTCGGCGTATCGGACATGGGGGATGGTTTCCGTCGGAAGTAAAGGCTGGAAAGTCAGCAGCACATTGTCGCGCGTCGCCGGCATCCGGGCAAAACGCATGGGTACGGTTTTGAGGAATGGATAGCGGCGGCGTGCTTATGGCGTTTCTTCATGTGGGTGGCATCAGGAGTGCATGACTCGGTAGCGCCCGACCGTTGGCAATGATGGCGGCACACGGCGCCGTGGGGCTTGCTGCGTATTGACCGATAGTGCCGGCAGCTGGCCGGCACTACCAAGCACGGCTATGCACCCAACAAAAAAAGCGCAGCCTCGCGGCTGCGCTCATGCCCTGCACCTGTCGGGAGAGAGGCGACAGGTGAAAGCGGTACCGCTTACTTCACTTCAAACTCCTGCGCGGTGCCGGCCGGCTGGCCGTTCAGCGTCACTTCGGCGGTGTATTTGCCAGCCGGCCAATCACTGGCCTTGGTGAACGGAATATTGGTAGTGCCGGCATCGGTGGTGTTGAGGGTGACGCTCTGCTCACCAGCCACTTGACCATCTTGGTAGGTCAGTTTGGCGGCGAGGGCCACGTTGTCGGCAGTGCCATGGGTGTTCACCGAAACGACAATCTTGTCCTTCGCACCCAGCGTCGCCACCGGCGCGACCGACAGGTCGTCGGCAATGGCATTACCCACGGTCACCGAGGTAACGCTGACCACCGGAGCGGCCGGGGCGGGTTCGGCAAGCGGGGCCGGGGCACTGACTTCCGGAGCCGGCGCCGGCTCGTTCTTCTTGCAGCCGACCAAGGCAACGCTGCTGGCCACGGCAATCATCAGGAGGGTGTTGAGCGAAGTCTTCTTCATGGAGTGCTCCGAGTGAATGAGGTAAGGGTGGCGCGCAGCGGTCAGTCCTGACGCGGCGGAATTTTCAGGACTTGGCCGGGGAAGATCTTGTCCGGGTCTTTGAGGACGTCGCTGTTGGCGTCGAAGATTCGCCTCCACGCATTGGCGTTGCCGAGCAGGTTTTTGGCGATCTTCGAAAGGCTGTCGCCCTTCTGCACGGTGTAGTGCTGCTCGCCGACGATTTCTTCGGTGCTGATCACCGTGGAGGTCACATCGGAGAAATCCGCCTTCTGCACGATCTGCTCGGTGCTGGTGACGGTTGAGGTGACATCGGAAAAATCGGCTTTCTTGTCAGTGGTCATCGGCATTCCTCCTTGACTGGTGGAAAGTGTTGCATGAGGCCTGTTAAGGATTCATGGCTCCAGTGTGAAGCCGACGCATGACCGCCAGCTCATTGTCGGATATCGCGGAAATCGGCATGACCGGCAATCTCCAAACCGGGTGAGGCCCGGCGCGGGTTGATGTCCAGCCCGCCGCGACGGGTGTAGCGCGCTTCCACCTCCAACTGCTGGCAGCCGCAGTGGCGCAGCAGGTCGAGGAAGATGCGCTCCACGCATTGTTCGTGGAACTCGGCGTGGTCGCGGTAGCTGACCAAGTAGCGCAGCAGCCCGGCACGGTCGATGCGCGGGCCGTGGTAATGGATGCTGACGCTGGCCCAATCCGGCTGGCCGGTGACCGGGCAGTTGGATTTGAGCAGGGCCGAGTGCAGCGTTTCACTGGCCGCCTCCGCGCTATCTGCGTGCAGCAAGGCCGCCTGCGGCGGGCCGTAACAGTCGATGGCCACATCCAATTCGTCCAGCGATTCGCCGGCTGCGTCGGCCAGCGGTGGCAGGCCGAATTCCAGCGTCACCTCGGCCCCGGCGCAGGCAGACAAATCGCGGGTGATGCACGCACGCACGGCTTGCTCGTCGGCAAAACACGCGGCGTTGAGCGAGTTCAGGTAAAGCTTGAGCGACTTGGATTCGATAAGGTTCGGCGAATCGGCCGGTACGTACAGCGTGGCGGTGGCGACGCGAGGTTTGCCACGCATGTCCAGCCAGCCCAGTTCATAGATGTGCCAGCGGTCGCGACCGGTGAAGGGTAGCGCGGCGTCGAGGCCAAGCTCGGCGCGTGCGCTGGCGCGGGGAATCGGGAACAGCAGCGCGGGGTCGTACTGCGAGGGGTAGGCGACTTCGCGGCCCAGGCTGGAATCTTGTGGGGTGTTCATGGGGGGATTGTGGAGCAGGAGCTAGGAACGAGTGAAGAGGAACGAGGAACGAGAGAAGGCAACAGCCGGCTCTCACTCGTTCCTCTTAATTAACTCGCCCCTAATCGTCGCCATGCAGTAGGTGCTGGGCTTGCCCAGCTCGGGGCTTTATCGGCAAAGCCTCATGCGGGGCAAGCCCCGCATCTACTCGTTTCTCTTAACTCGTTCCTCTCCACTCGCCCTTAGCTACTTCCATGCAGGTAATCCAGCGACACCTGCAACAATGCACGCAACCCCACGTCCAGCGCCTTTTCGTCGAGCAGAAATTTCGGCGAGTGGTTGCTGGGTGCGGTGGACGGGTCAATGCCCTCGCCGGTGGAACCGACGAAGAAGAACATCCCCGGCACCTGCCGTGCGTACAGCGAGAAATCTTCCGACCCCATCTGCAACGGCGGTTCGTAAACATTGTCCTTGCCGACCACCGCTTGCAGGCTGGGCAACATGCGCGCGGTCAACGCCGGGTCGTTGACCGTGGCCGGGTTGCCCTCGTTCTCGTAGATGTCGGTGGTGGCGTTGGCGCCGTGCGCGGCGGCAGTGTGCGCGGCGACGTTGCGCAGGTCGGCGAAGATCTGCTTGCGCATGTCCGCGTCGAAGGTACGGATGGTGCCGACCATCTCCACCGAGTCAGGGATGATGTTGTAGCGGATGCCGCCCTTGATCGCGCCGAAGGTCAGCACCGCTGGCTGCTTCGACAAATTGGCGCGGCGGCTGACGATGGTCTGCGCGGTGCCGATCAGGTCGGAGGCGGCGACGATCGGGTCGATGCCGTTCCACGGCGCCGAGCCGTGGGTCTGGCGGCCATTGACGGTGATGGAAAAACGGTCGGAAGCGGCCATCAGCGGGCCGCCGCGCACAGCGATCTGCCCCGCCTTCACGCTGGAGAACACGTGCAGGCCGAACACCGCCTCCGGCTTGAAATCCTTGAACAGCCCCTCCTTGAGCATCAGCTCGGCGCCGCCCTGCTCCGGCGGTGGCGCGCCTTCCTCGGCCGGCTGGAAGATCAGCATCACCTCGCCCGGCAGCCTGTCGCGCATCGCCACCAGCGCGTCGGCGACGCCCAGCAGGGTGGCGGTGTGGGCGTCGTGGCCGCAGGCGTGCATCACGCCAACCTTCTCGCCGCGGTATTCGGACGTGGCGGTGGAGGCGAACGGCAGGCCGGTCTGCTCAGTCACCGGCAGCGCGTCCATATCCGCGCGCAGAGCAATCTTCGGCCCCGGCAGCGCACCCTTGATGATCGCCACCACGCCGTGCACTGCCACCCCGGTCTGCGGCTCCAGGCCCATCGCGCGCAGGCGTTCGGCCACCTTGGCGGCGGTACGCTCTTCGCGGTTGGACAGCTCCGGGTGCTGGTGGAAATCGCGCCGCCAGTCCACCACCTGCTGCTGCAAGCGCACGGCAGCGGCGGCAACTTCGGGGCGTTGCGTGGTTTCGGCCTGCGCCAGCAGCGGCGACAGGGCACACAACAGGGCGGACAGCAACACGGTCTTGCGGGCCATGGGCAGTTTTCCTCGGGGCGGAAGGATGCTGCCGACTGTAGCGGATGTTGTCCAAGACCGTATCGAGTTCGGTTCCGGTAGATGCGGGGCTTGTGCTTGCATCCCTTTTCGGAACCCCGCATGGGGCTTTCCCGGCAAAGCCGCGTGCCCAGCAAGCTCGATACCTACGGCTTCGGCAGTGCCCAGCCGTTGGCCGGCACCGAGTTCGGCAGCCTGCCCGACACGGCGGCAATGGAAGTGCAGATCGACCTGCCGCAGATCGAGGCGCAGGGCGTGGCCATCGGCAACGCTGTTGAACTGCACCCACTGGGCCGGCCCGACCAGCACTTCACCAGCACCGTATCGTGGGTGGCCAGCGCGACCAAGACGCCGAGCCGCGAATGCCCGATGAAATGCCTGTCGATGCGCGCGCCGGTACCTGTCGAGGCGGTTGGGCGCCGCTGCCGGTGCTGTTTTCAGCCGGGTTCTGCGCGTTGGTGGGCTTGGCCTTCGGCGTCTATCCGGCGCGCCAGGCCGCACAACTGGACCCGATCGCGGCGCTGCGACAGGAGTGAGGACGCCTGCCGCAGCACCGGCGCGGTCAGGCTGAAAGCTGCGCCAGCGACGCGCGTTGCATGTGTTCGTAGATCGCGAACTCGTCGGCCACCGGCGCGCCCAATGCCTGCTCGAAGGCGTCGCGGTTGGCGCGCGCGGCGTAGGCGCGTTGCTCTTCGCCGCCGAGGTTGGACTGGAAGATGCCTGCCGCGCTGACCGGCAGGAAATCCTCGTAGATGATCGGCTCGGCCACGGCCAGCCCACGTTCGATCAGCACCTCGGCCGGCAGCGCGCGTTCGCTGGCCGGCGTGGCGCGGCCGGCGTCGGTCAACGTGTAGCGGTAGTAGCCCAGCCCTTCGCGGCGCAGCGTGGCATGGTCATCCGGGAAGCCGGCGAACGCGGCGTGCAGGCGTTGGGTGTAGTCGCCACCGGTGCTGCCATTGCCCTCGCGCGCCTGCGCCAGCAGCGTGTCGTACAGCGCACGGCCCTTGGGCGTCAGCGCGAGGCCGCGTTGTTCGATCTCGCCGAAACGCGCGGTGTGGGTGCCGGCGGCGTTGTCCTCGCCGGACGGGAAATGCACCAGTTCCTCCAGCGCCTTGAAGCTGGTCTGGCGCAGCAAGATTGGGCAGGCGCGGCGCGGCGGGCCTTCGATCACCGCCTTGGCGGCGATGCCGCGCGCGTGCATTGCCTCCTGCGCGGCGTCGATGTCCAGCGTGCGCGGGGTGAGGTGGTTGATGTGCGGGCCGCGGAAGCTGACCACGTCGGCCACCAACCGGTGCGCGCCATGCAGGGCGTGGTAGGTGTCCAGCGACACCGTGGCCGCGTTGTGCCAGCGGAAGGTTTCCAGCGCCTCGACGACGAAACGCCACGCATCCTCTTCGCTCAAACCGCCGTCGCGCTCGCACTGTTCGATCAGTTGCAATGCGCCGGCGGTGAAGATGTTGCGGCGGGAAAGAATGTCGGCCGCCTGCTCGCGCAGCGCCTCGTCCTCGATCAGTTCCAGCCGCAGCAGCGAGGTGAACACGCGGAACGGGTTGCGGTTCAGTGCCTCGTTCTCGACCGGGCGGAACGCGGTGGAATGCACCGGCACACCGGCCACCGACAAGTCGTAATAGCCCACCGGCTGCATGCCCATCACCGCGAACAAGCGCCGCAGCGTGGCCAACTCCTGCGCGGTGCCAACGCGGATCGCGCCGTGGCGCTCCACGTCCAGCCGCTCGCGCTCGCCGCTGCGCTGCATCTGTTCGGCCAGCGCCGGCTGCGCGCCCAACACCTGGTCGTTGATCTGCCCGACCAGTTCCACCAGCGTGCCGTACAGCGGCACTTCGGTGCGGTACATGTGCGACATCGCCTGCGAGAACAGGCTGCGGATATGGTCGGGCGAAGCGAAGCGGTCGGCGGTCATGTCGGTGCGCGCGCGGCGCGTTGGCGGAAAGCCGGTATTTTCGCCCGGATGCGGGGCGCGCGGCCATCAACTCTTCCTTCTCCCGAAGAGAGAGGGGCTTCAAGGTCAGCGGGCGGCGGCGTCGCGCTGGGCACGGTTGCCCAATTGGCGTTGCAGCAGCGGATCCAGCCGGATCGGGCGATCCCAGTGGTCGTAGCTGGCCACCAATGCGTGGCGCACTGCGCGCCAGTGCAGGTTGTCCGGCGCCACCGGCAGGCTGGCCACCACCACCTTCCAGCCTTCGCCGGGGTGTTGCGCACGCGCCTGCGCCGGTTCGTGGCAACCGCTGCCAATGGCCTTGCCCCAGAAGCAGGCAAACCAGACGTCGCCGGCACGCCAGCCGGGCTGGCGCAGCAGGGTTTGGACATGCTCACGCTGTGCGCCGCCATAGCGGACCAGTTCATCAACGAAGGCGTCCGGGTAGCGCTCGGCGTACAGGTCGAGGTCGGCCAGTTGCCGGTCAAGCCATGCGTCGCCGGTGCCGGGGGCGTAGGCAGCCACCGCACCTGACAGCGTGTCAGTGGCCTGTGCCAATGCTGCATTTGGCAGTAGCAGGACAGGAACGAGTGCATAGGAACGAGCAACGAGAGCAAGCAGCAGTGCCGCCGCTTTTGCATTTGCGCATACTCGTTTCTCGTTCCTCATCAATCGTTCCTGCCTTCAATAGCGGCCACCGCCTGCGGCCACTGCCACGCCGTATCGGCCAGGCGCAGGCGCGGTTCATCGGCGGAAACGCCATGCTCGGCCTCATGCGCCCACGTCACCGCATACGGGGTGTGCACGCCCCAGCCGCCCAGTGCCAGCACCGGCTCGATGTCCGAGCGCAGCGAGTTGCCGACCATCACGAAGCGCCCGGCCGGCAGGCCGAATTCGGCCAGCACGCGGGCGTAGGTCTGCGGGTCTTTTTCCGAAACGATCTCGATGCGCGGGAACAAATCACGCAGGCCGGAGCGTTCGATCTTCTGCTCCTGGTGGAACAAATCGCCCTTGGTGATCAGCACCACCGGCCAGCGCGCGGCGATGGCGGCCACCGCCTCGCGCACGCCGTCGATGACCTCGACCGGGTGTTGCAGGGTGCGGCGGCCGATCTCGACGATCTGGTGCAGGTGGTGGGCAGAGATGCGCTCGCCGGTCAGTTCGATCGCGGCCTCAATCATCGACAGGGTCATGCCCTTGGCGCCGTAGCCAAACACGGCCAGGTTGCGCCGCTCCACCTTCAGCAGGTGCTGCGCGGTGCCGGCGTCGTGCAGGTCGATGTAATGGCCGAGGATGGCTTCGAACTCCTGTTCGGCCACGCGGTAATAGTCTTCGCTCTTCCAGAGCGTGTCGTCGCCGTCGAAGCCGACCAGGCCGATGGCGGGGGAAGTGGTCAAGGCAGTCATGCGCGCAGGATAGCAACCTGCCGCCGGGCGGGGCGGCACTTGGCCGCCCCTCGTTACCGGCGGGCGATGACGCCGGTGGCCGTCAACGTTTGGCGGAATAGGCGCGGTATTCGTCCGCGCCCAGCTTGCCGTCCTTGTCGGCATCGGCATCATCGAAGACCTGCGCCAACCCGGCATGGGCCTGGGCCTCGGCACGGCTGATCATGCCGTCGCCATCGGTGTCGAGGCTGTTCCACGACCCGTCATTGTCGGTAGTCGCGGTCGAGGCGTCGGCGGCGGTGCCACGCTGCTCCTCACGCGCGGCCTGCTCCTGTTGTTGGGTCTGTTCCTGTTGCTCCTGCCGCTGCGGGTCCTGCTGCTGTGGCTCGGGCGGCGTCTGCCGTGCAAGGGCCGGCATGGCCAACAGTGCGCCGGTGGCGGCGACAAGGACGAACAACGGGTTGCGGTTGCGAACGGTCATCAGGTGTTTCCTCCTGCATTTCGGGATGCGCGGTGAATCCGCACGCCCCTACCCTCGCAACCCCGTACTGAACCATTTTTGTGCCGCAAACCGGCACTACACGCCGCGTTAACCACCGCCTTTGCGATAGCGGTTACCGCAAAGGTTAGGCCTCCGTGAATGATCGATGATGACGGCATTCGGGCGTTCCATCGGCGATGCCATTGCAACATTCACATCGGTTCAATCGTCGCTGGTGTCGTCTTCGCGCAGCGTGTGCGAGCTGAACGCCCGCCATCCCAGCCCCACGCCGGCCAGCGCGCCAGCCACTTCAAGCACCACGCGCGTGCCAAGTTGGTCGGGGTCGTGGATGCCGGCCAGCGCCAGGCGCGCATACAACGGCGATTCCAGCTGCACCATGCCGAGGTGGAACATGTTCCAGCCATCCACGCCGGCGCCGATGGCCACGGCGACCAGACAGGCCCAGCCGATGGCATGCCCCGGCGACAGCGCGGCGCGGCAGCAAACCTGCCACCACAGGAAATACACCACGAAGCCGATGGCCAGCGCGATCAGCGCGGCTTCCAGCGAGCCGAGCAGGCCGTAGTGCAGCTCCAGGTTCATCGCGTGCCGGGGCATGGAGGAGTGCGCAGTGTAGCCGGGCCCCGCGTCCGCACCTATTCGTTGCGCTCGCGTAGGTAGCCGTTCAATCCCCGGTCACGCAGCCGCTGCGCCGCGCCCGGCCAGTCCAGTGGCTTGCCGCTGTCCAGGCGTTCGAGCACGGCGACGATGGCCAGTTCGACTTCCGGCAACTGCGCCGTTTCGGGCAGGCGCGGGCGCTGTTCGATGGCCTCGTGCAGCACGGCGTTGGCCTCGGCATAACTCAACGACGCGGTGTCGCCGTGCCGCGTGCGCCAGCGCGGGCCTTCGAGCACGCCGTTGACGTGCGACTGGATCAGGTAGGTGGCGCGGCCGATCAGCTTGAGGTTGCCCGGCTGCACCGCGGTCATGGTGTTGCCGACGGTGCGCCCCAACCGCGCCATCACCGCGGTCGAATGCGCGTTGAGCAGCATCTTCAGCGCCAGCGTGCGGTCCAGGCCGAGCGGATCGTTGCGTGCCGGCAGGTCCAGCGCGATGCCCGGCTGCGCGCCGGCCAGGGCCTGCAACGCACCACCATTGCCTGCGCCCGGCCCAACCGTGACGGTCAGCAAGCCCGCACCGGCATCACCGAACGCTTGCCACCACTGCCGCGCCAGCGCATCCACCGGCTCGTCGGCGTAACGCAGCAACACGCCAAGGTCGCCCTGTTGCGGCGGCAGGCGCTCGCGGTTCTGCTTCGACCACGACAAGTCATACAGCGCCTGCTGTTCGCCGCCGGCACGCTCCAGGCTGCGCAGCGCGGTGCCACGCAGTGCCGGGTCATCGACCTGCTGCTCGAATGCGGGGCGGTACTGCGCCGCGTCCAGCCCGTGGAACGGGCGGTGCAGCAGCGCGTCCCATGCTTCCTGCGGCGTCGCCAGCGGCGTCCAGACGCGGATCCATGACGCCGGCGGCGTGGTATCGACGCGGTCCAGCGGCGCGAGCCGGAAGGTCGGCGCGCGCTCGGTGACATCAACGAACACCGGCATCAGCGTGGCGCCGGCCAGATAGGTGGCGTGACGGCCTTGGGCATAGGCCCGCGCCTCGCGCTCGGTCCATTGCGCCAGTTGTGGCGCGCTGGCGGCCACGGTGCGCTGCAACTGCGCAAAATCGCGCAACCGGCCCTCGATGCTGTCGCGCGCATCCAGCCCCAAACGCTGCGCGTCGGCCACGGACAGCTGCGGCAGCAACAGCGCGCGCAGCGCGTCTTCCAGCACCAGGCCCAGCGCGTAGAGGCTGGTGGTGGTGGCTTGCATGCGGGTCGAGCCGGTGATGGCCTGCGGGCCGGTTGGCAGCGGGATCTTGCCGATGCGCGCGTCGTCGAGCACGCGGCGGCTGCGCTCGAACGGGCGCAGCACTTCGTCGGGGTTGTTGTAGACGAACCAGACCCGATCAGTGCCTGCGCCGCGCTGGTCGGCAGCGGCCAATGCGGTGCCGATCACCGCCGAAGTCTCGCCGCCTTCGGTGACCGCGAACACCACGTCGTCGCGGCCGATGCCGTCGTCGCGCAGTTGCAGTGCACCGATCAGTTGCAGGTCCTCGAAACCTTCCAGCGAGCTGATCAGCGCGCGGTCACCGCCGGTGATCTCGCCGCGCACGCGCTCGCCGAGATTCTCCGGCAGCTTGGCGGCGATGCGCGGCCATGCCGGGTCGGCCTGCATCCGCAGCCAGAACGAGCGCCAGATGCCGCTTTCCAGCGTTTCGGCCAGCCGCCCGGTGGAACCGGTGCCGTAAAAATAGATGCGGTGGCCATCGCGCAGTGCGCGTTGCACCGCCGCCGAGGCTGCATGCAGTTGCGCCATGCGCTGCGGGTCGTCGGCCAGCGCGGCAAAAGCGCGGGCAACGTCTTCATCGACCGAGAACAGCTGCGACAAGGCCTGCGCCGGATTGCTGGCCGCCGCTTCGCTCAGGTTCCAGGTCTTCGGGTGGCGCTGCTCGGTCAGCAGCGTGTGCAGCTGGAATTGGGTGCGTTGCTGCACGTATTCGGTCGAGGCCGGCGACGGCGGCAGGCCCAGCCGGTCAGCGGCATCGGCAGCAAAGGCGGCCGGGCTGATCGCGGCCAAGCTCAAGGCGAACGTCATGGCGATGCGTCCGGTGCATGGAAAGGAAGCAGGCTTGGTTCGGGTCATGGTGCCGCCCTCAATGGTTCGCGTCGGGGCCGGACGTCAGCGCATGCAGGATGCGCAGATCCTCGGCGTCCAGTACGGTGCCGCCCTGCCCGCGGTAATGGTTGCGGAACGCACGCACGGTGGCGGCACGGTCATCCAGCGGATAGCCGATCAGGCGCAGCGCGGCCCACGGGTCGAAGCCGGCCGGTGCGGGCGGCGCTTCGGCAGCCGGCCAGCGGCCAAAGCCGGCGTCGGCAAGCCGCTTCCACGGGAACAGCGGGCCGGGATCGGGCTTGCGCGTCGGTGCCGAATCCTGGTGGCCGATGATCTGGCTGCGCGGAATGCGCAGCCGCGTGCACAGGTCTTCCAGCAGCACCAGCAGGCTCTGCACCTGCGCTTCGGCGAACGGCGATTGGCCGTCGTTGTCCAGTTCGATGCCGATGGACGCGGAATTGATGTCGGTGATCGTGCCCCAGCTGCCGGCGCCGCCGTGCCATGCGCGGCGTTCGTCGCTGACCAGCTGGTAGCGCTTGCCGTCGCTGCCGATCAGGTAGTGCGCGCTGACCCGGCCGCCACTGTTGGCGCTGCGCAGGGTGTCCAGGCTGCGCTGCACCGAATCCTGTTCGGTGAAGTGGATGACGATCAGGTTCGGCCGGCGCACGTCCTGGTTCTTTGATGGCACCCACGTCGCCAGCGGGTTGCGCGGGGGCACGTGGTTGCAGGCGGTCAACGCGGTGGCGGCCAGAAGCAACAGGGAAAGGCGGCGAAGCGATTGGGTGGTGATGATGTTCATGAGCAAGTAGGAAGCGAATGCCCCGTGCAGTGAGCGAGAGGTCTGAAGGGGATGTGGGTGAACAACCTCCGTGACGCCTGCCCCATCGGGCCGCCATCGCCCCTCACCCCAACCCCTCTCCCGATGGGAGAGGGGCTTTGAAATGCAACGGGGAAGGCCGCAGCCTTCCCCGTCGTTTCGTCCTCAGTTGAAGCGGTATTCCAGCAGCATGTTGAAGGCACGGCCGCGCGGGTCGGCCACGCGGGCTTCCCAACCGGCACCGTCGCCGTCGTCGAGGTAGCGCACAGTGAACGGCGGGTCGGTATTGAGCAGGTTGCGGATGCCGAAGGTGGCCTTCAGGTTCTCCATGCCGCTCCAGGTGACGCTGTAGTTGTAGGTGATGTAGGCATCGACGTGCCCGTCCCATGCCGGCGGGGTGTAGCCGTTGACGATGCCGCCCGGCTTCCAGTCCTTGTAGCCGCCGCGGTACACCTGCGTCAGCGTGTGCGCCCAGTCGCCCTTCGCCCAGCCGATGCCGAGGGTGTGCTTCCACTTGATCGGCAGGTTGTAGTAACGCTCATACTCGCCGACCAGGTTGTCGCTGTAGGGCAGGCTGTCGAAGGTCTTGGTCTTGAAGGTGTCGAGGTAGTTGCCGTTGAGGTGGATGTTCCAGTTGCCGCCGGCCAGTTCGCCGCGCAGGTTGGCGTCCAGCTCGATGCCGCGCGTCAGCGTGCCGCCGGTGTTGATGTAGCGCTGGTCGATGGCGGTGATGTTGCCTGCCGAATCGCGGATGAAGTTCGACGCGTACAGCGGGTAGTTGCGCGTCATCGTGGAGAGGTTGAAGCCGCTGCGGATGCTGTGCAGGCGCTCGATCTCCCACCAGTCGATGCTGGCGTTGAAGTTGCCGCTCGGTGCGAACACGAAGCCGATGCTGCGCTGCTTGGCTTCCTCCGGCCGCAGGTTCGGGTTGCCGCCGGTGATGATGTCCGGGCGGATCTGCACGTTGCAGCTGGCCACGTCCGGGTTGTACTGGCCGTTCGGGCATATCGCCGGGTCGGCCAGGTCCAGGCCGGTGTACTGGGTTTCGGTGATGCCGCGGAACAGCTTGGCGAAGTCGGGCACCTTGAAGCCGGTGCTGTAGGAGCCGCGCACCGCCAGCCAGTCGATCGGCTGCCACTTGAACGAATACTTCGGGTTGGTGGTACCGCCGAAGCCATCGTAGCGGTCGTGGCGCACGGCCAGGTTCACTTCCAGCTGGTCGAACACCGGCAGGTTGAACTCGGCGAACGCGGCCTTGACGTTGCGCGTCTTGGGCGTCATGTAGTTGGCCGCGTCGCCGGGCACGCCGAACACGTAGGCGTTGCCGGCCACCCATTCGGACGGGCCGCCGAACTCGTATTCCTCGCGGCGCACGTCGATGCCGACCGCGGCCTGCACTTCATCCTCGCCCCACAGCCTGAAACCGAGGCCGCCGCTGAAGCTGGCGTCCAGCGTGGTCGTGGTCGAGGTGCCTTCGTAGATCAGCAAACCGCTGGCGTCGGCCGCCGCCATCGCGTCGTAGGCCGCCTGCGTCTGGTCCTGCCCGGGCATCAGGAACGGGTTGAGCACGCCACTCTTCAACGCGGCCTTCAATTGCGGGGTGTAGTAATAGCCGCCGGCCGTGCGCGAGTCGGCCTTGCTCTGCGCGCGCGACAGGCCGACATCGTAATCCCAGCTGCCCATGCTGCCGGTCATGCCCAGCAGCACACGGTAGGCCTTGGTGCTGGTCTCGATCTGGCGCGGGCCGCAGATCTCGCAGCGCCAGCGGTAGGTGATGGGGCTGCCATAGGCCAAGTTGGTCTGGCTGCCGAAGTAGCCGAGCACCTGATTGTAGATCGCGTCGTAGGTCGGCTTGGTGAGGGCGTTCAGCTCGTAGGCGTCCAGCTGGGTCGCGCTGGCATTGATGCTGGTGGTGATCTGCTGCGCCTCGAACTGGCGCTTGGAGGTGACCTTGGAGCCCATGAACTCGGCGAAGAACTCATGGTTTTCGCCCACCTTGAAGGTGGCCCGGCCGATGCCCTGCACCGTATCGACCGGCTGCTGGATGGTGCGCGCGCGGCCGTAGTCCCAGGCACAGCCGAAGCTGGCGCCGGGGCTGGCCCAAATCTGGTTGCCGTAGTCGCCCATCATGTCGCCGCCGTTTTCGCAGCCGGCGCCGCCGGGCAGGCGCAGCGTGTTGATGGTGGTCTTGGTCAGGCCGCTGCCCGGATCGCGCAGGCCGCCGCCGATCATGCTGCCGGTGCCGCTGACGATGTTGGCGAACGGCGTGCCGCGGGTATCCGGCGACAGGCCGCGGTCGGCCTGGAAGCTGTTGACGAAGTCGCGTTGGTTGCCGCGCAGGATCTTGTTCTGCTTGACGTTCAGCGCAGCCCAGACGTTCCAGCGGTCTTCGTCCAGGTCGCCCCAGCCGCCCAGCACGCTGGCGTGGTAGATGTTGCCGCCGCCTTCTTCGGTAACGTCCGCGCCGGCAGTCAGGGTGATGCCCTGATAATTGTCGCGGGTGATGAAGTTGATGACGCCGCCAATGGCGTCGGTGCCATAAACCGCCGAGGCGCCGTCACGCAGCACTTCCACGCGCTCGATTGCGGCGAACGGGATCGAGTTCAGATCGACCACCTGCCCGGCCAGGCCGTGCGCGGCGACGCGGCGGCCGTTGAGCAGCACCAGCGTGGCGTCGGCGCCCTGCCCGCGCAGGTTGGCGCCGGACACGCCGTTGTTACCGCGCGTCCCCGGCGGGGCCACGCCGCTGTTGGCGGCCAGGCTGTCCGGGCCGCTACTGGCGATGTTCAACTGCTGCAACAGCTGCTCGGCCGAGGTGATGCCCTGCGCCTCGATCTCGGCCTTCTGGATGATGGTGACCGGCAGCGCCGCTTCCACGTCGGTGCGCTGGATGCGCGAGCCGGTGACCGAGACCCGGTCGAGGGTGCGGGCTTCGGCAGACGACGAAGACGACGACGAGGTGGTCGCCGTCTGGGCATGGGCGGCAAGCGGCGCCCCCAGCGCCAGCAGCAGGGCGGCGCTCAGGTGGTGGAGCCGTGGGGTGCGGGACAAGGCGGACATTCTTCTCTCTCCAAAGGATGGCGCGTTACGGTGGGCACTACGGGCGCGATGCGGGCAGGTCCCCGCCTCTCTGCGGCGGACAAGACCAGCCATCGACCTCTTGCGAATGACGCGGCACGAGCCGCCAAGCCAACCGGGTGCGGCCACCTCCCCGGGGCCGTACCTCTCCTTCCGTGGCTGCATTGCGCCAGCGCCTTTCCGTGGTCTGCCGGCTTGTCGGAACCGGGCTTCCCGAGCCCGCTTGACGGTTGTTTAACATGGCCCGAATCGGCCGGTCAATAAAATATTCCTGATGCACTACGGTTTTCGTAATAAATATTTCCGTGACGCACTGCACACCCCGGGACCGGCGTTCAGCGGCAGTCGCCGACGCGTTGGAATTCCAGGTCCTGGAAGTCGTAACTGAATTCGAGATCGGGATCGATGCCGCGCAGGTGCAGGCGGCGCTGTGCGCCAGCGCCGGCCCATTCCAGCCACGCCTCGGCCCCTGCGCCGATGCCCTGCCACAGCACCCAGCGGCGGCCTTCAGCCTGCATCACCCGGCCGTTCATCGCCGGGGACTTCTCCGATGCGATGCGCACACCGTCCTTGTCCGGGCACAGCGTGAGCTTGCCGAACCACGGGTCAACCCAGACGCCGGCGTCCTTGCCCATGTCGGCCGCCGTGGCTGGCATCTGCGCCGGCAAGGGCGGCGGCACGTGGCCGTCGGCGCGGCGTTGCGCGGCGGCGGCATCGAGCAGCCCGGCGTAATACGCCACGTCGCGGCCCGCACCGGGTTGGGTCTGGCGCTTGAGCAGGGCCTGCATCAGCGTCGTGCGTGCGTCCTCGGCTTCGCCGTTGATCAGGATCACGGCACCGCTGCGGCGGTCCGGCAGCAGCGCCAGCGAGGAATACATGCCCAGCAGCGTGCCGGTATGAGCCACCTTCCATTGCCCGTCCATGTCCGACAGCCGCCAGCCATAGCCGTAGGCGTGGAAGTGGGTGTTGTCCCAGTCGCGCAGGCGCTGGCTGACCGGCATCGGCATGTGTGCGGCCCACAGCGTGCGCCGCTGCGTTGCGTCCAGCCAGCCCGGTGCCTGCTGCGGGTCAAGCAATACCTGCATCCAGCGCAGCATGTCCTTGACGCTGCAACGCACGCCGCCGGCCGCCATCGACGGGAAATCGGCAATTGCCTGCCCATCGCGGCGCACCACGTCATTGCGTCCCTGCTGCGGCGCATGCGGCTGGGCGACGTTGCCGACCTCGGCCGGCACCCACGCGCCCACCTGGCAGCGCGCCATACCCAGCGGCTGGAAGATTTCCTCGCGCACCAGCTGCGAATACGGCTTGCCGCCGGCTGCCGCCGCCACCTCGCCGGCGACCACGTACAGCAGGTTGTCGTAGGCGTAGTCGGCACGGAAAGCACCCACCGGCTTCAGGTACGCCAGCCCGGCGATGATGTCCTCGCGGGTGAAGTCGTTGGGTTCCGGCCACAACATCAGGTCGCCCGCACCCAGGCCCAGGCCACTGTTGTGGATCAGCAGGTCGCGCACCTGCATGTGCTGCGTCACCCATGCATCGTGCATGCGGAACTGCGGCAGGTACTTGGTCACCGGGTCGTCCCAGCGCAGCTTGCCGGCCTGCACCAACCGCGCCAGCAGCGCGGTGGTCATCGCCTTGGTGTTGGAGGCAATCTTGAACAAGCTGTCGGCATCGACCGGCTGGCCTTCGCCGGCCGCCAGCTCGCCGCGCGTGCCGATGTAGGTGATCTTGCCGTCCTCGATCACGCCAACCGCGATGCCGGGTAGTTGGTAGCGCGCCACCGCCTGATCGACCAGCCCGTCGATGGCTGGCTCCGCCGCCAACGACGGTGCCGTGGCAAGCAGCAGGCAGGTAGCGAAGACAAGGCCGGTCATGCGTTGTGGCGTGGGCAAGGGCATCGTCGCAATCTCCGCCAGCGGTCAGGGAGTGGCCGGCGTTTCCGCTGCCGGCACCAGCGGACGAGTCAGCGCGTACAGGATGCGCAAGTCCTCGGCATCCATTTCCACGCCCTCGCTCTGCATGCCGCGGAAATGGTGACGGAACGAACGCAGCGCGCCTTCGCGGTTGTCGAGCGGGTAGCCCACCGCGGCCATCGCCAGCCAGCCGTCGAAACCGGGCGGCGGCGTGCCGGCGGCCGGGTCCGGCCAGATGCCGAAGCCGGCATCGAACAGGCGCTTCCACGGGAACAGCGCACCAGGGTCGATCTTGCGGCCCGGGGCCATGTCCTCGTGGCCAATCACCTGCTGGCGCGGGATGCCCAGGCGACGGGCCAAGTCGTCCAGCAACACGATCAGCTTGTCGATCTGCACGTCCGGGTAAGGCGTGTAGCCGTCGTTGTCGATCTCGATGCCGATCGAGGTGGAATTGAGGTCGGTGTTCGCGCCCCAGCGGCCGTCGCCGGCATGCCAGGCGCGTTTGCGCTCGTCCACCAGCTGGTACAGCGTGCCGTCCTTGCCAAGCAGGTAATGCGCGCTGACTGGCCCCTTGCTGTTGGCGGTCTTCAGCGTATGCAGGCTGCCCTCGGCGGTCTTGCCGGCGGTGTAGTGCAACACCACCAGCACCGGCCGGCGGTCGTCGAAGTTGGGCGAGCGTTCCCACTTCGCCAGCGGGTTGCGGTGCGCGCAGGCGCTTAGGAGCAGCAACGAAAGGAGAGGAACGAGGAACGAGTGAAAGCGGAAAGCCCGCATTCTGCCCGTTACCTTGCTCTCACTCGTTTCTCGTTCCTCCACACTTGTTGCTCGCTTTTTCATACGCGCCTCCAGTCGCTGGCCGGCTGCTCGCCCGCCAGCATTTCGTCGAACGTCTGCCGGCGGCGCACCACGGCGTAATGCGCGCCGTCCACCAGCACCTCGGCCGGCAGCGGGCGCGAGTTGTAGGTGGAGCCCATCGACGCGCCGTAGGCACCCGCGCCGAGGATGGCCACCAGGTCGCCCGCCCCGCAGCGCGGCAGCGCGCGGCCGGTGGCGAAGGTGTCGCCGGTTTCGCAGACCGGGCCGACCACGTCGTAGGCGAGCGTTTCGCGGCGGGTGTCGTCGCCGATCCGCACGATGTCGTGCCATGCCTCGTAAAGGCTGGGGCGCAGCAGGTCGTTCATCGCCGCGTCCACCACAAGGAAATGGCGCTGCTCGCCGTGCTTTTCCAGCAGCACACGTGACAGCAGGATGCCGGCCTCGGCCACCAGCCAGCGGCCCGGTTCGACCAGGATGCGCCCGCCGAAACCGGCCAATGCTTCACGAATGGCAGCGGCGTAATCGCGCGCATCCGGCGCCTGCTCGCCCTCGCGGTAGCGCACGCCCAATCCGCCGCCGACGTCGATGCTTGCGATCGGATGGCCAGCCGCTTCCAGCTCCTTCCAGAACGCGGCGATGCGCGCCAGTGCTTCGCGCACCGGCTCCAGGCTGAGCAGCTGCGAGCCGATGTGCATGTGCAAACCATCCAGGCGCACGTTCGGCCATTGCCGGTGCGCGTCAAACCAGCCGCGCGCCTCGGCGATGGACACGCCGAACTTGTTTTCGGCCTTGCCGGTGGAAATCTTGGCGTGGGTTTGCGCATCCACGTCGGGGTTGACCCGCACCGAGGCAACGGCGGTGACGCCACGCGCGGCGGCGATGCGGTCGATGGCATCGAGCTCGGCGCGGGATTCGATGTTGAAGCGGCCGATGCCCACGTCCAGCGCCAGCGCAATCTCCGCGTCGGACTTGCCCACGCCGGAAAAAACGATGTCGGCAGCGGCGATGCCGGCGCGCAGCGCACGTTCCAGCTCACCGCCGGAGACAATGTCCGCACCGGCGCCCTCCTCGGCCAGCAGGCGCAGCACCGCGCCGTTGCCGTTGGCCTTCACCGCATAGCGGATGCCGGCATCCAGCCCCGCCAGCGCATCGCGCAGGGCGCGCACGCGCTGGCGCAGCGCCGGCGCCGAATAGACGTACAGCGGCGTGCCCTCGCGCGCGGCCAGGGCGGCAAGATCGACCTGCCGGAAGGCCTCCGGCAAGCCCGTACTCTCTGGCGTCGTCATCGCTTCCAAGGGACGGCCTCGAAAAGAGAGGCGGCCCCATCGCATGCAGGCCGCCGAGGAGAGTTCAATGAGGTTGCGATGCCGGTGTAGCACGGCCCCGGCGAGGGGTCAATATTTTATTCTTGCAATGAATTGCGAAAGGAATAACTATTCCCCCGCCTCCAGCAGGGAATTCTTCGCGTGAATGCCACCCCGTCCCGGCCATCGCGCCTGCCGCTCGCGGCGGCATTGCTGCTTGCCGCCACGCTGTGTGCGGGGCCGGCACCGGCGCTGGAGCCGGCGCCTGCCAACGGCTACGCCGGCGTGATCGGCCTGCGCGAAAGCCATCTGTCGCCCGATTACTGGATCGCACTGCAGGACGACCCGGATCGAGTGATCCTCGACCGCGCCGGCATCGCCGCGCAGAACGCGCGCATGCGCCAGCTCGACGGCTCCATCCACGACCTGCGCGCACTGCCGGCCACGCTAAAGCGCGACTACGTGCGCAAGCAGATCGACGCCATCTCGCGCCCGCCGACCCGCCCCCTGTACGACGTGCACGGCAAGCCGGTCGATGCCGCGCAGCTGCGCGCGATCACTGACAACCTCGCGCTCGAGCGCATCCCCGCCACCGCGCCGGTGCGCCACGGGCTAGTGACGCATCGCGCCGCGCTGCGCGCGATGCCCACCGGGCTGCGCGTGTTCAGCAGCAGCGGCGACACCGACATCGACCGCTTCCAGGAGTCGGCGCTGTTCCCCGGCGACGCGGTGGCGGTGCTGCACGAGAGCGCCGACGGCGGTTGGCTGTTCGTCGCCAGCGAACGCTACGCGGCATGGATCGAAAAGCGCTTCGTCGGCATCGGCACCGAAGCGCAGGTGTTCGGCTACGGCGCCCACGGCCCGTACCGGGTGATCACCGGCGCCACCGCGTTCACCGCCTATACGCCGGAAGAGCCGCGCCTGTCGCGGCTGCAACTGGACATGGGCGTGCGCGTGCCGGTGCTGGCCGACTGGCCGCCGCTGCAGCCCGTCAACGGCCAGCAGGGCCACGCCGCCTACGTGGTCCAATTGCCGGTGCGCAACGACGACGGCAGCCTGTCGCTGCTGCCGGCCTTGTTGCCGCGCTCGCAGGACAGCCACGACGACTACCTGCCGCTGACCCCGCGCAACCTCATCACGCAGGCATTCAAGTTCCTCGGCGAACGCTACGGCTGGGGCCATGCCTACGACACCCGCGACTGCAGCGGCTTCGCCTCCGAGGTCTATCGCAGTTTCGGCGTGCTGCTGCCGCGCAATACCAGCGCGCAGGCGGTGAGCCCGGCACTGGACCGCATCGCCTTCGCTGAGAAGGACGGCAAGGCCCGTCGCGACGCGGCGGTGGCGGCGTTGCAGCCCGGCGACCTGGTCTATATCCCCGGCCACGTGATGCTCGCCCTCGGCCATGCCGACGGCATGGCGTGGATGATCCACGACACTGCCGGCGGCAGCTGGTTCGGCACCGACGGCAAGCGCGTGCCGGCGCACCTCAATGGCGTGTCGGTGACCCCCTTGCAGCCAATGATGGCCAACGACACCGACAGCTACATCGACCGCATCACCAACATCCAGCGCATCCGCCCGCGAACCGCCAAATGAAGATCACCGACATCGAACTGGGCATGCTGCGCGTGCCCCTGAAAACCCCGTTCAAGACCGCGTTGCGCACCGTGGAGACGGTCGAGGACATCGTGGTATTGGTGCGCACCGACAGCGGCCATACCGGCTATGGCGAGGCACCGGCCACCGCGGTGATCACCGGCGACACCCACGGCTCGATCATCGAGGCCATCGACAGCTTCATCAAGCCACGGCTGATCGGCGAGGACATCGCCAACCTCAACCGCATCTGCGCACTGGTGCAGGGCTCGCTGGAGCGCAACACCAGCGCCAAGGCGGCGGTGGAGATCGCCCTCTACGACCTGTGGGCGCAGCTGCACGGCGCGCCGCTGTACCGGATGCTCGGCGGCGGCGACCCGGTGATCACCACCGACATCACCATCAGCGTGGATCACATCGACAAGATGGTGGCCGACTCGCTGTCGGCAATTGAACGCGGTTTCGATTCGCTGAAGATCAAGGTCGGCAAGGACATCGGGCTGGACATCGAGCGGGTCAAGGCGATCCATGCGGCGGTCGAGGGCCGCGCGCTGCTGCGGCTGGACGCCAACCAGGGCTGGACCGCCAAGCAGGCGGTGTACGCGATGCACGCGCTGGAAAATGCGGGCGTGGTGCTGGAACTGCTGGAGCAGCCAGTCAAGGCCGCCGACATCGACGGCATGCGCTACGTCACCGAGCGGGTCAACACGCCGGTGATGGCCGACGAGAGCGTGTTCGGGCCGCAGCAGGTGTTCGAGCTGATCCAGCAGCGCGCGGCGGACATCATCAACATCAAGCTGATGAAGACCGGCGGCCTTTCCAATGCGATCAAGGTGGCCGACATTGCTTCGCTGTACGGCATCCCGTGCATGATCGGCTGCATGCTCGAATCGAGCATCAGCGTGGCCGCGGCGGTGCACCTTGCGGTGGCCAAGTCCAATGCGATCACCAAGGTGGACCTGGACGGACCGTCGCTGGGGCAGTTCAATCCAGTGCGCGGCGGGGTGATCTTCAACGAGTCGGAGATCAGCATCACCGACGCACCAGGCTTGGGCATCGTGGAAGTCGAAGGACTGGAGATGCTGAAACCATGACCGCTGCAGCAACAGTGGCCAGCACCAGTGCTGTTGCTGTTGCTGTTGCTGTTGCTGTTGCTGTTGCTGTTGCTGTTGCTGTTGCTGTCCCCCTCCCTTGCGCACAGCGCAGGGGAGGGTTGGGGAGGGGTGCCGTTGCCCTTCGGCTTTTGACTTCCCCTGCCGTAAAGCGAGCCGAGCACCGCAGCGGGACGGGGGGGCGAAGAGGCGCACGTGTCTGAGCGCAGCGAGTTGTGCGCCGTCCCCCCGGCCCGCGAGGAGCGCAGGGGACCGATGCGGCGCAGCCGTATCGGCTCGCGTCCCGGCTGTGCTTTCTTTTGGTTACTTTTCTTTGCACAAGCAAAGAAAAGTGACTCGCTCCTGCGGAGCAGGAGTGAAAGCTTTGCTTTCACGCTCTTGCCTCTTGCCTTGTCGTTGCTCTCCTTCGTCAGGAAAAACAAACAGTGGCAGAAGCAATGGCAAAGGCTTTCGCTCCATTGTCAGGGAGCGAGCTACTTTTCTTTGCTCGTGCAAAGAACAGATAGCCAAAAGAAGCGCTTTTCAACAGCCGAATGGCTGGTCAAGCACGCCCCTGCCTCCGCGCCCAACGCGCTACGCGCGTCGGGTCCACTCCGTCGCCGGGATTCGGGTTTTTCCCATCGGCTCCGTCGCTGCGGAAGGGGACCCGGAAAGTCAAAAGCAGGAGCAACAGCAACAACAACAGCAACGGCACCCCTCCCCCAGCCCTCCCCTGCGCTGCGCGCAAAGGAGGGAGAAAAGCCCCGCAAATCCTTTTAGAGTCACCCCTTCGCAGCCAACGGCCCGCCCATGCCTCCACTGGTAAAAATCCGTGCCGAGCGTGACCAGATGTCGGCCATCGAACGCCGCATCGCCGACTTCATCCTCGACAATGCCCATCTGCTGCGCGACTACTCCTCCCAGCAACTGGCCAATGCTCTCGGCATCAGCCAGTCCAGCGTGGTCAAGTTCAGCCAGAAACTCGGCTTCAAGGGCTACCCCGACCTCAAGTATTCCATCGGCGCCGCCGTCGCCGTGGCCGGCAACGGCAATGGCGAGGTCACCGAATGGCCGCCGGAAGACGTGCCGGCCAGCTACCAGCAGGTCGCCGACAACCTGCGCCGCGCCAAGGCCGCCGCCGAGGAGGAAACCCGCGTCGCCAACCCGCAGCGCGACGTCGAGGCAGTGATCGCGCTGATCGACGCCGCGCCCAAGGTGTTCGTCTACGGCCTCGGCGACGACGGCCTGTATGCGCGCGAGTTCGCCATGCGGCTGGCGTTGTTGGGCATCCTCACCGTGCAGCACGCCGACCCCATCCTGATGACCGCCAACCTGTCGGCCGCGCGCCCCGGCGACGTGCTGCTGGTGTTCTCCGAATTCGGCAAGCTGCCGCAGCTGTGGCAGCTCTCGCGGCAGTTCCATGAAACCGGCGGCAAGGTCGTCTCGATCACCCGCCATACCGCCAACCCGCTGCGCGCCCATGCCGACGCCTCGCTGGCAATCTGCGCGCACGATCCGCAGCCGCCGGTGGCGCAACTGCTGTACCGCTGCTCGCTGCAATACCTGCTGGATTTCGTGTTCGTGCTGCTGTGCCATGCCAACCCGGGCCGCCAGCGCCAACTGGCGCTGAACCAGGAACGCGTGCAGCAGTTGATCGACAACTGATTACCGGAGTCGCCGCCCATGCCTCACTTGTTCCGCGCTTTCACCCGGCACTTGCTGCCAACCCTGTCCACCATGCTGGCGGCGGTCGCCATGCCGCTCGCCTCCGCCGCACCGCTGGCCACGCCCGTCCACGGCGCACGGCAGCTGGTGGTCGTCACCACGCCGTCGTGGGATGCGCCATCGGGCCGCTTGCAGGCCTTTGATCGCACCGCACACGGCTGGAAAGCGCAAGGCGCTGCATTCGACGTCGCGCTGGGCCGCAACGGCAGCGCCTGGGGCATCGGCCTGCACCCGGCGCAAACCGACGGCCCGCAGAAGCAGGAAGGCGACGGCCGCAGCCCGGCCGGCGTGTTCGCCATCGGCGAGGCGTTCGGCTATGCGCCGCGCATCGGCAGCGCGATGCCTTACCGGCCGATGCAGGCATCGAACTACTGCATGGACGTGCCCGATTCACCGCTGTACAACCGCATCGTCGATGCCGAGGTGGTCGGCAGCGAGGCGGTGGAGGGCTCCACCGAACCGATGCGGCTGGACCTGCACAACGATGGCGACCGCCGCTACCGCGAGGGCTTCGTGATCGAACACAACCCGCGCGCGCAGCCCGGCCAGGGCAGTTGCATCTTCGCCCACCTATGGCGGCAGGCCGGCGAAGCCACCGCCGGCTGCACCGCGATGGAGCCCGAGCACATGGACGCCCTGCTCGGCTGGCTCGACCCGGCCGCGCACCCGCTGTTCGTGCTGCTGCCCGAAGCCGAGTACCAGCGCCTGCGTGCAAGCTGGGGCCTGCCCGCGCAGTAACCGCAGGAGCGCAGCTTGGTGCGCGATGAAGCTTTCCCGGTAATGCCCCATCGCGCACCAAGCTGCGCTCCTGCACTACGGATACCTGCCAGCCACCCATGAACACTTCCAACCGCTTCCGCCTCTCCGCCCCCGTCAAGGTGCTGCTCTCACTGCTGGCCGGCGCAATGGTCGGCCTGTCGCTGACCAACTTCGACAAGACGCTGGCCTTGCAGGTGGCCGAGTTCGCCCGGCCCATTGGCCGGCTCTGGCTCAACGCCCTGCAGATGACCGTGGTGCCATTGGTTACCGCGCTGGTGATCGTCGGCGTCAATACCGCCAGCAATGCCGCCGCTTCCGGGCGCACGGCGCGCAATGCGATCGTGGTGTTCATCGTGCTGCTGGTGTTGTCGGCCAGTTTTTCGGCGCTGGTGACGCCGGCGCTGCTGGGGCTGGTACCGCACGACGGGGCGACCATGCAGACCTTCCGCGCCGCGCTGCATGCGCCGGAAACGCACGGTGTCGCGCCCAGTGCCGCGCAATGGATCTCCTCACTGATTCCCAGCAACGTGCTGGCGGTGGCCTCGGCCAACGCAATGTTGCCGCTGGTAGTGTTCGCGATGTTCTTCGGCTTCGCGTTGAGCCGCCAGGAGGCGGCGCGACGCGAACGCGTGCTGGACATCATCCGCATCGTCGGCGACACCATGATCACCATCGTGCGCTGGGTGCTGTGGGCCGCGCCGTTGGGCGTGTTCGCGCTGGTGCTGGTGGTCTGCGCCGAGGTGGGCATGAGCGTGCTGGGCGTGCTCGGCTACTACATCGTGCTGATGTGCGTGGTCTATATCCTCATCACTCTGCTGCTGTATGGGGTGGCGCTGGTAGCCGCCGGCGAGGGCTTGCGCCGCTTCGCCAGCGCGCTGGTGCCGGTGCAGGTGATCGCCGGCAGCACCCAGTCGTCGCTGGCCTCGCTGCCAGCGATGATCGACAGCGCGCGCAACCGCCTCGGCTACCCGGCCGCGCTGACCTCGCTGGTGCTGCCGATGGCGGTGTCGCTGTTCCGCGTCACCAGCCCGGCGCAGTACATCGCCGTGGCCAGCTTCATCGCGTGGCTGTACGGCATCGACGTCTCGTTCTCGCAATACGCGGTGGCGGTGCTGCTGGCCGCGGCGATCAGCATGGGTTCGACCGGCCTGCCCGGCCAGGCCAACTTCATGACCAACAACATGCCCATCACCCATAGCATGGGCCTGCCGGTGGAACCACTGGGCGTGTTGCTGGCGGTCGATACCATCCCCGACGTGTTCTGCACCATCGGCAACACCACCGGCGACATGGCCGCCACCTCGATCATCGCCAAGCGTACAGGCGTGGCGGCAGATGTTGCGCCAGCCGAGGAGTGAGTGCCGCGGCAACCGGCGTTCGCATCCGATGAAGAAACGCCTCGCGCCGTACGGGTATGGTGTGGCGGCACCGCATCCACTCCACTGCCACCCGCTTGAGGTCACCATGCCCCGTTCCCTGCTGCCCGGCCTGCTCCTGGCCTTCCTGCCCGCATTGTTCACCTCCGCCTGCGCCGCCGACCCGGCCGCCGAGGCCGCGGTGAAACCGGCGCAATGGCCGTTCACCACCACTGAAGCCGCCCGTTTCGACGAACCGTGGGCAATGGCCTTCCTGCCCGACGGCAGCCTGCTGGTCACCGAGAAGGCCGGCAAGCTGGTTCACTTCAACCCGGGCAACGGCAAGCGTGCCCAAATCACCGGCGTGCCGCAGGTGGCCTACGGCGGCCAGGGTGGCTTCGGCGACGTGGCCCTGCACCCGCGCTTCGCCGACAACGGGCTGGTCTATTACAGCTACGCCGAGGAAGGCGAGGGCGATACCCGCGGCGCGGCGGTGGCGCGCGCCAAGCTGCTGCTCGATGCCGACGGCGGCGGCAGGCTGGTGGATGCGCAGGTGATCTGGCGGCAGACGCCGAAGGTGTCCGGCAACGGCCATTATGGCCACCGCCTGCTGTTCGACGCCGACGGCAAGCTGTGGATCAGCTCCAGCGAACGACAGAAGTTCGACCCGGCGCAGGACATGGCCGGCAACCTCGGCAAGATCGTCCGCCTCAACGACGACGGCAGCGTGCCGGCCGACAACCCGTTCGCCGCGCAAGGTTCACCGGCCAACCAGGTATGGTCGCTGGGCCACCGCAACATCCTCGGCATGGCCTTCGACGCGCAGGGCCGGCTGTGGGCCAACGAGATGGGGCCGAAGGGCGGCGACGAGCTGAACCTGATCCAGCGCGGCGGCAACTACGGCTACCCGCTGGTTTCCAACGGCGACCACTACAGTGGCCGCCCCATCCCCAACCACGACACCCGCCCGGAATTCATCGCGCCGAAAATCACGTGGACGCCGGTTATCTCCCCGTCCAGCCTGATGTTCTACAGCGGCAAGCTGTTCCCGCAATGGCGCGGCAATGCCTTCATCGGCGGGTTGTCGTCGAAGTCGCTGGTGCGCATCGCCTTCGACGGCGACAACGCACGCGAAGCCGAACGCTTCGACATGGGCCAGCGCATCCGTGCGGTGGCGCAAGGCCCGGACGGCGCGCTATGGCTGCTGGAAGACGGCGGCAACGCGCGCCTGCTGAAGCTCACCCCACGCCAGTAACCCCCGTAGCGCACCTTGAGGGCGGCAGCAGCTCGAACTGCACCGGCTCGCCGCTGGCCGATGAGGCGCACACCCACAGGTCGAACAGGCCCGGCTCGGCGGCGAACACGCCATCGACGCCGGTGAAGGCCAGCTGCTGCCGGTCGAGCCGGAACACCACGTCCTCCGCTTCGCCCGGCGCCAGCGCGACCTTGGCGAAGGCCTTGAGCTCGCGCACCGGGCGCACGCGGCTGGCGACGCGGTCGTGCACGTACAGCTGCACCACCTCCTCGCCGGCTACCGCGCCGGTATTGGTGACGGTGGTGGTGACGACCAGTTCGTCGTCCCATCCCAGCCGCTGCATGCCCAGCCGCGGGACGCCGTAAGCGAAGCCGGCGTAGCCCAGGCCGTGGCCGAAGGCGTACAGCGGCGCGTTGGGAACCTCGCGCCAGCGCGCCTTGAACTCGGTCACCCCCGGCAGTTCCGGGCGCCCGCTGCGCGGGTGGTTGTAGAAATACGGCTGCTGCCCGGAGTGCCGCGGGAAGCTCACCGGCAGGCGCGCGGACGGGTTGTAGTCGCCGAACAGCACGTCGGCCACGGCATGGCCGGTCTGGGTGCCGAGATACCACGTCACCGCGATGGCCTGCGCATCGCGCACCGCGCCGTGCAGCGCCAGCGCGCGGCCGTTGCGCAGCAGCACCACGACCGGGGTGCCGGTGGCGGCCACCGCCTCGGCCAGCGCCTGCTGCGCCGGCGGCAGGGTGATCTCCACCCGCGACTGCGCCTCGCCGCTGTAGCGCTGCGGTTCGCCCAGCGCCAGCACCACCACGTCGGCGCGGCGCGCGGCGGCCACGGCCGCGTCGATGCCGCCGTCCAGCGGTTCCTCCAGCGCGCAGCCGGGCACCACTTCCAGCAGCGCGTCGTCGTCCAGCGCCGCGCGCACGCCGGCTTCCAGGGTGACGTAGCGCGACTTGTCGCCGAACAGGGTCCAGCAGCCCTCGATGTTGTCGCGGTCCTGCGCGAACGGGCCGATCAGCGCGATCTTCTGCCCGGCCTTGCGCAGTGGCAGCAGCGCGCCGTCGTTCTTCAGCAGCACGATCGAGCGCCGCGCCGCATCCCGCGCCAGCGCGTCGTGCGCGGCGATGTACGAAGTGTCGGCCTCGCGCGCCGGGTCCAGCGAGCGGTAGGGGTCGTCGAACAGGCCGATGGCTTCCTTCAGGCGCAGGATGCGGCGCACCGATGCGTCCAGCAGCGCCACCGGCACCTGCCCGCTCTCCACCAGCGCCGGCAGGTGCGCGGCGTAGAAGCCGCTCTGCATGCTCAGGTCGAGCCCGGCGCCGAACGCCTTGCAGGTGGCATCGCGTTCGTCGGCGGCATAGCCGTGCGCGACCAGCTCCATGTCGGCGGTGTAGTCGGACACCACCACGCCGTCGAAACCCCATTGCCCGCGCAGCAGGTCGGTCAGCAGCCAGCGGTTGGCGCTGGCCGGCACGCCGTTGATGTCGTTGAACGCGCTCATCAGCGCGTGCGCGCCGGCCACCAACGCCGCCTTGAACGGCGGCAGGTGCACGTCGTGCAGGGTCTGCGGCGCGATGTCCACCTGTGCGTATTCCATGCCGGCGGCGACCGCGCCATAGGCGGCGAAATGCTTGGGCGTGGCCAGCAGCGAATCGGCCGCGCGCAGGTCCTCGCCCTGGAAGCCGCGCACGCGCGCGGCGGCGAACACGCAGCCCAGCAGCACGTCCTCGCCGGCGCCCTCGGCGCCACGGCCCCAGCGCTGGTCGCGGGCCACGTCCACCGCCGGCGCGTAGGTCCAGTGGAGGCCGGCGGCGGTGGCCTCGATGGCGGTGGCGCGGGCGGTGCGCCGGGCCAGCTCCGGCTCGAAGCTGGCCGCCTCGCCCAGCGGGATCGGGAACACCGTGCGCATGCCGTGGATCACGTCGGCGGCCAACGCCACCGGGATGCCGAGCCGGCTCTCCTCCACCGCCACCCGCTGGATCTCGCGGCCCTGCGCCGCGCCGACGCCGTTGAACAGGCAGCCCACGCGGCCGGCGCGCACCTGCTCCAGCACCTGCTCGGCGTTGCGCATGTTGGCTTCGGGGTTCACGTCGGGGGCGAACGGACGGACCATGTCGGCGAACACGCCCAACTGGCCGACCTTTTCCTCCAGCGTCATCCGGGCAAGCAGGGGTTCGATGCGGTCGTCGGCCACCGGCCATCCTTCATGCGAAGCGCTTCAAGGCGCGGATTCTAGCGCCACGTTCGTTAAGGCAACGCTGAAAAAGTCCCACGCAGCTGCGAAGATTGGTGCATAGCCGCCTTGACCGGAAGGGATCGATGAAGCAGCAGACGTTGGCGATGGCCGCCGATCAGGGCGCGGGGTTCGAGCAGCACCGGCGGCCGACGCGGCGGGATGTGTTCCTGGCGACGATGGAGCAGATCGTGCCGTGGTCGGCACTGTGTGCGGTGATCGAGCCGTACTACCCCAAGGCGGGCAAGGGCCGGCCGCCGGTCGGGCTGGAGCGGATGCTGCGGATGTACTTCGTGCAGCACTGGTTCAACCTGGCTGACGAGGCGTGCGAGGAAGCGTTGCTGGACAGCACGGCGCTGCGGCGGTTTGTGGGCATTGACCTGGGCCGGGAGCGGGCGCCGGACGCGACGACGCTGCTGAAGTTCCGGCGTCTGCTGGAGCAGCACGAGTTGGGCGCGGAACTGTTCGCCGAGGTCAATGCGCAGTTGCAGGCGCGGGGGCTGAAGGTGGGCACGGGCACGATCGTGGACGCGACGATCATCGGCGCGCCAAGCTCGACCAAGAATGCGGGCAAGGCGCGTGATCCGGCGATGCACCAGACCCGCAAGGGCCAGCAGTGGTACTTCGGGATGAAGATGCATATCGGCGTGGACAGCCGAACCGGCCTGGTGCACAGCGCGGCGGTGACGGCGGCCAACGTGCACGACAAGCACCTGCTGGAAGACCTGTTGCATGGCGAGGAGCGGCGGGTATACGGCGACAGCGCCTACGCCAGCCAGAAGGCACTGATCCGCGACCATGCGCCGCACGCGCGCGACTTCACCAACCAGCGGGTACGCAAGCAGGGGGAGGTGGACGAGGCCGAGCGCAGCCGGAATCGCAACAAGTCCAAGGTCCGTGCCCGGGTCGAGCACGTGTTCGCGGTGGTGAAGCGTCTGTGGGGCTTTGCCAAGGTGCGCTACCGCGGGCTGGACAAGAACGCCAACCGCAGCTTCGTGGCACTGGGGCTGGCGAACTTGTACCTGGCGCGTGCCCGATTGGCAGGATAGGTGCGCCCGCTGGGCGCCCAAGAGCCGCGAAAGCGGCCAGTGGCGCCCAAAATCGAGTTTGATATTGCGCTGAAACAGGCCAGAAGCATCCTTCGGGCCGGTCGGCCGGCGATACCAGCACTACAGCTACTTGATCAGCGTTACCTTAACTCCCTGCCGTCAGGACCGGGGCCGGGCGGCATTCAAGCTACTCGGCCACATGCCGTTCGCGCGCGGCCATCAGCATGGCGTCGCTGGATTCCTGGAACACGCGCAGGCCGAACTCCGGCAGGATCGCCAGCAAGTGGTCGAACACGTCCGCCTGCACGGCCTCGTACTGCACCCACGCCACCGAGGCGGTGAAGCAGTAGATCTCCAGCGGCAGCCCCTGCGGCGTGGGCGCCAGTTGCCGCACCATCAGGGTCATGTCCTGGTTGATGCCGGGGTGGCTGCGCAGGTAGCGCTCGACGTAGGCGCGGAAGGTGCCGAGGTTGGTCAGCCGGCGCGCGTTGACCTCCTCCGGGTGCGCCTGCGCGACCTGCGCGTTCCACTGCGCCAGTTCCTCGCGCTTGCCGGCCAGGTAGTCGTCGAGCAGGCCGAAGCACTCCAGCCGCGCCATCGCCGCGTCGTCGAGGAAACGCATGCTGTGCTGGTCCAGGTACAGCGCGCGCTTGATCCGCCGCCCGCCCGACTCCTGCATGCCGCGCCAGTTCTTGAACGACTCGGTGACCAGTTTCCGGGTCGGGAAGGTGGTGATGGTCTTGTCCCAGTTCTGCACGGTGATCGTGTGCAGGGCGATGTCGATCACGTCGCCATCGGCGTTCTGGCTGGGCATCTCGATCCAGTCGCCGATGCGCACGCGGCCGTCGCCGCTGATCTGCACGCTGGCCACCAGCGACAGGATGGTGTCCTGGAAGACCAGCATCAGCACCGCGGTGGCCGCGCCAAGGCCGGTGACGAGGTAGCGCAGGTCCACGCCGGCCAGTGTCGCGACGATGGACAAGCCGGCGACCACGAAGACCACGATTTTCGCCACTTGCAGGTAGCCCTTGATCGGCTTGTTGCGCGCGTCGGAGCGGCGGTCATACAGGGCGTTGGCTGCATCCAGCGCATGCGCGACGGCCAGTGCCACCGTCAGTACCGCCCACGCCTGGCAGGCGCCGCCGACGAAGGCCACCAGCCCCGGCGGCAGGTCCGGCACCAGCCGGATGCCGCTGGCGATCACCTGGCTGGGCACCACGTTGGACAGGCGCGCGATCACCCGCATCAGGTGGCTGCCGCGGCCGGTATCGGCGCCGTGCAGGCGGTTGAGCAAACGGCGCAGCCCGCGCAACAGCACCCGCTTGGTGAGCCAGTTGGCCATCCCGGCGGCCAGCAACAACCCGGCCAGGGTGAGGGCGGTCCACGCCCAGGGATAAGGCTCCAGCCTGCCCTGCAATTGCCCAAGCCACTGCGCCGCCACTACCGCTTGCATCATTCGTTGTCACTCCCGTATCGCGTTCGAAGACCGCCCATGCGCCCCGCCGGCAAGCCGCCGCAACCACGTCCAGGAGTTCGCGGGCACGCTTGCCAGCCGCAAGGTTGCAGCCGCAAGACCCCATGTGGCCGCGCATGAAGCGCATGAAGACGATGCCGCAGCGTACAGGGGCGCGCGTAAACGCCACGCGACCATGCACATCGATGCGGCCTCACGCCGCGCGCGTGCGCTCGATCACCACGCCCACCGCGCGCGCGCCGCGCACCGCGCCGGGCTTGCTCAGTTTCAGCCGCAGCCACTGCACGTCGAATTCGTCCAGCACGATTTGTGCGCAGCGCTCGGCCAGCGTTTCCACCAGCCCGAAATCCGAGCCGCGCACGTATTCCATCAAACGCTTGCTGACCGCCTTGTAATTGAGCGTGTCGGCAATGTCGTCGCTGGCGGCGGGCTTGCGGTTGTCAAAGCCCATTTCCAAGTCGAACACCAACGTCTGGCGGATACGCCGCTCCCAGTCGTAGATACCGATGAGGGCGTCGATTTCGAGGCCTTCGATGAAGACTTTGTCCATGTGTGAAGCCGAGAATGGGGAACCGAGGAAGGGAATGGTAACGGCAGCGGGAACCGCGCTTTCACGATTCCCGTTTCTCCATTCCCTATTCCCGTGCTACCGCCAACGGCGGCAGCGTCGCCATGTCCCAGCGCGGCACCACCTTCACTTCCGCCGGGGTGTGTTGACCGGCTTGCAGGCGCAGCGCGCCGGCAAACGCAATCATCGCGCCGTTGTCGGTACATAGCGCGGGGCGCGGGAAGCAGACGCGGCCGCCACGACGCTGCGCGGCAACGTGCAACTTCTCGCGCAGGCGCTTGTTGGCGCCCACGCCGCCGGCCACCACCAGCACGTCGCAGCCGGCGGCATCCAGCGCGCGTTCGCACTTGATCGCCAGCGTGTCCACCACCGCGTCCTCGAAGCCGCGGGCGATGTCGGCGCGGGTCTGCTCGCTCTGGTCGCTGTCGCGCCAGGCCAGCAGCACCTGGGTCTTCAGGCCGGAGAAGCTGAAATCCAGCCCCGGCCGGTCGGTCATCGGGCGGGCGAACTTGAAGCGCCCCGGCGTACCGATTTCGGCCAGCTTGGCCAACTGCGGGCCACCTGGGTACGGCAGGCCCATCAGCTTGGCGGTCTTGTCGAAAGCCTCACCGGCGGCGTCGTCCAGGGTTTCGCCGAGCAGGCGGTAACTGCCGATCGCATCCACCGCCACCAATTGGGTGTGCCCGCCGGAAACCAGCAGGGCCACGAACGGCGGCTGCGGCGGGTCGTCCTCCATCAGCGGCGCCAGCAGGTGGCCTTCCATGTGGTGCACGCCGATGGCCGGCACGTCCAACGCCCACGCCAGCGAGCGCGCCACGCCCGCACCAACCAGCAGCGCGCCGACCAGCCCGGGGCCGGCGGTGTAGGCCACGCCGTCGATCTCGGACACGGCAATGCCGGCCTCGTCCAGGGTCTGCCGGATCAGCGGCAGGGTCTTGCGCACGTGGTCGCGGCTGGCCAACTCCGGCACTACGCCGCCGTATTCGGCGTGCAACGCTATCTGGCTGTAGACCGCATGGGCACGCAGCGCCGCAGCGCCGGACAGCGCCGTGTCGTAGACCGCCACGCCGGTTTCGTCGCAGGAAGATTCGATGCCGAGGACTTTCATGCCGTCATTGTGAACCCGTTGCCCGGCCCCGCCTACCCGCCCCACTTGCACGCGCCGCCGAAGCCGCTATAATGCGCGGCTCGCCGGGCGTGACCCGGTATCACTGTGTCCCGGAGATTCCATGCCCAGCGTCAAAGTCCGCGAGAACGAGCCTTTCGAGTTTGCTCTCCGCCGCTTCAAGCGCACCTGCGAAAAGGCCGGCGTGCTGGCCGAGACCCGCAAGCGCGAGTTTTACGAAAAGCCGACCCAGGAACGCAAGCGCAAGGCCGCTGCTGCCGTGAAGCGCCAGCTGCGTCGTTCCTCGCGCGACGTCACCAAGCGTCAGCGCCTGTACTGATCGGACGCAACTCCTGAACGGGGGGCCACGGCCTTCCGCACCGGAGTGAAAGCCGGCACGCGCAAGCGTCGCCGGCTTTTTGCGTTCCCGCGCCATGCGCGCAAACCCCGTATTTCCATGCCGCAACGAGGTGCTCCATGAGCCTGAAACAACAACTGACCGACGACATGAAGGCCGCAATGAAAGGCGGCGACAAGCATTCCCTCGGCGTGATTCGCCTGATCAACGCCGCCATCAAGCAGCGTGAAGTCGATGAGCGCATCGAGTTGGACGATGCCGCCGTCATCGCCGTGCTGGACAAAATGGTCAAGCAGCGCAAGGACTCGGTGAGCCAGTACGAAGCCGCCAACCGCGAAGACCTTGCCAAGGTGGAGCGCGATGAAATCGTGGTGATTGAGCGCTACCTGCCGGCCAAGATGGGCGAGGCGGAAATTCTGGCCGCCATCAATACCGCCATTGCCCAGACCGGCGCGGTCAGTGCCGCCGACATGGGCAAGCTGATGGGTGTGCTCAAGCCGCTGCTGGCTGGGCAGGCCGACATGGGGCTGGTGTCGAAGTTGGTGAAGCAGGCGCTGGCGGGCTGAATCTGCCGCGCTGACTAACACTCTGCGGTGTCCGGCCGTTGGCCGGACAATGCAGCCAAGTTTGATGTGGGCTGATGGATTTGTGCCGACCAACGGTCGGCACCCACACGCACCTACAACACACCTCGCCAGCGCCACGCGCATGGCATCCTATGCGTCTGTTATGGCCCGCATTCCCGACGCTTTCATCGACGACCTGCTCGCCCGCTCCGACATCGTCGAAGTGGTCGGCTCGCGCGTGCCGCTGAAACGCCAGGGCAAGGAATATTCGGCACGCTGCCCGTTTCACGACGAGCGCTCGGCCAGCTTCACGGTGTCGCCGACCAAGCAGTTCTACCACTGCTTCGGCTGCGGCGCGCACGGCACCGCCATCAGCTTCTTGATGAATTACGACCGCCTCGAATTTCTCGATGCCGTCGAAGAACTGGCCAAGCGCGCGGGCATGGAAGTGCCGCGCGATGCCAACCCGCGCAGCCAGCAACAACAAGACGACAGCCGCGACCTCTACACCGCGCTGGATGCGGCCAGCCGCTTCTTCGCCAAACACCTTGAAAGCAGCGACAAAGCCCGTGCCTACCTCGACGGGCGCGGCGTGGATGCGCAAACGCGCGCGCGCTTTTCCATCGGCTACGCGCCGGATGGCTACAGCGCACTGAAAGACGCACTCGGCACCGACCCACGGCGCATGAGCTTGCTTGACCGCGTTGGCATGTTCTCGAAGAACGACCGCGGCCACGTCTATGACAAATTCCGCGACCGAGTGATGTTCCCCATCTTCGACCGCCGTGGCCGCGTCATCGCCTTCGGTGGCCGCGTCATGGAAAAAGACGACGGCCCGAAATACCTGAACTCGCCGGAGACCGCACTGTTCCACAAAGGCCGCGAGTTGTACGGCCTGTGGCAAGTGCGGCAAGCCAACCAGAAGATTGAGCGGCTCATCGTCGTTGAGGGCTACATGGACGTGGTCAGCCTGTTCCAGTTCGGCGTCACCCAAGCGGTGGCGACGCTGGGCACGGCGACAACGCCGGACCACGCCGAACTGCTGTTTCGCAACGCGCCGGATGTGTATTTCTGCTTCGACGGCGACAACGCCGGGCGCAAAGCCGGCTGGCGCGCATTGGAATCGGTGCTGCCGCGCATGAAGGACGGGCGGCAGGCGTTTTTCCTGTTCCTGCCGGATGGCGAAGACCCGGACACTATCGTGCGCAAGGAAGGCGCGGACGCTTTCGACACGCGCCTGAAGCAGGCCACGCCGCTGTCGCAATTCTTTTTCGACGAACTCACCCGCGACATCAACCTCGGCACGCTCGACGGCAAAGCGCGGCTGGCCGAACACGCCAAGCCGATGCTGGCGCAGATTCCCGATGGCGCGTTCGGCGATTTGATGAAGCAGGAACTGGCACGGCTGACCGGCGTTGGCCGCACGCAGGCCAACACGCCTGCGGCCAACTTCGCACCGCGCCGTGCGCCAACCACGCCGGTGCAGAAACGTAGCCTCGTGCGCGCCGCCATCGCACTGCTGTTGCAACAACCCTCGCTGGCTGCCAGCTTGGAAGGCCACCACGCCGTCGCCGGCCTGCGCCTGCCGGGCATCGAACTGCTGCTGGAACTGCTGGATCTGGTGCAGCAGCGCCCGGACATCAGCACCGGCGCGCTGCTGCAACACTTCGATGGCCGCGAAGAGCAAGCCGCGCTGCATCAATTGGCCGCGCTCGACTTGCCCGGCGACGAGGCCAGCTGGGCACAGGAACTGCACGACGCCATCGCCCAGCTGGAAAAGCAACTGCTGCAACAACGATTGGACGAACTGCAAGCCAAGCAACGCCAGCAGGGGCTGGACGACACCGACAAATACGAACTGCGCGAACTGCTCAAGGCCCGCGCAGCGATGCATTGAAGCCCAAACCGAGGAAACCGTGGATGAAGCACCTCCCGATGCTCCTGATTCTGTCATTTGCATGCTCGAGCAGCGCCGCCGCCTCCGGACAGGCATTGAGGCAGCCGCGCCCCAACCTGCTCACCGGCGGCCAACCCGATGCGCGGCAATTGCAGGACATCGCCAAGGCCGGCGTCACCACCGTCATTGATCTGCGCGCGCCACGGGAAGACCGGGGCTACGACGAACAGGCCGCCGCCGAAAAACTCGGCCTGCGTTACGTGCGGCTGCCCATCAATGGCGCCAGTGACATCAACGAGGCCAATGCGCGCACGCTCGACCGCCTGCTCAAGCAGGATGCCGGCACGACGCTGCTGCACTGCGCCTCGGGCAACCGCGTCGGTGCCTTGCTGGCGCTGGCGCGCGCGCGCGTGGAGGGCGCATCCGCCGAAGGCGCGTTGCAATTCGGCCGCGATGCCGGGTTGGGTTCACTGGAACCGGTGGTACGCAAGGCACTGGACGGGGAATAGCCCAGGTTGAGCCAGCGAAGGAAGCACAGCCTGCGTGCTACCTGCTCCTCTTCCTCATCCCGATCCCCCATGCGCCACCTGCTGCCCGACACCTTCACCCTCGCCCTGCTCGCCACCGTCGTGCTGGCGACGCTGTTGCCGATGACCGGCAGCGCCGCGCACGGATTGGACCGCTTCACCAATTGGGCGATCGCCGCGCTGTTCTTCCTGCACGGCGCACGCCTACCGCGCGAGGCCATCGTCGCCGGCCTGCTGCACTGGCGGCTGCACCTGCTGATCCTGTGTTGCACCTTCGTGCTGTTCCCACTGCTGGGGCTGGCGCTCAAGCCGCTGGACGGCTGGCTGCTGACGCCGGAGCTGTACCTCGGCGTGCTGTTCCTGTGCGCGCTGCCTTCCACCGTGCAATCGTCGATCGCCTTCACCTCAATGGCCCGCGGCAACGTGCCGGCGGCGGTATGCGCCGCATCGCTGTCCAGCCTGCTCGGCGTGTTCCTGACCCCGCTGCTGATGGGCCTGCTGGCCGGCTCGCAAGGCGGCCTCGCCGATCCGCTGCACGCGGTCGGCGCGATCATGCTGCAGCTGCTGGCTCCGTTCGTCACCGGCCACCTGCTGCGGCCGTGGTTGGCACGCTGGGTGGAAAAGCGGCGCGCGTTGCTGCGCTACACCGACCAGGGCACGGTGCTGCTGGTGGTGTATGGCGCGTTCGGCACCTCGGTCAGCGAAGGCCTGTGGCGCAACACGCCCATCGGCTCACTGCTGATCGTGGTGCTGGTGTCGGCCGTGTTGCTGGCCATTGCCATGCCCGGCATCACCTGGCTGGCGCGGCGGCTGGGCTTCACCCGCGAGGACGAGATTCCCATCGTGTTCTGCGGATCGAAGAAGAGCCTGGCCAGCGGCGTGCCGATCGCCAAGGTGCTGTTCGCCGGCGGCAGCCTCGGCGCAATCGTGCTGCCAATCATGGTCTATCACCAGATCCAGCTGATCGTCTGCGCGATGGTCGCGCGCCGCTACGCGCAACGGGCGCGATGACGCCGGCTACCCTCGCCGTCATCGGGCGCCCGCAGGCCGTTCGCTCAACGCTTGTTCCGCTCGTCCTCGCGCATCTTGCGGCGGATGAACAGCACCGTGAACAACGGGATGCCGACGATGATCAGCGCCCCGGAAATCGTCAGCCAGCCCACCGGCCGCAACAGCATGTCGTGCAAAATCGGATGCATCGCTCCCCTCCCTGACCCCTGTGGTTTGCAGGCAGCGTAGAGGCCGCAACCGGAGCAGGCATTGCGCAGGATCAATCGCGGCCGCTCCCACCCCCGGTTTCCTCCGGTTCCCGTGACGGGCTTCGTCGCCACTGCCCGAACAACTGCCGTCGCACCTCCTCGCTCAACGGTTTGCCTGTATCCGGGTTGACCGTCGGGCCAATGGCGCAGGCCGCTGCGTGGCCGGGCACTCGGCGATGCTCCGGTGCCAGCGGTGCAGGTGCGGGAAGGCATCGAAATCGGCCGGCAGCCTGTTGTTCGGCGAAATGGCGAGGAAATCCGGCTGGAACTGGTCGCCCTTGCCGATGCTGACCGGGTGGGTGCGGTAGTCCAGCCCAGCCTCTTCGAGGGACAGGATGATCTTGTGAGTGTTGGGCAGTAATGGATGTCGATCATGAATGCGCCCCGCCGGGCTGGGCTGGCACCACTGCGGCAACCCTTGGCAGCCCGGCGGACGACCGTTAACCTGCCGCGTCCCCGCAACGCAGCATTCCCCCGCCATGTCCAACCACAAGCCGTTAAGCCCACTTCCCTCGCTGATCTTCGCTTCGCGCTGGTTGCAGCTGCCGCTGTACCTGGGGCTGATCGTCGCGCAGTGCGTCTACGTGTTCCTGTTCGGCAAGGAGCTGTGGCACCTGATCCATGACGCCAACGCGCTGGGCGAGCAGCAGATCATGCTGATCGTGCTGGGGCTGATCGACGTGGTGATGATCTCCAACCTGCTGATGATGGTGATCGTCGGCGGCTACGAAACCTTCGTCTCGCGACTGGGACTGGAAGGCCACCCGGACCAGCCGGAGTGGCTCAGCCACGTCAACGCCTCGGTGCTGAAGGTGAAGCTGGCGATGGCGATCATCGGCATCTCCTCGATCCACCTGCTCAAGACCTTCATCGAGGCCGGCCAGCTGGGCCTGCCACTGTGCAGCCCGGAACTGGCCGCCGGCACCGCCTGCACCAAGCTCACCTCAGACGGGGTGATGTGGCAGACCATCATCCACTGCGTGTTCATCCTGTCGGCCATCGGTATCGCCGGGACCGACCGGTTGATGGCCGGCGGACAGGCCAAGTCGAACGGCCACTGAAGCCCGCGCCGGCCGCCCTACCGTGACGGCCATCGCTTTTTGTGCCTACCATGCGCTGCGCATCGTGCAGCCAGAGGTGGCAATGCTAGATTCGCTCTTTGCACCGGGACCGGCCGGCGTCGGGAAACGCCGCGCACCTGCACCGCCCCGGGCACCCACACCTCCGCATTGGTCGATTCAAGGGGAAGATTGATGTCGCACGTTTCCATTCATCGCAAGGCGCGCCTGCTGGCGCCCGCCCTGCTGGCCGTCGCGCTGGCCGCCTGCTCGGGCACGGACGAATCCGCACCGGCCGACACCGCCGCACCGGCGGCCAAGCCCGCCGCCAAGCCTGCCGAACCGGCGGTGGCAGCCAAGGTGCAGTCAATGGGCACCGAAGACCTGCGCGACGCGGCCAGCGCCGCGCTGCGCGAGAACCGCATGTACGCGCCGGCCGGCGACAACGCGATGGAGTACTACCTCGCCCTGCGCGACAAGCTGCCCGACGACGCCTCGGTGAAGAGCGCGCTGACCGACTTGCAGCCTTATACCCTGATCGCCGCCGAGCAGAGCCTGAACCGCGAGGACTTCACCGAGGCCGAGCGGCTGGTCGCGCTGATCGAAAAAGTGGATGCCACTGCCCCGGCATTGCCGCGCCTGAAGCAAGGCATCACCAACGCCATGCAGGTGGCCGCCAAGCGCACCGTCGATGAAGCCGACCGCGCCAAGAGAAGGACGCCGAAAACCGCGCCAAGCAGCAGGTCGAACAACAGCGTCTGGCCCAGCAGCAAGCCGCCGAAGCCACCGCCGCGCAGCAGTTGGCCGAACGCCAGGAAGCCGCACGCCGCGAGAGCGAGCGCCTGGAAGCCGAACGCCAGGCCGCCGCCAAGCGCGAGGCCGACGCCCGCGCCGCCGCCGCGCAACAGGCTGCCGCGGCCGCGCCGAAGCCGGCAGCGGCACCGACCCTGCGCGCGGTGAGCACGCCGGCCCCGCGTTACCCGGCCGAAGCGCTGCGCTCGGGCACCTCCGGCGAAGTGCTGGTGGAAATCACCGTCGGCATGGACGGCTCGGTCACCGACGCCCGCGTGCTGCGCGCCACCCCACCGCGCGTGTTCGACCGCGAGGCGATCAACGCGGTCAAGCGCTGGCGCTTCGAGCCGATCAGCAGCCCGACCACCACCCGCCGCACGTTGGCGTTCCAGCCGAACCAGTAATCCGGCGTCACTGCAACAAAAGGCCCCGCAAACCAGTCTGTGTAAAAGCACCGACCCCCGGAGCTGAAAGTTGAAGACGATGCCCGCAACGCAAGTTGCGGGCATTGCTTTTGGTGGGCTACGCCTGCGGGGAGGACCGGAACCCGTCAACGCTGTTTCCGCTGTCGCTGGATGAGTTGGTCCCGGCCGAGCACGTGTGCCGGGTGGTCGAGGCGTTCGTGGCCCGACTGCCGCTGGCCACACTGGGGTTCGGCAAGGCCCGGCCGAAGGCGACGGGCCACCCGCCGTACGATCCGGCCGACCTGCTCAAGCGGTACCTGTACGGCTACCTGCACCAAGTGCGCTCCTCGCACCGGTTGGAACGTGAGTGTCAACGCAACGTTGAGGTGATGTGGCTGCTCAACCGGCTGGCACCGGAGCACAAGACCATCGCCCGGTTCCGCCGCGACAATGGCGGCGCAATCAAGCGCGCCGGCGCTCAGTTCGTGCGTTTCTGCCAAGCCGTGGGTCTGGTGCGCGGCGAGCGGGTGGCCGTGGACGGTTCCAGACTCCAGGTTCCAGATGGTGGCGAGCCCGAAAGCTGTACTGCACCGCGACGACTTGCGGCACGGGGGAGCATCCGTTTGCCGGGCTGAAGTAGCGGATCTTCGAACACCCGCGGTTCCTGCTGCACGGTCTGGCGGGTGCCGCCACGGAAGTCACGATCGCGGCGCTGGCGTGGAACCTGAAGCGGGCGATGCGCGGCCGGGAGTGGGCCAGCTGCAGCGGCAGCTGGCGATGGCGTCGTTCCCGGCCATCGGAGCAGGCGAAGATCGATGCGGCCAATGCGCGTTTCAGTGCCATCGGCATTGGTGATTACGCAAAGTCCACGCCGGAGATGCTGAATCTTTGAGCGGCGATTCTTCCTGCCGTCGGGTGGGTGCCGATCGCCGGCCGGGTGATCGAGGGCTATTCGCCACCCGGTGCCGGTTTCTCCGCCACCACGCCGCTGTCGCCGACGTCGGCCTCGAACAGGTGCATCAGGTCGGTGCGGGCGTCGCGCGAGGTCTGGATCACCGCCGCCTCGTCGTCGTAGACCAAGTGCTGGGCCTTGAGCAGCTTCTCGTCGTGCTCGCGGAAGCGGCGCACGTGCGCGCGCGCGGTGCTTTCGGGAATGCCCAGCGCGGTCAGCACGCGCTCGCTGATTTCCAGGCTGGAGCCGAAAACCTCGCGGAACGGTTCGGCCGACATGTCCATCAGCTTCCACGCGTGCTGGCGGTTGCGGGCGCGGGCCAGTACCCGGGCCTGCGGGTACAGCCGGCGCACCAGCCGCACCGCGCGCAGGTTGGTGTCCGGGTCGTCCATCGCCATCACGAACACGCGGATCTGCTCGCCGCCGGCCGCGCGCAGCACATCCGCGCGCGACGGGTCGCCGTAGTAGAGCTGGTTGCCGAAGCGGCGCAGGTCCTCGACCGTACCCGGGTCCGATTCCAGCGCCACGAACGGGATGCGCTGCGCGGTCAACAGGCGCGCGACGATCTGGCCGAAGCGGCCCATGCCGGCAATCAATACCTGCGGGTGTTGTGCCTGGGCCTCACGCAGGTCGTCCGCCGCGGGCGCGGGTGCCACGCGCGGGGCATGCGTTTGCAGCAGGTGCTTTAGGCCGATCATCAGCAGCGGCGTCAGCGCCATCGACAGGCCGACGATGGCCACCAGCCGGTCGTGGTCGGCGCGGTCCAGCAGCTTGACCCGTTCGGCCTCGTTGAACACCACGAAGGCGAATTCGCCGCCCAGCCACAACACGCTGCCCAGCATCAGCGCACTGCGCAGCGGCAGCCGCGCGGCCAGCCCGACCAGCAGCAGGATGCCGAACTTGGCCAGCAGCAACGCCGCCACGCCGATGGCGACCAGCGCCGGCTCGGCGGCCACGCGGTCCAGGTCGATGCCCATGCCCACGGCGATGAAGAACAGCCCCAGCAGCAGGCCCTTGAACGGTTCGATCTGCGATTCGATCTCGTGGCGGAATTCCGAATCGGCCAGCAGCACGCCGGCCAGGAATGCGCCGAGGCTGGCACTCAGCCCGGCCTTCTGCATCAGAAACGCGGTGCCCAATACCACCAGCAGGGCGCTGGCGGTGAACACCTCCGGCATGCGCGTGCGCGCCACACTGCGGAACAGGTAGCGCAGCACCGGCCGCCCGAGCAGGATCACCAGCGCCAACGCGCCCAGCGCGGCGGCGGCGTTCTGCCAGGTCAGGGTGGCGTTGCGGATGCCGCCCAGCAGCGGGATCGCCGCCAATAGCGGAATCGCGGCCAGATCCTGGAACAACAGGATCGCGAAGCCGAAGCGGCCGTAGTCACTGTTCAGCGCCTTGTGCTCGGCCAGCAGTTGCAGGCCAACCGCGGTGGAGGACAGCGCCAGTGCGGTGCCCACCACCAGCGCGCTCTTCCAGTGGAAGTGGTACAGCAGCAACAGTCCGCCCAATGCCGCGGCACTGAGCAACACCTGCGCGCTGCCGCCGCCGAACACCGGCCGTCGCATCACCATCAGCCGCGACGGCGACAGCTCCAGCCCGATCACGAACAGCAGCATCACCACGCCGATCTCGGCGGCGTTGAGGATGCGCTCGGCGTCCTGCACGAAGCCCAGCACGTGCGGCCCCAGCACCACGCCGGCGGCCAGGTAGCCGAGCACCGCGCCCAGCCCGAAACGCTTGAACACCGGTACGGCGATCACCGCCGCCAGCAGCAGTACCAGGGCCAGCTCCAGACCGCCGCCATGCATCGGGTTCGTACTCTTGAAAGGGGGAGGGAAGAGCGCCGCGCTCCGCCGTGAGGGACGGTGGCGAATGCGGTGGTCGATGGGTGGAAAGATTATCGCGCGGCCCCGGGCATTGGAAAACCGGTTGATCCAGCGCATCCCGCATCCATCCGCGCACCGTGTACCTTTGGGCACGTTCCCGCCGCCGGCCCCGCAATGAGCATCTACCACCTGCAGACCGTGTTCCGTCCCCGTTCCGTGGCCGTGGTCGGCGGCAGCCCGCGCGAGCGTTCGGCCGGGCGCGCGGTGGTGCGCAATCTGCGCGCGGGCGGTTTCGCCGGGCAGGTCGGCTGGGTCAACCCACGCCATGCCGAGATCGACGGCATGCGCACGGTCAAGCGGCTCCGCGACCTGCCGTGGGTGCCGGACCTGGTGGTCATCACTACCCCGGCGGCGATGGTGCCGCAGGTGGTGGCCGCGGCCGCCGAGCTGGGCGTGGCCGGGGCCATCATCCTCACCGCCGGGCTGGGCCACGGCCCCGGTTCGCTGGCCGCGCAGGTGGCGGCGGCGGCGCGGCCCCGCGGCATGCGCGTGCTGGGCCCGCACTGCTTGGGCGTGATCGCCCCGCACGCGCGGCTCAATGCCTCCATTGCCGCGCACACGCCGCAGGCCGGTGACCTCGCGCTGATTTCCGAATCCAGTGCGGTCGCCGCCGCGTTGGTGGAATGGGGCGTGGCGCGTTCGGTCGGCTTTTCCGCGGTGGTGTCGCTGGGCGACGCGCTGGACGTGGATTTCGGCGACCTGCTCGACTACTTCGCCAGCGACTACCGCACCCGCGCCATCCTGCTCTACGTCGATCAAATCAGCGACGCACGCAAGTTCATGTCCGCCGCCCGCGCGGCGGCGCGCGCCAAGCCGGTGGTGGTGGTCAAGTCCGGCCGCCAGCCGCACGCGGCCGAGGTTGGTGGCGATTCACACGCACAGGCATTGGCCGCGCCGGATGCGGTGTATGGCGCCGCGTTCAACCGTGCCGGCCTGCTGCGAGTCAATGCGCTGGACGAGTTGTTCACCGCCGCCGAAACGCTGGGGCGGCTAGGCACGTTCCCCGGCCAGCGGCTGGCGATCCTCAGCAACGGCGGCGGTGTCGGCCGCCTGGCGGTGGATCGCCTGCAAGCGCTGGGCGGCACCTTGGCAGGCTTGTCGCCGGCCACCATCGAGCGGCTGGACGCGACGCTGCCGCAGGGCTGGTCACGCGACAATCCGGTGGACATCGTCGTCGATGCCGACGGCGAGCGTTACGCCGCCGCGGTGGAAGCGCTGCTGGCCGACGAAGCCAACGACGCGCTGCTGGTGATCAACGTGCCGACCGCGTTCACCTCCTCGGCAGACGCCGCGCAGGCGCTGACCCGCAGCCTCGGCCTGCGCCCGCGCCACCTGCGCGACAAGCCGGTGTTCGCGGTCTGGTTGGGCAACGACGAGCAGGCCACCGCCACGCTCAACACCGCGCGCGTTCCCACTTATCCGAGCGAGGCCGAGGCGGTGCGCGGTTTCCAGCACCTGGTGCGTTACCGGCAGGCGCAGGCAGCGTTGATGGAAACGCCGCCGAGCCTGCCGGCCGATTTCAGCGTCGATGCCGCCGCCGCACGCGCACTGGTGGAGGCCGCGTTGCACAACGGCCAGCAATGGTTGGACCCGGTGGCGACGCAGCGGCTGTTGCAGGCCTATGGCATTCCATCGCTGGAGGTGATGGTCGCGCGCGATGCACAGGAGGCGATGGAGCTGGCGCAACCGTTGCTGGAGCAGGGTGCCACCGTCGCGGTGAAGGTTTTTTCGCCCGACATCCCGCACAAGTCCGTGGTCGATGGCGTGCGCCTGAACCTCGGCACCTTGCCGGCGGTGCAGGCAGCGGCGAATGAAATCCTGCAACGCGCGCGCGAATTGCGCCCGGACGCGCGCATCGAAGGCGTGTTGCTGCAACCGACGCTGCTGCGGCCCAAGGCGCGCGAGCTGATCGCCGGCATCGCCGACGACGCGGTATTCGGCCCGGTGCTGGTGTTCGGCCGCGGCGGCACCGCGGTGGAAGTCATCGACGACAAGACCCTGGCGCTGCCACCACTGGATTTGCGGCTGGCCCATGAAGTGATAGGCCGCACCCGCGTGGCGCGCATCCTCAAGGCCTACGGTGATGTACCCGCTGCCGACGAGCGTGCGGTGGCGCTGGTGCTGGTCAAGCTGGCGCAACTGGCCGCCGATATTCCCGAGATCCGCACGCTGGACCTCAACCCGCTGCTGGCCGACCGCAACGGCGTCATCGCGCTGGACGCCCGCATCGCCATCGCCCCGGTGCGGCGCCTGCACAAGGGCCGCGGGCATCCGCGCTTCGCGATCTTCCCGTATCCCACCGAATGGGAGCGCACGATTGATTTGTCCGACGGCGGCAAGGCCTTCGTGCGGCCGGTGCGGCCCGAGGACGACGCGCTGTTCCGCGCGTTCTTCGCCCGCGTCAGCGACGACGACCTGCGGCTGCGCTTCTTCCAGTCGGTCAAGCATTTCAGCCACGAGTTCATCGCCCGCCTGACCCAACTCGACTACGCGCGCTCGATCGCGCTGGTCGCCATCGACCCCAAGAATGGCGACATGCTAGGCGCGGTGCGCCTGCATGCCGATGCCGATTACGACCGCGGTGAGTACAGCATCCTGATCCGCTCCGATCTGAAGGGCCACGGCATCGGCTGGAAGCTGATGCAGATCATGATCGAATACGCCGGCTGGCAGGGGCTGAACATGGTCGAAGGCCAGGTGCTGCGCGAGAACAGCACGATGCTGGCGATGTGCCGCACGCTCGGTTTCAAGGTCAAGGCCGACCCGGACGATGCAACCCTGATGCACGTCACCCTGCCGGTGGTGGCAAACGTGCCGTAGAGCCGCCAGGTGTGGGAGCGAGCTTGCTCGCGCTTGCGGTTGGCCTTATCGCAGAAGCAATCGCGAGCAAGCTCGCTCCCACCGAGGGCATCAGGATTCGGCGCTGGCTGCATCCAGTTGTGCGATGTCTTGCGCCGACAGTTGCAAGCGCGCGGCGGCCAGCACGTCATGCAGTTGTTCCACCGTGGTGGCGCTGGCAATCGGTGCGGTGACGCCCGGCCGTGCGATCAACCATGCCAGTGCCACCTGTGCGGGAGTCGCTTTGTGCGCAGCAGCCACGTCGTCAAGCGCGGCAAGGATACGCAGCCCGCGCGGGTTGATGTACATCGCCGCCACTTCGCCGCCGCGCACGCTACTCTTGCCGGCATCGGCAGCGCTGCGGTATTTGCCGCTGAGGAAGCCGCGCGCCAACGCGAAATAGCCGATCACGCCCAGTTCCTGCTCGCGCGCCAGCGGCTCCAGTTCGGCCTCGTAGCCGGCGCGGTCGTAGAGGTTGTATTCCGGTTGCAGGCTCTCGTAGCGCGGCAGGTGGTAGTCGGCCGACACCTGCAAGGCATCGCGCAGGCGCGCGGCGCTGTAGTTGGATGCGCCAATGGCGCGCACCTTGCCGGCGTCGATCAGCCGCGCAAACGCACCCAGGGTTTCCTCCAGCGGCACTGATTCATCGTCCTCGTGCGCCTGGTACAAATCGACCACGTCGGTTTGCAGCCGGCGCAGCGAATCGTCGATGGCTGCGGCGATGTTGTCGGCCGACAACCCGGGGCGCTCGGCCCACTTGGCCACCTTGGTTGCCAGCACCACGTGGTCGCGCTTGCCGCTGCGTTGCAACCAGCGGCCTATGATCGTCTCCGACTCGCCGCCGCGGTTGTCCGGTGCCCATGACGAATACATGTCAGCGGTGTCGATCAGGTTGAAGCCGGCTTCGACGAAGGCATCGAGCAGGGCGAAGGAGGTTTTTTCATCGACGTTCCAACCGAACACGTTGCCGCCGAGGGCGAGCGGGGCCACATGCAGGCCGGAATGGCCGATTTCGCGGAATGGGGGCATGCGCGTCTCCTCGTGGAATCTGGCGCCACAGTATGGACGGCGCGTGCGCCGCCGCCGCGCCGCACGGACGAAAACAGCGTTCCGCAGCACGCACCCGCGCTAACGCGATGTGAACATCCGCCGCTGTGGCGGCCTTGCATGCGCGTGCTAGGCTCGCCCCCACCCAACTTGGACGACGCCCATGAACACACCCGCACCGCTCGCCGCCGCCTGCCTACTCGGCATTGGCGCCTGCCTGGCCCTGGCCGCGCCGCGCGCCGCCGCGCAGGCGCACGACCACCACGCGCAGCACGACCATGCCGCCATGCACGGCGCGGCAGATGCTTCGGTGCAGTTGCAGGCCGCAGTGGCCGGCGGCTGGCGCAATGCTGCCAACGCCGCCCGCGACCCGTACCGGCACCCGTTGCAAACGCTGGAGTCTTCGGTGTGCAGCCGCAACAGACGGTGATCGAGATCACTCCCGGCGGCGGCTGGTATGCCGAGATCCTTGCACCCTACTTGCGTGGCCACGGGCGCTACGTGGCCGCCGTGGTCGATCCGCAGGCGCTGCCGGCCGGCGGCGGCCGTGATTACCAACAGCGCGCCCGCGACGGGCTGGAAAAGAAGTTCGCCGCCGCTCCGGCGCAATTCGACCAGGCCACGGTCGTGGCCTATGACCCGTCCGCACCGTCGCTGGGCGCGTCCGGCTCGGCCGATCTGGTACTGACCTTCCGCAACGTGCACAACTGGCGCAGCAGCGGGCAGGCGCAGGGCATGTTCCGCGCGTTCTTCGACGTGCTCAAGCCGGGCGGCGTGCTGGGCGTGGTCGAGCACCGCGCCCATGGCGACGTGGACGAGAGCGACAAGAGCGGCTACGTCGGTCAGGCGCAGGTGATCGCAATGGCCGAGACCGCCGGCTTCGTGCTCGATGGCAGCAGCGAGGTCAACGCCAATCCGCGCGACACCAAGGACCACCCCAATGGCGTGTGGACGCTGCCGCCGTCCAACAACCACGACGCCGCCGACGATGCGAAGTACAAGGCCATCGGCGAGAGCGACCGGATGACGCTGCGGTTCGTGAAGCCCTGATTCGTCATTGGTGATGGATGATTCGGAAGGCGGCTCCGCGTGATGCGGAGCCGCTCTGCGCTGTTTTGTTTTACGCC
>JAUCDH010000015.1:0-441322 GCA_034675465.1 Stenotrophomonas sp. | reverse complement strand
GGTCGAAGAACAGGCCCATGTCGAGGCTGGCGATGGGCAGGCTGCGGTGCGGCGTGGTGTCGCCGCGCAGTTGCTCCGGCGTGGCGGTGGCCGGGTCGATGCCGGCGGCGACCAACTGCTCGCGGCGCAGGCCGTCGGCCAGCCCGCGATCCAGGTCGTAGGCGGTGTAGCGCCAGGCCAGAGTCGGGGTGATGAACCACGACGCGCCGGCCAGCGGCATCGACACGTAGGGCTTGACGTCCAGCCGGGTGCCGCCGTCCATCGGCGCAACGCTGCCGTTGCGCACGTATTCGCCATTGACGATGGACTTGCCGTGCACGTCGTCATGCTGGAAACGCACCGCTTCGGCATAAATACCGGCCTCGAGCCAGCGCCCGAAGCCCTCGTTCCACGTGCCGAACAGGCGCGGCTGGCGGCTGTAGGGCAGGGCAGCCTCGGTCAGGGTGTAGTCGGTCAGCTGCCAGCGGTCGGCCATCAGGCCGGCGGTCCAGTTGCGGCCGGTGCCATAGATGCCGGCGGTGCTTTGCAGGTTGGAGGCGGCGATGCCGGTCAGGCGGTTGGAGAAATCCTCGAGGTAACGCTCGTCGCTGACCCACGCCAGGCTGGAGCGCGCCTGCCAGTTGCGGTTGACGTTGTGGTATCCGCTGAATTGAGCTTGCCGCGGTCACGATCGCGCAGTTTGTCGTCGGGCATCCACGCCGTGTCCAGCTGGCCGCGGCCGCCGTCGTACAGGTAGCGGAATTCGTTTTCCAGCAGCAGGCCGCGCCGGCTCATCCAGCGCGGGGTCAGGGTGTCGTCGTAGTTCGGCGCGAGGTTGAAATAGACAGGCTGGGCGTAGTCGAAGCCGTTGCGCCCGGAGGTACTGATCTTGGGATAAAGCAGGCCGGTCATGCGCCGGTCGTCGACCGGGAACTTGAACCACGGCGCATACAGCACCGGCACTTTGCCGAAGCGCAGCACGGCATTGCGGGCGGTACCGAAGCCGGAGTCGTTGTCCACCTCAATTTGTGGCGCGGATAGCGTCCACATCGGCTGCGACGGATCGCAGGTGGTGTAGGTGGAGTGGTGCATCTGCCCGACTGCGCCTTGCAGGTCGATGGAGTCGGCCTTGCCGTTGCCGCGTCGGGACACCAATTGGTAGCGGATGCCGGTGATTTTGTGGATGTCCGCTTCTATGTTGCCTTCGGCGCGCTGGGCGACCAGCCGAAGGGTCGAATCGGAATAGCGCACATTGCCTTCGGCGATGTAATTGCCGGTTTCGGTGTCCATGCGCATGTCTTCGGTGCCCATGAACTGGTCGCCGCGCCGGAGTACGACGTTGCCGCCGTATTGCGGCACGGTGCTGGTGCCGGAAAGCTCATCGCCTTCGATGTCGGTGGGCAACTGATCGCGGTTGGCGGCGCTGGCCGGGTCGGCTGCGGGGGCATCGTCGAACGCCGGCAGCGTGTCGGTGGCCGGGCACAGGTTCCAGTTCACCGGCTTTTCATCGGCCAGGGCGGGCAGGCAGATGGCGATGCCCAGGGGCAGGGGAAGCAGGCGAAGGGCTCGGCGCACGCGGTTCATTTCGGGGAGAAAACGGCCGCTAGCTTGCCGTATCCCCTGCATGGGGGCAATGAAGGCGGCGGTGGGGGTTCATGCCGGCGTCACCCGCCCAGCAGGGCCTGCACGTGGGCCACGCTGCATTCGCGCAGGGCGTGAAGGTCGTAGCCGCCTTCGAGCATGGACACCACGCGGCCGCCCGCATGGCGCGCGGCGAGGGTGGCCAGTTCGGCGGTGAGCCAGCCGAAATCCTCGGCTTCGAGCATCAGGTCGGCCTGTGGGTCGTCGCGGTGGCCGTCGAAGCCGGCGGAAACGAACAACAGTTGCGGGCCGAAGGCGTCGAGCTGCGGCAGCAATTCATCGGCCCAGGTGTTGCGGAAGCGGAAGCTGTCGCAGCCCGGCGGCAGCAGCAGGTTGCGGATGTTGCCGACGCCGCGCTCGCGCATGTTGCCCGAATGCGGGAACAGGCCGGATTGGTGGGTGCTGAAGTAGGCCACGCGGGCGTCGTTCTGGAAGATCGCCTGGGTGCCGTTGCCGTGGTGCACGTCGAAATCGACGATGGCCACCCGCTCCAGTCCATGCGCTTCGACCGCGAACGCGGCGGCCACGGCGATGTTGTTGAACAGGCAGAAGCCCATCGCGGTGTCGGCGGTGGCGTGGTGGCCGGGCGGGCGTACCGCGCAGAATGCATGCCGGTCCGGGCCGTTCATCAGCGCCGAGACGGCGGCCACGCCGGCGCCGGCGGCATGCAGCGCGGCGCTGGCCGAGCCGGGCGACATGAAGGTGTCCAGGTCGAGGCGGCGCAGCGGTTCGGCCTGCGCTTGCAGGATGTCGTCGATCAGCGCCCGTTCGTGCACCCGTGCCAGTTCGCCGAGCTTGGCCGGCGGCGCTTCGCGCCAGTCGAGCCGGTCGGGGAAGGCTTTGCGCAGGGCCTCGAGCACCGCGCGCAGCCGCTCGGGCGATTCGGGGTGGTCGTGGCCGGGATCGTGGCCGAAGCAGGCCGGGTGGGTGAAGACAAGCATGCCCCGCACTGTAACCGGGCATGCCGGGCTTTGCGTGGCGCCCCCTGCGAAAGTATCAGGCGTGGCTCAACCGCGCCGCCGCTCGTGCTTCCACGTCACTTCGCCATGGCCGCCGGCGCGGGCCAGCACGCGGGCCAGCACGAACAGCAGGTCGGACAGGCGGTTGAGGTAGTGCACGGCTTCGTCTCGCACGCTTTCGGCGCGGGCCAGTGCCACGGTCTCGCGCTCGGCACGGCGCACGATGGTGCGCGCCAGGTGGCAGCGCGCCGCGCCTTCACCGCCGGCCGGCAGGATGAATTCCTTGAGTGGCGGCAGGCCGTCGTTATAACGGTCCAGATGCCGTTCCAGCGCGTCGATGTCATCGCCCTGGATCGCGGCGTGGCCGGGGATGCACAGCTCGCCGCCGAGGTCGAACAGCTGGTGCTGGATCGTGGTCAGCAGCTCGCGCACGTCTTCCGGCAACTCCACCGCCAGCAGCACGCCGATGGCCGAGTTGGCTTCATCGACCGTGCCGTAGGCGTTGACCCGCAGCGAATCCTTGCCGGTGCGGCTGCCATCGCCCAGCCCGGTGCTGCCGTCGTCGCCGGTGCGGGTGTAGATCTTCGACAGGCGGTTGCCCATGAGCGGGAGCCGTCAGTGGGCGATGCGGCCGCTGGCCGGCTGGCGCGCGAAGGCTTCGGCGGCAACTTGCACCAGCGCGGCAACGCCGGTGTACATGGCGGCGGTGCGCAGGTACGGCAGCAGCCAATCGGAGTAATTCTTGGCCCAGCCGGCGACGGTCGGCTCGGCGACGACGCTGCTGGTCCAGTAGAAGCCGCCCTGCGCGAACAGGTGGCAAATCACCACCGCGCCCACTAGGGTTGCGGCGAACAGGCCCAGTGCACGCCAGCTGGCACCTTTGTAGAGGCGGCGCAGCAGCATGCCGCCGGCCCACATCGCGAAATACGCCGGCACCAGCGCCCAGTAGCCGGAGGAGACGCAGTAGTGGCCCCAGAAGTCCATGCCCTGGCCGCTGATGACCGCCCAGTCGATCACCACCGCAAGCACCATCAGCAACGGGAACGCCCAGCGGGTCCAGCTGCGCAGGTGGAAGCCGCCGATGAAGAACACCGCCCATGACGCATCCGGGATCGGCGCGAAGTGGTTGATGCGGGTGCCGAGCATCAGCAGCACGAGCAGGGACAGGACGAAGGCGCGTTGGACGTTGGCGGTCATGGCGGTGTGCGGTTCGTGGACAATCAGGCCGTCATTATGTCCGCAAAGGGCGGCGAAGGCACGGAACGCCGGCGCGGGGGCGCGTGCCCCGCTCATTGCGCGTTCCTCTTCGCATGCGCGGCGCTCGTTATCATGGCGGGCATGAGTGACAAGTCGCATGACGTGGTAATCGTGGGCGGTGGGCTGGTCGGCGCCAGCCTCGCCATCGCACTGGACCAATTGGGGCTGGACGTGGGGTTGGTGGAAGCCAGCCCGGCCGGCGAACTGCCGGCGGTGTTCGACCAGCGCAACCTCAGCTTCGCCGCCGCCACGGTCAACGCGTTGACCGCGCTGGACGTGATGCAGCGGCTGCAAGGCGCGCAAGGCCCGATCCGCCGCATCCACGTCAGCCGCGCTGGCGATTTCGGCCGGGTGCTGATGAAGGCCGAAGACTACGGCCGCGATGCTTTCGGGCAAGTGGTGGTGGCGCGCGATTTCGGCCGCGCGCTGGAAGCCAGGCTCGGCGAATTGCAGCGCCTGACCCGCTACCGCCCGGTGCGTTTCGTGGCGCTGGGCGAATGCGCCGATGGTCGTCGCGAAGTGCTGGTCGCTGATACCGACGGCGAACGCCGCCTGCGCGCGCGACTGGTGGTCGGCGCCGACGGCACCCGCAGCGCGGTGCGGCAGGCGCTGGGCATCGGCACCGTCGAGCACGACTACCGGCAGACCTTGTTCGTCGCCCGGCTGCGCTTGTCGAAAGCACCGGATGGCACCGCGTGGGAGCGTTTCACCGACACCGGCCCGACCGCACTGCTGCCGCGCGGCGACCGCCACTTCGGCGTGGTCCACGGCGTCGCCCGCGACGAGGCCGATGCGGTGCTGGCGCTGGGTGACACGGCATGGCTGGCGCGTTTGCAGCACGTACTGGGTTGGCGCGCCGGGCGCTTGCTGGAAAGTGGCCCGCGCAGCGCCTACCCGCTGGTTCAGGTGCTGGCGCAGCAATTGGTCGGCGAGCGCGCGCTGCTGCTCGGCAACGCCGCGCAGACCATCCATCCGCTCGGTGCGCAAGGCTTCAACCTCGGTTTGCGCGATGCGCTGACCCTGGCCGAATTGATTGGCGATGCCGGGCAGGACCCCGGCAGCGACGCGCTGCTGCGAACCTACGTGCAGCGGCGCGGCCCGGACCGCGAGCAGACGCTGGCTTTTTCCGATGGCTTGGCGCGGTTGACCAGCAATGCTTCGCCGCTGCTGCGCCCCGTGCGCAGCCTCGGCCTGGTCGCCGCCGCGCAGGCTGCGCCGCTGCAATCGTTTCTGGTGGGTGGTGCGATGGGTTTCCGCGGGCAAGTGCCCGAACTGTGCAGGAGCCGGGTGCAATGAGCCGCCGTGGAATGCTGGATGTGGTGGTGGTCGGCGGCGGCGTGGTCGGCACTGCCTGCGCGCTGATGCTGGCGCGCGAGGGCTTGCAGGTTGCGCTGGTCGAAGGCCGCGAACCGGCGCCGTGGTCGGCGCAGAAGCCGGACCTGCGCGTGTTCGCCTTTGCCCCCGACAACGTCGCGCTGCTGGATGCGCTGGGCGTGTGGCAGCAGGTGCAGCAGGCGCGTGCCCACGCTTATCGACGCATGCGGGTATGGGACGCGGCCGGCGGCGGCGAACTGGCCTTCGACGCCGATGCGCTGGCGCGCCGCGAACTGGGCTGGATCGTCGAGAACGGCTTGCTGGTGGATCGCCTGTGGGCCGCATTGCCGGCGGCCGGCGTGCAGCTGCTGTGCCCGGCGCGGGTGGAGGCGATGGAGCAGGACGAGCGCGGCGTGCGCCTGCGCCTGGATGATGGCCGCTGCATCGACGCGGCCATCGCCATCGCCGCCGATGGCGGCGAATCCACCCTGCGCACGCTGGCCGGGCTGGCCGTATCGCGCCACGACTACGGCCAGCGCGGCGTGGTCGGTTACGTTGAAAGCGAGCGGCCGAACGAGGACACCGCGTGGCAGCGCTTCCTCGACACCGGCCCGCTGGCGGTGCTGCCTTTCGACCGGCACCGCAGTTCCATCGTCTGGACCCTGCCCGATGTCGAAGCCGAACGCGTGCTGGCGCTGGACGACGACGCTTTCGGCCGCGAACTCACCAACGCCTTCGCCGGCCGCCTCGGTGCGATGCGCCCGGTGTCGCCGCGCGCAGCGTTCCCGCTGCGCCGGCAACTGGCTAAGGACTACGTCGCCGGCCGCGTGCTGGTGCTGGGCGATGCCGCGCACGTGGTGCACCCGCTGGCCGGGCAGGGCGTCAACCTCGGCTTGCGCGACGTCGCCGGCTTGCGCGCGTTGGTGCGCGATGCACGGCAACGGCACGCGGACTGGGCTGCGCCGCACCACCTGCGGCGCTGGGCGCGCAACCGCCGCAGCGAGAACACGGTGGCCGCCTACGGCTTCGACGCGATCAACAAGGTGTTCTCCAATGACGAGATGCACCTGACCCTGGCGCGCGGCGCACTGCTGGGGCTGGCCGGGCACATGCCGCCGCTGCTGTCGCTGTTCTGGAAGCGCGCCTCGGGGCTGTGATGGCGCGGGAGCGCACCTGCCGGTTCAGTGCAGCAGCCAGCCGGCCAGTTGTTCGCGCGCCAGCTTGCCGCGCCGCGCGGTATCGAGCGAATTGAATTCGTCGGCCAGTGCGGGGTTGGCCTGCGCTTCGTCGCGGCTGATGAAGCCGTCGCCATCGACGTCGAGCGCGTTGAAGTCGATGCGGTAGTTGCCGGCCACGTTGTCCGGCTGGATCGAACGCACCACCACCGCGGCCTGCCCCGGCTCGGCCGGCAGCTGCACCTGGTGGGTGACCGCGCCGCTGGCCAGCGGCTGTTCGCGCACGGCCACCGGCGCCTGCACCAGCGGCGAACTGACGGCCTGCGCGGCGCAGTCGTTCCACGGCAGGGCGGCAAGGGCAAGCAGCAGGGCGGGGCGGATGATGTTCATGGCACGGTTCGCGGGTGGAAGGGGGCGCCGCGATGGTAGCCAGCAATGGCTGAACGTGCAGGTTCAGCCCGGGATGAAGGGGAAGACCAGCTTCAGCAGCCCCTTCAACCCGCCTTCGACGGTGGAGCCGACCGCCTTGGCGCCGAGGCTGTTGAGTGCGCCGCGCACGTCGTCCCAACGCAACTGGGTGACGTCCTTTTTCAGCAGGTCGGCCACTTCCTGCGAGGCGGGGGCCAGCTTCTTCAATGCCGCCACTGCTGCCTGCGGATCTGGTTGCAGGTAGCCCCAGCGCTCGGCGATCTTCAGCAGCGTGTCGAAATGTACCGCCACCACCTCGCGGTTGCGCTCGTACACCGGCAGCGCGCCCACTTCGAGGATGGCCTGCTCGAAGCGCTGCGCGTCGTCGGGGTGTTCGATGCGGATGGCGAGGAAGCCTTCCTTGCGGCTGCGTTCGCTCACATGCTTCGCGCCGGAGCGCAGGTTGGCTTCGGTCAGCACGGTGGCGGCGATGCGTTGCAGGGCGGCATCGGCATCTTCCGGCACCAGCGCGCGCCAGCGGGCGTAGCCATCGCGACGCAGACCTTTGACCTTGGCCGGCGTCACCCGCAGCTGCAACGCCACGGCGGCGTTGGAGGCGCCGCGGTCGATGGCGCCGTCGCGTTCGAGCAGCACGAAGATCAGCAGCTCCAGGTCGCGCTTGGTCAGCGACTGGAAGCCCTGCAGCAGGGTCAGGCGCAGGAATTCGTTGCCGAAGCCGGCCGGGTCGTTCAGTTCGATGGCGTGCATGCGTGTCCTCCGGTGGAGTGCAGCATGCCCGATCGCCGTTTCACGGAACGAGACGGCAGGCGCTCACTGGCCGACGGCGGGGCGCTGCCCGTATTCACGCCCGGGGCGGTCGGCGCGGAAGGTCTCGACCGCGCCGCGGTCCTGCAGGGTCACGAACACCTGCCGCCCATCGTCGCCGCCGAAGGCGACGTTGGTCGGCTTGCGGCCTTTGAGCGGTACCTCGCGCAGCAGCTCACCGGCGGGCGAGACGATGGCGACCACGCCGGCGTCGTAGCGGGCGATGTAGAGGTTGCCGTCGGCGTCGCAGCGCATGCCGTCCATGCCGTGCTCGTCGAAGCGGATCAGCAGGCGCTTGTTCGACAGCGCGCCGGCTTCGTCGCGGTCGTAGGCCCAGACGTTGCGTTGCACGCTCTCGTTGACGTACAGGTGGCGGCCATCGGGGCTGACCTCGACGCCGTTGGTGGTGCCCATGCCGGATTCGAGCAGGTGCACGCCGCCGTCGCGGTCGATGCGCCACAGCTGGCCGTTCGAGTTGGCCCAGTCCGGGTCACTGGCGTAGAGCATGCCGTCCGGGGCCAGCGCGATGTCATTGGGCTGGTGCGCGCCGGGCAGGTGTGCGAATACCGTGATTGCGCGCGTGGCCGGGTCGATGCGCAGGATGTTGTGGCGCTTGTAGTCGGCGACGAACATCGCGCCATCGGCGGCGAAGCGGATGCCGTTGCCGGTGCTGCCCTCGGGCAGGGTGACGAACAATTCGGCCTTGCCGTTTTCATCGACGCGGCCGATGGTGCCGTCCTTGCCGAAGTTGACCACGTACAGCGCGCCGTCCGGGCCGGTGGCCGGGCCTTCGATGCCGGCGGTGAACGCGCCGTCACCGACGTGGTCGCGGGCGATGAAATCGGTCGCGGCGGTGGCGCAGCCGCACAGGGCGAGGCACAGCGCGGCGGCGGCATGGCGCAGGACGGGATGGGCGATGGCGGCGCTCTCCGGGTGGGGATGCCGAGTGTGCCAGAGCCATGCCGTGGACGTGCCGGTGGTTGCTGGGGCAACGAGGTGTTTTCTCGCCGGCGTGCAAGCCACACGCTTTCCCCCGCAGAGAGAAGGGAAAGCGGGTTCAAGCACGCGCTGGCGTGGCCAGCACGGTGATTTCCTCGCGGTCGTGGTACAGCTGCTTGGCGCGGATCGTCAGTGGCTTGCCGGCCTGCGCGGCGAACAGGTCCAGGCACAACCGCGTTTCGTCCCAGCGCTTCTTCATCGGCAGCTTGAGGTTGAAGATCGCGTGCCGGCACCAGCCCTCGCGCAGCCACGTCGCCATGCGTTCGGCCACGCGCCGCGGCTGTTCGACCATGTCGCAGACCATCCAGTCCAGCGGTGCTTCCGGTTGCCAGTGGAAGCCGTCGGCACGCAGGTGCTCGACCAGCCCGGTGTCGAGCACGTGCTGGCGCAGCGGGCCGTTGTCGATGCTGCTCACGTGCAGGTGTTGGCGGGTCAGCACCCAGGTCCAGCCGCCGGGCGCGGCGCCGAGGTCGGCCGCGCGCATGCCGGGTTTGACCAGTGCCTCGCGCTCGGCGGGGGTGAGCAGGGTCAGCAGGGCTTCGTCCAATTTCAGTGCCGAGCGCGAGGGCGCTTCGGGCAGTAGTTTCAGGCGCGGAATGCCCAGCGCCCACGGCGCGCTGTCGCGGGTGTCGGCGGTGGCGAGGAAGGCGTGGGTGCCATCGACGAATACCACGTGCAGGCGCGGGAACTTGCTGTTGTCCTTGTCGGTGAGCAGCCCGGCTTTGCGCAGTGCGGGGCGCAGTGCGTTGCCGAAGCTGCGCGCCAGCCCGGCCAGCGGCTTGCCGGCGTCCGAATCCGGGTGTTCCACCCACAGGTCGCCGAAACGCGGCTGGCCTTGCAGGGCGTCGATGATCGGGCTGATGCGGTCGGCGGGGTTGAGTTGCGGCAGTTCGGCCAGCAGGCGCAGTTTTTGTCGGGCGAAGATCAGTTCGCGCCACGGTAGTGCATGGTCGAGCGCGGTGGCGTCATCGCTGGCGAACACCACGTAGCCGTCGTTGCGTTGCGTGCGCGCATAGCCGGCGATGCCGGCATGGGCGGCGCGTTCGGTCAGTTCGGCGGCCAGTTCCGGCTCGAAGCCTTGGCGGCAGTAGCAGAGCAGGCCAGTCATGGGAGTCCTTGCAAGGTTGGGTATGACGAGAGGTTACTTCTCTCTCCGGGAGACAGTCCGGCAGGATTGCCGGGCTGCACGGCGAAGCCGCCCGAAGGGTGAGGCACAGGGGTGCCGAATGCAGGTGCCCGAAGGGCGGATGAGGGGGGAGTCAATGATGTCCGAACCATCGACTCCATGAGCCTGCCCCTGAGCACGGACGCCAAGAAGCAGTGGGTCAAGCAGCGTGCTTCAGTCTCTTGGCATGGTCATTGGGTGACACGTATCCGAGCGCGGAGTGAAGGTGCGAGGGATTGTAGAAGCCGCGGATGTAGTTGGCGATGGCGGCGTGGGCGTCGGCCTTGGTGTCATGCATGCCGGTCACCTCCTCGTTCTTGAGCGTGGTGAAGAAACTCTCGGCTACCGTTTGAAAGATGCCGCTGGGCTGGTCGGGACGGGTGCTGCGGGCGGCACCCCTTCTTCCGTGCGGAAGAAGGGGTGAGGGGGCTTCAATAAAGCCCCTGCGCCAACATCGCGTCGGCCACCTTGACGAAACCGGCGATATTCGCGCCATCGACGTAATTGACGCTGCCATCGCTGCGCACGCCGTGTTGCACGCAATTGGCGTGGATCTCTTTCATGATGACGTGCAAGCGTTCATCGACGTCGGCATGGCGCCATGACAGCCGCAGCGCGTTCTGGCTCATTTCCAGCCCGGAAGTCGCAACGCCGCCGGCATTGCTGGCCTTGCCCGGTGCGTACAGCGTGCCGGCTTGCAGGAACACATCCACCGCGTCCAGCGTGGAGGGCATGTTGGCGCCTTCGGCCACGCACAGCACGCCGTTGTGCACGAGGGCACGGGCGTCCTCGCCGTCCAGTTCGTTCTGGGTGGCGCAGGGCAGGGCGATGTCGGCGGGGATGTGCCACGGGCGGCGGCCTTCGAGGTAGTCGAAGCGTTTGTCGTCGGCCAGTTCGGACAGGCGGCCACGGCGTTCGTTCTTCAACTCGAACACTTCCTGCATTGCCTGTTCGTCGAAGCCATCACGTGCGTACAAGGTGCCGCCGGAGTCGGAGAAGGTCAGTACCTTGCCGCCGAGTTCGGTGACCTTGAGCGCGGCGAACTGGGCCACGTTGCCGGAGCCGGAAATCAGCACTTTTGCGCCATGCGTCTGGCGGCGGGCGTGGTGCAGCATTTGTTCGACGAAATAGACGGTGCCGTAACCGGTGGCTTCCGGGCGCATCAGGCTGCCGCCGTAGGCGATGCCCTTGCCGGTGAACACGCAGGCCGCGTCGTTGCTGAGCTTCTTCATCATGCCGGCCATGTAGCCCACTTCGCGCGCGCCCACGCCGATGTCGCCGGCCGGCACATCGGTGTCCGGGCCGAGGTGGCGGTACAGCTCCAGCATCAACGCCTGGCAGAAGCGCATCACCTCGCCGTCGCTCTTGCCCTTGGGGTCGAAGTCCGAACCGCCCTTGCCGCCGCCCATCGGCAGTGTGGTCAGGGCGTTCTTGAAGGTCTGCTCGAAGGCGAGGAATTTCAGGATCGACAAGTTCACCGACGGGTGGAAGCGCATGCCGCCCTTGAACGGGCCGATTGCCGAGCTGTGCTGCACGCGCCATGCGCGGTTGACATGGGCGCGGCCGTTGTCATCGGCCCAGGCCACGCGGAACTGGATGACCCGTTCCGGTTCGACGAGGCGTTCAAGCAAGCCATGCCGGGAGTATTGCGGGTGGCGTTGCAGGAACGGCCAGAGACTGTGGGTGACTTCCTTGACCGCCTGCAGGAACTCGGGCTGGTGCGCATCGCGGCTGGCGACGTAGGCCAGGAAGTCATCGGGGCTGCGGTAGTTCAAGTGCGTTACCTCCGGGTGGGGCAAGAAAAGGACAGCCGAAACAGAAACGCGGCCAATGGCCGCGTCATGATTCATTGCAGACGGTCGAGCACCGCCTGTGCCGCTTGTCGCGTGGAAAGCGCCTGCCCCTGCGCGGCGAGGTCGGCGGTGAACAGGCCATCGTCCAGTGCGCGCGACACGGCTTGCTCGATGGTGGCAGCTTCGGCTTCCAGCCCCAGCGAATGACGCAGCAGCATCGCCGCGCTGAGAATAGTGGCGTAGGGGTTGGCGATGCCCTTGCCGGCGATGTCGGGGGCCGAGCCGTGGATCGGCTCATAGATGCCGACCTTGCCTTCCTCACCCAGCGAGGCGGACGGCAGCAGGCCCAGCGAGCCGGCCAGCATCGAGGCCTCGTCGGTGAGAATGTCGCCGAACATGTTTTCGGTGACGATCACGTCATAGGCGCGCGGTTTGGCGATCAGGTGCATCGCCATGGAGTCGACAAGTTGGTGTTCCAGTTCGACGTCGGGGAATTCCTCGCGGCCGATGCGCGCGGCGATGTCACGCCACAAGCGCGAGGTTTCCAGCACGTTGGCCTTGTCCACCGAGGTCAGCTTGCCGCGCCGCTGCTGGGCAAGGCGGAAGGCACTGCGCAGCACGCGCTCGATCTCGGCGCTGGTGTAGCGGCACAGGTCGCTGGCGCTGTCGGCGTCGCGGGTCTTGTCACCGAAATAGATGCCGCCGGTGAGTTCGCGCACGACGATGAAGTCGACGCCTTCGAGCAGTTCCGGCTTGATCGGCGAGGCGTGCAGCGCGGCGGGGTGCGTGCGCACCGGGCGCAGGTTGGCGAACAGGCCCAGCGCCTTGCGGATCGCGAGCAGACCTTGTTCCGGGCGCACCTTGGCGTTGGGGTCGGACCACTTCGGGCCGCCGACCGCGCCGAGTAGCACCGCGTCGGCCTTGGCGCAGGCGTCCAGCGTGGCGGCGGGCAGCGGCTCGCCGTGGTTGTCGATGGCGATGCCGCCGATGTCGTGTTCGCTGAAGCTGAGCTCATGGCCGAAGCGGGCGGCGATGGCTTTCAGCACATCCACGGCGGCGACGGTGATTTCGGGGCCGATGCCGTCACCCGGCAATACGACGATGTTGGCTTGCATGTGGTGTTCCGGTTGTCGTGTTCTTTTGTTTCTCCGTTGCGCCAATGACGCAATGGAGCAGTGTGTTTGGCCCCCTCCCTTGCGCCGCAGGCGCAGGGGGAGGGTTGGGGAGGGGTAGCTCTTGGCCACTGCTGTTTGAGCAGTACATGCCGAAGCCAACCCCCTCCCAACCTCCCCCTACAGGCTACGCCGGCAAGGGGAGGGGCAGGTCATGCGGCGCGTGCGGCCTCGTAGCGTTCGATCTCGTCCACCCGCCCCAGCAGCCAGCCCAGCTGGTCCACGCCTTCCAGCAGGCAAGTCTGCGAAAAACCATCCAGCGGGAAGGCATACACCTTGCCGGCAGGCGTGCGCAGTTCACGTGCAGCAACGTCGATGGTCAGCTCGTCGTCCGGGTGCTGCATCAACTCCTGCACGTCGGCCTCGTCCAGCACGATGGGCAGCAGCCCGTTCTTCAGCGAATTGCCACGGAAAATATCGGCAATCTCGCTGCTGACGATGGCGCGCAAGCCCAAATCAGTCAGTGCCCACGGCGCATGTTCGCGCGAGGAACCGCAGCCGAAGTTGCGCCCGGCCAGCAGGATGCTGCGCCCGGCGTTATGCGGCTGGTTGAACGCGAATTCCGGGTTCGGCGCGCCATCGGCCTGCCAGCGCCAGTCGTTGAAGGCATTGCGGCCCAGCCCGGCGCGCTCGGTGGTGGACAGGAAGCGCGCTGGGATGATCTGGTCGGTGTCGATGTTGGTCTGGCGCAGCACCACGCTGCGCGAGCTCAGGGTACGGAAACCGGCCATCACGCCACCTCCTTGTTGAACAGTTCGCGCGGGTCGGCGACCTTGCCGTTCACCGCCGTCCATGCCGCGCTCATCGGCGAGGCCAGCAGGGTGCGCGAGCCGGGGCCTTGGCGGCCTTCGAAATTGCGGTTGCTGGTGCTCACCGCCAACTGGCCGGGTGCGACCAGATCGCCGTTCATCGCAATGCACATCGAGCAGCCCGGTTCGCGCCATTCGGCGCCGGCGGCGCGCACGATTTCATGGATGCCTTCGGCCTCGGCTTCGCGCTTGACGATTTCCGAACCCGGCACAACCAACATGCGCACGCCCGCGGCGATGCGGCGGCCACGCAGCACTTGCGCTACTTCGCGCATGTCGCTCAGGCGGCCATTGGTGCAGGAGCCGACGAACACCACATCCACCGGCGTGCCGGCCAATGCGTGGCCGGCCTCGAACTTCATGTAGTCCAGGCCTTTCTGCGCGGCGGCATCGTTGGCGGCGGGAATCGGCGCATCCACCGCAATCGCGGTGCCGGGGTGGGTGCCCCAGGTCAGTGTCGGGCGGATGTCGGCGGCGTTGATGCGTACTTCCACGTCGAAGCGCGCGCCGTCATCGCTGGTCAGCGTTTTCCAGTAGGCAACCGCCTTGTCGAAATCCGCGCCCTTGGGGCCGCGCGGCGTCTTTGCCACCCAATCGAAGGTGGTTTGGTCGGGCGCGACCATGCCCGCACGCGCGCCGGCCTCGATGCTCATGTTGCACAGGGTCATGCGCTGCTCCATGTCCATCGCGGTGATGGTGGAGCCGCGGTATTCCAGCACGTGGCCGGTGCCGCCGTTGACGCCAATCACGCCGATGATGTGCAGCACCACGTCCTTGGCGCCGACGCCGGGGGCCAGCTCGCCATCGACGGTGATCGACATGGTCTTGGCCTTGCGTTGCAGCAGGCATTGCGTGGCCAGCACGTGGCCGACCTCGCTGGTGCCGATGCCGAAGGCCAGCGCGCCGAACGCGCCGTGCGTGGAGGTGTGGCTGTCGCCGCACACGATCGTCATGCCGGGCTGGGTGAAGCCCTGTTCCGGCGCGATGACGTGCACGATGCCGCGGTTGCTCGACGCCATGTCGAACAACTCGATGCCGTACTCAGCGCAGTTCTTCGCCAGCATCGCCACCTGCGCTTCGGAGGCCTTGCTCGCATACGGCAGCTTGCCGTCTGCATCGGCGGGCAGGGTAGGCGTGGAGTGATCCATCGTCGCCTTGGTGCGGTCGGGCCGGCGCGGCTTGAGGCCGCGCTCGCGCAGTTCGGTGAAGGCTTGTGGCGAGGTGACTTCGTGAATCAGGTGCAGGTCGATGTACAGCACGGCGGGCGCGCTGTCGCTTTCAGGGACGACGACGTGCGCGTCCCACAGCTTGTCGTACAGGGTTCTGGGTGCAGAGCTCATTGCTTATTCGTTCCGTTGCCTGGGTGGGGCCATCGCGCTCAGGCGCTAACGGCGTCCTCGGTCGTGCTGCTCTCGCGCTGGCGCAGCAGGCGGTTGGTGACATCCAGCCACGCCAGTGCGCTGGCCTCGATGATGTCGCGGCTGGTGCCGGTGCCTTCGAGGATCTCGCCTTCATGGCGAACGCTCAGGTTGGCTTCGCCGCGTGCATCGGCGCCGATGCCGACGCTGTGCACGTGGTAGCTGTCCAGGGTCAGTTCAATACCGGTGGCAGCCGACAGTGCCGAGAACAGCGCGTCGACCGGGCCATCGCCCTGCGCGGTTTCGGCCACGCGGTTGCCCTCAGGGTCAGACAATTCGACCAGCGCGTTGGCGCGGCTGCCGACGTCGCTGATGGTCATCGAGGCCAGCCGGTAGCCATCGCTGGATGAGGTGCCCTGCATCAGCGTCTGCAGGTCGGCATCGGTGACCACGCGCTGTTGTTCGCACAATGCCTTGAACTGCTCGAACACCAGCTTCAGTTCTTCTTCCTCCAGCCAGAAGCCCAGCGCACGCAGCCGTGCTTCCACCGCAGCGCGGCCACTGTGGCGGCCCAGCACCATTTGCGTATCGGCCCAGCCCACGTCCTGTGGATGCATGATTTCGTAGGTGTTGCGGTTGCGCAGCATGCCGTGCTGGTGGATGCCCGATTCATGTGCGAACGCGTTGGCACCGACGATGGCCTTGTTGCGCTGGACCGGCATGCCCACCAGCCGTTGCAGCAATTGCGAGGTCGGCACGATGCGGCGGGTGTCAAAACCGGTGTCGAAGCAGTGATAGAACGCGCCGCGCACCTTCAGCACCATCGCGATTTCTTCCAGCGCGCAGTTGCCGGCACGCTCGCCGATGCCATTGATTGAGCCTTCCACCTGCCGCGCACCGCCCTCGATGGCGGCCAGCGAGTTGGCCACGGCCAGGCCCAGGTCGTTGTGGCAGTGGGCGCTGAAGATCACCTTGTCGGCGCCGGCAGCGTTGGCGATGACATGCTGGAACATCGCGCGGATTTCCTCCGGCGTGGTGAAGCCCACGGTGTCCGGCAGGTTGATGGTGCGCGCGCCGGCGGCGATGGCGACCTGTGCCACTTCGGTCAGGAAATCCAGCTCGGTGCGGGTGGCGTCTTCGGCAGAGAACTCGATGTCGTCGATGTAGCCGCGCGCCAGGGTGACGTGCTTGTGCACCGATTCCAGCACCTGCTCCTTGCTCATGCGCAGCTTGTGCTCGCGGTGCAGCGGGCTGGTGGACAGGAATACGTGCAGGCGCGGTTTGGCGGCGGCTTCCAGCGCCTTCACCGAGGTTTCGATATCGCCCGGCAGGCAGCGCGACAGCACCGCCAGCACTGGTTCGCGCACGTCGCGGCCAATCAGCGCCATCGCCTCGCGGTCGGATTGCGAACTTGCCGGGAAGCCGGTTTCGATGACATCCACCCCCAGCTCGGCCAGCGCACGTGCCATCACCAGCTTCTGCGGCGGGGTCATGCTGCAACCGGGCGACTGCTCGCCATCGCGCAGGGTGGTGTCGAAGATGGTAATTCGCGGGGTGTTGATGGTTGGAGTATTCACCAGAGGGTCTCCTCGACGGCGGTAGCGATGATGTTGGAAGGTGGGTTGCGGGGCGCGGTGGGGGCTGCGCGGTTTCGGAGTCGTTCGGGGTTGCGCCGTCGCGGCTTGCGCGGCGGGCTGGGGCGTACTTCAGAGAGCAGCGTGGCCAGCACGGTGGCGTCGATGTTGCCGCCGGACACCACCGCGCACTTGCGCTTGCCGGCCACGCGGCGGCCAGCAGCCAGCGCCAGCGCACCTGCGCCTTCGGCAATGACGTGTTCTTCCAGCGCCAAACGCACCAGCGTTTCGCGCAGTTCGGCCTCGCGCACGATCACCACGTCGTCGAGCAGGCTGGCGCACAGGCGGCGGGTGATGAAGCCGGGGATCTTGACCTTGACGCCATCGGCCAGCGTCGGCACCGGCGCGATCTCGCGCACGTCGCCCTTGATCGCGCGCGCCATCGAATCCACGCCTTCAACCTGCGCGCCGATGATGCGTACACCCTGCGATTTCAGCGCCAATGCAACGCCGGAGGCCAAGCCGCCGCCGCCAATCGGAACGATCACCACGTCCGGGGCGTGCGGGGCGATCTCGATGCCCAGCGTGCCTTGCCCGGCGATCACGTCCGGGTCGTCGAACGCGGACAGGAAGCGGTAGCCGTTGTGCGCGGCCAGCTCGCGGGCGAAGGCATAGGCCTCGTCGTAGCTGTTGCCGTGCTGGCGCACGGTGGCGCCCCAGTGCTGCACGCCGGCGATCTTGGTGGCCGGCGCGCCATGCGGCATCACCGTGATGGCTTGCACGCCCAAGCGGTAAGCAGCCCATGCCACGCCCTGCGCGTGGTTGCCGGCGGAAGCACAAATGACCGGGCGTTCGTCGCCGCGTTCCAGCGCCGCCAGCATCGCGTTCAATGCGCCGCGCACCTTGTAGGAACCGGTGCGTTGCAGGTTTTCCAGCTTCAACCACGTACCGAAACGCTCGGCGTAATGCAGCGGCGTCGGCGGCAGGAAGCGGCGCAGGCGCGCTTGCGCGGCCAATACGTCGGCGACGCTGACGGCTACGTCGGTTTCCTCTTTCGCAGCAGTGGCGCGAGTGTCGGGCATGGAGTCAGGCAAGCAGCTCAGGACGAAGAAGACGCCCCCGTACCGCTGCTTCCACGCGGGAAGCGGCAGTGCTCATGCGGCACGCTCCTGCAATTCCTGCAAGGCGCTGATGCTGATGGCATCGACGTCGTGGATCTTCAGCAATTGCTGGCGCAGGGTTTCCGGCGAGCGGTTGCTGTCGATCACCAGCGCCAGCAACCAACGGCCGTCGCCATCGAGGTTGGCGTGGATGGCGTGCGGTGGGTAGCCGCGGCGCTCGGTCATGCCCAGCACCCGGATCAATGCACCCTCGGCACGCTTGAGTTTCAGTTCAAGCCGGTAACGCATTGTTCTTCTCCGAAGCCGGTGCGGCGGCCTGTTTGGCCGGGTTGGAATCGAGCATCGCGCTGTTGGCCTGGTTCGGCGGCACCAGTGGCCAGACGTTGGCTTTCACGTCGATCTTGACGTGCAGCAGCGCCGGGCCGGGCTGGGCCAGCAATTCGGCCAGCGCGTCGTCGGTCTGGCTGCGCAGTTCGATGCGCCGGGCCGGAATGCCGAACACCTCCGCCAGCGCGGTGAAATCCGGGTTGTCGCTGAGGTCGATTTCCGAATAGCGCTCGGCGAAGAACAGTTCCTGCCACTGCCGCACCATGCCCAGCGCGGAGTTGTCCAGCAGCACGATCTTCACCGGCAGGCGGCAGCGCGCGATGGTCGCCAGCTCCTGCACGTTCATCATGAAGCCGCCGTCGCCGTTGACCAGCACAACGGTGCGGTCGGGGCAGGCGAACTGCGCGCCCATCGCCGCCGGCAGGCCGAAGCCCATCGTGCCCAGCGCGCCGGAGGTCAGGTGGTTGCGCGGGTGGCTGAACTTGCAGTGCTGGGCCACCCACATCTGATGCTGGCCGACGTCGGCGGCGATGATGGTGTCGGCCGGCGCCACTTCGCACAGGCGCTTGAGCAGGGCGGGCGCGTAGATGTCCGAACCGGGTGCGTCGTAGCGCGCGGCGAACTTCTGTTTGCGCTGCGCGTTGCGTTGCTTCCAGTCTTCGCCGGCGGGCCGGGCGTGCCTGAACGCGCGCAGGCCATCCCTGACGTTGCCCGGCAGCTTCACATTGGCGGTGCGCAGCTTGTCGATTTCATACGCATCGGCGTCCAGGTGCACGACGCGGGCGAACGGCGCGAACTCGCTGAGCTTGCCGGTGGCGCGGTCATCGAAACGCGCGCCGCAGACGATCAGCAGGTCGCATTCCTGCACCGCCATGTTCGCCGCGCGGCTGCCGTGCATGCCGATCATGCCGAGGAACTGCGGGTGGTTGGCCGGCAACGCGCCCAAGCCTTGCAGGGTCAACACGGTCGGGATCTGCGTGGCCTCGACGAACGCGTGGAATTCTTCCACCGCATCGGCCAGAGCAATGCCGCCGCCGCCGTAGATCACCGGTTTTTCCGCAGCGGCAATCGCGGCCAGGGCCTCGGCGATCTTTTCGTCGGCGGGCGCGGCGATCTTTTCGACGATGGCCGGCACGTGCTCGGGCAGGTGCGAGGCATCGGCCAACTGCACGTCCTTGGGCAGGTCGATCAGCACCGGGCCGGGGCGGCCTTCGCGCGCCACGCGGAAGGCCTCGGCCACCACCTGCGGCAGCTCATCGACGCTGCGCACCAACCAGCTGTGCTTGACGATCGGCATGGTCATGCCGAACACGTCCAGTTCCTGGAACGCATCGGTGCCCAGCAGCGGCGTGGCGACTTGCCCGGTCAGGCACACCATTGGTACCGAATCGAGCATCGCATCGGCAATGCCGGTGACCAGGTTGGACGCGCCGGGGCCCGAGGTGGCCACGCATACGCCGACCTTGCCACTGGCGCGGGCGTAGCCGTTGGCGGCCAGCGCCGCGCCCTGTTCGTGGCGCACCAGGATGTGCTTGAGGGTGGAATCCACCAATGCGTCGTAGAACGGCATGATGGTGCCGCCCGGGTAGCCGAACAGCGTCTGCACGCCTTCGGCCTCCAGGGCCTGCGTCAACCAGCGTGCGCCATTGCGTGGCGCACCGTGGGCGGGAGTGTTCATGCAGCGACCTTTGCCATGTGCGGGTGGGGGACCGCGGGGTTACGCGTTCTGGGCTTGCAGCCAGACCATCTTGGCGCGCAGTTCCTTGCCCACCTTTTCGATCGGGTGCTCCAGGTCGGCCTGCTTGAACTTGGTGTAGTTCGGCAGGCCGGCGTTGTACTCGGCCACCCAGTTCTTGGTGAAGGTGCCGTCCTGGATGTCCTTCAGCACCGCCTTCATGCGCTCCTTGGTGCCGGCGTCGATCACGCGCGGGCCGCTGACGTAGTCACCGTACTGCGCGGTCTCGGAGACGAACTCCAGCATGCGGGTGATGCCGCCTTCGTAGAACAAATCGACGATCAGCTTCAGCTCGTGCAGCACTTCGTAGTAGGCAATCTCCGGCTGGTAGCCGGCTTCCACCAGCGTCTCGAAGCCGGCCTGCACCAGCGACGAGGCACCGCCGCACAGCACCGCCTGCTCGCCGAACAAATCGGTTTCGGTCTCTTCCTTGAAGGTGGTCTTGATCAGGTTGGCGCGCGCGCCGCCCAGGCCGGCGGCATAGGCCAGCGCGTACTGCTCGGCCTTGCCGCTCTTGTCCTGATAGACCGCCCAGATGCACGGCACGCCACGGCCGATCTCGTACTCGCGGCGCACCAGCGCGCCCGGGCCCTTCGGCGCGACCAGCACCACGTCCAGGTCCACGCGCGGGGTGATCATGCCGTAATGCACGTTCAGGCCGTGCGCGAACAGCAGGCACGCGCCCTGCTTCATGTTCGGCGCCAGCACCTCGTCGTAGAGCTTCTGCTGGACCATGTCCGGGGTCAGCACCGCGACCAGGTCGGCGTCCTTCACCGCTTCGGTGGGCGACTTGACGGTGAAGCCGTCGGCCTGTGCCTTGGCTTCGGTCGGGCCGCCCGGGCGCAGGCCCACGGTCACGTCGAAACCGGATTCACGCAGGTTCAGCGCATGGGCGCGGCCCTGGCTGCCGTAACCGATGACGGCGATCTTGATCTGGGGCAGGTCGTTGGTGCTCATGGGGCGTGGGTTCCTTGCAGTGATGAAGAAAACGGGAGTGAAAAAAACGGCCGTCGCGTCAGGACGCGGCGGCCGTCATCGGAAGCGGGCATGCGGTGCGGGCCGCTGCGTTGCACGGGGCATCGCAGCGGGCGGGTTTCTGTTTGCGGGAGTGGGTTGCGAACATGGTTTCAACTGAAATGGATGCTGGAAACGAAAAACCCCGCGCCGGGGCCGGTGCGGGGTCTTTGATCGAATCTGGCCTTTTCGACTACGCGCCAGCTCGTCCCGCACCTGTGGGTCCGGTAATAAGCACGAGTACAAGCAGCGAGGCCGCGGTGGAAGCCGGGCTCGGTGACAGGTGGGTGGCGGTGGTGTGGCGTTGCAGCATGGGTCGAGATAAACATGCGGCTTTTGTTGCTGTCAAGCCTCGTTTGTCCGATGCGCGCAGGGGCGTGCCGCAATGCAGCGGAAATGCTTGCCGCGGCAGTGTGGTTGCCGTTGAAATTGATGCAGCGAAAGTGTGGCGAAGCCGCCTCGGTGCGCCGGATTGCGCGGTTTCCGCCGCCGCCGGCGATGTCATTGCGGCGGCAGCACCTTGCCGGGGTTGAGGATGCCGTCGGGGTCGAGCGCCTGCTTGATCGCCCGCATCGCCGCCAGCGTCGCCGGGCTGAAGGCCTGCGCCATGAAGTCGCGCTTGGCCAAACCGATGCCGTGTTCGCCGGACAAGGTGCCGCCCAGCGCCAGGGTCAGCGCGAATACCTCCGGCAACGCCGCATGCGCGCGCGCGTTTTCGCTCGCATCATCGGGGTGGTAGAGGATGTTGACGTGCAGGTTGCCGTTGCCGGCATGGCCGAAGCTGACGATGGGCAGGTCGAACTTCGCCGACAGCGCCTGCACGCCGGCCACCAATTCGGGGATGCGCGACACCGGCACCACCACGTCCTCGTTGATCTTGCCCGGCGCAATGCGCTTGAGTGCCGGCGACAACGCGCGCCGCGCCGCCCACAGTTTGTCGCGTGCGCTGCCGTCCATTGCCACGTCCAGCGCCAGCAGGCCATCGCCTTCTGCGGCCTGCGCCAGTGCGTGCAGCAGGTTGGGCAGGGTGTCATCGTCGCCATCGGCGTCGATCAGCAGCATCGCGCCGGCTTCCGGCACCTGTGCGCCGTTGCCGCGCAGCAGTTCCAGCGCGCGCGCGTCCATGAATTCCAGCGTGGCCGGCGTGGCCGGCTGGGTCATCACCCGTGATACCGCTGCTGCCGCGCTTTCGGCGTCGCGGTAGAGCACGCGCAAACCGGCCTGCGCGCGCGGGCGCGGTGCGAGTTTCAACGTGGCTTCGACGATCAGCGCCAGCGTGCCTTCGCTGCCGACGATCAGGTGGGTGAGGTCGTAGCCGGTGGCGTCCTTCGTCCACGGCCCGCCGCATTCGATGACTTCGCCCGCGCCGGTGACGGCCACCAGCCCCAGCACGTTGTCGCGGCTGGTGCCGTATTTCACCGCGCGCGGGCCGCCGGCGTTGGTGGCGAGGTTGCCGCCGATGCTGCACATCTCGAAGCTGGACGGGTCCGGCGGCCAGAACAGGCCGTGCGGCATCAACGCCTGCTGCAAATCGCCGTTCAACACGCCCGGCTCGACCACCGCGCAGCGGTCGCCGGGGCGCAGGGCGAGGATGCGGTTCATGCGCGCGAACGACAGCACGATGCCGCCCGCGCTCGGCACCGCCGCGCCGGTGGTGCCGGTGCCCGCGCCGCGCCCGACCAGCGCCACGCCATGCGCGCGGCAGGCACGCACGATGGCCTGCACCTGCTCGCGGTTTTCCGGCAGTGCCACGCCCAGCGGCAGCGCGTGCCGCCAGGAGTTGTCCTGCGCGTGCGCGGCCAGCGTGGCGTCGTCGGTGCGCCAGTGCGCGCCGAGCAGGCGCGACAGTTCATCGGTGAAGGCGGCGGGCAGCGGGTTCATGGCATCAGCAATCGTCGGCGCGGAAGGCGTCGCGCAGCCAGTGCAGCCGCGCCGGCTCGCCGCTGGCTTCCACCACGTCGAAGCGGCAGGGCGAGTGCGCGTGCGCCGGGTGGGCGGACAAATACAGTTGCGCGGCCAGCACCAGCTTGCGGCGTTTGCCCACGTCCACCGAGGCCGCGCCGCTGCCGAATGCGGCATGGCGGCGGTAACGCACTTCGACGAACACGAGGCTGCTGGCCGCCGGGTCGAACATCACCAGATCAAGCTCGCCGCCCCGGTAGCGGACGTTGCCGGCCAACCAGCGCAGGCCGGCGTTTTCCAGCAGGCGGCGTGCGGCCGCTTCGATGGCTGCGCCGCGCGTGGCGTGGTCGCGGGCTGTCATCGGGTATTCCGGAAGCCGGTATGGCCGGGAGCGTGAGGTGTCATGGCGTGCGTCCTGCATCAGCGTGGTGGTGGCAATTGCGAGGGCATGCTCCGTGCCTTCAACGCCGCATACAACTGCCCCGGCCCCAGCAGAATGTCCAACAGTGCCTCACGCAGCTTTTCGCTGTTGATGGCCTGCGTGCTCATGGTCTGCTGTGCATCGCTGGCATCGATGATGGCATCCAGCATGGCCGGGCGCAGATCGGGCGAATTCTGGAATTGCGGCTCGGCATTGCTCTGTGCCTGCTGCTGCAATGCACTGTTTTCCAGCATTTTGGTCTTGAGCATCTGCACGAATTGCAGCTTGTCGTCCGCGCTCAACTGCCCTTCGAACAGGTCGTTGACCTTCTGGATGATCTCGCTCAACCGTGCTTTTTGCTTGTCTTGTATCTGCCCTTTGCCCACGTCGGTCATCGGCCCCAGCTTCCCGGCTTCGCCGTTGGCAAGGTTCAGGTTTTGCCCCGCGCCGCGTTTCAAGGTGTGATGGGTCAGTACCACTTGCCCAAGGTCGATTTGCTCAAGGTCGCGGCGGAAGTCCAGCAGTGGCAAAAGATGCTTGTAGAACAGGAAGCGCTTTTCGATATCGGTATTGCCGTAGTCGAAAATCTGCGACAGGAAGGCATACACGCGCACGAAAGATTCCATGTCCGCCTTGAACAAGGTGATCTGCTCAAGGCGCTCTTTTGCCGCCTTGGTGACAGCCTCATCGCCGGAGTCGTCCCGCAGCCTTTTTGCCTCCGCATGACGCTTGAGAATGCGGTCGGCCACCGGCGCGATGGCGCGGCTCAATTCGCTGGCCTTGCCATCCGGGTTGACCACCACCTGGGTGACGGCCTGCACCTCGAAGTCATCGTAATAGCCGGCCATATCGAGCTTTGCGCGCAAATCCAGCACCAGATTCGGGTCGGTGGTGGCGGCCAGTTCGGCGGTTTCGTAATACGTCTTGAAGCTGGTGAGGATGTCCGCCGGGTCGTTCACGAAGTCGAGGATGTAGGTGGTGTCCTTGCCCGGGTAAGCGCGGTTCAGGCGCGACAGCGTTTGCACGGCCTGAATGTCTGCCAGCTTCTTGTCCACGTACATACCGCACAGCAAGGGTTGGTCGAAGCCGGTCTGGAACTTGTTGGCCACCAGCAACAGGTGGTAACGCTCGCTTTTGAATGCTTCGCGGATGTCGCGGCCTTTCAGCCCGGGGTTGAGTGCGGCGCTGGTTTCGCTCACCGCATCGGGGAAGCTCTCGGCATCTTCCACTTCGCCGGAAAACGCCACCAGCACGCCCAGCGGGTAGTTCTGCCGTTCGATATAGGCGCGGATGGCCTTCTGCCAGCGCACCGCCTCCAAACGGCTGCTCACTACCACCATCGCCTTGGCCTTGCCGTTCAATAGCGGCTGCACGTTCTCGCGGTAGTGCTCAACGACAATCTGCACCTTGCTGGCAATGTTGTGCGGGTGCAGGCGCACCCACTGCATGAGTCGCTTTGTCGCCTCGCTGCGGTCAACGGTTTTCTCGTCGAACTCCTCGCCATCGCGGGCCAGCTTGAACGCCAGGTCATACGGGGTGTAGTTCTTCAATACGTCGAGGATGAAGCCTTCTTCGATGGCCTGCCGCATCGAATACACATGGAACGGGCGTGGCTTTCCGTCCTCGCCTTTCACGCCGAACAATTCCAGCGTCTTGCCCTTGGGCGTGGCGGTAAAGGCGATATAGGTAAGCCCTTTGCTGCCGCCCACGCGCGCATCCATTTGCGCGACCAGCAGGGTTTCGGTGTCGATCTGCCCGCCGTCTTTCAGCGCGGCCAATTCCTCGGCGCTGAGCAGTTGCTTGAGCTTGGCCGAGGCCTCGCCGGTCTGCGAGCTGTGGGCCTCGTCGGCAATCACGGCAAAGCGTTTGCCTTCGGTGGCGGCGAGGTCTTCTGCCGCCTTCATCGCTGCGGGGAAGGTCTGGATGGTGCAGACGATGATCTTCTTCCCCGCTTCCAGCGCCTCCTTGAGTTGGTTGCTCTTGCTGCCATGTTCGCGGGTGAGCGCAGCCACCACGCCAGTGGTGCGTTGCGCGTCGAAGATGGCTTCCTGCAACTGCGTATCCAGCACCGTGCGGTCGCTGACCACCAACACGCTGTCGAACAGCTTGTTGTCCTGCGCGTCGTGCAGCTCACTCAAAAAGTGCGCCGTCCATGCAATGGAGTTGGTCTTGCCGCTGCCGGCGGAGTGCTGAATCAGATACTTCTGCCCCGGCCCCTTGTCGAGTACATCGGCAACAAGTTGGCGCGTGGCATCAAGCTGGTGGTAACGCGGGAAAATCCAGCCGACCAACTGCTTGCGGTCGTCACGCTTGCCAATCAGGTAGCGGCCAAGCACCTGCAACCACGAATCGCGCTGCCACACCTCTTCCCACAAATAGCTGGTGGCATAGCCTGCCGGGTTGGGCGCGTTGCCCGCGCCGCCGGCATTGCCCTTGTTGAACGGCAAAAAGCGCGTGGCCGCACCTTCCAGCTTGGTTGCCATCTGCACTTCGCTTTGGCTCACCGCAAAATGCACCAGCGCGCCGCCGGGGAAGGACAACAGCGGCTCCGGCTTGCCGCCTTTCGGCTGCGGGTGGCGGTCGCGGCGGTATTGGTCAACGGCCTCGGCCACGTTCTGGGTGAAATCGGATTTCAGTTCCGCCGTGGCAACGGCAATGCCGTTGACGAACAGCACCAGGTCAAGTTCTTCCAGTGGGTTGTTCGGCGAGTGCGTGACTTGCCGCACCACACGCAGGCGGTTGGCGGCGTAGCGTTGCTGCAATTCCGGGTTGAGGCCGAACGCGGGCTTGAATTGCACCAATTGCAGCGGCTTGCGCAAACCCACCATGTCCAGCCCACGGCGCAGCACTTCCAGCGTGCCGCGCTCGTCCAGCAGCTTGCGCAGGCGTTCGCCAAGGCGTTGGGCGGTGCTTGTGCCAAAGGAGGTTTGCAGCGCTGCCCATGCGTCGGGCTGGGTGGCTTGAACCCATGCCAGCACGTCCGGCAGGTACAGGCCCAGGGTGCGGTCGAAGTTGCGGGCGTCGCCAAGGCCGTCGTACAGCCAGCCTTGTGCGTGCAGGGCTTGGCAGATGTCGGTCTCGAAGGCGTCTTCGCGGTGCAGGTTCATGCGGCGTTCCTCACGTCGATCTTGCCTGTTACCGCTGCGGCAATCAGCGCGTTGCGGCGTTCCTTCAACAACTCGATGCCGCGCTGCGCTTCGGCCTTCAGCGCATCCAGCTTGGCGGTTTCCGTATCCAGAAATTCGACGATGCGCTGTTGTTCGTCAATCAACGGAAGCGCAAGCCAAAATTCTTTGATGCTTGCTTGTGGCAAGTTGTTTGCCAAGCCTTCCGCCCCACCAATCGCCTGTTCGATTTGCGCACGTAACGAAATGGAACTCATCGCCAGTCCGAAGAATTTTCCCGAAATATCGTCGTCGAGTACCAATCGAAAAATCTTGTCTGACAGCATCAGTCGTGGTTGTGGGTTTTCCACGCACGCAACGGAGCCAATCAGCTTCGGCGAACCGCTTGCGCGAGACATCAGTACGTCGCCGTGACGCACTTCGAGTTGTTCGCGTGGCTCCAGTGTTGAGGGGAGCGCCTTGTTTTCGCCTGCATTGAATACACCGCCGTTCAGACAACCGGCTTTCAGTACCCCCCATTCACCATCTTCAACGGGTCGCGCTTCACACTCAGGACTCCAGCCTTGCTCAAACTGCGGCACAACGCGACGCAATTGCAGCACTTCCCAATGCCCCGGCACTTCCCCCAACCATGCAATCCCCGAATCCTTCATTGCCACGTTTGGGTTCAGGCCGCGCGTGACGGCATGGGAGATGGTGGCTTGGCGTTTTTCCGCCAACAGCGCCAGCAGCGTTTCCTGCTCGGCGATGAGTGCATCAATCTTGGCGGTTTCGCGGTCGAGGAAGCACACAATTGCATCTTGCTCGTCTATCGGTGGCAATGGGAGATAGAGGCTGCCAGCATCAGCCCAACGGAAATCCGTCGAACGCTCACGGACGCCCTTCGCCAATGAATTGATAAAGCCACCAAGTGCCATGTGGCGCAGGACATGCGCGTAGTAGTGTGCATTCGATGTGCTGTTTTTTGGCTTGCAAACCGAATAAACCGGTGTGGATTTTCCATCCGAATCGGCAACGCCGATTGCTCCAGCGAATGCGTCCATTGCATGAATTACCAAGTCACCCTTGCGAACGCCTTGGTAGCCGACTTCCTTCAATGCGTTGGTAAAGCCATCGGTGCGCCGATTAGCACGAAGCGTGACCTCACCGTCTCGAAATGCAGTGACTATCCCATCGTCCTCGGCAACATCACGAGCCATCAAATCGAATAAGTATTTGGTGCGCCGAGAATCCCAATGCCCCGGCACCTCCCCCAGCCACGGCACGCCGCTGTCCTTGTAGTCGGGATAACGGGGCAAAGTCATTCGGCGCTCTCCGCACCTTCCACGGCGTGATACGCCTGATGCGGGTGGTTCGGTTGCTCCGGAATCGTGTAGGCCAACGCACCGGCGCTGACCAACGGGCGCAGGTATTGCGTGCCCAGATAGGCCGGGTTGCGGTCGAACAGTTCCGCCAGATCGGAGGCCTGCCACGGGCGGTACTGGCACAGGCGGATGATGGCCTCCCGGATTTTGTCCGGTGCGGCCCGCTGCCCCAGATCCGCAACCATGTCCTGCAACTCCGGTGGCAAGGCCAGCCACTGGGAGTTGCCAGACAAGGCCGGGGGGTTGCTTACAAGCCGCCCGAGCTTGCTAGATAAGCCTCCTCGGGGTTGCTAGACAAGGTGGAGTGCCCGTCACTGTCTAGCAACCTCCCGGTGGGCAGGTAGTAGGTGCTGGAGCCACGCCCCTTCTGCTCCAGCAGGCCGGCATCGCGCAGGCGGCGCAGGGAGCCGCTGGCCGCCAGCGTGTCCACCCGGTTCAGTTCACGGTACATGGCGTTGTCCATGGCGCCCTGCTCACGGGCGGCCACCAGCGCGCGGGCTTCCTCGTCGCTCAGGTGCAGGTCGCGGAAGCGGCTCAACCACTGGATGGCCTCCTCGCCCAGGAAGTGCTGGAAGTAGTAGCGCGCCACGAAGCTGTCGGTGCTGCGCGTGGACTCGAACAGCGGCGGTTCCAAGCCGGCGGCGACCATCATCTCGCGCATTACCCGGATGCCGCTGCCCTTGGTTTCGGCAAAGCGTGTATCCAGCAGCACCGACGCGATGCGCGGGTTGCGTGGTTCCGAGCCGGGTTCGCCCAGGTGCTCCGGCGACTTCAACGAATGGCCAGGGTTGCGGATTTCGATGCGGTTGGAATAGCGGATGATCTGGATTGGCGCATGGCTGCGGTAGCTGCGGTGCATCAGCGCGTTGACGATGCCTTCGCGCAATACCCGCTGCGGGATCAGCGGTTTGTCGGTGCGCTGCGCATCTCCTTCGGCCAGACCGAAGGCTTTGGGCAGATCGTCCAGCACTGCCGCCAGCGAACGGCGGATGGCGCGGAACAGGTAGTCGCGGATTTCCAATGAATCAAAACGGCGTTCCGGGTCGGGCACCCACTCCTTGCCGGGCACGCGGATGTAGTCCACGCGGGTCATTGGAAACACGCGGCGCAAGGCCTGCGGCTTGCCGAACAGCAGCAGGCCAGCCACGGTTGGTGCCAGCGCACCTTGATGGCGGCGCGTGCAGCCCAGCGATTCAAGCAAGTCCGCGTCGCTCCAGCGCAGTTCCTCGGCATCGGCATTGGCCTCGGCGCTCACTTTGCGGTAATCCTCGATGGCTTCCGGTGCAAGGTCGGCCAGCGTGGTATCGGGCAACACGGTGTAGTCGTAGCTTTCGACCTGCCGGCCCTGGTACAGCGTCAGCAAATCGTCTTCGGTGCATTGCTGGTCGGTGCTGCCGACGCGGCGGAACGCGCCTTTGGGCAGGCCGCGCGACTTGATGAAGATGGGTTTGTCGCCCGGCTGCGCTTCCGGCACGGTGACGACCAGAACCGTCTTGCCGCCGGCCTGCTCGTTGGAAATCTGCACGCGCACCGGCAGGTTGAACTGCTCGCGGCACTGTGTGGCGAGATTGGCGCTGAGCATGTCGGGTTGTTCGACGCCTTCGGCCACATACGGCGAGAACATGTCCGACTCATCACGCACGATGCCCAGCAGCAGCGTGCCGCCCTGCAAGCCCGGTTCGTTGGCGAAGGCGCAGATGGTTTCCAGCACGGACGGGCCGATCTCGCTGCCGCGCTTGGCCTCCAGGCGCTCGTTCTCGTCCAGCGTGTTGAGAATGTTCAGATAGTCGATGGGCAGGGCGCTCATTCGGCCAATGCCTCCAGCATCTTCATGATGTTGGCCGATACGGTTTTCAGTTCGGCGTCGATGTCCTCCAACGCGCGCGGCGGTTGGAATACGTAGAAATGGCGGTTGAAGGGGATTTCGTAGCCGACCTTGCTTTTGCTTTCGTCGAGCCACGCATCCGGCGCATGGGGCAGTACTTCACGTTTGAAGTAGGCGGTGATGTCTTCGCCCAGCGGCACGTTTTCGGTGTCGCGCAGGCGGGTGTCCGGTTGCGGCTTGCCTTTCTGTTTGCCTTTTTCGAACAGCACGACGTTGCCGGCATCGTCGCGCAGTGGGCGTTCGACGGTGATGGTGGTGTAGCCGAATTCGCGGTTGTCGAAGATGCGGCTGATGGGGGTGCGCTTGAGCTGCCCGCCCGGTGGTGGTGTGGGCAAATCATCGGTGCCGGTGACCAGCATGGGTTCGCCTACTGGCTGGCCATCGGCGGCAAGCACCGTGACCATGTGCGCCTCGGTGAAGCTGCCGAACAGGCGGGTGATGGTGGCGATGTGGGCTTCGCTCAATTCCTTGCGCTTGCTGCCCAAACTCTTGCGCATTTTTTGCCAGAAGCTGCTGGCGTCGATCAGTTGCACCTGCCCTTGGCGGTCTTCTTCTTCTTGTTGCTCAGTATCCACACATAGGTGGCGATGCCGGTGTTGTAGAACATGTCGGTGGGCAGCCCGATGATGGCTTCCACCAAATCGTTTTCCAGCAGGTAGCGGCGGATTTCGCTTTCGCCGCCACCCGCGCCGCCGGTGAACAGCGGCGAGCCGTTGAGGACGATGCCGATGCGGCTGCCGCCTTCGCCATTGATGAGGGGCGACATTTTGCTGACAAGGTGCAGCAGGAACAGCATGGAGCCGTCGCTGACGCGCGGCAGGCCGGGGCCGAAACGGCCATCGAAGCCGCGTTCTTCATGCTCGCGGCGCACGTCCTTTTCCACTTTCTTCCATTCCACGCCAAAGGGCGGGTTGGAGAGCATGTAGTCGAAGTGCTGGCGGGCGTGGCCGTCGTCGTTGAGGGTGTTGCCGAAGGTGATGTTGCTCACTTCCTGCCCGCGAATCAGCATGTCCGCCTTGCAGATGGCATAGGACTCGGGGTTGAGTTCCTGCCCGTGCAGGGTGAGCCGGGCCTGCGGGTTGTGCTCGGCCAAGTGTTCCGCACCCACGCTCAACATGCCGCCGGTGCCGGCGGTGGGGTCGTACAGGGTGCGTATGACGGCGTTGCCGGGTGACAGCACTTCGTCGTCTTCGATGAAGATGAGGTTGACCATCAGCTTGATGACTTCACGCGGGGTGAAGTGCTCACCGGCGGTTTCATTGCTGATTTCGGCGAACTTGCGGATCAGTTCCTCGAACACATGCCCCATTTGCGCGTTGTCCACGCGCTGCGGGTGCAGGTCGATATTGGCGAATTTTTCGGTGACGAGATAAAGCAGGCCGGCTTTGGCGAGACGGTCGATCTGGGTATGGAATTCGAAGTGCTCGAAGATGTCGCGGGCATCTGGCGAAAAGGCGTGCAGGTAGGCGGCAAGGTTATGCGCCAGGTTGTCCTGGTCGCCCAGCAGCTTCGGCAAATCCGATGGCGAGGTGTTGTAGAAGGCTTTGCTTTCGCTGACGCGCAGCAGGAATGGGTGGGGATCGACACCGGCAGCCTCGCGCTTCTTCTTTTCGGCCAGCACCTTTTCCTTGCTGGCCGACAGCACGCAATCCAGGCGGCGCAAGACGGTGAATGGCAGGATGACCTTGCCGTATTCGGATTGCTTGTAGTCGCCGCGAAGCAGGTCGGCGACCGACCAGATGAAGGCGGAGAGGGCGGCTTGGTTCATGGGGTTTCCGGTGTTCTGAAAAGCAATGCTGCTGCATGGCCGGGCAGGGACGGCGGGAGCCATGCCCATGTGCTGATGTTGCGGTACGCGGGGGTGGCGCTCTGGCCATGTGAAAAACGACGTGCATTACTGCGCGTCGTTTTTCGTTGGTGCCGCTGGGGTGAGGTGCATGCGATCAATTGCGGCCATCGCCGACCGGCACCGGCTGGCCCCCGCGGAAGGTTGACCATGCCGGGGTGCGCAGCACGTTGCCGAAGCCGTCCAGATGCAGGGTGCCGGTGGCGCCGGCCAACCCGCCGCCGCTGTTGGCGAGTTTTTCCAGATAGGCCGAAATCTTCCAGGCGTCGAAGCCGAAGGCGAACAGGCGCACGGCGGCACCACGCGCAGTTGGCAGGGTGGCGGCCAGTTCGCTGGCTGCCGGCAGGCCGGCGGCACCGCGGGTGGTCCAGGCTTCACTCGGGAAGGCGATGCCGTCCAGCGGCATGTCCTCCTCGGCCTTGCCGGTGCCGGACACCAGTTGCGAGGTGCCCACGCGGGTAGCGCCGCCCAGCCCGGCCAATGCCAGCTGCGGCGTCAACATCCGCGCCTGCGGGCCCTTGACCGCGAGGAACACCGCATCCACGCCGCTGCTCTGGCGCAGCTGCGCGCCAATATTGGCCGGTGCATCGCCAACGCTCAGGCTGGCGGCGACCTTGCCGCCGCGCTCGGCGAAACGCTCGCGGAACGCGGCGGTGGCGCGGCGGCCATTGTCGTCGTTGCTGCCGATCACCAGCACGTTGCCGCGCTCGCGCGCCAGCAGGTATTCGGCGGCCATGATGCCGTCGTCTTCCGGCGCCAGCGAGAAGCCGGCGCTGCCCGGCGGCGGGGTGTCCTTGCCGCGGTTCAGCGCCAGCAGCGGCACTTGCAGGGGATCGCGGGCGAACAGGGCATCCACCTCGTCGCGGCCCAGCGGGCCAACCACGAAATCGGCCCCGGCGGCGACGGCCTTGTCATAGGCGGCGATGGCGCCGGCAGAGGTGCCGCGCGTGTCGATGAAATCAAGCTGCGGGCGGCGGCGGTATTCGGCGTAGTAGCCGGCCAGCAAGCCGTCGCGCACTGGCGCGGCGGCGGTGGCAAGGTTGCCGGACAGCGGCAGCAGCACCGCCATCTTCAGCGGTGGGCGGTAGCCATCGGCTTCGGCCGGTGGACGTTTGGCGGTATCCACCTGCCATGCGGCATCGCGCTCGAACGGGCGCGGCAGCGGCAGGCCACGGCCGATCAGGGCACGGCCGGCATGGTTGTAGAGCGCATCGCCCACCGGCAGCGCGGCGGTGCGGCTGCTCAGGGTGGCGTCGTTCACGCTGGCCAGCAGGCGGGTGATGGCGCGCTGGTTGTCGCCGCGCGCGTTGGCGGGCAGCAACACACCGGCGCGGGCGCGTTCGCCGGCGGCGGCGAAGGCGTCGCCCGCGGCTTCCTGCGCTTGCGCGCGGGCCAGATGCCAGCGTGCCTGCAAGGCGGCCGGCAGTTGGTCGGGCGCACCGGCCAACGTTTGCAGCACGCTGGCCGGCTGCTTGTCGGCCAGGGCCAATTCCGCATTCAACAGTGCATGGCGCTGGCGGCTGGCGCCGGACAGCAGGCGCGCCTGCGCTTGCGGCAGCAGCATGCGCGCGCGCGCATCGTCGCCGGCCTCGTGCCAGGCGAAGGCGGCGTCGGCCAACAGCTGCGACTTGGTTGCGCCACGCGCCAGTGCCGCCTCGGCTTCCAGTTGCTGCGCCGCTTCGCGCGGCTTGCCCTGTTCGAGCAGGGCGATGGCGGCCTGCTGGCCCGGCGAGGTGGCGGGCGCCATGCCGGTGGTGGCGCAGCCGGCGAACAGCAGCAGCGACAGTGACAGGGCGGTGATCCGTGCGGCGGGCTTGTTCATTCGAAATCCATTCAACGGCATGCGGCAGCGCCGGGGGGAGGAAACGGTAGGATTCTACCCTTGCCCTCGGAAAAGCTGATGATGCCCGCTGCCACTCTTCATGTCGTTGCCACGCCGATCGGCAACCTCGCCGACCTGAGCCCGCGCGCGCAGGAGGTGCTGCGCTCGGTGGCGGCGATCTGCGCCGAGGACACCCGCCATACCGGCCAGCTGTTGTCGCATTTCGGCATCAGCAAGCCGCTGGTGGCGCTGCACGACCACAACGAGGAGGCGATGGCCGAGCGCGTGGTGGCGCGGTTGCTGGGCGGGGAGTCGCTGGCGGTGGTCAGCGACGCCGGTACCCCGCTGGTCAGCGACCCCGGCTTCCGGTTGGTGCGCGCCGCGCGCGCGGCGGGGGGTGAAGGTCAGTCCGGTGCCGGGCGCCTGCGCGGCGATCGCCGCATTGAGCGTGGCTGGCTTGCCGAGCGACCGCTTCGTGTTCGAGGGTTTCCTGCCGGCCAAGGCCGCCGCGCGCCGCGAGCGCTTGCACAAGCTGGCGGGCGAAACCGGCACGCTGGTGTTCTACGAATCCTCGCACCGCATTGCCGAATCGTTGGCCGACATGGCCGCCGCATTCGGCGACGAGCGCCCGGCAGTGGTCGCGCGCGAGCTGACCAAGCTGTTCGAAACCGTGCTCGACGGCAGCCTGGCGCAGTTGCGCGCGGCGGTGGAGGTCGACGACAACCAGCGCAAGGGCGAGTTCGTGGTGATGGTGCAGGGCGCGGGCGACGACGAGCAGGCGAAGATCGCCGAGGGCCGCCGGCTGTACGCCAAGCTCAACGAGCATTTGCCGCCTTCGACCGCGGCCAAGCTGGCCGCCGAGTTGAGCGGTGCGCCGCGCAAAGCGTTGTATTTGAAGGGGGATGGTGCATGAGCGACGGTGCTGTGGCCGATGCGCGTCGCGCCATCGCGAAGATTTACGAGCGCGACATGGATTTGGTGCTGGTGGAGGAACTGGAATCCAATGGTGAATTCCGGGTCTGGCTGGCGGCGCGGGTCTATGGCACGGATTGTTTCCATGCCCACGTCCACGCCACGCATTCGGTGGTGGACGAATCCAACCGTGAAAGCGACGTGGTGTTTTGCTTCCTTACGCCGCCGAGTGCGCTGGACGAAGAGCCGGTGCGGGCGGCGATTTTGCTGGAAAACAAGATCGACGCCATCGCCCAGCCGAATCAGGGGCGTGATTACCGCCAGCGCGGCAATGCCGGCAAGGATCGCGGCGATTGGCAGGAGTTCCGCACCTGCCTGGTCGCGCCGAAGGCCTACCTCGATGCCGCGCATGACCGTGCCAATTTCGACGAGAGCATTTCCTACGAGGAAATACTGGCGTTCTTCGCCTCGCGGAAGGAGCGCGACGAGCGCTTCCGCTGGAAGGCGCGGCTGGTTGGCGATGCCATCTTCAAGAAGCAATCCGGTTACACGCCGACCATCAGCGATGCGGCCACGGCTTTCGTGCAGGCCTATCACCGGCAGGCGCAGGCTTTCCCGCGCTTGCAGATGCCCGCGCCGAAGCCGCGGCCACTGGGCAGCACGTGGATTTCATTTCGTCCCGACAGCTTGCCCAAGGGTGCGAGCATCGAGCATCAGGTAACGGCGGGGGCGGTGAAGCTGATGCTGCCGGGTGCAGCGGCGCGATTGGACGAAGTGGAACAGTTGCTGCGCCCCTTGCTGCTGCCGGGGATGGAGGTGGAGCGGGCGGGCAAGTCGGTAGCGGTAGTGATGCGGGTGCCGGCCATCGAATCGCTGGCGCTGCCGTTCGCGGTGGTGGAGGACAAGGCGCTGGCCGGCTTGCGGGCGGCGGATGCTCTGGCCGCTTTGGTGGATCGTGTTCGTGATGCGGGTTTGCGGTTGGCCTGAGCAGTGGCGGAACGTGCGGGAAACAGCATTGGTGCCGCTCACGGCGGAAATCGGCATGTCGTAGATGCAGGGCAAGCCGGACACATGCGGTGTAGCGCCCGGCCGTTGGTCGTGGCGGTGCGCAACGCCGGGGCATGGTCGCAATCTGGCCGATAGTGCCGATCAATGGTCGGCACTCAGGGGGGCATGGTGTGCCGACCACCTTCCATTCCCCAATCCCGATTCCCCATTCCCGGCTTCAATGCGACAATGCACGCGGCGAAGTCGGCCGGACAGTCGCGTCGTTCCTTCGGGAGCGCCGAGGAAAGTCCGGGCTCCGCAGGGCAAAGTGCCAGGTAACGCCTGGGCGGCGTAAGCCGACGGAAAGTGCAACAGAAAGATACCGCCTACGTCTTCTTTGGAAGGCCGGTAAGGGTGAAATGGTGCGGTAAGAGCGCACCGCGAGTCCGGCAACGGACCGGCACGGCAAACCCCACTTGGAGCAAGACCAAATAGGGATCCCATGACGTGGCCCGCGTCGGATCCGGGTAGGTTGCTTGAGCGTCGCGGTGACGCGGCGCCTAGAAGAATGACTGTCCACGACAGAACCCGGCTTACAGGCCGGCTTCGCCGCTTTTTTCGCCCTGCGGGGCGAAAGGAGCCCCAAGGTTTTGTACCGCGAAGGCGGTGCAAAACCTTGAGTCCCGGGCCCTTTGCCCTCCCAATCCCCGCGCCTGTCGGCGCGCCCCCTTTACCAAAGGGGGCTCTCCTCCAGATTGTTTCCCGGGGCTCGCTTCGCATCGTTTGGGGCGGCGTGGGAGCGCACCTGCATGTCCATCCGCGTTTCACCGAGGAACACCCCCCGCGGGCCGAAACTGCGCTCGACGATGAAGCCGTGGCCGGCGTGGTCGATGGCAATGACCGTGCTGGCGCGGGTGCCATAGTCCTCGCCGCGGATGAAGGCGGCCGACAAGTGGCGTTCCAGCGCCAGCGGAATGCCGGTGGCGGGCAGGTCGGCGTCGTCCGGCCGCCATTCGTCGGCCAGCGCCGCCCAGAGGTCGTCCAGCGGCGGGTCGTCCTGCGCCAGCCAGCGGTCGAGGGCGGCCATCAGCCGCCGGGTCTTGGGCCACGGTGCGTCCAGCGCGCCGTTGGACATGCCGTGCACGCCCGGCGTCAGTACCTGCCGTGACGAGGGATGGTTGCCCAGGTGGTGGCAGCCGTCGGCATCGGCCAGCAGCAGGTTGAACGGGGCGTAGTCGCCAGCTTGCGCCGCCACCAGATCGATATGGGCCGCTGCGGAGGCCGCGCCGGACAGAAAGTCCGTGGCCAATGCGCCGCGCGACGGACCGCCCCCGGGGATGGCCGGGTCGCGTACGTTCGTGAGCACCGCGGCATGGCCGGCGTCATTGACGCCCATCCATGTGCCGCCCGAACGCAGGTCGCGCCCGGCGATGACGCCTGCCCGCGGCCGTGGCCAGCGGGCCAGCGCCGCCGTGGGGCGGGCGTGGAACTCGTCGCGGTTGCCGGCCATCAGCAGCCGCCAGCGCGGGTGGAACTTCCAGGCAAGGGCGACCAGACACATGCCCTCCAGTGTGCCTTTTCGCGCAGTCGGCAGCCATGTCCAGATGAATGGCGGGCCGGTCTTCACGTGGCTTCGACACGACTGAACTTCACTCGAATCTCAAAATTTGAGACGAAACAGTTACTTGTGGATAAACCTTGAACAAATCTCTAAAGATTGGCGCAAACCATTGATGTGGCTGGCGATTTTGCGCTCCGAAAGTTGTTGACAAGGCATGCGCCGCTGCTAAGGTGGGCATTCGAGGGAAAACCGGGTTAATTGTGGTTTTTCGTGGTTCAATGACCGCCCAGTGCGGAATGACAGACAGGTAGCGCGGCGTGTTTCAGGGTGAGACTGCCATCACGGTTGACGACAAGGGACGCATGGCGGTGCCTACCGCGCATCGCGACCTCGTTGCGCGTGCCGGTAACCGTCTGGTCCTGACCTACAACCCGTTCGACGCCGGTTGCCTGTGGCTGTACGCCGAGCAGGAATGGGAGCGGGTGCGCGACGAGGTGATGGCCAAGCCCAACACCCAGCGCGTGGTGCGCACCCTGCAACAGAAGCTCGTCGGCTCGGCCGCCCATCTGGAGCTGGATGGCAATGGCCGCATCAGCCTGCCGCCCAGCCACCGCAACGCGGTCGGCATCGAGAAGAAGGCGGTGCTGATGGGCATGGGCGACAAGTTCGAACTATGGAGCGAGCAAGCGCATCGCGCGCTGATCCAGCAGACGTTGTCTGACGAGGATCTGGGCGATGGGCTGCTCGATCTGAAGTTGTGAGCCGGGGTGCCCGGGTGCGCACTCAGGCGCAGGCCGGTCACCCTCCGGTGTCGCAGCCGCCGGCGGGCCACTTGCCGGTGCTGTACACCCAGACCCTGGCGGGTCTGCGGGTGATCGAAGACGGCACGTACCTGGACGGCACCTTCGGCCGTGGTGGCCATGCCGGCGGCGTGCTGCGCCAGCTCGGCGCGCAGGGCCGCTTGCTGGTGATGGACAAGGATCCCGAGGCCATCGCCGTGGCGCAGCGCGACTTCGCGCCGGATGCGCGCGTGTCCATCCATCGCGGCAGCTTCGCCGACCTGCTGGGCTGGAACGAAACCGCCGCCGGCCTGGATGGCGTGCTGTTCGACCTCGGCGTGTCCTCGCCGCAGCTGGACGTGGCCGAGCGCGGTTTCAGCTTCGGCAAGGACGGCCCGCTGGACATGCGCATGGACCCGGATTCGGGCGAGAGCGCCGCGCAGTGGCTGAACCGCGCCGAAGAGCGCGAGATCGCCGACGTGCTGTGGACCTACGGCGAGGAGCGCCAGAGCCGCCGCATCGCCCGTGCCATCGTCGCCCGCCGTGTCAGCCAGCCGTTCGCGCGCACCGCCGAACTGGCCGAGTTGATCGCCTCGGCGATGCCGCGCGGCAAGTCCGGTACCGATAAGAGCCGGATCCACCCGGCCACGCGCAGCTTCCAGGCCATCCGCATCCACATCAACCGCGAGCTGGCCGACCTCGAGGCCGGGCTGGATGCGGCGATGGCGCGTTTGAAGCCCGGCGGCCGCCTGGCGGTGATCAGCTTCCATTCGCTGGAAGACCGCATCGTCAAGCAGTTCATGAACCGCCATGCCAAGGCGCCGCCGAGCAATCGCCGCTTGCCCGAGGCAGTGGCGTTCGTGCCGACGCTGGATTTGATCGGCGGCGCGATCAAGGCCGAGGACGACGAGCTGGCGCTGAACCCGCGTTCGCGCAGCGCGGTGTTGCGCGTGGCCGAGAAGCGGGGAATGGAGAATGGGGAAACGGGAATGGTGAAGGGCAAAGGCTCTGGCTCCTCCCAATTTCCGGCTGCTTCGGAGAGGCAGCCATGACCCGCATCCTCCTAGTCGTGCTGCTGCTCGCTACCATCGCCTCGGCGATTGGCGTGGTGTATAGCCGTCATCGTCACCGCCAACTGTTCGTCGAACTGACGCGCTTGGAACACGCGCGCGACGAATTGAATATCGAATTTGGCCGCTTGCAATTGGAACAAGCCACGCTGGCGCAAGCCACGCGAGTAGACCAAGAAGCGCGCGGGCGTTTGGGCATGAAGTTCCCGGAAGCGGCGGACATTGTGGTGGTGCGCCCATGACGGCCCCGCGTCGTAACCGCAACCGCAGTCAGTTCAACCTGCGTACCCGCATGCTGATGGTGGGCGCCGGGCTGGGCCTGTGCGCGGTGGCGCTGGTCGGCCGTGCCGCCTATGTGCAATTGGTCAATAGCGACTTCTACCAGCGCCAGGGTGAGGCGCGTTACCTGCGCGAAGTGCCGATCGCAACCTCGCGCGGCATGATCACCGACCGCAACGGCGAGCCGGTGGCGGTTTCCACGCCGGTCGCTTCGATCTGGGTCAACCCGCGTGAATTGTTGGCCGCGCCCGAGCACGTCCCCGCGCTGGCGCAGGCGTTGTCGCTGCCAGCGGACGAGCTGATGGCGCGGTTGACGCAGAAGGCCGACAAGGAGTTCATGTACCTGCGTCGGCGCATGAACCCGGACGTGGCCGAGCAGATCGTCGCGTTGAAGATTCCCGGCGTGTTCTCGCAGCGGGAATTCCGCCGCTACTACCCGCAGGGCGAGACGCTGGCGCACGTGCTGGGCTTCACCAACATCGACGACCACGGCCAGGAAGGCCTGGAGCTGGCGTTCGACGAATGGCTGCGCGGCAAGCCCGGCGCCAAGAAAGTGATCCGCGACCGCAAGGGCGCGATCGTGGAGAGTATTGACCTGGTGCGTGCCGCCGAACCGGGCAAGGACCTGACCCTGAGCATCGACCGCCGCATCCAGTTCCTGGCGATGCGCGAACTGCGCAATGCCGTCATCGAGAACAAGGCCGCCGGCGGTTCCATCGTCATCATGGATGTAGCCACCGGCGAGGTGATGGCGATGGCCAACCTGCCAACCTACAACCCGAATGCGGTGAGTGGCGCGACGCCGGACACGCGCCGCAACCGCGCTGTTACCGATTTGGTTGAACCCGGCTCGACGATGAAGCCGCTCACCGTGGCTGCCGCGTTGCAGAACCATGTGGTCACGCCGGATACGGTTATCGATACCAACCCCGGCTACATGTCGCTGGGCAAGTACACGATCAGGGACGTGCCGCGCAACAATGGCGTGTTGAACGTCACTGGCGTGATCACCCGCAGCTCGAACATCGGCGCGGCCAAGATCGTCGCGCGCATGCCGGACCAGGTTTTCTACAATTCGATCCGCGCCCTTGGCTACGGCAGTGCGCCGAACAGCGGTTTCCCCGGTGAATCGGCGGGCGTGTTCCCCGCGCCGGCGCGTTGGTCTGGCCCGACCAAGACCACCATGTCTTACGGCTATGGCTTGTCGGTAACGCCGCTGCAAATTGCGCAGGCGTATTCGGCGCTGGCCAACGGCGGCCGCGTGATTCAGCCCACCTTCGTCAAGGGCCAACACAACGAAGCGCGGCAGGTGCTGGAGCCGGCCATCGCGCAGGAAGTGGTGCGCATGATGGAAACCGTGGTGACGCAGGGCGGCGCGAAGGGCGCGGCGATTCTGGGTTATCACGTTGCCGGTAAAACCGGCACCGCGCGCAAGAACGGCCCGCGCGGTTATGAGCAAGGTCATTACAACCTACTGTTCGCGGGCGTGGTGCCGGCCACCAACCCGCGTTTTGCGGCGGTCATCGTCGTCAATGACCCGCAAGGCGGCAAGTATTACGGTGGCCTCGTCGCCGCGCCGGTGTTCCACCACGTGATGGAAGGCACGCTGCGGCTGATGGACGTGCCGCCGGACGACATCCAGTCATGGCTGGCGGCACAGGCCGCCGGCAAGGTCGGCAACGCCGCGGTGTTGCCGGTTGCGCCCGATCCGGTTGATGCGCCCAACGCCGACGCCGAGTTCGATGCCGCCATGCCCACTGCCAGCGCGCCGCTGCCGGCCGCGCAGGAGGTGCGCCAGTGAGCCGCACGATGCCGTTGTCGCAGCTGCTGCCCGATGTGGTGTTGGCATGTGACCCACAGGTCGGCGGGCTGGTGCTGGATTCGCGCCACGTCCGTCCCGGTGATGCCTTCGTCGCGATTGCCGGTTTCGGTGCGCACGGCCTGGGCTTTGTCGAACAAGCGCAGGCCGCGGGCGCCAGCGTCATCCTGTTCGAGCCGCCGGCTCCCGTGGAGTTGCCCGCGCCGGCCGATGCGGTCGCCGTGCCCGGCCTGCGCATGCGCATGGGCGCGATGGCCGACCAATTCCACGGCCAGCCTTCGCGCGCGATGACGATGGTTGGCGTCACCGGCACCAACGGCAAGACTTCGACCGTGCAGTTGCTGGCGCAGGCATGGCAGCTGCTGGGCACCCGCAGCGGCAGCATCGGCACGTTGGGCGTGGGCCTGTACGGCGACGTGGTGCCGACCGGCTTCACCACGCCGCTGGTGTTGCAGATGCACGAAATGCTGGCGCAACTGCGCGATGCAGGCGCGCAGGCGGTGGCGATGGAAGTCAGCTCGCACGCACTGGACCAGGGCCGCGTCGATGCCGTGCACTTTGATGTGGCGGTGTTCACCAACCTCACCCGCGACCACCTCGACTACCACGGCGACATGGCCAGCTATGGCGCAGCCAAGGCGCACCTGTTCCATCGCGAAGGCTTGAAGGCGGCGGTGATCAACCTCGACGATGCCTTTGGCCGCGAATTGATCACCACGCTGGTGCCGGGCGTGCAGGCCATTGGCCTGAGCTCGACTGGCCAGCCGGGTGCAAGCGTGCGCGCCGAAAATCTGGTGCTGGACGGGCAGGGCATCGGCTTCGACCTGTGGATCGATGGCCAAAGCCACCCGCTGCGCTCGCCGCTGCTGGGCCGCTTCAACGTCGACAACCTGCTGGCTGTGGCCGGCGCGCTGCATGCGCTGGGCCAGCCAGTGGCGACCATTACCGATGTGCTGGGTCGCTTGCAGCCGATCCACGGGCGCATGAACCGCCTCGGCGGCCAGGGCGAACCCACCGTGGTCATCGACTACGCGCATACTCCCGACGCTCTGGAACAGGCGCTGCGCAGCCTGCATGGCCACCTCGATGGTCGCCTGCTGTGCGTGTTCGGCTGCGGCGGCGAGCGCGACACCGGCAAGCGCCCGCAGATGGCGGCCATTGCCGAACAACTGGCCGACGTGGTGTTCGTCACCGACGACAACCCGCGCGGCGAGGACGGCGATGCCATCGTCGCCGACATCATGGCCGGCTTCGCCGCGCATGGATGCGCAAGTGGTGCGGTCGCAGGATGCGAAGGAGCACCACGTCGATCCGCCGAAATACATGTGCAGCGCGATCGCGCGCGCGCCATCGGCGCGGCCGTCGCGCAGGCCGGCCCCGGCGACATCGTGCTGGTCGCCGGCAAGGGCCACGAGCCGTATCAGGAGATCGCAGGCACCAAGCATGCTTTCGACGACACCGAGGTCGCATCGCGGGCATTGGCGGCACGCAGGGGAGGTGCAGGGTGAAGCGCACTCCGCTGTCATTGATCGCGCACTGGGCCGGCGGCGAACTCCGTGGCGAGGACGCGAGCATCGACATCATCGGCAACGACACCCGCACGTTGTCGCCGGGCAGCCTGTACGTGGCGCTGCGCGGCGAGAGCTTCGACGGCCATGCCTTCGCCGCCGATGCGCTCGCGCATGGTGCCAGCGCCTTGCTGGTCGATACGGTGCAGCCGTTGGACGCGCCGCAGGTCGTGGTCGCCAATACCGAGCTGGCGCTGGCGAAGATCGCTGGTGCGATGCAGCGCGACCGCAGCGCAACAGTGTTCGCGATCACCGGCAGCAACGGCAAGACCAGCACCAAGACCCTGTTGCTGGCGATCCTGCAACACGTGGCCGCGCTTGAAGGCCGCAGCGTGCATGCCACGCCGGGCAACCGCAATAACGAGATCGGCATGCCGCTGGCGGTGATCGATGCGCCGGAAGACGCCGACTACGCCGTCTATGAAATGGGCACCGGCAAGCCGGGCGACATTGCCTACCTCACCGCGATCGCAGCGCCGGACGTGGCGCTGGTCAACAACGTCGCTCCCGCACACCTGGAGCGCATGGGCAGCTTGCTGGAAATCGCCAATACCAAGGCGGCGGTGTATGACGACCTGCGCGACGGTGGCGTGGCGGTGGTCAATGCCGACGACGCGTTCGCGCTGTACTTCGCCGCGCGTGCCGGTGCGCACCGGGTGATTCGTTTCGGGCTGGAGGCAAGCGCCGACGTCACCGCTGCCAACATCACGCTGGCCGAGGCTGGTTCGCGCTTCCAGCTGCGCACGCCGCAAGGCAGCGCAGAGATCGGCTTGCAGCTGCCGGGCCGCCACAACGTGCTCAATGCGCTGGCTGCCGCGTCGATGGCGCTGGCCGCGGGCATTGGCTTGCAGCTGATCGCCGAAGGCCTGATGCAGGCGCGGCCGGTATCCGGCCGTCAGGTCGCGCACGTACTGGACAACGGCGCGGTGTTGGTCGATGACAGCTACAACGCCAATCCCGGCTCGCTGGCCGCCGCCATCGCCGCGCTAACGGCGAGCAAGCAGGAAGCATGGTTGGTGCTGGGCGACATGCGCGAACTCGGCGCGGATGCGCGCGCGCTGCACGCACAAGCCGGTCTGCGCGCACGCGAAGCCGGGGTAAAGCGGCTTTACACGCTAGGCCCGTTGAGCGAAGCGGCAGCACAAGCCTTCGGCGAAGGCGCGCGCCATTTCGATACGCACGCTGCGTTGGCCGCGACGCTAGCTGCCGACTTGGCCGAAGCCGCCCCCCCATTCCCCATTCCCCATTCCCCATTCCCCCGCGCCGCGCGTCCTGGTCAAAGGCTCGCGCGGCAGTGCAATGGACAAGATCGTGACCGCGCTGCTCAAGCGCGGCGAGGACCCCCCGCATGTTGCTTGAACTGGCCCGTTGGTTGCAGCAACTGGACGAGTTGTTCCGGTTGTTCAACTACCTCACCTTCCGCGGCATCCTCGCGGCGCTGACCTCGTTGGCGCTGTCGCTGTGGTGGGGCCCGGCGGCGATCCGCCGGCTGGCCCAGCTCAAGGGCGGCCAGCCAATCCGCAAGGACGGCCCGCAGTCGCACTTCTCCAAGGCCGGCACGCCGACGATGGGCGGTGGCCTGATCCTGTTGACCGTGCTGGTGTCGGAGCTGTTGTGGGGTGATTTGCGCAACCGCTACGTGTGGCTGGTGATCGCGGTGATGCTGTGCTTCGGCGCGATCGGCTGGTACGACGACTGGATCAAGATTGCCAAGCGCGACCCCAACGGACTGAAGTCGCGCTGGAAATACCTGCTGCAATCCATCTTCGGCCTCGGTGCCGGCCTGTTCCTGTTCTACACGGCCGACGTGCCGGCGGCGCTGACGCTGTATATCCCCATGTTCAAGGCGGTCGCACTGCCGCTGGCTGGCATCAGCTTCGTGGCCATTGCCTATTTCTGGATCGTCGGCTTCTCCAACGCGGTGAACCTCACCGACGGCCTCGACGGGTTGGCGATCATGCCGACCGTGCTGGTGGCCTGCGCACTGGGCGTGTTCGCCTATGCCTCGGGCAACGCGGTGTTTTCCAGTTACCTGCAAATCCCGCAGATTCCCGGTGCGGGCGAACTGGTCATCATCTGCGCGGCCATTGCCGGCGCGGGGCTGGGCTTTTTGTGGTTCAACACCTATCCGGCGATGGTGTTCATGGGTGACGTCGGCGCGCTGGCGCTGGGCGCGGTGCTGGGCACCATCGCGGTGATCGTGCGCCAGGAATTGGTGCTGGTGATCATGGGCGGCGTGTTCGTGATCGAAACGCTGTCGGTGATGATCCAGGTGGCCAGCTTCAAGCTCACCGGCAAGCGCGTGTTCCGCATGGCGCCGATCCACCACCACTTCGAGCTGAAGGGCTGGCCGGAGCCGCGCGTGATCGTGCGCTTCTGGATCATCTCGGTGGTGCTGGTGCTGATCGGCCTGGCCACGTTGAAGGTGCGCTGATGGACGACCACGCGCGCCAGGCAACCCGGCTCGAAGCGATTGGCGGCCACTACGACAAGTGGCTGCTGGGCGCTGCCGTGGGGCTGGCGTCGCTGGGCGTGGTGATGGTGGCTTCCAGCTCCATCGCGCTGACCCAGAGCCCGTTCTACTACCTCAATCGCCACTTCCTGTTCATCGCCGTTGGCGCGGTGCTGGCGGCGGTGGTAATGCGGGTGGAGTTGAAGAAGGTCGAAGAGCACAACCGCCTGCTGCTGGCCGCTTGCGCGGTCTTGCTGGTGGTGGTGTTCATTCCTGGCCTGGGCGTGACCATCAACGGTGCGCGGCGCTGGATCAACCTCGGTATTTCCCGCTTCCAGACGGTGGAAGCGGTGAAGGTGCTCTACATCATCTGGCTGTCCAGCTATTTGGTGCGCTTCCGCGACGAGGTCAACGCTACGTGGCTGGCGATGCTCAAGCCGGTGGCGGTGGTCGGTGGATTGGTGTTGCTGCTGCTGCTGCAGCCGGACTTCGGTTCTTCCACGCTGCTGCTGGGCATCACCATCTGCATGCTGGTGCTGGGTGGCGCGCAAATGAAACGCATCGTGGCACCGGCATTCGTGCTGCTGCTGGGGTTGGCGATGCTGGTTTATTTCGAGCCATACCGCATGCGCCGCGTCACCTCGTTCATGGATCCGTGGGAAGACCAGCTCGGCTCGGGCTACCAGTTGTCCAATGCGCTGATGGCGATCGGCCGTGGCGAGTGGACCGGCGTGGGTCTGGGCGCGTCGATCCAGAAGTTGAACTACCTGCCCGAGTCGCATACCGACTTCATCTTCTCGGTGATCGCCGAGGAGCTGGGTTTCGCCGGCGCCTGCACCGTCATCGCGTTGTATGCGCTGCTGGTCGGGCGTGCGCTGTGGCTGGGCATGCGCTGCATCGAGATGCGCCGCCACTTCGCCGGTTACATCGCCTTCGGCATTGCCCTGTGGATCGGCCTGCAAACCTTCGTGTCGATCGGCGTCAACCTCGGCATGCTGCCCACCAAGGGCCTGACCCTGCCGCTGATTTCCTCCGGCGGCTCCAGCGTGATGATGACCTGCGTGGCCATCGGCCTGCTGTTGCGCGTGTCGTGGGAATACAACCGCGCGGTGCGCCGCCAGGAAGTGCGCGAGGACATCGAGGCGCCCGATGGCGCCGATGCGGAAACCGATGCGGTGTCGGCGCCTGCCAGCGCCACCACCGCCAGCGCGATTGCCGCGGCGATGCAGCAGGGTGTCGCGCGTGGCACCAGCCGCATGCAGCAGCGGGTCGAGCCCACGTTCGGGAGGATCGCCTGATGGCCGGCCCGATGGCTATGCAGCAGCGCCCGGTGCTGATCATGGCCGGCGGTACCGGCGGCCACATCTTCCCCGGCCTGGCCGTGGCCAGGGTGCTGCGCGAGCGTGGCATCCCGGTGACATGGCTGGGCGCGGACGGTGCGATGGAAACCCGCTTGGTGCCGCAGCACGACATCGCCATCGACACGCTGGCGATCTCCGGCCTGCGCGGCAAGGGCAAGCTGGCATTGCTGGGTGCGCCGCTGCGGGTGATGCGCGCGATCCGCGCCGCCGGATTCCTGCTGCGCGAGCGCAAGCCGCGTGTAGTCATCGCTTTTGGCGGCTTCGCCTCCGGCCCCGGCGGCATTGCCGCACGGCTGCATGGCTTGCCGTTGCTGGTGCACGAACAGAACCGCGCGCCGGGCTTGACCAACCGTATCCTGTCGCGTTTCGCGCGACGCGTGCTGGTCGGCTTCCCCGGCAGCTTTGCCAATGGCCGCGAGGAAGCAGTCGGCAACCCGGTGCGCGCCGAGATCGCCGCGTTGCCGCCGCCGGAGCAGCGCCTTGCCGGCCGCAGCGGCCCGATGCGTGTGCTGGTGCTTGGCGGCAGCCAAGGGGCGCGCGCGCTGAACAACGCGATGCCGCAAGCGTTGGCCGCGCTGGGCGACAGCGTCGCCATCGAGGTCTGGCACCAGTGCGGCGAAAAGCTGCACGGCGAGGCGCGGCAGGCTTATCAAGCGGCGGGCGTCGAAGGCCGCGTCGATGCCTTCATCACCGACATGGCCGCCGCCTACGCATGGGCCGACCTGGTGGTGTGCCGCTCCGGCGCCTCGACCCTGGCCGAACTGTGCGCGGTCGGCATCGGCAGCGTGCTAGTGCCGTTCGCCGCCGCCGTCGATGACCACCAGACCCGCAACGCCGAATACCTGGTCGAGCGCGGCGCCGCCGAATTGCTGAAACAGGACGATGCGCTGGCGGCCAATCTCGAAGGCGTGCTGCGCGCGTTGGCCCGCGATCCCGCGCGCCGCTTGCAGATGGCGCAGGTCGCGCGCGCATTGGCAATGGCTGATGCGGCCGAACGTATCGCCGACGCAATTGAAGCCGTGATGGGTGATTCGGGATTGGTGATTCGGGACAAGCAGGATCAAGAGCAGGAACAACCGCAAATGCACGCACATGCCAACACGGAGCAGGCTTCCGCCGTTGCTCCTGCGAATCCCGAATCCCGAATCACCAATCCCGGTGCCTCCGAAGGAGACGCAAAGTGATTCGTCGCCTGCACGACACCAACGACCTCGTTCGCGCTTTCCCGCGCGTGCATTTTGTCGGCATTGGCGGCACCGGCATGAGCGGCATCGCCGAGGTGATGCTGACGCTGGGCTATGAAGTTTCCGGCTCGGACAACGCCGACAACGCCGCCACCCGTCGTCTGGCGCGGTTGGGTGCGCGGGTGATGCGCGGGCATTCGGCCGCCAACGTGCTGGGTACCGATTGCATCGTCGTCTCCAGCGCGATCCGCGACGACAACCCGGAGCTGATGGAGGCGCGTAGCCAGCGCATCCCGATCATGCCGCGCGCGGCGATGCTGGCTGAGCTGATGCGCTTCCGCCGCGGCATCGCCGTGGCCGGTACACATGGCAAGACCACCACCACCTCGCTGACCGCCGCGGTGCTCAGCGAGGGCGGGCTGGATCCGACCTTCGTGATTGGCGGCCAGCTGCTGGCCGCCGGTGCCAACGCCAAGCTGGGCGGCGGGCAGTGGCTGGTGGCCGAGGCCGACGAAAGCGATGGCAGCTTCCTGCGCCTGAATCCGCTGATGGCGGTGATCACCAACATCGACGCCGATCACCTGGAAAACTACGGTGGTGATTTCGCCCGCGTGCAGGCCGCGTTCGCCGAATTCCTGCAACGCCTGCCGTTCTACGGGCTGGCGGTGCTGTGCATCGATGATCCGGAAGTGGCAGCGTTGGCGACGCAGACGCCGCGCCACGTGATGACCTACGGCCTGAGTGGCAACGCCGACGTGCGCGCCGAGGACGTGGAACAGGATGGCGCGCGCATGCACTTCACCCTGCGCTTGCCCGAGGGCAGCAGCACGCCGGTGACCCTGGCGTTGCCGGGCCGCCACAACGTGCTCAACGCACTGGCCGCCGCCGCGATCGGCTGGCAGCTGGGCGTGGCCCCGGCGACGATCGCCGCCGCGCTGGAAAAGTTCGAGGGCGTCGGCCGTCGCTTCAACGACCTCGGTACCGTCACCACGGCCAAGGGCGCGACGGTGCGCATCATCGACGACTACGGCCACCATCCGCGCGAGCTGGCCGCGGTGTTCGCCGCCGCGCGTGGCGGCTGGCCGGCGCAGCGGCTGGTGGTCGCGTTCCAACCGCACCGCTACAGCCGCACCCGCGACCAGTTCGATGCGTTCGCAGCGGTGTTGTCGGAAGTGGATGCGCTGGTGCTCAGTGAGGTCTATCCGGCCGGCGAAGCGCCGATTCCGGGCGCCGATTCGAAATCGCTGGCGCGTGCAATCCGTGCGCGTGGCCGCAGCGAACCGGTCGTGGTCGGCCATGCCGCCGACCTCGCCTCGGTGCTGCCGGACGTGCTGCGCGACGGCGACCTGTTGCTGATGATGGGCGCCGGCGACATTGGCCACGTCGCCCAGCAGATCGTCGGCGAGGGTTTCAAGGAGAGCAAGGCAGAATGATGAGCGCCGCGCTGCCGCCGTACCGCATCCGCGCCGCCGCGTTGTCGGCGCGCAGGGCGCTGCGCGCGTGGCAGGCCGGGAGGTGCGTGCAATGAACGTGCTGCTGCGCCTGCTCGCATGGTTGCTTGCCATCGCCATCGTGGCGCTGCCGGTGGTGGCCGTGCTCAATGGCTGGATCGGTGCAGAGCGTTGGCCGTTGGCGAAGCTGCGCGTGCACGGCGAGTTCAAGCGCGTGCCCGGCGAAGACTTGCAAGAGGCAATGCTGCCGTATGCGCGCGCCGGGTTTTTCGCGGTGGATTTGCAGCAGGCGCAGCACGCGGTCGAACAATTGCCGTGGGTTGAAAGCGCGCAGGTGCGCAAGCAGTGGCCGGACGTGCTGGAAGTAAGCATCGTCGAACACCGTCCGTTCGCGCGCTGGGGCAAGGACCGGCTGCTGTCCGAACAGGGCCGGCTGTTCGCGGTGCCACAAGCGTTGGAAGACGCACCGCTGCCGGAACTGGACGGCCCGGACGGCCAGGCCGCCGAAGTGGTCGAGCTCTACAACGATTCGCGCGCATTGTTCGCGCCGGTCGGGGTTGATGTGCGGCGGCTGGCGATGGACGCGCGCGGCAGCTGGTCGCTGGCGCTGGACAACGGCACCGAGGTCATCGTCGGCCGCGACGACGCGCGTTCGCGGCTGGCCCGGTTTGCGCGTGTGCTGCCGCAGCTGGCGCGCGCGCAGGCGCCCATCGTGCGCGCCGACCTCCGCTACACCAATGGTTTCACGCTGAGTTGGGGAACCCCGCCGCCGGCGACAAAGCAAACGCAGGACAGGACATGAATCGCAAGGGTGACAAATCATTGATCGTCGGGTTGGACATCGGCACCTCCAAGGTGGTGGCGCTGGTGGGCGAGTACTCGCCGGGCAGCCCGATCGAGGTCATCGGCATCGGCTCGCACGAATCGCGCGGGCTCAAGCGCGGCGTGGTAGTGGACATCGAATCGACCGTGCAGTCGATTCAGCGCGCCATCGAGGAAGCCGAGCTGATGGCCGGCTGCGAGATCCGCTCGGTCTACGCCTCCATCTCCGGCAACCACGTGCAGTGCCGCAACTCGCAGGGCATCACCCCGATCCGCGAGGGCGAGGTGACCTGGGGCGACCTCGATCGCGTGCTGGAGGCGGCCAAGGCGGTGGCGATCCCGGCCGACCAGAAGATCCTGCACGCGATCCCGCGCGAATACGTGCTGGACGATTCGCAGGAAGGCATCCGCAACCCGGTTGGCATGACTGGCGTGCGCCTGGAAGTGCACGCGCATCTGGTGGTGTGCGCGCAGTCGGCCGCGGCCAACATCAGCAAGTGCGTGCAGAAGTGCGGCCTGCAAGTCGATGACCTGGTGCTGTCCTCGCTGGCTTCCAGCGTGGCGGTACTGACCGCCGACGAACGCGAGCTGGGCGTGGTGATGGTCGATGTCGGCGCCGGCACCACCGACATCGCGGTGTTCGTGCAGGGCGCGATCTGCCACACCGCCTCGCTGCCGATCGCCGGCGACCACGTCACCAACGACATCGCGCACATGCTGCGCACGCCGACCCCGGAGGCCGAGCAGATCAAGGTGCGTTACGCCTGTGCGCTGGTGCAGCTGGCCACCGCCGAGGAAAGCATCCAGGTGCCGTCGATCGGCGATCGCCCACCGCGGCGCATACCGCGCGCTTCGCTGGCGCAGGTGGTGCAGGGCCGCTACGAGGAAATCTTCGAAATGGTGCAGGCCGAACTGCGCCGCTCGGGCTTCGAGGAGCTGGTGCGCGCCGGCATGGTGCTGACTGGTGGCGCCTCGAAGATGGAGGGCGTGGTCGAGCTGGCCGAGGAAATGCTGCAGATGCCGGTGCGCATGGGCATCCCGCAGCATGTCACCGGCCTGGGCGAAGTGGTCGGTAACTCGGTGCACGCCACCGGCGTGGGCCTGCTGCTGATGGGCAGCCAGATTGAACATCCGCGTCGCCCATCGCTGCCGGTTGGGCGGGCCGGCACCTTGTTCAACAAGGTGGTCGGCAAGCTCAAGGAGTGGCTCTGATGGACGGTCGAGCGGGAACCGCGGGCCGGGAATGGAAGAGGCAGGTGCGGAAACGAAGCAAGGCGGCAGGAAAGTAGCGGGAAGTAGTGGTACGCAACGCAACAAACACTAGAACCCGGCTGGCTGGGGAGGATCGACTCCCACCGCCAGCCCCATAACGAGGACATGGACATGGCACATTTCGAACTGATCGAGAAGATGGCACCGAACGCGGTGATCAAGGTGGTGGGCGTGGGCGGCGGCGGCGGTAACGCCGTGGCGCACATGGTCAACACCAATGTCGATGGCGTGGAATTCATCACCGCCAACACCGACTCGCAGGCGATCAAGAATTGCGGTGCCAAGCTGCAGTTGCAGCTTGGCACCAACGTCACCAAGGGCCTGGGCGCCGGCGCGAACCCGGAGGTCGGCCGGCAGGCCGCGCTGGAAGACCGTGAGCGCATCATGGACGCGCTGCAAGGCGCGGACATGGTGTTCATCACTGCCGGCATGGGCGGCGGCACCGGTACCGGCGCGGCGCCGGTGGTGGCGCAGCTGGCCAAGGAAATGGGCATCCTGACCGTGGCCGTGGTCACCAAGCCGTTCCCGTTCGAAGGCCGCCGCCGCATGCAGGTAGCACTGAAGGGCATTGAGGAGCTGAGCCAGCACGTCGATTCGCTGATCACCATCCCCAATGAAAAGCTGATCACCGTGCTCGGCCGCAACGCGACGATGGTGCAGGCCTTCCGTGCCGCCAACGACGTGTTGCAGGGCGCAGTGCAGGGTATCGCCGACCTGATCGTGCGTCCCGGCCTGATCAACGTGGACTTTGCCGACGTGCGCACCGTGATGTCGGAAATGGGCCTGGCGATGATGGGCACCGGCACCGCCCGCGGCGACGACCGCGCCCAGGCCGCCGCCGAAGCCGCGATCCAGAACCCGCTGCTGGACGACGTGAACCTCGCCGGCGCCAACGGCATCCTGGTCAACATCACCGCCGGCCCGGACTTCACGATGAGCGAGTTCGACGAGATCGGCCGCACCATCGACGGCTTTGCTTCGGAAGATGCCACCGTCGTGGTCGGCACCGTGCTCGACCCGGACATGCAGGACGAAGTGCGCGTGACCGTGGTCGCCACCGGCCTGAACCGCAACGTCGCCAAGACCGCGCAACGTCCCGGCGAGCGTGCGCCGATCAAGCTGGTGCGCAACGCCACCACCGGCCAGCCGGAGTTCGACGCGTACGAAAGCCCGGCCGATGCGGTGGCCAAGGCTGCCGGCAACAGCATGGGCTTGGGCTTGCGTCGTCCCAGCGTTGATACCGTGACGACCTCGATCGCCGAGCTGCCCAGCGACGCCTATCTGGACATCCCGGTGTTCCTGCGTCGCCAGGCCGACTGATCGGCATGGGCCGGCAGCGCCGCGCTTGCGGCATGCCGGCTGGAACAGCCTTCGTTGCAACACATCGGGCTTGTCCGGCCCGATGGTGGTACCCATGTCCTTGGCTGCCGGGCTCGATCGGCCCGGCGGCATTTTCCGCCCGTGCGACACGCTGTCCCGCTTGCGCGCGGAAAGGGCGCCTGGAAGTGCGTGTTATTCTTGATTACCTGATGGCCGCGTCCATGCGGCCCGCCTGATTTTCCTCCATGACCCAGCAGCGCACCCTCAAGAACACGATCCGCGCCACCGGCGTTGGCCTGCACAGCGGCGACAAGGTCTACATGACCCTGCGCCCGGCCCCGGTCGATCACGGCATCGTGTTCCGTCGCGTGGATCTGGAGCCGGTGGTGGAAGTGCCGGCCCGTGCCGATCTGGTCACCGAGGTGACGCTGTGCACCGGCCTGACCTGCGAAGGCGCCAAGATCCAGACCGTCGAACACCTGATGTCGGCGATGGCCGGCCTGGGCATCGACAACGCCATCGTCGAACTGTCCTCGGCCGAACTGCCGATCATGGACGGCTCGGCCGGCCCGTTCGTGTTCTTGCTGCAATCGGCCGGCGTTGCCGAACAGGACGCGCCCAAGCGCTTCCTGCGCATCCTCAAGACCGTGGAAGTGCGCGACGGCGACAAGATCGCCCGCTTCGAGCCATATGAAGGCTACAAGCTCGGCTTCACCATCCAGTTCGACCACCCGATGATCCCGGCCAAGCGTTCGCGGGTGGAAATCGACTTCTCCACCTCGGCCTACATCAAGGAAATCTCCCGCGCGCGCACCTTCGGTTTCATGCGCGACCTGGAGTACATGCGCGAGCGCAACCTTGGTTTGGGCGGCTCGATGGACAACGCCATCGTGCTGGACGAGTTCCGCGTGTTGAACGACGACGGCCTGCGCTACGCCGACGAGTTCGTGCGCCACAAGATCCTCGACGCCATCGGCGACCTGTACCTGGCCGGCGGCCCGGTGCTGGGTGCTTACGAAGGCTACAAATCCGGCCACGCGCTCAACAACAAGCTGGTGCGCGCACTGCTGGCCGACGAAAGCGCCTGGGAATGGGCCAGCTTCGATGCGCCGGCTGCCGCTGCGCCGGTTGTTTACGGAACCCCGGCGCTGGCCTGATTCCGCACCTGCTCCCGGTGGTGCCGGCCGCAACACCTCTGATGGCGCCCGAGCTTTGGCCGGGCCGTGCGATACCCCGGCCGACTTCGGCCATTTTCGCGACTGCTGACCGAAACTGTGAATCCGGTCGAACCTTGCTGGTTTGCGTAACGTTTTTTTAACAAAACGCTAACTCCCCGGCCACGTATCGCGGCTAGGATGCCCCCCGGCTTGTACTGGAACCCTTCGGGGGCGCTGGATGGAAAGCGGGCTGCATCGGCCCCTTTCCATCAGGAGCGGCTGCCTTTGACATCCGCCAGACAAGCCAGTGCGTCGCGCAGGCCTTTGTGCGTGGCGGGCGTTACTGCGTGGGAGCTGCGCGGGTCGTTGCGCGCCGGGGAGGGCGCGGGCGCGGATGCAGTCTTGACGGTCACCCGTGTGGCCTTCAGCCCGATGGATCGGGCCGCGTCGAGCAACTGGGCTTCGGCAAGCCGCACCTTGGCATGCCAGACCGGTGATTCGACGAGAAAGACGAGGTGTTCGCCATCCACATTGGCCAGCCGGCAACGGTTGCCCAGCGCGGGTGGCAGATGGGGGCGCAACTGCCGGTCCAGTGCATCGAGCCACAAGGCGCGACGCAGCGGGTTACCAGCCTTGTCCGCCATCACCGCTTCCAGCGCCGGTTTCGGCGCGGTGCGGGAGCGGACACCGGATTTCGGCTCTGACATAAGAATTCTTCGATGACCTTCAGAAAGATCGTAATCAAAACACGTGAGCGGCAGGCGAAGACGCCGTTGGCGCGCGTGCAGGTTTTTTTCGAGGACCGGCCGAAGGCGTTGTTCGGCAGCGTACTCGGCTTGGGGTGCCTGCTGGGCATGGGCTTGACCCTGGCTATCGGCGCGGCCAGTGACGCGGCGTTGCAGGCCAAGGTCGAAAGCCAGCAGCAGGAACTGGCCAAGGTGCGCGCCGATGCGCAGACCCAGGTCAACGCGCTGGCGGCGCGGCTGGGTGAATTGCAGGCGCAGGCCACCCGCCTGAACGCGCTGGGCGAACGCCTGACCCGGATGGGCAAGCTGGAAGATGGCGAATTCGATTTCAATGCAAGCCCCGGCATGGGTGATGGCGACGCCGGTCCGGTCGAGGATATCCCGGCCAGCAAGGTCAATGCCGACTTACAGATGTTGCAGCAGCGTTTCGTCGATGCCGGCCAGCAACTGACGGTGCTGGAGTCGCTGCTGTTCGACCACCAGTTGGAGCAGAACGCGGTGCCGTCACGGATGCCGATCCGCAACACCTACGTGACCTCGGGCTTCGGCACCCGCGCCGATCCGTTCGGCCGCGGCGCGGCCAGCCACAAGGGCATGGATTTCCACGCCCGCGTCGGTGACCCGGTGCTGGCGGTGGCCGAAGGCGTGGTGCGCTTTTCCGGCGTGAAGGGCGGTTATGGCAACGTGGTCGAGGTCGATCACGGCAACGGCTACGTCACCCTGTATGCGCACAACTCGCGCTTGATCGTGCGAGAAGGCGACTTGGTGCGCACCGGGCAGGAAGTGGCCAAGGCCGGCTCCAGCGGCCGTTCCACCGGCGCCCACGTGCATTTCGAGGTGTGGCAGGACGGCCGGGTGATGAACCCGCGCAAGTTCCTCGGCGAAGGCGGCAACACGCCGGTGGGCCAACTCGGCCGGGGTTGATCAGGTCGGGGGCGCGGCGCTGGCTTGAATCGCCAAGCCGCCGCCCCAAGCTACAATAGGCGTTGCCATCGACAGGGCGCATTGCGCCCTGTTTCGTTTGTGCCGCCCGCCCCGCCAGTCGCGGGGCCGGCTGCGGCATTCCATTCAAACCGGTTCCTTCAATGATCAACAGCTTGCTTACCCGCGTTTTCGGCAGCCGCAACGAGCGCCAATTGCGCCAGCTCAACCGCATCGTCGCCAAGATCAATGCCTTGGAGCCGGAGATCCAGAAGCTCTCCGATGACGAGTTGAAGGCCAAGACCCCGGCATTCCGCGAGCGCATCGCCGCTGGCGAAGCACTGGACAAGGTGTTGCCGGAAGCATTCGCGGTCTGCCGCGAAGCGTCGCAGCGCGTGCTGGGCATGCGCCATTACGACGTGCAGTTGATCGGCGGCATGGTGCTGCACCTGGGCAAGATCGCCGAAATGCGCACCGGCGAAGGCAAGACGCTGGTGGCGACCCTGCCGGTCTATCTGAACGCGCTCGAAGGCAAGGGCGTGCACGTCGTCACCGTCAACGACTACCTCGCCCGCCGCGACGCCGCACAGATGGGCAAGCTGTACAACTGGCTGGGCCTGAGCGTGGGCGTGGTGTATCCGGGTATGCCGCACGGCGACAAGCGCGAGGCCTACGCAAGCGATATCACCTACGGCACCAACAACGAGTTCGGCTTCGACTACCTGCGCGACAACATGGCGCTGAGCCGCGCCGACCGTTACCAGCGCGGCCTGCACTACGCCATCGTCGATGAAGTCGATTCGATCCTGATCGACGAAGCGCGCACGCCGCTGATCATCTCCGGCCCGGCCGACGATTCGCCGGAGCTGTACATCCGCGTCAACCGCGTGGTGCCGCAGCTGATCAAGCAGGACAGCGAAGAGGGTGAAGGCGATTTTTGGGTCGATGAAAAGGGCAAGCAGGTGCACCTGTCCGAAGCGGGCATGGAGCATGCCGAAGACCTGCTGCGCCAGGCAGGCATCCTCGGTGCCGACAACGACACCGGCCTGTACGCCGCGCAGAACCTCACTGTCGTGCACCACCTCAACGCCGCGCTGCGCGCGCACGCGTTGTACCAGCGCGACGTGGACTACATCGTGCGCGACGGCGAAGTGGTGATCGTCGATGAATTCACCGGCCGCACGCTGGCCGGCCGCCGCTGGTCGGATGGTTTGCATCAGGCGGTGGAAGCGAAGGAAGGCGTGCCGGTACAGCGCGAGAACCAGACGCTGGCCAGCATCACCTTCCAGAACCTGTTCCGCATGTACAAGAAGCTGTCCGGCATGACCGGCACGGCCGATACCGAGGCGTACGAATTCCAGAGCATCTACGGCCTGGAAGTGCTGGTGATTCCCACCAACAAGCCGACCATCCGCAAGGACCACCCGGATCAGGTGTTCCTCAACCGCCAGGGCAAGTTCAATGCGGTGCTGGCCGACATCGAGGATTGCGCCAAGCGTGGCCAGCCGGTGCTGGTGGGCACCACCTCGATCGAAACCTCGGAAATGCTGTCCGAGCACCTGCGCAAGGCGGGCGTGAAGCACGAAGTGCTCAACGCCAAGCAGCATGACCGCGAAGCGACCATCGTCGCCAACGCCGGCCGTCCTGGCGCGGTGACCATCGCCACCAACATGGCCGGCCGTGGCACCGACATCGTGCTCGGTGGCTCGCTGGAAACTGAACTGCACGAACTGGGTGAGGAGGCGAGCGACGCGCAGAAGGCCGCGGTCAGGGCCGAATGGCAGCAGCGCCACGACGCGGTGAAGGCTGCCGGTGGCCTGCACATCGTCGGCACCGAGCGCCACGAAAGCCGCCGTATCGACAACCAGCTGCGTGGCCGTTCCGGCCGCCAGGGCGACCCGGGCTCGTCCCGCTTCTACCTGTCGCTGGAAGACAACCTGATGCGCATCTTTGCCTCGGACTGGGTGCAGAAGGCGATGCGCATGATGGGCATGAAGGAAGACGACGTCATCGAGGACCGCCTGGTCAGCCGCCAGATCGAAAAGGCGCAGCGCAAGGTGGAAGCGCACAACTTCGACATCCGCAAGAACCTGCTGGACTTCGACGACGTCAACAACGACCAGCGCAAGGTGATCTACACCCAGCGCGACGAATTGCTGGATGCCGAGTCGGTCAAGGACAACATCGACGGCATCCGTGACGACGTGATCTACGACCTGGTCGCCCGTTTCGTGCCGCCGAACTCGGTCGATGACCAATGGGACCTGCCGGGCCTGCAAGCCACGCTGGAGGCGGACATGGGCGTGCAGATGGACCTGGTTGGCCTGTTCAAGCAGCACGAGGAGCTGGACGCAGAAGGCATCGCCCAACGCGTGGCCGAGGCGCTGAATGCCCACTTCGAACAGAAGGAAACCGCGGTCGGCGGCGAAACCATGCGCGCGCTGGAAAAACACGTGATGCTGACCGTGCTCGACCAGAGCTGGAAGGAGCACCTGGCGCGAATGGACTACCTGCGTCAGGGTATCTACCTGCGCGGCTATGCGCAGAAGCAGCCGAAGCAGGAGTACAAGAAGGAAGCCTTCACGCTGTTCTCGGAGATGCTGGAGCACGTCAAGCGCGAGGTCATCCAGCTGCTGGCGCGCGTGCGCATCCGCAGCGAGGAGGAAGTGGCGGCGATGGAGGCGTTGGAGCGGCAGCAGGCCGAAGCGCGCTTGCAGATGTCGCAGTTCCAGCACCAGGACAATGGCGGTTATGGCGCCGATGAGGAAGCGGCGGACGTGCAGGCCGCGCTGGCTGATCCCAAGGTGGGCCGCAACGAGCCATGCCCGTGCGGCAGTGGCAAGAAGTACAAGCATTGCCACGGTCAGCTCAGCTGAAAGCTGAGCTGACCGGGGTGTAGCCCGCTCCGCGGGCTACGCCCCCCAAGTCCGCCATGCGGACTTGGGGCCCCACGTTCTCTCCCCCCGATCCCCGCGGCTGTCGCCGCGCCCCCTTACCAAGGGGGGCTTTCCTCCAGACGCAGCATGAATGTCGGGGATGCGGGGTTGCCGTCGACCGGTGGGTGATTGCATCGGCAACCGGATTTTCGGCATTCTCGGTGCCATGACATCCCCGTTGCGCTCGATCCATGTCGTGGCCGCCGTCATCACCGACGCGCGTGGCCGCATTCTGCTCAATCGCCGCACCGGCGACAGCGACATGGCCGGGCTGTGGGAGTTTCCCGGCGGCAAGCGTGAGCCGGGTGAAACTTCCGAGCAGGCGCTGGCGCGGGAGCTGCACGAGGAGCTTGGCATCGAGGCCGAGGTCGGCGAATGGCTGATGGACGTGCCGCAGCTGTACCCGGACAAGCGCCTGCGGCTGGAAGTGCGCCACGTGCGGCAATGGAAGGGCAGCGCCCGCGGCCGCGAGGGGCAGGCCATAACGTGGGTGATGCCGGACAAGCTGACGCGCTACTCGATGCCGCCGGCCGACCAACCGGCGGTAGCCGCGCTGTTGCAGGCCGACCGCTATCTGGTCACGCCGGAGCCGGGTGTGGATGCCGCAGCATGGCTCGATGGCTTGCAGGCCGCAGTTGAAGGCGGCATCCGTCGCGTGCAAGTGCGTGCGCCGCGTGGCGAGATGGCCCGTGAGGCGGTGGAATGCGTCGGTCGCCATGTCGAATTGCTGTTCAGCCGCGACATTGAGCTGGCGCGTGAACTCGGCGTCGGCGTGCATCTGGGCGGCGAACAGTTGCTGCAACTTGAGCGCCGGCCCTTGCCGGACAGCGTGCCGGTCGCCGCGTCCTGCCGCGATCTGGCGCAGTTGCAGGCCGCGCAGCGGCTGGGCTGCGATTTCGTCGTGCTCGGCCCGGTGCAGGCCACGGTCAACCATCCAGGTGCCGTGCCGTTGGGTTGGGGCGGATTCGAACGCCTGCGCGAGCAGGTTGCCTTGCCGATTTATGCCACCGGCGGCATTGCCGCCAGCGACCTCGGGCAGGCGCGCCGGCATGGCGCGCAGGGCGTGGCGGCAAGCCGCGCATTGTGGCCGCAGCGGCTTACAGGCTGATCCAGAAACAGTTGTATTGGCGCCGCAGGCTCAACACGGTGCGTGACGGGGTGTGGCCATTGCCCAGCGTTTGTTCAAGCCGCAATGCAACCGGGCGCGGCGGCGTGGGCAAGGGCGCGATGAATTCCGGGTTGCTGCCGGCGGTGGCGGCGTTCGCCTCGGCAGGCTCCTGCGTCGGTTGGCTCGGATATACCGGCGCGATGTCCACCAAGGGGCGTTGCACGATGTCGTTGAGGCGATCCATTACTTGCGTGGCGCTGGCATTGGACAGGCCGTTCCACAGGTAGATGCCGGACAGGAGGTTGGGGTCACGGGCGTCAGTCGCCGCGCGAATTTGCGCGACCACTTCGCTGAGGCGGCGCGCGCAGCTGTCGCGGTACAGGCCGCTGCCGCCGATCGCGCGTGCAGGGGATGGCAGACGTTCGCGCGCACCCATCGTTTCGCAGGATTGGTCGCCATAGACAGTGCGTCCCTGCGCGTCGGTGCAGCGGTTGATCTGCTGTGCATGAGCGGTGGGGACGAGGGTGCAGCAAGTCAGCAGGAGGAGGAAACGTCGCATATCCGGCAAGACTAGCGTGCAAGGGCGCACTGGCGCAGCAGGTAGCGCCCGGGCTTTTCCCGTGGGGAGCGTGCAGTGCCGGGTTGCGCGTCTCACCGCGCAAGTGCCGGCCAGCGGTCGGCACCCACCGGTAGGAACAGGAATCAGCCGCGGCCGAGGCGTTGCAGCACCGCGCCGGTCGGCTTGGCCAGGTTCAGCGTGTAGAAGTGCAGCGACGGCGCGCCGCCGGCAATCAGCCGCTCGCACAGTGCGGCCACCACGTCGGCACCGAACGCACGCACCGCTTCGGCGTCGTCGCCGTAGGCCTGCATGCGCTTGCCGATCCAGCGTGGGATTTCCGCGCCGCACTGCTCGGAGAAGCGTCGCAACTGGCTGAAATTGGAAATCGGCATGACGCCGGGAATGATGGGGGCATCCACGCCCAGCCGGCGCACGTCATCGACGAAGCGGAAATAGGCGTCGGCGTTGTAGAAGTACTGGGTGATGGCCGCGTCCGCGCCGGCGTCGATCTTGGCCTTGAAATGGCGCAGGTCGGCCAGCGCGTCGGTCGCCTGCGGGTGGGTTTCCGGATACGCGCCGACCTCGATGCGGAAGGCGTCGCCGTGCTCGGCGCGGATGAAGGCGATCAGCTCCGAGGCGTAGCGCAGGTCGCCGGGAAAGCCCATGCCCGAGGGCAGGTCGCCGCGCAGGGCGACGATGCGCTTGACGCCGATGGCGCGGTACAGCTTGAGCAGTTCGCGGATTTCCTCGCGGGTGCCGCCGACGCAGGACAGGTGCGGCGCGGCGTCGAAGCCGTGGTGCTGGTTGAGGTGGCGCACCGTCTCGGAGGTGTAGCTCAGCGTGGAGCCGCCCGCGCCGAAGGTGCAGGACACGTATTCGGGCGCATGGGCCTTGAGCTTTGCCGCGGTGCGATCCAGTTGCGCGCGCTGGTCGTCGGTCTTGGGCGGGTAGAACTCGAAGCTGAGGGCGGTCATGGCGGCGCGGCTGAGGTGGGATGGTCGGCATTATATCTCTTCATCAAGATGGATGCTCAATAGTTTCCGGGCGCATCCATCGGCGCCGCCCATCCGCCGCCCATCCGCCGCCAGCGCCGCTCGCGGGTGCTGGCGGCCTTCCGTCACTCATTCCCCGCGCCGGCGTGGCGGCGCAGGCAAGCTGTGTCCATCCCAACCAGACAGGAGTTGCCCGATGAAGCCGACCCGCACACGTTCGAACAAGCGTTCCGCCGTCCTGTTGCTGTCGCTGCTGGCGGCGGTGGCCGCACCGTTCGCCGCCAGCGCCGCGGCCGAAACCACCTTCCGGGACATCAAGGTGGAAGTGGTGGGCAACGGTGTGCCGGTGCTGATGGTGCCGGGCCTCAACAGCAATGCTGATACGTGGCGCGACACCTGCCAGGCGCTGCAACCGCAGGTGCAATGCCACATGGTCAGCCTGCCGGGCTTCGCCGGCCGGCCGGCGGTGGAAGGCGATGCCTTCCTCGTGCCGATGCGCGACCGCCTGCTGGCCTACATCGCCGACCGCAAGCTTGAACGCCCAGCGGTGATGGGCCACAGCCTCGGCGGCGTGCTGGCCCTGCAAATGGCGCTGGCGCAGCCGCAGGCCGTGGGCAAGCTGGTGATCGTCGATTCGCTGCCGTACTTCGGCGCGGTGCAGAACCCGGCCGCCACCGTGGACAGCGTGCGGCCGATGGCCGAGCAGATGCGCGCGGCCATGCTCGCCCAGCCCGAGGCCACCTACCTAGCGCAGGCTGAGGCGTCGGCGAAGGGGCTGGTGCGCGATCCGTCGCGCTGGGACACGCTGAAGACGTGGAGCCAAACCAGCGCACGTACGGCCACCACTGCCGCGCTGTACGACATGATGACCACCGACCTGCGCGGCGACGTGGCGGCCATCACCTCACCCACGCTGGTGCTGGGTAGTTGGGCGGCTTATCAACCGATGGGCAGCACCATGGAATCCACCCGCGCCATCTTCGCCGCGCAATACGCCAGGCTGCCGGGCGTGGATATCCGCATGAGCGAAGCCGGCTACCATTTCCTGACGTGGGACGACCCGCAGTGGGTGCAGGCGCAGGTGCGCCAGTTCCTCGAACTGACGCCCTGAGCAGGGCATGGCGCGGGGCCGGGCTGCCGGCCTCGCAGATGGAGCAGGCATGAAGATCGCAACGCCGCCGCCGATGCGCGGCTTCTGGTGGTTCAACGCAGTGGCATGGAGCCTGTACGCCGGCTTGAGCATGTTCATGGCCGCTACCTTTGCTGCGTTTTCTTCGGCGATGGTGTTGATTTGCGTGGTGTTGGGTGGCGCGTTGTTTGCGGTCAGCGGCGGCATCCGCGCGCTGGCGCTGCGGCACGCATGGTGGGAACGTGGCGGCGTGGGCTTGGTGCTGCGCCTGCTGCTGGCCATCGTGCTCGGTGCCAGCCTGGCGCAGCTGTGCGTTTGGCTGGTGCTGGTGCCGGCGTTGCGCTTGGGTTGGGTGAGTATGCCCAGCGGCGTGGCCGACTACCGGCCTGCCGCCGCGGTGGGCTACTGGATCAATACCGCCGTGATATTGGCAATGTGGGTGGGTGCATGGGCCGCCTGCCACGGCGTGCGCCGCGTCCGCCACAGCGAAGTGGCGCGGTTGCACGCCGAGGCCGAACGCAATGCGCTGGAACGCGATGCACTGCGCGCGCGGCTCAACCCGCATTTCGTGTTCAACGCCTTGAACAACCTGCGTGCGTTGATCAACGAAGACACCGCACGCGCCCGCGAAATGGTCACGCGCTTGTCCAACACCTTGCGCCGCGCACTGGAACACACCGGCGATGCCCCCATCCGGCTGGAACACGAATTGGCATTGGTGGACGATTACTTGGCAGTAGAACAAGTGCATTACGAACAACGCCTGCGCGTGCGCCGCCGCATCGACACGGCGGCCCTGCACGCGCTGCTGCCGGCGATGGCGCTGCAACTGCTGGTGGAAAACGCGATCAAGCACGGCATTGCGATGACCCCCGAAGGCGGCGAATTGGACATCGGCATCGAGTGCCGGGAGGGTGCCCTGCACATACAGGTAGGTAACCCCTTGCCACCGCAGGCCGCGCCCGCCGGGCATGGCGTGGGGCTGGCCTATCTGCGCGCGCAACTGGGGCCGGGCGGCCAGGTTGAACTGCGGCCCGAGGGCGGGCGTATGCAGGCGCATCTGGTGGTGCCGCAATGAGCGCCCGCCTGCGCGTGCTGGTGGTGGACGACGCGCGGTTGGCGCGCCGCGAAATGCAGACCTTGCTGGCGGCGATGGACAGCGTGGAGTGCATCGGCGAAGCCGACGACGTGCCCGCCGCGCGCGAGGCCATCGCCCGCCTGCACCCGGACGTGGTGCTGCTGGACATCCAGATGCCCTCGGGCAGCGGCTTCGACGTGCTCGACGGCTTGCAGGTGCCGCCGTCGGTGATCTTCACCACCGCCTACGACCAGTACGCGGTGCAGGCGTTCGACGCGAACGCGCTGGACTACCTGCTGAAGCCGGTGGAGGCGTCGCGGTTGCAGGCGGCGTTGGACAAGGCGCGGGCGCGGATTGCCGAGACTGCGCCTGCCGCACGTTCGCCAGGCGATGCCGCAAAGCTGGGTGCCGAGGACACCGTATTCCTGCGCGATGGCGAGCGCTGCTGGTTCGTGGCGCTGGGCGAAATCAGCCGCATCGTGGTCGATGGCAACTACGCGCGGTTGTGGTTTCGCGGCCAGAACGCGCTGCTGTCGCGCAGTTTGGCAGCGCTGGAAGCGCGGCTGGAGCCGGGGCTGTTCTTCCGCGCCAACCGCAACACGCTGGTCAACCTGCGCAAGGTGCGTGGCGTGGAACTGTCCGTGGCCGACGGCTACGACCTCACGCTGGAAGACGGCAGCCAGGTGGAAGTGTCGCGCCGGCAAGCGCGCGAATTGCGTGAGCGCTTGGCGCTGTAAGCCACCTTGCCCTCGCTTTTTGTGGGAGCGACTTCAGTCGCGATGAAGCTTCACCGGCAACGCCCATCGCGACTGAAGTCGCTCCCACATTCGCGCGCCCAACACAATCGAATGATGGAAAATGCGCGCTGGTTTCGCAGCGCGCTTGTTCCATGTCGATCTTCCTGACCCCCTTCGCCCGCACCCGCCTGTTCCCGCGCACACCACGCCCGAACACCATTCGCGATTGCACGCCCGAGCAGTTCGAGCAGCACCTCAACGACCACCCGCCGCTGAAGGTACTCGACGGCTACGCGCCGTTCTGCAAGCTGCACGTGCACCGCAACTGGACTTCGACCCGCTGCCTGACCGTGCCAATCACCGACGCCAACCGCCACCTGCTGCGCTCGGCCTACGAGGCGCGCACGCGCGAGGAACTGCCGGTGCTGGTGCGCTGGTTCGAGGGCGTGGAGCCGCCGGTGGCTGACTACCTCGTCGTCATCCTCTACAGCCGCGAACAACTGGCGAAGGAAGGCTCACCGATCGACGCCGACTGGGGCGTGGTCGGCTGCCTCTACACCGCCGAGCCAGCGGAAATCCCGATGGCGCCGATCACGATGATGCGCAACGCGCTGGGCGTGGAAGAAGGTGGTTCCGGCGTCCCCATCGACCGCGATGCCTATCGCTGCGCGGTGGCGTTCTGGGAGGCGAACGCGAACTGGCGGTGAGCGGGGAAGAAACGGGCACCGTGGGGTGCCCGTTTCCATATACCACCGTTCAACCGGCAAGCCGGTCAGTAGCGGTAATGCTCCGGCTTGTACGGCCCTTCCACCGGCACGCCGAGGTAGTCGGCTTGTTCCTGCGTCAGCGTGGTCAGCTTCACGCCGATCTTTTCCAGATGCAGTCGCGCCACTTCCTCGTCCAGCTTCTTCGGCAGGCGGTACACGTCGGCGGCGTAGCTGTCCTTGTTCGCCCACAGGTCGATCTGCGCCAGGGTCTGGTTGGCGAAGGAGTTGGACATCACGAAGCTCGGGTGGCCGGTGGCGCAACCGAGGTTCACGAGGCGGCCTTCGGCCAGCAGGAAGATGCTGTTGCCGCCCGCGAAGGTGAACTTGTCCACCTGCGGCTTGATGTTGGTCTTGACCGCGCCGGAGGCATACAGCGCGTCCACCTGGATTTCGTTGTCGAAGTGGCCGATGTTGCAGACGATGGCCTGGTCCTTCATCGCGCTCAGGTGCTCGATGCGGATGATGTCCTTGTTGCCGGTGGTGGTGACGTAGATGTCGCCAACGCCCAGCGTGCTTTCGATGGTGTTGACCTCGAAGCCTTCCATCGCGGCCTGCAGCGCGCAGATCGGGTCGATTTCGGTGACCACCACGCGCGCGCCGTAGGCACGCAGCGAGTGCGCGCTGCCTTTGCCCACGTCGCCGTAACCGCAGACCACGGCCACCTTGCCGGCCAGCATCACGTCCATCGCGCGCTTGAGGCCATCGGCCAGCGATTCGCGGCAGCCGTACAGGTTGTCGAACTTGCTCTTGGTCACCGAGTCGTTGACGTTGATGGCCGGCACCAGCAGCGTGCCGGCCTCGGCCAACTGGTACAGGCGGTGCACGCCGGTGGTGGTTTCTTCGGACACGCCCTTCCAGTCCTTGACCACGCGCGCCCAGTAGCCGGGACGCTCGACGGCCACGCGCTTGAGCAGGTTCTTGATGACTTGTTCTTCGTGCGAGCCGGAGGCGCTGTTGACCCAGTCGCTGCCGTTTTCCAGCTCGTAGCCCTTGTGGATCAGCAGGGTGACGTCGCCGCCGTCATCGACGACCAGTTCCGGGCCGAGCAGGGTGCCGTCGGCTGCCTTGAAGGTCAGCGCTTCCAGCGTGCAGTCCCAGTATTCCTCCAGCGTCTCGCCCTTCCACGCGAACACCGGGGTGCCGGTGGCGGCGATGGCGGCGGCGGCTTGGTCCTGGGTCGAGAAGATGTTGCACGAGGCCCAGCGCACGTCGCCGCCGATGTCCTTCAGCGTTTCGATCAGCACCGCGGTCTGGATGGTCATGTGCAGCGAGCCGGTCACGCGCACGCCCTTGAGCGGCTGCGAGGCGGCGTACTTGCGGCGGATCGACATCAGGCCCGGCATTTCGTGCTCGGCGATGTCGATTTCCTTGCGGCCCCAATCGGCCAGCGAAATGTCGGCGACCTTGTAGTCGCCTTCCTGCGAGAAGGTACGGGTGTTCATGCGGTGTGCTCCGGTGGTTACGAGATGGCTCGTGTTCGCCGGGCGCCGTTCTGCGGGAAAGCCGCCCGAGCCTGGCTGTCCGCAGCGGTGAACCGCCTGACAGTCGCAGCGCCCCTCGGTACGGGCCGCCGATTATATCGTGGCCCGCCGCCGGCCCAACCAACGGCACGCAGACGCAGGCCGCCCGGCTTGTTAAGTTGGCCGCTTCTTTCCGCGATGAGGGTTGCCATGCGCCTGTTCCATTCCCGCCATGCCCGCCGGGCCTCGACCGCGCTGGTGCTGTGCGCCGGCTTGCTGCTGGCGGTGCCACCGGCATTCGCCCTGAGCCCGCTGCCGGTGCAGAAATCCACGCAGGAACAGGGCTACCGGCTGCCGTCGGCGGCGTTGCAGGCGGTGGTCGATGCCCCGCGTGCGCCGTCGCTACGGCTGTCGCCCAAGCGCGACATGGTGGCGATGTTGCAGACCCCGTCACTGCCGTCCATTGCCGAGGTCGCCGCGCCGGAACTGAAGCTGGCCGGGCTGCGCATCAATCCGAAGACCTTTTCCGACAGCCGCTTCTCGTTTGGCAACAAGTTGTGGCTGGTGTCCACGGTGGATGGCAAGGAGCGCCAGATCAGCGGCCTGCCGCAGCCGTTGTCGGTGGCTTCGCTGGTGTGGTCGCCGGACCAGAAATATTTGGCCTTCAACCAGCTCGATCCGGCCAGCGGCAGCAACGAGCTGTGGCTGGTCGATGTGGCCGCCGGCAGCGCCCGGCGCGTGGCCGAGCGCTTGAACAGCGTGGTCGGCAACGGCTATGGATGGATGCCGGGCAGCGACGCGCTGCTGGTGATGCAGCGCCCGACCGGGCAGGGCCCCGCGCCGGTGGGTGACGGCGTCCCTGCCGGCCCGGCGATCCAGCAGACCGAGGCCGGCAGCGGCGTGCGCTCGGTGCGCACCTATCAGGATCTGTTGAAGAACGAGCACGATGCGCGCTTGTTCGAGTACTACCTGCAAGCGCAGCCGGTGAGGGTGGCGATCAATGGTGACAGCCGGCCGCTGGGCGTGGCGGGCCTGTACCTTGGGTTGACGTCCTCGCCCGATGGCCAGTACCTGCTGAGCCAGCGTGTGGAACGGCCGTTCTCCTATGCGGTGCCAGTGGGCAGCTTCCCGCGCCGTATCGAAGTGCTGGATGCACAGGGCCAGGTGGCGCATACCGTGGCGAAGTTGCCGCTGGTCGAAGGCCTGCCCACCGGCAACGACGCGGTGCCCACCGGGGTGCGTTCGGTCAGCTGGCGCGCCGACGCGCCGGCCACGCTGGTCTGGGCCGAGGCACAGGACGGTGGCGACCCGGCGCGCGTGGCGGCCATCCGCGATGCGGTGTTCGTGCAGGCTGCACCGTTCGACAAGCCACCGGTGACGCTGGCGCAACTGGGTTCGCGCTACGCCGGTGTCACCTGGGGCCGCGGCGACGTGGCGCTGCTGGACGAATACTGGTGGAAGAGCCGCCAGCAGAAGCAATGGAAGATCGCCCCGGACCACCCGGAGCAGGTGGCGGTGCTGCTGCATGAAGGCTCCAGCGACGACCGTTACGCCGACCCGGGCGAGCCGCTGCTGCGCGCCGATGAACGTGGCCGCTCGCGTCTGCAATTCAGCGCAGATGGCAACAGCATCTACCGCATCGGCGAAGGTGCTTCGGCTGAAGGCGACCGCCCGTTCCTCGACCGCATTGACCTGCAAACCGGCAAGAGCGAGCGCCTGTTCCATTCGCAAGCGCCGTATTACGAAATGCCGCTGGTGATCCTCGAAGGCGATAACGCGCGCATCCTCACCTTCCGCGAAAGCAATGATGTGCCGGGCAATTTGTACACGCATGCACTGGGTGGCGACGCCAAGCCGGTAGCGCTGACCCATTTCGCGCACCCGCTGCCGCAGCTGCGTGGGGTGAAGAAGGAGCAGATCCGCTACAAGCGCAACGACGGCGTCGAACTCACCGCCGACCTGCTGTTGCCGCCCGGCTACGACCCGAAGAAGGACGGCCCGCGCCCGCTGCTGATGTGGGCCTATCCGGCCGAGTTCAAGTCCGCCGCCGACGCCAGCCAGGTCAGCGGCTCGCCGCATCGCTTCAACGCGATCAGCTACTGGGGGCCGCAGGTGTTCCTCGCTAAGGGCTACGTGGTGCTGAATGACCCGACCATGCCGATCGTCGGCGAGGGCGACGCCGAACCGAATGACACCTACATCCAGCAATTGGTCGCCAGTGCGCAGGCGGCGGTGGATGAAGTGGTCAAGCGTGGCGTCGGCGACCGCGAGCGCATCGCCGTGGGCGGCCATTCCTATGGCGCATTCATGACCGCCAACCTGCTGGCGCATTCGCGCTTGTTCAAGGCCGGCATCGCCCGTTCGGGCGCGTACAACCGCACGCTCACCCCGTTCGGTTTCCAGGCCGAGGAACGCAACTACTGGCAGGCGCAGGACACCTACCTGAAGATGTCGCCGTTCAACTACGCCGGCGGCATCAAGGACGCGATCCTGTTCATCCACGGCGAAGAGGACAACAACTCCGGCACCTTCCCGATGCAGAGCGAGCGCATGTTTGCCGCGGTCAAAGGCTTGGGAGGCACTGCGCGCTTGGTGATGCTGCCGAACGAATCGCGCCGGCTACCGCGCCCGCGAATCGATCATGACCATGCTGGCCGAAAGCGAGGATTGGCTGGACCGCTGGCTGGCCGCCCCGGCGAAGGACAACAAGCGCCGCTGACGGCCATCGCGGCAGGAGCGCACCTTGGTGCGCGATGAGGCTTTCCCGCAAAGCCCCTCGTGCATCAAGGTTCGCCCCGGTGAATGACAAGGCCGGTTTCCCGGCCAACGAATGTCCACCACGGGGCGCATGCGCCCCGTCAGACTGCTGACAAACCCTGGCGCAAGCCGGGGTTTGTCGTTTTAATGCTTCATGCTCAAGACGCCGACACCCACGCAGCAACATCTGGAGAGGGTGACTCTGGAGATGCTGGTGCCCAAGGACCACTTGTTGCGGAAGATCGACGCGACGGTGGATTTCGAGTTCATCCGGGCGCAGGTCGCGCATTTGTACTGCGCGGACAATGGCCGCCCGGCCTTGGATCCGGTGGTGATGTTCAAGCTGTTGTTCGTGGGCTACCTGTTTGGCGTGCGCAGCGAGCGGCAGTTGATGCGCGAGGTGGCGGTCAATACGGCGTACCGCTGGTTTGCCGGCTTTCGCCTGACCGACAAGGTGCCGGATGCGTCCACATTTTCGCAGCATCGGCGGCGGCGCTATACCGACCCGGCGGTGTACCAGAGCATCTTCGACGCCATCGTGCGGCAGGCGATGGGGCATGGCTTGGTGGGCGGTCGGGTGTTGTACACCGACAGCACGCATTTGAAGGCCAATGCCAACAAGAAGAAGTTCGATGCGGTACAGCTGGAGCAAACACCGTCGGCGTATCTGGCCGAGCTGGACGCGGCGGTGGACGCCGACCGCAAGGCGCACGGCAAGAAGCCGCTGCGGCGCGACGATGCCCCGCCTGCCCCAAGAAAACCAAGGTCAATCGCACCGATCCGGACAGCGGTTACCTGATGCGCGAAGGCAAGCCGGAAGGTTTTTTCTATCTGGACCACCGCACGGTGGATGCGCGCCACGCGATCATCACCGACACCCATGTCACCGCTGGCAACGTGCATGACAGCCAGCCGTATCTGGAACGGCTGGACCGGCAACGCGAGGTGCTTGGGTTGGATGTGGAAGCGGTGGGGCTGGATGCGGGCTATGTCACCCCGCGCGTGTGCCAAGGTTTAGAAGAACGCGGCGTACTGGGAGTGATGGGCTACCGCCGCCCGAGCCACAAGGCCGGCTTGTTCTACAAGCGCGAGTACCGCTACGACGCCGAAGCCGACGTGTACGTCTGCCCGAACGGACAAGCGCTGTCGTATCGAACGACCAATCGACAAGGCTACCGGGAATACAAATCCGATCCGGCCCTGTGCCAACACTGCCCGTTGCGCCAGCAATGCACACGCAGCGCCAATGCCACCAAGGTGGTGACGCGCCACGTCTGGGAAGCCGCCAAGGAACGTGTCGATGCCAGGCGTCTCACCGCATGGGGTAAACGCGTGTATGCGCGGCGCAAGGAAACGGTCGAGCGCAGTTTTGCCGACGCCAAGCAATTGCATGGTCATCGCTACGCCCGCATGCGCGGCTGGCTACGCGTGACAGAACAATGCTTGCTGGCCGCCGCCGCGCAGAACATCAAGAAGATCGCACTGCTACTGGCGCGGCTTTATTGGCTGCTGAAAGGCCACCCATCGGCGCAATCGCGCTGGATAGCCCGTCTCCACGCCATTGCCGCCCTGTTTATCGGAAATCCGACCAACCGAAGGCTGGCCATCCCGGCGTAGGTTCCCGCAATGAAAAACCCCGTGTTCCGGAAAACACGGGGTTCGTCAGCAGTCTGACGGGGCGCATGCGCCCCGTTTCCATGTCCGGGAAGACAGCGGAAGGACAACATGCAAGTGCAACTGTTTCACGAATGATGCACTGCAAAAACCGGGATTTTTTTCGGTTAGGCTTTACCGCTTCCGCTCCCCACGGTTCGGCACATACGGATGAACGAGTACCGCAGCAGCGTTGTCTTCGCCACGCCCGATCTGCCCTTGCGCGACGACGTGCGTCGCCTTGGCGCGATGGTTGGCGAACTGATTTCCGAACAGGTCGCGCCGGCCTTCCTCGATGAAGTGGAAGAGGTGCGTACCGCCGCCATTGCCCGCCGTGAAAGCCAGGCGCCGCTGGCGACCTTGAGCACGCAACTGGCCGGGCGCACGCCGCGCCAGGCCGAGGCACTGGTGCGCGCGTTCAGCACTTATTTCCAGGTGGTCAACATCGCCGAGCGCGTGCACCGCATCCGCCGTCGCCGCGACTACCAACGCGCCGGCACCAAGCGCCCGCAGCCGGAAGGCCTGCAGGACGCGCTGCAGCAGCTCAAGGCGCAGGGCGTGACGCTGGAAGAACTGGCGCAGTGGCTGCCGCGCATCGACATCGAGCCGGTGTTCACCGCGCACCCGACCGAAGCGGTGCGCCGCGCGCTGCTGGAAAAAGAGCAGCTAATGGTGGCCGCGCTGGTGGACAACCTCGACGGCCAGCGCACGCCGGGCGAACAGGCTGCCGATGCCGCGCGCTTCCGCATGGCGCTGACCGCTTCATGGCAGACCGCCGATTCCTCGCCGGTGCGCCCCACCGTCGATGACGAGCGCGAGCACGTCGGCTTCTACCTCACCCGAGTGCTGTACCGGGTGATGCCGGTGTTCTACGAATCGCTGGAACAGGCATTGCTCGACACCTGGGGCCGCACCCTGCCGCTGCCGCGGCTGGTGCGCTTCGGTACCTGGGTGGGTGGCGACATGGACGGCAACCCCAACGTCGATGCCGGCACCATCACCGCCACCTTGAACGCGCAGCGCAACGCTGTGCTGGAGCTGTACCTGAAGGACCTGATCAAGCTTGCCAGCCTGCTCAGCCAATCCACCGAACTGGTGGGCGTCAGCGACGCGGTGCGCGCCCGGTTGGAGGCGTACCGCCAGTTGCTGCCGCAGGTGCAGTCGCGCCCGCGCCATGCCGACATGCCGTACCGCCTGCTCAACGATCGCATGCGCGCACGCTTGCAGGCGACGATGGACGATGCGCCGGGCGCATATGCCGGCCCGGAGGAGTTCATTGCCGACATCCAGCTGATCCTCGACAGCCTGGAGGCGAACAAGGGCAAGCATGCCGGCTGGTTCTCGGTGCGGCGCCTGCTGTGGCGCGTGCGCACCTTCGGCTTCCATCTGGCGCGGCTGGACGTGCGCCAGGAGTCCAGCGTGCATGCGCGCGCGTTGGCCGAAGTGCTGGGCGGGCAGGAGGCGTTCGATGCGCTGGATGATTCGGCACGCGCGCAAACCCTGTCGCCCTTTGCCTCGGGCGAAGCCGTGCTGCCGCCCGGCGACGACGAAACCGGGCAGCGGCTGGACAAGGTGTTTGCGGCGCTGGCCGACGCGCGCCGCCGCCACGGCGCCGATGCGCTTGGCAGCTACATCATCTCGATGGCGCACGACCGCGGCGACGTGCTGGCGGTACTGGCCTTGGCACGGCGCGGCGGGTTGGTCGATGCGCAAGGCGCGGTGCCGCTGGACATCGCGCCGTTGTTCGAAACCGTCGATGACCTGCGCCGCGGCACCGATACCCTGCGCGACCTGCTGGCCGATCCGGTCTATCGCGCCCACCTGCGCGCGCGCGGCGACGTGCAGATGGTGATGCTCGGCTATTCGGACAGTGGCAAGGACGGCGGCATCGCCGCCTCGCGCTGGGGCCTGCAGCAGGCGCAGGTGGAACTGCTCAACGCGGCCAGCGAGCAACGCGTGCGCCTGACCTTCTTCCACGGCCGCGGCGGTTCGTTGAGCCGCGGCGGCACCAAGACCACGCATGCGGTCGATGCCTCGCCGCGCGGCAGCATCGGCGGCCGCCTGCGGGTGACCGAGCAGGGCGAGGTGATCCACCGCAAGTACGGCATCCGCGCGCTGGCACTGCGCTCGCTGGAGCAGGCCGCCGGCGCGGTGCTGCGCGCCAGCCTGCGCCCGCGCGCGCCGGAGCCGCGCGAGCCGCGCTGGAAGCCGGTGATGGACATCATCGCCAGCGAAAGCTCGCGCAGCTACCGCGCCTTCGTCGGCGATGCGCAGTTCATGGACTACTTCCGGCTGGCCACGCCGATCGACGTGATCGAGCGCATGACGCTGGGCTCGCGGCCTTCGCGCCGGCTCGGCCAGAACGCCGCGTTGAGCAACCTGCGCGCGATCCCGTGGGTGTTCGCGTGGAGCCAGGCGCGCGCGGTGATCCCCGGCTGGTTCGGCGTCGGCAGCGGCTTGCAGGCCGCCGCCTCGGCCGGCCACGAAGACACGCTGCTGGAAATGGCGCATGACTGGCCGTTCTTTTCCACCTTCCTCGACGACATGGCGATGGTGCTGAGCAAGGGCGACATCGCCATCGCCGAACAGTTCTCGACGCTGGCCGGGCCGCTGCACGAGCGCTTCTTCCCGCTGATCCGCGACGAACTGGCGTTGACCGCGCATTGGGTGAAGCGTTTGAGCGGCCAGCAGGAATTGCTGGAACACGACCCGCGCCTGGCGCTGTCGATCCGTCTGCGCAACCCCTACATCGACCCGATCAGCACCTTGCAGGTCGATTTGCTGCAACGCTGGCGGCAGAGCGGCCGCGAGGACGAGGCCCTGCTGCGCGCATTGGTGGCCAGCGTCAACGGCGTGTCGCAGGGTGTGCAGAACACCGGGTGAGAAGGTGAGGAACGAGGAGCGAGGAACGAGTGGAGAGGAACGAGGAACGAGTTAAGGCAAACGCGGTTGCTTCCACTTGCGTGGGAGTGAAGAGCAAAAGCAGGCTGTTGCCTTCTCTCGTTCCTCGTTCCTCGTTCCTCTCCACTCGTTCCTCGTTCCTTAAGTAAGCCCGCGCCCGCCGTCCAGCCGCAGCGTCTGCCCGGTGACGTAGCCTGCGTCGTCCAGCAGCCAGCGCACCGCCGCGGCGATCTCGTGCGGCGTGCCGGTGCGCGCCATCGGCGTGCGTTCCATCAGCTGCTGCTTGGCTTGCTCGCTCTTGCCCTGTTCCGGCCACAGGATCGCGCCGGGGGCGACGGCATTGACGCGCACGTGTGGGGCCAGCTCCAGCGCCAGCGTGCGCGTGGCCATTTCCAGCGCCGCCTTCGCCACCGAATAGGCCGGGTGCTCGCGCAGTGGCTGGCTGGCGTGGATGTCGGTCAGGTTGACGATCGCGCCGCGCTGCTTGCGCAGGTGCGGTGCGGCGGCCTGCGCGAGGAAGAACGGTGCACGCGCGTTGACCGCCAGCAGGTCGTCCCATTGCGCCGGTTGCACCTGCCCGAACGGCGTCGGGAAGAAGTTGGAGGCGTTGTTGACCAGCGCGTCGAGCCGGCCGAAATGCGCCACCACTTCATCGACCAGTTCCGGCAGCACCTGCGCATCGCGCAGGTCGGCCTGCACCGCCAGCACGCTGCCGGGCCGCTCGCTTTCCAGGTCGAAGGCCAGCGCCTGCAATTCCTCGGTCGAGTGGTGGGCATGCAGCGCCAGCCGGTAGCCGTGTGCATGCAGGTGGCGGGCGATCGCCGCGCCAATGCGGCGCGCGCTGCCGGTCACCAGGGCCACACGTTGCGGGTCGGTCATCTGCGTTTTCCTCGCTCGGCTATCCTGTGCATTATCCCTGCAAACCAACATCCCATGCACGCCGAACTGCCCCTGCCCGAACCCGACGCGCTGGCCCACAGCGAGCAGCTGGCCGCGCACCTGCGCGCGGAAATAATGGCGCAGGGCGGTGCGATGCCGTTCTCGCGCTTCATGGAGCTGGTGCTGTATGCGCCGGGCTGGGGCTATTACAGCGCCGGGGCCAGCAAGTTCGGCGCGGCCGGTGATTTCGTCACTGCGCCGGAAATGGGTACGTTGTTCGCCGCCAGCACCGCCAACGCGTTGGCACCGGTGCTGCGCGAGCTCGGTGCGCAGGCGCGCATGCTGGAACTGGGCGGCGGCAGCGGCGCCTTCGCCGAAGCAGCGCTGAAGCGGCTGGCCGAACTGGACGCGGTGCCTGCGCGCTACGCCATCCTCGAACCCAGCGCCGACCTGCGCCAGCGCCAGCGCCAACGCCTGCGCGAAGCGCTGGAACCGGCACTGTTCGCGCGCGTGGAATGGCTGGACCGCCCATTCGACGACGACTGGGATGGCGTGCTGTTCGCCAACGAGGTGATCGACGCGCTGCCGACGCCGCGTTTCTTCATCGACGAAGGCGAGGTGTACGAGGAAACGGTCGAGCTCGACGGCGAAGGCCGTTTCGTGCGCGGCGCGCAACCGGCGGACATGCTGCTGCACGCGGCGGTGCGCCATGTCGAGCGTTACCTCGAGCGCCCGTTCGCCAACGGCTATCGTTCGGAACTGCTGCCGCAGCTGCCGTACTGGATACAGGCGGTGGCCGGCGGCCTGCGCCGTGGCGCAATGTTGTTCGTCGATTACGGCTACGCACGCACCGAGTTCTACCAGGGCGAGCGCAGCGACGGCACGATACGCGCGTTCTACCGCCACCGCGTGCACAACGACGTCTATCTATGGCCGGGCCTGCAGGACATCACCGCCTCGGTGGATTTCACCGCGCTGGCCGAGGCGGGTACCGGCGCCGGTTTCGATCTTGCCGGTTACGGCCATCAGGCCGGCTTCCTGCTCGGTAACGGCATTACCGGGCTGCTGGAGGTTGCCGACGAACACACCGACGAAGTCGGGCGCGTGCAATTGCGCGAACAGTTCAAACGCCTGACCTTGCCGACCGAAATGGGCGAACGTTTTCAGGTGATGGGGTTCAGCCGCGACGTCGATCTGTCGGCGGCGTTCGCGATGGGCGATTTGACGTGGCGCTTGTGAATGGCAGTCTGATGGCAGGCACGTTCAAGCCGCTGCGGAACCTGTGGTTCTGGATCGGATCGTGGGCCATTGCGGTGCTGGTCGTGGTGGTGGTCTGCCTGATTCCGCCGCCTCCGATGCCGTCGATGCCCGAGAACAGCGACAAGCTGGAACACTTCGCCGCTTATTTCCTGTTGGCGGCCAGCGCGGTGCAGTTGTTCCGCCGTGGCTGGTTGCTGTGCTTTGTCGGCGTGGCATTGGTGGCGATGGGGGTGTGCATCGAATTTGCACAGGGTGCGCTGACCACCACCCGCAGCGCCGATCCGCTGGATGCATTGGCCAATACCGTGGGCGTGGTCTCGGGATTGGCGACGGTATTCACGCCGTTGCGCGATGTGTTGCTGCGCTTGCAGCCACGGCGTTTGTAGGGGCAGTGCGACTGGCATCGCTCCTGCGGTTCACGGTTGCAACGTCACCTTGTCCACCACCCACATTGCCGGGCGGAAATCGCCGCTGAAGCGGATGCACAGGTCGGCGCTTGCATCGAAGTGGCGCAGCAGCGGTGCGCGCAGGGCAATGAAACCATCGGCATCCGGTTGCGGCGGCAACGGCGTGCTGGCGATCATCTCGCCCTCGCAGGAACCGATGCGCACGTCGAGTTCGCCATGCGCGCTGCGCGCCGGCAGGAATTTGCGCCGGGCGTTTTCCTCCTCGCTCTGGTCGATGATGTAGGGCAGGCGGCCCGCCCGCACTTCGACATGGCCGATGCCGGCCAGCGGTGCCTGCTCCCAGCGCCAGCATGGCTGCATCACCGCGACGTTGAACAGGGCCCGCTGGCCATTGGCCTGCATGGTGTCGTCCTGCATGCGCAGCACCGGGCCATCGGCGGTGCAAGGAGGCAATTGCGTGCTGCCATGGCTGCGCAGGCTGTCGGCAGTGAGGTGGAATACGTTGGCCGGCTGCAACGGCAGGCCGTCGTTGCCGAATGCCGCCGCCTTCAACGTGGCAGGAAGCGCCACTTGCAGCGCAAGCGGTTGGCGGGGCGCATTCTTGACCGTCAGCGCTTGGTAGCGCGGTGAGCGCGGCGTGGGTTCACTGCCATCGAGCGTGTAGTGGATGGCATAACCCAGCGGATTGCCCAGACCCACGTGTGCTGCATTGCCAGAGGCAGCGGGTTCGGCGTCCAACAACACTTGGAAAGGTGTGCGTGCATAGTTCACGCCGAGTTTTTCGTAGCGCGCATTCCATGCGGGCAGGCGGCGCAGGAAGTCGGGGTAGTCCTTGCGCGCCTTCGGCGTCCAGCCGGTTTCGGCCACCGCGAGCAGGCGCGGGAAGGTGTTGTGTTCGACCGCCGAAAAACGCACGTCGTCGGTGGTCCACATGTTGGCTTGCAGGCCGAGGATGTGGCGCTGCCGGGTGGCGTCCAGCGCGTCGGGCACCGGCTCGAACTGGTAGAACGTGTGCAGCGGCAGCAGCTTCGGCTGCGGGCGTCCGGCCGGCTCGTCGGGTGAGGCGGTTTGCAGGTAGTCCAGGTACAGGTGGGACACCGGCGACATCACCACGTCATGCCCTTGCCGCGCGGCGGCGATGCCGCCTTCGATACCGCGCCACGACATCACCGTGGCGTCCGGCGCAAGGCCGCCGTCGAGAATTTCATCCCAACCGATGAGGCGTTTGCCATGCGCATGCAGGATGTTTTCAAGGCGATGGATGAACCAGCTCTGCAACGCGGCCTCGTCGGCCAGCCCGAGTTCGCGCATCCTCGCCTGTACGCGCGGCGAGGCTTGCCATTGCGTCTTGATCGCCTCGTCGCCGCCGACGTGGATGTATGGGCCGGGGAATAGCTGCGCCACTTCGGCGAATACGCCGTCGAGGAACGCGAAGGTGGCTTCATCGACGTTGAACAGGTTGGCATGGATGCCACGATGCGCCGATACAGGGATCGGCTTGCCTTCGGTGCCAAGTGCGGGATACGCCGCAATCGCGGCGGTGGCGTGGCCGGGCAGGTCGATTTCCGGCACCACGGTAACGTGCAACGCGGCGGCGTGGGCCACGATGTCGCGTATGTCGTCCTGCGAATACCGGCCGCAGTACGGCGCAGGCTGGCCATTGGCGGGGGCGATGCCGGCATCGCCAACGGGAATGCGGCAGCCGCCGGTTTCGGCGAGCTCCGGGTAACGCTTGATCTCGATGCGCCAGCCTTGGTCGTCGGTCAGGTGCCAATGGAACACGTTGAGCTTGTGCAGCGCCATCGTGTCGATCAGCTGCTTCACCTGCGCCGGCGTCTGGAAATGCCGCGCCGAGTCGAGCATGTAGCCGCGCCACGGGAAGCGCGGTGCATCGGTGATGTGCATGGCCGGCAGCACAACGCGTGCATCGTCGGTCTGGGTGAGTAGTTGCCACAGGGTCACCGCGCCGTGGAACAGGCCGGTCTCGCTGCCTGCCCGGAGCGTGATGCCGTTGCCGGCGACGTCGAGCACATAGCCGGTGGCCGGGATGTCGCCGTTTGCGTCGATGCCGAGGCGGATGCCGCGCCGTCCTGCGTCGGCGATGTGCAGCGGCGCGCGCCCGGCCTTTTCGAGGAAGGCATTGAGCTGCGTGGCCACGCGCCGTGCGGCGTCATCCTCGGGATGCAGCACGGTACCGGCATCGACGACGAAGGTGGCGGCCCTTGCATCCACCCGCAGCGATGCCGGTTGCGGGATCAGCGAGGGGATCAGGGCATCTTTGCCGGCAGCAGCGTGACAGGGGAGTGCCAGCAGGAAGAAGGTCAGCCAGACGAATCGACGCATTGCGGGCTCGGCGTGGACGGAGACGAGCCCGGATTATCCGACGGATCGGCTATCGTTTCCCGACCTTGCTAGGGCAGCGGAGATACGCATGCACGGATACCTGAGAAGCCTGTTGTGCTGCGGCCTTGTGTTGCTGACGTTGATGCCGCCGTTGCACGCCGCCGAGGCGGCCGGCAATGGCCCGGAGCCGGGGATCGAAGTGCTGCTGCACGGGCGCGCGGGCGGATTGAAGGGCAAACGCATCGGGTTGGTCACCAACATGACCGGCGTCGATCGCGATTTGCACAGCGATATTGATTTGCTTGCCGCTCGTGATGATTTCCAACTGGTTGCGTTGTTCGGCCCCGAACATGGCGTGCGCGGCGACGCGCAGGCCGGCGCGCACGTGGGTGCCTCGCGCGATGCGGCCACCGGCGTGCCGGTGCACAGCCTGTACGGCGAACACCGCGAGCCGACGCCGGAAATGCTGCGCGGCATCGACCTGCTGCTGTTCGACATCCAGGACGTGGGCGCGCGCTTCTACACCTATCCGTACACGCTGGCCAACGTGATGCGTGCGGCCAAACGCGACGGCATCCCGGTGTGGGTGCTGGATCGGCCGAATCCGGTCGGCGGCACCAAGGTCGAGGGTCCGGTGCTGGAGCCGGCACAGGCTTCGTTCGTCGGCATGTTCCCGATCCCGGTGCGGCATGGCATGACCATCGGCGAGCTGGCGCGTCTGTTCAACGGCGAGTTCGGCATCGGCGCCGACTTGAGCGTGGTGCCGATGCGCGGCTGGCGGCGCACGGAAGCCGAGCCGGGCGGCGCGATGCCGTGGGTGCCGCCGTCGCCGAACATGCCCACGCGCGACACCGCGCTGGTCTATCTCGGCACCGCGCTGCTGGAGGGCACCAACGTATCGGAAGGGCGCGGCACCACGCGGCCGTTCGAGATCGTCGGTGCGCCGTTCGTCGATGCGCGTGAGTTGGCCGAACGCCTCGATGCGCTGGGCCTGCCGGGCGTGCGCTTTCGCCCGACGTCGTTCACGCCGAGCTTTTCCAAGCATGAAGGAAAGGCATGCGGCGGCGTGCAGATCCACGTCATCGACCGCGATGCCTACCAGCCTTTCCTCACCGGCGTGGCGGTGGTGAAGGCGCTGCATGACCTGTACCCGCGGCAATTCCGCTTCCAGTCCGATGCGCCGGGCGCGACGCCGGGCTTCTTCGACAAGCTGGCCGGCAATGCATGGTTGCGGCAGATGATCGAGAACGGCGATCCGCTGGAGGCGATGCAGGCGCGCTGGCAGCCGGAGTCGCGGAAGTTTGAGCAGGTGCGTGAGGGTTATTTGTTGTATCCGTGAGGCAAGCGTTTGTTTCCTTCTCCCTTCGGGGTGAAGACGTGTTGCTTGCGAGCCATTGGCTCGCACACGTCTGAACGCCCGGCGCGCTGCGCCGGGCTGGGGGCGCGGAGCGAGGTGCCCGAAGGGCGGATGAGGGGCGAACGTAGTCAATGATGTTTGAACTAACGGGACTCCGTTGCCCCTCACCCCAACCCCCGCTCCGCGGCCCAGCCCACGCCAGCGGCGTGGGCGCTCAACCGCACACGCGCCAGTGGCGCGTCAGCCGTGCGGTATCGCCCCGAAGGGAGAGGGGCTATGAAGGCACCACTGGTTTGGCTATTTACCTACCTGCAACGTCACTTGCTGCAACACCCACATCGTCGGGCGGGTGTCGCCGCTGAAGGTCATGCACAGGTTGGCGCGGCCTTCGGGTTGTGCCAGCAGCGGGGCTTGCAGTTCGATGAAGCCATCCGCGCCCGGCGCTTCCGGCAACGGCACGGTGGCCAGCACCGGGCCTTCGCAGCCGTCGCGCACTTCGAATTCACCATGCGCGGCCACCGGCTTGCGGAAGCCGCGCTTGGCTTCCTCGTCGTGCAGCAGGCCGAAGTTGTAGGGCAGGCGGCCGGCACGCACGTGGATGCTGGCCACGTCCTGCAACTGCGCGTCCTCCCACAGCCAGCACGGGTTGAAGATGCTCACGTCGAAGTTCTCGCGCGGGCCGTCCAACGGGTTGTCGTCCTCCAGCCGAAGCACCAGCCGGCCGCCCTGCGGGCATTGCGCCAGCGTCTTGTCGTTGCGGGTCAGCAGCGAGGCGGTGTCCAGCGTCCAGCTGCTGGCGTCGTCGGCCAACGGCTTGCCGTCGAAGAAGGCGGCGGCCTTCAGCGTGGTCGGCACCGGCAACGTCAGTGGGCCCGCGTAGGCCGGCGATTGCGCGGTGGGCGTGCTGCCGTCGGTGGTGTAGCGGATGTCGGCGTAACCCATCGGGTTGGAGAGTTCGGCCTGCACCGTGCCGGCGCTGCGGTCGTCCTGCCGCTGCATCGCCACCGACAACGCGGTCTGCGCATACGGGATGCCCAATGCCTTGTAGCGCTGCAACTGCGCCGGCAGGCGTGCGAGGAAGTCGTCGTAGTCCTTGCCTTCCACCGGCGACCACGCGATTTCGGCCAGCGCCGCCATGCGCGGGAACACGTTGTGCTGCACGCGCTCGAACAGGCGCATGTGCTCGGTCCACACGTTGGCCTGCACGCCGAGCACGTGCTTGCGCTGCTCGGGCGTCAGCTGTTCCGGCACCGGGTCGAAGGCGTAGATCTTCTGCATCGGGGTGAACTTCGGCCGGCCCGGCGGTTCGCCCGGCAGGTCGGTTTGCAGGAAGTCCAGGTACAGCGTGTGGCCAGGCGCCATCACCACGTCATGCCCGTGCGTGGCGGCTTCGATGCCACCCTCGGTTCCACGCCACGACATCACCGCGGCCTGCGGCGGCAGCCCGCCTTCGATGATCTCGTCCCAGCCGATTAGCTTGCGGTCGTGCGCTTCGAGGAATTTCTCCAGCCGCTTGAGCATGTACGACTGCATTGCCTCCTCGTCTTTCAGGCCAAGTTCGCGGATATGTGCCTGCACCTGTGGGGACGCCTGCCACTGGTACTTCACCGCCTCGTCGCCGCCGACGTGTACATAGGCGCCGGGGAACAGGTCGATCACTTCGCCAAGGATGTTTTCGAGGAATTGCAGCGTTTCCTCGCGCGGGTTGAACAGGTAGGGGTTCACGCCCCAGTTGTGCGACGGCTCGGTCCGGCCATCGACCACGCCGTGTTCCGGGTACGCCGCCACCGCTGCCTGCGCATGGCCGGGCACGTCGATCTCGGGGACGATGGTGATGTGGCGCGCGGCGGCGTAGGCCACCACGTCGCGGATCTGCTCCTGCGTGTAATGGCCGCAATACAGGTTCGGCGAACCGTCGGCCTTGCGTCCCGCATCCCCCTGCGGCGCGCGGCAGCCACCGATTTCGGTGAGCTTGGGGTAGCGCTTGATCTCGATGCGCCAGCCCTGGTCGTCGGTGAGGTGCCAATGGAAGGTGTTGAGCTTGTGCGTGGCCATCGCATCGATCATCGACTTGACCTGCTCCACGCTCCAGAAGTGGCGCGCCGAATCCAGCATCAGCCCGCGCCAGCCGAAGCGCGGCGCGTCCTCGACCTGCATGGCCGACAGCGACACCGCGCCGGCCTGTTGCCCGGCCAGCAGCTGCCACAGCGACATCGCGCCGTAGAACAGGCCGCGCTCGTGGCCGGCTTCGATGCTGATGCCGTCGTTGCCGATTTTCAGTGCATAGGCTTCCGGCGATGTACCTTCGGCGGCTTCGACGAGGCGCAGGTTGATGCCGGCGGCGGCATCGGTGGTCTTCAGTTGCAGCGGCGTGGTCTTGCCCAGCAGTTCGATGAATTGCGCGGCCACGCGGCCGGCGGCCTCGCCCTGCGCATGGATGCCGGTGGCGTTGTCGACGATGTAGCGGCCTTCGCCGAGTTGCAGCGAAACCGGGCGCGGTATCAATGGCGCGCCGCTGACTTCCGCAGTTTGCACCTGCGCGGTGGCGGTGGTTTGGTCATTGCCGGAAGAACAGCCGCCCAAGGCCACCAGCGAGGCGAACAGCGCGGCGGCAAGGACGGTGGCGGGGCGTCGGTGTCGGGTCATGGTGGGTCCTCGTGGTGGCGTGAGATGGTTGCCGGGGGGCGTACAAGGGCGTGTGCAGGAACGTGCAGGAGCGACGCAAGTCGCGATGGGGCATTACCGGGAAAGCTTCATCGCGACTTGCGTCGCTCCTGCATGGATACAGAGGGTTTCATGATTTCAAAAAAAACGGGCCTGGAAATCCCAAGCCCGTTGGAGGAGAAAAAACTACTTCATGCAACGTGTTGCGGTTTGCCGCGCTGGATCAGAACGCGAAGCGCAGCGAGGCCATGTAGCGACGGCCGCTCAGGTAGGCGCCACGGGTGAGCTGTTCCACGCCCGAGTAGGAGTGGTACTTCTCGTCGAGCAGGTTCATGCCTTCCAGTGCAACGGTCAGGTGGTCGTTGATCTTGTAGGAAACCGAGGCGTCCACCGAGGTGTAGTCCATCGTCCACAGGTCGCGGCCACCGCTGACGTTGGTGAAGTACTTGTCGCGCCAGTTGTAGGTGACGCGGGCGGCGAACTTGTCGTTCTCGAAGAACGGGGCGATGTTGATCTGGTTCTTCGAGTTGAACGGTAGTGGACGACCGCCGGTGGCTTCGCCATCGGAGTAGGTGTAGTTGGCCACGATGCCGAAGCCCGCACCGAAGTTCTGCTGCCATGCCAGCGAATACCCCTTGATCTTGGCGTCGCCGGCGTTCTGCGGGCGGTCCACTTGGTACTGGGTGTCCGTGTTCTGGTTCTGGTTCCAGTGGGTCTCGGTACGCGACGCCATCAGGATGTAGTCGGCCACGTCACGATAGAACATCGAGGCCGCCAGGATGGCATCTTGCGAAAAATACCATTCGGCCGAGAAATCCAGGTTGGTCGAGCGGTACGGCTTCAGGTCCGGGTTGCCGCCACCGCCGGTCAGGGTCTGGTCGGCCAGCCACAGGTGGCTGGAGACGTCGGCATAACCCGGGCGGGCCATCGTCTTGGCCGCCGAGAAGCGCAGCACCAGATCATCGGTGGCGTCGTAGACCAGGTTCAGGTTCGGCAGGGTGTTGTTGTACTTGCTCTTCTGCACGCGCCACTCGTACTTGTCCAGAGGGCACGAGCTGACGTTGACCTGGCAGGCCCAGGCACCGGAGCCGACGTCGGTCTGCACGTAGCGCACGCCGATATTGCCGCGCAGGCGATCGAAGCTGAAATCAGCCTGCAGGTAGGCGGCCTTGGTGTCTTCCTCGATCGTCCAGGTGTTGCGGACGAACTCGGCGGCGTTGAACGGCGAGACTTCCGGCATGGTCTGCCACGGTGCCAGCCAGTCGCCGCTGCTGATGAAGTCGGCCAGCTTCCAGCCGTCGATGGTGAAGCGCTTGCCGAGGTCGCCATAACCGCCGAAGCCGCTTAGGTAGTTGCCCGGCAGCTGGCGCGGGTCGAAGTCGGCGGCATTGCCGTCGCCATACCCGGCAACCGAAGCCAGCGCCACGCCCTTCTGCACCTGGCTGGTTTCATGGCTGCGTTGCTTGTAGCCGAAGCGCAGCAGGTAGACCGGCGAATCCAGCTTGATGCCGAAGTCCACTTGGCCGTACGTTTCCTTGTCCACGGTCGGCTTCTCGACCAGGTTGCCGCCCCAACCGGTGTTCCACGACGGGTCGTTGGGATCCGCACCCCAGCCGCCGTCCATCTGGAACATGTCCGGGTTGGTGAACGGGTTGGCGCCGTTGAAGGTCACGCTGCCGGGGTTCTTCGGCGCGCCGGCGATGGACCAGGTGTAATCGGTACGCGCCAGGAATTCGCCGAACACCTGCTCCGGGCCGCCCTCGGCCTTGGTGGTGCCGATGTGGGTGGAGGCGAACCAGCGCTCGTCGTTCCAGTCTGCCTTGATGTCGTAGGTTTCGGATTCAACCTTGGCGCGGCGGTTCTGCAGGTCGAAGATGACCAAGCCGTTCTTGTGCGTGCCGCTGGTGATCAGGCCGTCCTTGACGGTCAGGTCGGTCATCGTGAACAGGCTGTTCCAGGCATTCCCCGGCATCACGAACATCGACTGCGCCATGTGGTCGAAATTGGCGTTGATCTTCAGTGCGTTCAGCTCGACGTTGAGCTTCTCGACCGGCTTGAACTGCAGCGTGGCCGAGTAGGTGTCGCGTTTGCGCTCCTGCTCGAAGAAGTGGGCGCTGATCGAGTTCGGGCCGACGGCGTCGAGGTTGTTGGCCAGCGTGTCAGCGCAACTACCGACGCAGGTGGGATCCTTCGGCGCGCCGATCGACCAGTCCATCGGCGGATTGATGACGGAGCCGCCGCCGCCTTGGCCCTGGTAGTAGTCGCGGCCCTTGACCGTGCCGTAGGCCTCGATGCCGTCGCGGCGGATGCTTTCGTGTTGTGATTGCGCCGACAGCATCACACCGAAGGTCTCGGCGTCGTTCTTCCAGCCGAACGCGGCCGATGCCTGCGGATCGGTCTTCTCGACGCGGTCATTGCGTGCATAGCTGACCTGGCCGGTGATGGAAACCTTCTCCGGCATGTCCAACGGCTTGCGGGTGGAGATGATGACGGTGCCGCCGATCGAGCCTTCCTCCAGGCGCGCTTCCGGCGACTTGAACACCTCCACCTTGCCCACCAGCTGCGGGGCCAGCAGCGAGTAGTTGAACGTGCGGGTCGGGAAGTCGCTCATGTTCCAGTCGCCCGAGGCGATGGACTGGCCGTTGAGCAGCGTGCGGTTCAACGCCGGGTCGGTGCCGAGGATGGATACCTTCTCGCCCTGGCCGTAGGCGCGGTCGATGGTCACGCCGGGAATGATGGTCATCGCCTCGGCGACGTTGCTGGCCGGGAACTTGCCCACGTCCTCGGCGGTGATGACGTCGACGATGGCGTCAGCGTTTCGCTTGGTTTCCAGCGCCTGCTGCAGGCTGGCGCGGATGCCGGTGACGACGACGCGGTCAAGCTCGGTCGCGTCCTGCTGCGGGGCCTCCTGGGCGTGCGCCGAGAAGCTCAGACAGGTGACGATGGCGGCGGATAGTACGGACTTGCGATACCTCATGATGTCTCTCCTCATCATTGGATGGAATGTCCGGGGTGAACCGGGATTGCCTTGCCTGCTGCGGGGGGGGGGGGGGGCCGTGCGCGGTGTTGTGCTCGCCTGCACGGCAATGCTTGCCGGATGGAGGAATCAGTCGTTCCTCCGGCCCTGGTACCAGCGGGTGGCGCCGATGACGCCCAGTTGCCCGTGCTCGACCAGTTTCACGGGAATGCGTTGCAGCGCCTCGCCCATCGGCCCCTTGTTGAGGAAGCGCTCGACGAAGCGGCTGTTCTGGATGAAGGTGCCGAAGCGTGGCAGGAAGCCACCGGCCAGATAGACGCGCTGCGCGCCGTAGAACAGCGCCATGTCGCCGACCGTCGAACCGAGGATGTCGCAGAACAGCGCGAGGGTTTCGCTAGCCAGCGAATCGCTGCTGTCGCAGGCGGCGGCGCTGACCGCGTCGGGCGTGGCGTGCGCGGGCATGGTGCCGCGCAGTGCGCACAGAGCGCGGTATAGCTTGAGCAGGCCGGGGCCGGACAGGATGTGTTCGATGGAGACGTGGGAATGTTCGCGCAGCATTTGCTGCAGCACGGCAATTTCCAGCTCGGTGGTCGGCGCCAGCGCGGCCTGGCCGGCCTCGGTGGCGAGTACGACGCTGCACTTGCCGGACGGAATCCACACTGCTGCACCCAGGCCGGTGCCCGGCCCGACGATCAGTACCGGTCCCGGCGTAGCCTCGGCTGGCCCGGCCAGTTGCAGCACCTGGCTTTCATCCATGTGCGTGGCGGCGTGGGCGACGGCCTCGAAATCGTTGACCACGTGCACGGCGTGCAGGCCCAGTTCGTCGCGGATGCGCTGGATGGAAAGTGGCCACGGCAGGTTGATGGAGATGACGTTGCCGTCGTCTTGCGCATAGCCGGCGGTGGCGATGACGCACTCGGATACCGAGGGGTTGTGGCTGCCGAAGTCGGCGAGGATCGCGCTGAGGCTGGCGTGGTCGGCGCAGCGGTACATGCGGTAGTCGAGCACCTCGATGGGGGTGTCAGTGCCGACGCCCGCACGGATCAGGCCGACGCGCACATGCGTGCCGCCCACGTCGGCGGCGATCAGTTGCGCGGCCGAGGCGGAGGATGCATGTGCTGGCATGAGGCTGGCGGTCACTGGCTCCCCCGATGGATGCGCGGCCCCCCTGCGGAGCCGTGATGACTGGAGTGTCGGGGGTGTGTGACAACGATGTCAAGACACTATGCAAAAAATTTTCAAGAAAGCGTGCCGGTAAAAACTCGCCAACTCATCGTTATTCGAGGGAATAAGTTGTTTGTTTTGATGCGGGTGGTGGAGGAGCGCTCTGGATGGCATGAAATTCATGTCTGGCGTGAAATTATTTCACATGGCGAAAAGGAGCAGATGGGGGGGCGCCGAGCCGTGTTTTATGGTGCTTGCGAACGGTGCTCTCTACCCACCGAGTGCGCCATGTCCTCGGCCTGCGGGTTGCGCCGGCACGGAAACGCGAAGGCCACCGCTTCCGGTGGCCTTCGTGCACGGCTTGGGTGGGCAGCAGAATCAGTGTCCGGTTTGCAGCTGCACCCAATCCAGCGTCCACATCTGCGGGCGGGTGTCGCCGGTGAAGCGGATGCACAGGTCACCGCGCGCGGCGGTGGCGGGCAGTCGTGCTTCCAGTTCGATGAATCCGTCGGCATCGGGTGCAGCCGGCAGCGGCAACGACGCCAGCGGCTCGCCCCGGCACTGGTCGCCGAGGATTTCCAGTTCGCCATGCGTGGTGCGCGCGGGCGCGAACTTGCGGCTGGGCTCGTCGTGGGCCAGTTGGAAGTTGTAGGGAATGCGCCCGGCGCGCAACTTCACCGCGTTCACGCCGCTCAAGTCCGCGTCTTCCCACAGCCAGCACGGGTTGAAGATGTTGACGTTGAAGACCGCGCGCTCACCGATGGCCGGGCCGTCATCCTCCAGCCGCAGCAGCAGCTTGCCACCTTCCGGGCACATGCCAAGTTGCGTGTCTTCGCGGTGCAACAGCGAGGCGGTGCTGACGTGGAACACGCTCGGCGCGGCCAGCGGCTTGCCGTCGAAGAACGCCGCCGCGCGCAGTTGCACCGGCAACGTCACTTGCAACGGCTGGTTGTAGGCAGGCGATGCCGGGCTCGCGTCGCTGCCGTCCAGCGTGTAATGCACGTTGTAGCCGAGCGGATTGGCCAGCGTGATCTCGGCGGTACCGGCGGCGCGGTTGCCTTGGTCCTGCATGCCCACCTGGAACGGCGTTTGCGCATAGCGGATGTTCATCGCCTGATAGCGTTGCAATTGGCGCGGCAGGCGTTGCAGGAAATCGTCGAAATCGCGCTTGTCCCGCGGGCTCCAGCCGGTTTCGGCCACCGCGGCCACGCGTGGGAACAGGTTGTGTTCCAGCCGCAGGTCGTTGCGGGTGTGCTCGTTGAACATGTTGGCTTGCAGGCCGAGGATGTGTGCGTGCTTGTCTTCGGCAAGTTCGGCGGGCACCGGCTCGAAGTCGTAGGTCTTGCGCAGGGTGGTCGTGGTCGGGCGGCCCGGCGGTTCGTTCGGCGAGTCGGTTTGCAGGTAGTCCATGTACATGTGGGTGACCGGGGCCATCACCACGTCATGGCCTTCGCTGGCGGCTTTCAGGCCGCCCTCGGTGCCGCGCCAGGACATCACGGTGGCTTCCGGCGGCAGGCCACCTTCGAGAATTTCGTCCCAGCCGATCAAGCGCCGGTCATGCTGGGCAAGGAAGGTTTCCAGCCGCTTGATGACGTGGCTCTGCATTTCCATCTCGTCCTTCGCGCCGACCTCGCGCATGTGCTGCTGCACGCGCGCCGAGGCGATCCACTGGTCCTTGACTGCTTCGTCGCCGCCGACATGCACGTACCTGGACGGGAACATGTCGATCACTTCCAGCAGCACGTTCTCGATGAATTGCAGCGTGCTTTCCTCGGTGTTGAACAGGTTGGGGAACACGCCCCACTGGTTGTCGATGGTGAGCGGCTGGTCGGTGGTGCCAAGCTCCGGGTAGGCGACGATGGCGGCGGTGGCATGGCCGGGCACGTCGATCTCGGGGATCACCTGGATGTGCCGCTGCGCCGCGTAGGCGACGATCTCGCGGATCTGCTCCTGCGTGTAGTAGCCGCAGTAAGTACGCGGCTGCCCGGTGGTCGGGTCACGGCCGGCGTCGCCCAGCGGCACGCGGCAACTGCCCACTTCGGTGAGCTTCGGGTAGCGCTTGATCTGCATGCGCCAGCCCTGGTCGTCGGTGAGGTGCCAGTGGAAGGTGTTGAGCTTGTGCTGCGCCATCGCGTCGAGCAGCTTCCTGATCTCGTCCATGCTCTGGAAATGGCGCGCCGAATCCAGCATCAGCCCGCGCCAGGCGAAGCGCGGCGCATCGGCGATGCTGGCGGCGGCGACGCGGCCGGCGTCGTTGCCGGTGAGCAGCTGCGCGGCGGTCACCGCGCCGTAGAACAAGCCTGCCTCATCGCGCGCGCTGACCTCGATGCCCTTGTTCGACACCTTCAACGCATAGCCCTCTGCATTGGTGGCAGCCGTGGCGTTGAGGCGGAAGCGCACTTGCGCCTTGCCGGCGGCATCGATGACGGCTAGCGTCGGCCCGCCGTTTTGCGCCAGCAGTTGCACGAATTGGGTGGCGACGCGGCGCGAAGCCTCGTCATTGCCGGCGACGCGGGCGGAAGGCTTCAGCACGAAATCCTTGCCGGCGACGGTTTCGTAATGGGCCGGCAACGGGATCAACGAGGGCGTGTCCGCGGCCTGTGCCTGCAGTGCGCAGGCGCCGAGCAGCAGGCCGCCCGCGAGGATGCGCAGGGCGGCGGGGCGGGGCTTGGTCATGGGCGTTCCTTGGTGGAAGTGAAACAGTGGAGCCCCTCTCCCTGCGGGAGAGGAAAAAAAAAAAAACGCCGGGCCGGAAGTGATCCCGGCCCGGCGCTCATGCAATCCGGCGATGATGCGTGCCGGGGGTCAGAACTTGAAGCGGGCGTTCAGGTAGTACTGGCGGCCGTTCTCGTAGAAGGCGGTGGGAATGGCCGAGCTCTGGTAGTACTTGAAGGTCGGGTTGTTGAGGTTCATGGCATCCAGGCTGAAGCTCAGCCAGTCGGTTGCCTTGTAGTTCAACGCCACCGACAGGGTGCCGAAGCTGTCCTGGTAGTACGGGTTGGTGCCGGACAGGCTGATCAGGAACGCCGAGCGATAGGTGTAGCTCACGCGCGCACCGAAGGTGTCGTTCTCGAAGTAGGCACCTACGTTGTAGGTGTTCTTCGAGTTGCCTTGCAGCTTGTTGCTGCCGTCAGCCCAGGTGTGCGAGGACTTGCCGTCGGAATAGGTGAAGTTGGCGTTGACGCCGAAGTTTTCGCCGATCGGCTGTTCGTAGGCCACTTCGATGCCGCTGACCTTGGCGTCGGCGTTGATCGGCATGGAGACCTGATAGGTTTCCAACTGGTGGGTCAGCTCACTGAACAACTGCTGGTTTTCCACGCCGTAGGCGAGGTAGTCCTTCATGCTCATCGAGAACGCGCCGACGGACAGTAGGCCGCGCGGCATGAAGTACCACTCCAGGTTGGCGTCCAGGTTGTTGGAGACGGTCGGGTCGAGCTTCGGGTTGCCGCCGCCGCCGAGGCGATTCAGGTCCGAACCCCAGGACGAGGCACCCAGTGCCGAGAAGTCCGGCAGGGTTTGGGTCTGCGAGGCCGCGAAGCGGAACACCAGGTTGTCGGTCAGGTCGAACTTCAGGTTGGCGCTGGGCAGCAGGCGGCTGTGCTTGTTGTTGTAGGACAGCGCCTTCCACTTGCCGAACAGGCTGCTGACATCGACGTTGGCCGGGTCGGTCACCGCCAGGTAGGTGTTGATGTCCTGGTCGATGTTGACGTAGCGCACGCCGACGTTGGCGTTCCAGCGGTCGCCGGAGAAGTTGGCCTGCACGTAGGCGGCGAAGTTCTTCTCGGCCACCTTCCACTCGGCGCCGTAGTTGTGGCGGCCGTTCGGGCCGTCATCGTTGGACAGCCAGGTGGAGTTGGCGAGCACCGAGTCACGCAGGGCGCCGGTGGTGAAGTACCACAGGTCGCGCGGGAAGCTGCCGCCGATGCCGCCGGCGAAACCGCCCGGGTAGGACGCGGTGGCGCCATTTTTCAGCGTGCCCCAGATGTTGCCCGGCGAGGCGCCTTCCGGCGAATGGGCTTCGCGCTTGTGGTCGGCGTAACGGGCGCCGAAGTCGATCGAGGTCAGCGTGCCGCCGTCATTGAAGTACTGGCTGAAATCGGCGGTGAACCACTTTTCCTTGTCCAGCGCGGTGACCTGCTGGTTGCCCCAGGTGCCGAAGCTGGTCACGCCGTTCGGGCTGTAGTCGCCGCCGAGGGTCCAATCCACCGGGCGGCTGTTGCCGTGGGTGCTCCAGCTGGCGCCACCGCCGTTGGCGAGGGTGACTTCGGCGATGAACTGGCGGTCGGTCGAGCCTTCGCCCTTGGTCGAGCCTGCCTGGAACTTGGCGCTGAGGTTGTCGTTGACCTGCCAATCGGCGTCGAAGGTGACGTAGTTGCTCTTGGCCGAGGCTTCGCGGGAGATCATGTCGTAGACGGCATAATCGGTGCCCGCCACGCCGGCGTAGGTGGCATCGGTCAGTACGCCGTCCTTGACCAGGTAGCCGGCGTTGGGAGCCTGCTTGCGGGCGAAATTGCCGCCCCACAGCATGAAGTTGCGGTTGTAGTTGTTGGCCTTCATGTCCGAGCTGAAACCTTCGATGCCGAAGGTCAGGTCGTCGGACGGCTTGAACTGCAACGACACCAGCCCGCCCTTGCGGTCGCGGGTCTGTTCGAACAGGGTCGAGCCCAGCAGGCCCGGAGCCCACACGCCGACCAGGTCGGGATTGGTGGCGGCAACCGGATCGCTGGCGCCGATCTGGAAGAAACCCCCCGGGATTTCCTGCGCCTGGCGGCTCAGTTCACGGCGCTGCTTGAACGCCTGCACCATCACGCCGAAGGTGCCTTCGTCGTTCTTGTAGTTGAACAGGCCGGCCAGTTGCGGATCGGTGGACTTGGCCGAGGTCGAGCGTACCGCGCCAACCGAGGCTTCGGCGGTGAGCTGCTTGGAAAATTCCAGCGGCTTGCGGGTGATGATGTTGACCGAGCCGGTGGTGCCGCCATCGGCCAGCTTGGCCTGCGAAGACTTGCTCACTTCCACCGAGCGCACCAGCTCGGACGGCAGCAGGGTGTAGCTGACGCTGCGGCCGACGCTGTTGCCCTGGCTGAGCACGAACCAGTCGGCTGAACCGACGCTGTGGCCGTTGATCAGGGTCTGGGTCAGGCTCGGGCTGGTGCCGCGCAGGCTGACGCGGTCAGCTTCGTCGAAGCCGCCTTCGTCGGCCGAGGACGAGCTGATGTTCACGCCCGGCAGGCGTTGCAGGGTATCGGCGACGTTGTGTGCCGGCAGCTTGCCGACGTCTTCGGCGGTGACCACTTCGATGCGGGCGCTGGCTTCGCGCTTGGTGTCCAGCGACTTTTCCATCGAGCCGCGAATGCCGGTGACGGTCACGGTGTCCAGGTCGGTAGCCTGGGTCTGGGCGTCCTGTGCGTGGGCGCTGAAGGCGAGGCAGCCGGTGATGGCTACCGAAAGCAGGGTCTTGCGGTACATATGTTGTCTCTCCTCAACATCGGGGTGAATGGCACCTGGGTGCCGCGTTACTGCGGTTCTTCTGCTTCTGGTGGTTCTGTTGCTTATGCTGCGAAGACGGGGGTGGCCGACTTTTCCAGATACCAACTGGCTGCGCCGATGACGCCCAGTTGCCCGTGCTCGACCAGCTTCACGGGAATGCGTTGCAGCGCCTTCGCCATCGGCCCCTTGTCGAGGAAGCGTTCGGCGAACGTGCTGTGCAACAGGAATTGGCCGATCTTCGGCAAGATGCCGCCGGCCAGGTAAATGCCGCCCTGCACGCCATAGAGCAGGGCCATGTCGCCGATGGTCGAGCCCAGGATCCCGCAGAACAGGTTCAAGGCTTCGACCGCGAGCGGGTCGCTGCCGTTGCAGGCGGCAGCGCTTACCGCGTCTGGCGTGGTGTGCGTGGGGGAGGTGCCGCGCACCGCGCACAGCGCGTGGTAAAGGTTGAGCAGGCCGGGGCCGGACAGCGCGCCCTGTTCGATGGAGACATGGCGACGGTTTTTCAGCATCTGCCGCAGTACCGCCAGCTCCAGCTCGGTGCTCACGGCCAGCGAGGCCTGCCCGGCTTCGGTGGCGAGCACGACCGCGTGGTCGCCGGCGGGGATCCACACCGCCGCGCCGAGGCCGGTGCCGGGGCCGACGACCAGGATGGGGCCGCGCGGCGCTTCGGTCGGGCCGGCCAGTTGCAAGATCTGGCTGTCATCCATGTGCGCGGCGGCGTGGGCGACGGCCTCGAAGTCGTTGACCAGGTGCACGTTGCGGAAGCCGAGTTCGTCGCGGATGCGTCCGGACGACAGTGGCCACGGCAGGTTGACGGAAATGACGCTGCCATCGGCCTGCGCATGACCGGCGGTGGCGATCACGCAATCTGACACCGCCGGGTTGTGGCTGGCGAAGTCGGCCAGGATCGCGCCCAGCCCCGGATGGTCGGCATTGCGGTACTGGTGGTAGGACAGCACCTCGATGGCCGGGCCGTTGCTGCCGTCGCCACCAGCGCGGACCAGGCCGACGCGGACATGCGTGCCGCCGACGTCGGCGGCATAGAACGGCTGCGAGGCGCGTTCGGGTGAGGTGGTCGGCAGTGTGGGGGCAGCGGCGATCACTCGGGTTCCCTGGGGGCATGGGGCGCCACTCGGGCGCCGTGTGGGGGCCGAGTCTGTAATCGATTTGACAACGATGTCAACGAAATTCTGCAACTTTCGATGCTGCGCCGCGTCACGTTTTATGCGGGGCGTGGCAGCGATTTTATGGTTGCATGAGACACCATTGCATTAATGTTCAATGGCTTGCCGGGGCTTTTACGATTCTGAAGCATCGAGTGCTTTTTCAGCGCTGCCGTGATGGCCGTGGTTTCGGTTGACAAGCTTGTCAAGATCAACGGATAAATGTGACAACGTTGTTCCCAGTTGCATGGCCGGCGCGAGCCGCCCCTCACACGCTGCAGGAGCTTTCCCATGTCCGCTGTCCCCGCTACCACGCCGCGCGCCGGTATGGCCTCGTCCATCGCCATCGTCGGTGGGTTGTTTTTCATCCTCGGCTTCTGTACCTGGATCAACGGGCCGCTGATCACCTTCGTCAAACTGGCGTTCGAGGTCAGCGAGGTATCGGCCTTCCTCGTGCTGATGGTGTTCTACCTGTCGTATTTCTTCCTCGCGCTGCCGGCCTCGTTCATCCTCGAGCGCACCGGCATGAAGAAGGGACTGGCGCTGAGTCTGGCGGTGATGGCGGTGGGCGCGATGCTGTTCGGCCAGTTCGCCACGCAGCGTTGGTTCGCCGGCGCGCTGGGCGGGCTGTTCGTGATCGGCGGCGGCATGGCGCTGTTGCAGACGGCGGTGAACCCGTACATCTCCATCCTCGGCCCGATCGAGGGCGCGGCGCAGCGCATCGCGCTGATGGGCATCTGCAACAAGATCGCCGGCATCCTTGCGCCGATCGTGATCGGTTCGCTGGTGCTGCACGGCATCGGCGACCTCGACGCGCAGGTGCAGGCCGCCGATGCGGCGACCCGGACGCAGTTGCTCAACGACTTCGCCGCCAAAATCCACACCCCGTACATGGTCATTGCCGGCGTGCTGCTGGTGGTGGCTGTTGGCGTGCTGTTTTCGCCGCTGCCGGAAGTGCGTGCCGCCGAAGCCAATGCCGGCGGCGCCGGCGGCAGTGCCGACAAGCGCAGCATCTTCCAGTTCCCGCACCTGTGGCTGGGCGTGCTGTGCCTGTTCCTGTACGTGGGCGCGGAAGTGATGGCCGGTGACGCCATCGGCGCCTATGGCAATGGCTTCGGCCTGCCGCTGGACAGCACCAAGCTGTTCACCGCCTGGACGCTGACGGCGATGCTGGTCGGTTACCTGGTCGGGCTGGTGCTGATCCCGCGCTTTGTTTCGCAGGAACGCTGGCTGGCGGTGTCGGCGGCGCTGGGCGTGGCGTTCTGCATCGGCGCCTACGTCACCCGCGATTACGTGTCGGTGGGCTTCGTCGCCGCGCTGGGTTTCGCCAACGCAATGATGTGGCCGGCGATCTTCCCGCTGGCGATCCGCGGCCTGGGCCGTTTCACCCAGACCGGCTCGGCACTGCTGGTGATGGGTATCGCCGGCGGCGCGATCATTCCGCAGCTGTTCGCGCTGCTCAAGCACCAGTACCCGGAGCAGTTCCAGCTGGTGTTCGCCGCGCTGATGGTGCCGTGCTACCTGTACATCCTGTTCTTCGCCATCGCCGGGCAGCGCGCCGGCCGCGCCAATGGGAGCTGAATCGCGCATCATGGCGGGTACTCAACCCAGGCAGGAAACAGGTATGCGCAGACCCACCATCAAGGACGTCGCCGAACGCGCGAAGGTGTCGCTGAAGACGGTGTCGCGGGTCATCAACAACGAGCCCTCGGTGATGCAGGCCACCCGTGCGCGGGTGCTGCGCGCGGTGGCCGAGCTGGACTACGAGCCGGATCCCTCGGCACGCAACCTGCGCAGCAATACCTCCTTCGTGATCGGGTTGGTCTATGACAACCCCAACCCATACCACATCATCGGCGTGCAGAACGGCGTGCTCTCTGCCTGCCGCGAAACCGGCTTCGGCCTGCAGATCCACCCGTGCGACTCGACCTCGCCGATGCTGGCCGAGGAGCTGGCCGACTGGGTGCAGCGTTCGCGGCTGGCTGGCTTGGTGCTGACCGCGCCGATGTCCGAGCGCCCGGAGCTGGTGGCCGCGCTCACCGCGCGCGGCATCAAGACCGTGCGCATCATCGCCGCCACTGAAGACCCGGCCGACGGCCCCTGCGTGTTCGTCGATGACCGTGATGCGGCCTACGAAATCACCGAGCACTTGATCCAGCTCGGGCACCAGCGCATCGGTTTCCTGTGGGGTGGCAGCTCGCACCATTCCAGTGGTGAACGCTACGCCGGGTACGAGTCGGCATTGAAGGATTACGGCATCCCGCTGGACAAGCACCTCGTCATCCCCGGCGACTACACCTTCGACGACGGCTTCCGCGGCGCACGTCGCCTGCTGGCACTGCGCGAGCCGCCGACCGCGATCTTCGGCTCCAATGACGAGATCGCCGCCGGCGTGCTGGCCGCGGCCAATTCGGCCGGCTTGAACGTGCCCTATGACCTGTCCATCGCCGGCTTCGAGGACAGCCCGTTCTCGCGCCAGTCGTGGCCGCCGCTGACCACCGCCAAGCAGGCCACCGGCGACATCGCCCGGCATGCTGCGCGCCTGTTGATCAACCAACTGCGCACCGACGCTTACGAAGACAACCCCACGCACCTGCAAAACGAGGGCTTCGTGCCGCAGCTGGTGGTGCGCGGCTCGACCGCACCGTTGCGCCAGCCGGCCGCGCGCCCGGCCGCTTCCTCCCCCGACCTTCCCGAGTAGAACCCACAATGCTGCCCAGCCCGACCGAAACCCTGATGTTCAACGAAGCGGCCTCCACCGCTTCCGTCGTCGCCGCCCAGTTCGCCCGCAACCACGATGTGGTCAAGGCGCTGGCTGCCGACTTGCAGCAGAACCCGCCGCCGTTCGTGGTGACCTGCGCGCGCGGCAGCTCCGACCACGCCGCCACCTACGCCAAGTACCTGTTCGAAACCCGGCTCGGCGTGGTGACGGCCTCGGCCTCGCCGTCGGTGGGTTCGGTGTATGAAGCGCGCCAGCAATTGAAGGGCGTGCTGTATCTGGTGATTTCGCAGTCGGGCAAGAGCCCTGATTTGCTGCGCAACGCCGAGGCCGCCAAGGAAGCCGGCGCGCGCGTGGTGGCGCTGGTCAACGTGGAGGATTCGCCGCTGGCGCAGCTGGCCGACACAGTGATTCCGCTGGGCGCGGGTGCCGAGCGCAGCGTCGCGGCGACCAAGAGCTACCTCGCCTCGCTGGCGGCGATCCTGCAACTGGGCGCGTACTGGCGCGATGACCCGACGCTCATTGCCGCGCTCGACGCACTGCCGGCGGCGTTGTCGCAGGCATGGGAATGCGACTGGAGCGCGGTGACCGACGGCTTGGTCGATGCGCACAACCTGTTCGTGGTGGGCCGTGGCCCGGGTCTGGCTGCCGCGCAGGAAGCGGCGCTGAAGTTCAAGGAAGCCTGTGGCCTGCACGCCGAAGGCTACAGCTCGGCCGAAGTGAAGCACGGCCCGATGGCGCTGGTGGGCAAGGACTTCCCGGTGCTGGCCTTCGCCCAGCCGGACGAAACCGGCGCCGGTACCCGCGCGCTGGCCAAGGAATTCGTCGCGCGTGGCGCGAAAGTGTGGCTGGCGGGCGAAGGCGGCGACCTGCCGGTGGCCACCGCACCGCACCCGCTGTGTGCGCCGCTGCTGACCGTGCAGAGCTTCTACCGCGCAATCAACGCGCTGGCGCTGCGTCGCGGTTTCAACCCGGATCTGCCGCCGCATTTGAACAAGGTGACCGAGACGGTGTGACGCTTTTCCTTCTCCCATTGGTGGGAGAAACCAGGCTCCCTCCCTTTCGCCGCAGGTGAAGGGGAGGGTTGGGAAGGGGTGCCTTTACCGCACGGAGCAACCCCCTGCCCGCCTCCCCCTTGCGCTTCGTGCAAAGGGGAGGAGCCTAGCCGCTGCGGCCCCGGGTTTTTGCAGACAGCAGGGCGCGCAGGTGGAAATGATGATTTGCAGCAACGGAACCCGGAAATGAGCGACTTCGCACTGGCCAACGCCCGCGTCCTGGGCAATGACGACTTCCATACCGGCCATGCCGTGCTGGTGCAGGACGGCAAAGTTGCCGCCGTGCTGCCCGAATCCGCGCTGCCCGCTGGCGTGCCCTGCCACGACCTGGGCGGCGGCTGGCTGCTGCCGGGCTTCATCGACGTGCAGGTCAACGGCGGCGGCGGCGCGCTGCTCAACAACACGCCGGACGTGGACGCGCTGCGCGCGATGATGCGCGGCCACCGCCGCTACGGCACCACCGGCATGCTGCCCACGCTGATCAGTGACGACGCGGCGGTGATGGAAAAAGCCATCGCCGCAGTGCGCCAAGCCATCGCCGAGGGCGTGCCGGGCATTCTCGGCATTCACCTCGAAGGGCCGTACATCGCCCCGGCACGCAAGGGCACCCACGACGCCGGCAAGTTCCGCGTGCCGGGCGCCGACGAGGTGGCAATGGCGACCTCGCTGGACAACGGCGTCACCCTGATCACGCTGGCGCCGGAGCGGGTGCCGTTGGCAACCATTGCGGCGATGGTCGGCAACGGTGCCGTCGTCTGCGCCGGGCATACCGCCGGCACTTACGAAGAAACCCGCGCCGGGCTGGATGCCGGCATCACCGGCTTCACCCACCTTTACAACGCGATGACGCCGTTGCAGGGGCGTGAGCCGGGCGTGGTTGGCGCGGCGCTGGAGGATGCGGGTAGCTGGGTCGGGGTCATCGTCGATGGCGTCCACGTGCACCCGGCCAGCCTGCGTGTGGCGCTGGCCGCCAAGCCACGCGGCAAGGTGCTGCTGGTGACCGACGCGATGCCGATGGTGGGCGCGGACGATCCTTCGTTCGAGCTGTATGGCGAGGTGATCACGGCGGTGGATGGCGTGGTGCGCAATGCGGCCGGTTCGTTGGCCGGTTCGGCGCTGGACATGGCCACGGCGGTGCGCAACACGGTCAACCTGCTGGGCCTGCCGTTGGCGGAGGCAGCGCGGATGGCGTCGACGTATCCGGCGCAGTTCCTGCGGTTGGACGATCGTTATGGGCAGATTGCGCCGGGGTATCGGCGGATTTCGTGTTGCTGGATGATGCGCTTGAGGTGCAGGCGACCTGGATTGCGGGGCAGCGGGAGTGAGCGTTAGAAGCCCCTCTCCCTGCGGGAGAGGGGGGGGGGGGGGGTTGGGGTGAGGGGCGAACGAAGTCTTTACGTTGGGTTGGCAGAGGAACAAAAGCTTTCGCTCCTGCTTCGCATGAGCGAGTCACTTTTCTTTGCTTGTGCAAAGAAAAAGTAACCAAAAGAAGATCCTTTCCAACAGCCGAATGGCTGGTCAAGCACAGCCGGACGCAAGCCGATGCGGTTGCACCGCATCGGTTCCCTACGCTCCTCGCGGAGCGAGGGGACGGCGCACAACTCGCTTCGCTCAGACACGTGCGCCTCTTCGCCCCTCGTTCCACTGCGGTGCTCGGCTTGCTTTACAGCGAGGGAAGTCAAAAGCCAGAGCAAAATCACGGGCAACTGCAACTGCAACTGCAACTGCAACTGCAACTGCAACTGCAATAGTCTGCTTTTGCTTGTCATGGACTGCGTGCATTCGTTGAAAAGCGCGTGAAGGCGGAGGCGTTTTTCAACAGGCCGAAGAGACGGCCAATGGCTTTTCGACACGTTGTTTCAACGCTTCTTGATGCTTGATTGCACGGAACACCACCCATGACCAGCTCCCCATCCGTTCGTCCCACACCTACGCGCTACACCTCGGTCGATGCGCTGCGCGGCATCACCGTTGCGGCGATGTTGCTGGTCAACAACCCCGGCACGTGGGACCACGTTTTTGCGCCGCTGGAACATGCGCAGTGGAACAGCTGCACGCCCACCGACCTGATCTTCCCGTTCTTTCTGGTAATCGTCGGCGTGTCGCTCGGTTTGGGCGTGGTGCCACGGGTCGAAGCCGGTGGCGACCGCAGTGCGCTCACCCGCACGGTGCTGGTGCGCGCGCTGCGCATTGCCGGCCTCGGCTTGCTGCTGCACTTGCTGGCGTGGTGGTGGCTGGATCTGGCGCATTACCGGCCTTGGGGCGTGCTGCAACGCATTGGCCTGTGCTTTGCCATCGTCGGCATGGCGGCCATCTGGCTGTCCGCGCGCATGCAGTGGCTGTGCATCGGTTTGTTGCTGGGCGGTTATGCGGCGTTGCTGTCGGCCGGCGGCACGATGCCGTGGCACAACCTGCCCAGTCGCGTGGATACCGCCCTGCTGGGCCCGTTGCTCTACCAGTACGACGCCGTCACCGGGCTGGGGCACGACCCCGAAGGCCTGCTGTCCACGCTGGGTGCGCTGGCCTCGACCCTGCTCGGCCTGCATGCCGCCGCGCTGCTGCGCAGCGGCCGTCCGCTGCGCCTGCTGGCGGCGGTCATCGTGCTGCTGGTCGCCGGCGGCGTGTGGTCGCACTGGCTGCCGATCAACAAGAATTTGTGGACGCCCACCTACGTAATGTGGACTGCCGGTTGGGCTTATGTCGCGCTGTGGCTGGCGCATGCCTTGGTTGACCGCAGCGGCTGGCCCTCGCTGGGCCGGCGCTTCGGCGTCAACGCGATTACCGCGTATGCCGGCTCCGGGGTGATGGTGCTGGCGATGCTGGCGACCGGTGTGTGGGGTTGGCTGTACGCGCAGGTGTTTGAGCGCTGCGTTACCCCGCTGGCCGGCGCGGAGGCCGCCTCATTGGCAATGGCGCTGGCCTTCGTCGCGCTGTGGTGGCTGCCGATGGCCTGGCTGGACCGGCGGCGCATCTACCTGAAGATCTGAAATTCGCAAAAAAAGTGTGACCGGATGATCGGATTCGGTCGCTTTCTCCGGTTTTATGGGTAAGCACTGGAGTTCTGCGGTGCGCTCCATCCATTTCCGGGGAAACGCATGAGCCGTTCTGTCTGCCTGTCGTGGAATGAACACACCCAACGTCCCGCCCGCGCTTGCGTGGAGGGCGGGCAGTGAGCGCGTGGAATGGCAACCGGCCGCCGCTGATTCGCCTGCTGGGCGAATGCCGCATTGGCGGTGACGAGCACCCGCAGCGCCTGACCTATCGCAAGGGCTGGGCCTTGCTCGCCTACCTGGCCGTGGAACGCAAGCGTGCCCACCCCGCGCAGCCAGATCGCGGCGCTGCTGTGGCCCGACCTCGGCCAGCAGGCGGCATTGACCAATCTGCGCCAGGTGCTGCGTGACCTGAACCGCGCGCTGCTGGCCACGGTGGGCGAAGGCGTGCTGCAGGTCGATCGCGAAACCGTGCGGCTGTGCCCGCAGGCCTCGTATGGCTTGCTGGATATCGACCTGCTGGAAAGCGAAGGTGCCGATGGTGTCTGGTTGCAGGATGCCGGCGAGCTGCTCGATGGCGTGGTGCTGGAGCGTTGCGATGACTTCAGCGAATGGTTGCTGGGTGCGCGCTCCTGGGTATGGCGGCGCTTGCTGGGGACGCTGGAACGCGCCCGTGACGACGCCGCTGCCGGCAACAACCTGGAACTGGCCGTGCGTCTGGCCCGCCGGCAGGTGGCGCTGGACCGCTGGGACGAAGCCGGCCAACGCGGGCTGATGCGCCTGTACCAGCAGATGGGCAAGCCGGGCATGGCACTGGAGTGCTACCGCCTGCTGGAAGACCACCTGCGGCGCGAACTGGACGTGGAACCGCAGGCGGCCACCCGCGCGCTGGCGGCAGAGATGGAGCAATACGCCCCGCGTTGCGCCGTGCCGCCGATGCAGACCAGCCGCATGAAGCAGTTGTGGGCGGGCATGGCGGCGTAGGAAGCAGCGGCACGGTGACGACGCACGAAAACGGGCGCCTTGGCGCCCGTTTTCGTTTGCTCAGGTATCCATCACGGGATGTAGGTGCCTTGCGCGCCATGCCCGCGAGGCATCATGGCGTCGTGGGGGGAGCGTTCTGGTAGGTCTTGGCCTTGTCGCGCGAGGTCAGGTCCGGGTACAGCCCCAGCATGTCGGCGCGGCGCAATTCGTTGCCCAATGTGCCTTCCAGGGCACGAGCTTCGGAGGGGAAACGGTTGTTGAAATCGGTGTTGAGGGTCGAAGCCCGGTTCTTGAAGCTGTCGGCCGCGCCCTTGGCGATGCCGGCGGCGATCACCGAGCCCACGGCGCTGCCGACGCCGACGATGGACAGGTTGATGCGCCAGTTCCATGCGCCCAGCGTGTTGAGGGTTTCGCCGATGGTGTCGAAGATGCCACCGGTGGCGTAGCCGATCTGGGCAAGCGAGCCCACCAGTGCGGCGTCGGCGCTCATCACGCTGGCTTTGGACATGTCCAGCATGATCGACAGCTGTTCGCGGTAATCGTCCATCGCCGGCACGTTCAGCGCTGCCGCGGCAGCAGCATTGGCTTGGGCGTGGTTGGCCGCTGCCACCGCATCGCCGCAGTCCAGCCGGCTCCACATCTGGTCCAGACCCACCGCGACGACCTTGTCGCTGTAGGTTTCCGAACTGGGCTGGCGGGGCGAGGCAAACGCCAGCGAACTGCCGGTGTGCATCGGGGCCGCTTGCCCGGGTGCGCTGCTGGTCAGGGCATAGGCAACGTTGCCGGCGATGGTGGTCAGCGGCAGGCCGGGGTTGAGCGTGTACACGCGCGAGGTATCGACGGGGTGCTGCATGGCGTTGCGCAGGCCGACGCAGAAATCCAGCCCGTTCAACTGCAACTGCGGCATCGCCGTGCAATCGGCGCCGCAACTGGGCAACTGGGTGACTTCTCCGATGATCACGCCGGGGACGTTGGCGATGATCTGCAACGGCGTATTGCGGTCGTGCAGCGCGGCAAGGTCGGCATCGGCGGCGGCATCGGCACCGCGATAGACGCCATAGCGCAGCAGGCCGGCGCGGCTGTCCGGCAGGCCGATGCTGCGGAACGGGAGCAGGCCCACGGTGCGCGAGCAATCCTCGTTGCCGTTGGTGTCGGCAGCCGGGCAGGGCAGGCGACTGTTGGCGGCGGCAAAGGCAGTCACGGCGTCGTCGGCGCGTTGCAGCAGGGTGCGCTGGCGTACCTGCGCGCGGTCGTCGGCCTCCATGCCTATCCAGCGTGCGAGCAGCACGCCAATGATGCCCAGTATTACCAGGCTGATGGTCAGTTCCAGCAGGGAAAAGCCTGCCGTCGTGCGGGGCGGGCGATGCAATGTGGTGGCGTTCAACGTCGTGTTCCCCCTGCTTCCAGACGCAAGGCGGCCTGGATGCTCTCGGTGTAGAGCTGGTCGGTCCTTGCTTTGTCCTTTTCCACGCGTTTGAGTGCGTCCTCGGCGGCGGTTAGTGTCACTTCGGCTTGTGCAAGGTCGTTCTTTGCCAGCACCACACTGGCAATCGCGTAGCCGATTGAGGTGAGCGAGGCGATGTTTTCGGCGATGCCCACGGCAATGGCAAACCCTTCCGGGGCCAGCCGGCGGCGGCGAGCACGACTCCCATCGCCTGATCGAACAGGCCCATCGCCAAGCCCACGCCGGCAAAGGCCAACCCGGCTTCGGACTGCGCCTTCACCAACTGGGCGATGCGGATGTCGAATTCGCGGAAATCGCGGTTGAAATCGGCCACTTCACGAATGTTGCAGGCCGCCATTGCCGCTTGCGCCGCACCGTGGGCGCGGGCCAGCAACTGCGGGCAGGCCATGCGCGAGGCGAACTCGCCCGGGCCGGCGGCCACGCCGAGTGCCGGTTGGTTGGCAGCGGCGTTGCTGCCGGGCAGGTGGATTGCAGCACTGGTGATATTTGTCGCGGTATTTGCCAGGGCGTTGCCGGCCTCGGCCGGGGCGGCCAGTGCGTAGGCGGCGGGCATGTCCAACACGCCCAGGGCAACCGGTGCACGCTGGCGCTCGAACAGGCGGATGCACAGGTCCAAGCCATTGGGAGTGGCCGACAGGCGCGACAACTCGGCCGATGGCAGGTAGGGGGCATACAGGCGGCTGGCAGCGGTGGCCAACGCGGCATCCACTTCGTAGCGGATGCGCAGGCGCGGCGACATCTCCAGCGTGCGTACCGGCAACCAGCCGGCTGCCGCACCGTCGTCAGCCTTGCCGTCGCCATCGGCATCGGCGAAGGGCAAGTGGTAATGCGACAGGCCATAGCCGAGCAAGGCTTCTTCGGCCTGGGCGAGTTGCCGTTGCTGACGGTCGCCGCTGGCCACCTGCCGGCCCAGTGGCAGCAGGGTGAACAGCAGGGCGGTCAGCAAAGCGGCAATGACCAGGCTTACCGCCAGTTCGACCAGCGACCAGCCGGTTTGCCGGTGGCGTGGCGCGGTCATGGCGTGGCTCCGTCATCGTCCGCTGCGGGCTGGGCGCCCACCGAGCCCAGGCGGTCGGCCAAGCGCAGGACGGCCTCGGCACCGATGGCCAGCTTGGCCTCGTCGGTCGAGCTGGGGTCATCGGAATCTATGGCCCGAAGCCTCTGGCAGCGGTCGGCCATCATCGTGTACTGCTCTTTCAGTTGCTCGTAGCCCTCCTTGGCCTCGTCGGCGGCGATCTTTGCATTGACGTAGTCATTCCAGGCGCGGCTGTACGGGTAGTGCTCGCATTGCGTGCCGTAGGTCCAGTCGCTGCCGAAGATGCAGTGGATGGCCGGGATGTCGGTGTTGACCAACAGCAGTTCGCGTTTTTGCCGGGAATAGAACGGCGGGTTCCCTGCGGGCGTCTGCTTCCAGGTGAACTTCGGGTTGCCCAGCTCGGTCTTTCCGTCCTCGGCCAGCATCAAGAAGGCCCAGTCGGAGGGGTAATTGAAGATGGGTGAATATTGCGAGTTGTAGCTGGCTCTGCGGTTGGCAACCGTGCTGGCAGCGGTGTTCTTCGCCGTTTCCGCATCGTTGCGCTTCTTCAGCAGCTGCGGAAGACAGGTGGCATCGGGGTCGGTGTCGGTAGTGATGGCTTCGATGGTGCTGCCATCGGGTTGCTTTACCCGTTCGGTTTTTTTGCAGTACTGCGTATAGGTGATGGCAGCCTCGTCATTCCGGCAGACCTGGGTGAACCTTTCCCGCTCTTCGGCAGTGGCGGCGCTGCTGGCCTTGGCGCAGTCGGCGTTCTTCTGGCTCACCATTGCCGGCAGCAGGCTGTCGTTCCACTTGTCGTAGTTGTCGCGCGCCAGCTTCCAGATTTCCTCGGCCTCGGACGCGGCGCGGTTGGCGTCGGACCATGCTTCGGCACGCTTGCGCTTTTCAATGGCGTCGGCGATGGCGACGCTCCATTTGAATTTCCAGACCGGGCGGTGGTCGCCGTGGATCAGATTACCGTCGCTGTCGAATTTCTGGACGCAGACGCCGTTCTGGTTGTGCCAGTAAGCGTCGGAACCGGTGTAGGGCTCGCACACCAACTCCTTGTAGCGACCGTTGTACAGATCCTTCGAGTCACCTTCGTTGATCCGGTATCTGATCTGGCTGTCGGAGAAGGGCAGGATGCGCCGGTTGTAGATTTCGTTGGCATACCTGCGCAGCTCACCTTCCACTTCCTCGGCCTGCTTCATTTGCTGTTCGAGGCCGTCCTGCCAAACGTTGTGCTCCTCCACGTATTCGTAGAGCGGGTTGCCATTCGCATCGAACAGTTGTTTGCCGTTGGCGTCGCGCTTCCAGACGATGTTGCCGTCGGCGTCGCGCTTTACCACCACGCGCTTGTCGATGATGCCGCCGTGGGCGGCCACACAGACTTTTTCAGCGGCTTCACCCACGTCCTTGGCGGGTGGAATGACCGCGTTCTTTGCTCGTTCGCGCACGGTGATGGTGGCATTGAGCGCCTTGGCGGTCAGCGTGACCGTGCCGATGTTGATGCCCAGTGCGGCACCGTAGGAAATGATGGACGCTACTTCCATCGCAATGGAAGACGCCTTGAGCGGCACTTCCCAGCAGGTTGCGCCCAGCGAGGCAATGCAGGTGCCGATGGCGCGGATGAGTTCGCCCACGGCCAGGATGTTGCTGGAAACGGTGTCGGTGATGTGGCCGGCGGCAAGCAGGATCTGCGCGGCGGACATGGCCTGGGCGAAGCCGGCGTCGCGCATGGCGGCATTGGCGTTGCCGATGTTGTTCTGCTGCAGATCGGCGACGCTGTCGTGCAGGGTGAGGGCGGCGGCCAACGTATCGACCGAGGCAGTGGCAACGTTGTACGGCGTGGGGTTGGCGGCGGTACCGGTGTTCTGGCGGCAGCCGACGGCGTGGGCGACGCCGGCGAAGGTCTGCACGCGCACGCGGTCGTCATAGCCCGAATTGCCGGCCCGCCACGGTGATTCCAGGGTGGCGCCGGGGGCGGCGTTGCTGCCGTCGAAGCGGTTGGCGGTACCGGCCATCGGGCCGGCAGCGGCCAACCCGTAGGCGATGTTGAGCGGCAGCGCGTTGCGGCCACTGGTACTGGCCAGGGCGGTGTCGGTGGTGCTGGCACCGGCCAGGCCGAGGGCCTGGCAGAAATCCAGACCATTGATTGCATCAAAGGGGGTCTTTTCGGTCTTGGTGCTGCCGTCGGGAGCGGTGACATCCTTGTCGTAGGTGCGCGGCTCGCCGGCCAGATTCAACGGTGTGTAGGCGTTGAGCGGCTGGGTCAGGTCCAGATGGCTGCCGGCATCGCCGCGATAGACGGCGTAGTGCAGCGGGCCGATGCCCGGCGCAGTGCCGGAGGCACCGGCCAGCGTGCGCAGCGGCAGCCAGCCGCTGGCCCGGCTTGCGGTGCAGTCTTCGGTGCCGTTCATCGACGGTGCCGGGCAGGGCAGGCGCGCGTTGGCGGCGGCGAATGCGGTCACTGCCTCCTCGGCCCAGCGCAGGCTGTCTTCTTGGGTGCGTGTCTGTTCGGCGCTGCGCCGCGATTGCAGCAGGACGATGCCGGCAACCAGTGCCGCGCTGACCAGCAAGAGCAGTACCAGGGCTTGAATCAGGCCGAAGCCGCGTTGCAACGGGCGGAGATGTCGGGAGGCGGGAGACATGGCATGGGTATCCGCGTGGTGGACAGTTACTGGTTCATCTTCAGGTAGCCGGTCAGGGTGCTGGCCTGGCCGTCGGGTTTCCCGCTTTGGGTGTCGGTGCCGTCCTTGCTCCACGGGTTGGGAGCGGGCGGGCTGCCAATGGCGGTGGTAATGCTGTGCCGGTTCTGCTCGCGCAGGCGCCCGAAGCGCGCGTCAATGCGACCGTCGATACGGTTGTCGAGCTGGTTGGCCATTTCCGGCGTGAGCCCGAACAGGACCATGACGTTGCGGATGCGCGGGACGTAGGTATCGTCCGCGCCCGGCTCAGCCCAGTTGATGACTGAGGTGAAGCAGACCTGCAATTCCTGCGGCAGGCCGTTGCTGTCCTGATAGACGTAGCGCGACTCCTGCCCTTCGGCGCGGCCGGCTGGCAGGGTGATGCCGCGTTCGAGCATCGCGTTGCGCAGGTCCTTGCTGCTGGCGGTATCGCACAGCGCGGTGGCGCTGCCCTTCTGCACGCGCCCGGTGGGGTTGGCCAAGTCGTCGCCGGGCACCGTGCCCACCTGCGCCACGTAGCGGTCGTAGGCAATGATCCAGCCCTGCACGAACTCGGTGCTGATGCGCTCGGCCACGGCGCTGCGGTACACGTCGCGGCCAACGCTGACCGCGCCGATGATCAGGGCGATGATCACCAGCACCACCGACATTTCCAGAATGGTGAAGCCGTGGCTGTGGCGGCGGTGTCGCGGGGTGTGCATGGGGATGGGCTTGTTCACAGCTTGGGTCCTGTGATGGCCTGGCGGACCAGGTCGTAAACGGGCAGCAGCAGGGCGACGATCAGGAACACGAACATGCCGCCGGCCAGCAGCACCACCACCGGTTTGATCACTTCGGACAGGTTGGTGATGAGCCGTTGCAGGCGCAGGCTGTATTCGGCGGAAAGGCGCGCGAACTGCGAGTCGAGCGTGCCGGTTTCCTCGCCCACGCCGATCATGCGCACCATCATCGACGGGAAGCCGCCGACCTGGCGCATTGCCGAGGACACGCGGTCGCCGCGTTCGAGCACTTGGCGGATGGCGATGATGCGGTCGCGGTAGTACTCATCGCGCATCGCCCGCTCCATCACCTGCAAGCTGCTGACCATGTCCACGCCGGCGCGGATCAGCAGCGACATGTATTCGGTGAAAAACGCCAACCCCGAGGAATACATGATGGTGCGGGCGATGGGCAGTTTGTGCAGGGTGTAGTGGATGGCGCGGCGGAAGGGGCGGCTGTAGCGCCAGGTGACCCAGAACACGAACGCCGCCACTACCAGCCCGACCAGAATCCAGGCGATGTGCCCGATCAACCATTCCGAGCCGGCCATCACCGCCACGGTCAGCGGCGGCAACTTGGCGTTCATCTGCTTGAACAGGTCCGACAGGTTGGGGATGACGTAGTAAATCCAGAAACCGCCGGCGGCGAAGATGGCCGAGAACACGAAGGCCGGGTAGATCAGCGCCTGGCGGGTGTCGGCGGTCATCTTGGAGATGCGCTCGATGTGGTCGGCCGCCTCGCCCAGCATGCGGTCCATGGTGCCGGTCTCGTCGCCAATCATCACCAGGTTGCGTACCGTCTCCGGAAACGCATCGGGGAAGCGCGAGAAGGCGTCGCTGAGTGACGCACCGGCATCCAGTTCTTCCAGCAAGCGCCGCGCCAGCCGCGCCGGGTTGGAGGCGCGGCCACCGACTTCGTTGGCCACCGCGCGCAGCGCTTCCAGCACCGGGATGCCGCTGCTGGTCATCACCGCCAGGTCGCGCAGCATGCCGGCCAGTTCCACCGGGCGGATGCTGGGCTTGACCAGATGCGAGATCGAGCGCTGGGTCTCGGCCAGCCAACCCGGCAGGCGGTACAGCGACAACACCACCGCGTCGAAATTCTTTTCCAGCCACATCCGCGCCGAGGCGTCGTGCTCGACGGCCAGCTGGGTGACGCCGCTGCGCACGCGACCGCTGGAGAGCAGCAGGCGGTAGTAATAGACGTTCATGGCGCCGGCCCCACGCCGGCCACGCGAATCACTTCCTCACTGGTGGTCTGGCCGGCAATCACGCGCGCCTTGGCAATGTCTTCGATGCCGCGAAAACCGGCGTTCATGGCCTTGTTGCGCAGCGTCTCGCGGCTGGCGTCGTCGGCGATGGCGTTGGCCAGCGCGTCGTCCACCACCATGATGTCGTACACCGGCAGGCGACCGTAAAAGCCGCTGTTGCGGCAGCGCTCGCAGCCTTGCCCGCGTTTGCCGCAACTGCCGGCGGGCAGGCCCAGCCAGGCCAGTTCGCGCTCGTTGAACGGCGTTTCCTGCGCGCAGAACGGGCATACCTGCCGCACCAGGCGCTGGTTGACCACGGCCAGCAGGTTGTCGGCGATGACCTGCGCTTCCAACCCCAGCGGGCGCAACCGTGGTACCACGCCGAACACGGTGGTCACGTGCAGGGTGGACAGCACCAGGTGGCCGGTGGCCGCCGCTTCCAGCGCGGCCTGCGCGGTTTCGGCGTCGCGCATTTCGCCTAGCAAAATCACGTCCGGGTCGTGGCGCAGGAAGTGGCGCAGCGCCGAGCCGAACTCGTAGCCGGCGCGGCGGTTGACCTCGGTCTGGCCGGCGCCGGGCACGCGGTATTCGATGGGGTCTTCCACGGTGAGCACGTTGCGCTCGATCAGCGACTGCATGCGCAGCGCGGCGTGCAGCGAGGAGCTCTTGCCCGAGCCGGTGGGGCCGGTGATCAGGATCAACCCGGCCGGGCGCGCGAACAGGCGTTCCAGCGCGGTGACGTCCTCCTCGAAGAAGCCCAGCTCGCGCAGCCCGTCCAGGTCGCTGTGCTCGGGCAGCAGGCGCATGACCACGCGCTCGCCGGGGTCGGTGATGATGGTGGAAATGCGCACGGTGAGTGCCGAATCCAGCACCGTGGCGCGGAAGCTGCCGTCCTGCGGGCGGCGCTGCTCGGAGATGTCCATTTCCGCCGCCAGCTTGATGTAGCCGAGCAGGCGGTTGAGCGAGGAGGGCATGGCGAACATGGGCCGCAGCACGCCATCGACGCGGAACAGCACGTGCAGGCTGTCGTCCGACGGGGCGATGTGGATGTCGGTGGTGCGCTCGCGCACCGCGTAGTGCAGCAGGTAGTCCAGCAGCTTTTCCGGGCTGTAGGCGTGGTCGTTGTCCGAGGACAAACGCTTGATCTCGCGCTCCAGCAGGCTCTCCACCGGGTTCTGCGCGAAGTAGTAGGTGTGGCGGATCAGCCGCGCGACCTTGCCGTATTCGCCTTGCAGGAAGCGGCAGCGCAGGCCGCAGCGCTGCAGCACCAGTTGCTGCACGGCCTGCGGGTCGGCATCGCCGAGCAGCACTTCCAGCGCATCGCCGGAGCGGCGCAGCGGCAGGAACTGGCGAAGCTGGCACAGCTCGCGGTTGAACATCGCCAGCACCTGCGGCTCGGCCTGCGGCAGGGTGTCCACCTGCACGTAGTCGATGCCGTTCATCTCGGCCAGCGCCTGCACGATGTCCGACTCGTTGGCCAGACCGTGCTTGATCAGGATGCGGCCCAGCCGCTGCTTTTCGACCTCGTTCTTCTGCAAGGCGTATTGCAGCTGGGTGGCGTCGATCAGGCCATTGGCCAGCAGCCGTTCACCCAGGCGCATGCCGTCCTTCTGCGGCGCGCTCGGGGGCAGGGGACGGGCGGGAGTGAGGGGATCAACCGTGGCCATGTTGTTGCGTTTCCGGGGAAGTTGGGCGGCTGGCGGCGGCCAGCAAGGTGTCGAACAGGAGCAAGGTGGCCGGTGTGGGCAGGCCGTTGGCCGGCAGGCCGTGGCGGTGCTGGAACTGGCCAATCGCCGCGCGCATGCGCGGGCCGTACAGGCCGTCCAGCGCGCCGTCGTAGTGGCCGTGTTCTTGCAGCAGGGCTTGCAGCGCTTGCAGGCGCGGGCGGTTGCCGGCGCCGTCGAGGAAGTCTTCGGCGCGCAGGCCGGCATGCCAGCCGGCTTGCCAGCCTTGGCCCTGCCGACGCAGGCACAGGCCGTCGAGGGTGGGCAGTTGTGCGAGCAGGGCATCGCTCAGGGCCTGCACTTGCAGCGCCTGCCCGCCCAGCCGTTGCAGGCAGGCGTTCCATTGCGCGTCGGCGTCTATTGCGGCCAGGGCCACGACGGTAGGCGGCGTGGTGGCATCGGCGCGGGTGCCGGCGTGGCTGTCGTCGCTGCGTACGGCCAGCACCGCCAGTGCGGACACGGTCAGCAGGCCGGCCAGCGAGGCGGCCACGGCCAGCGGCAGGCGTGGGCGGCGCCGTGGCAGGCGCAGGACGCCGGCTTCGGCGGCGGCGGTGCGCACCAGCGTGGCATCGACGTTGCGCTGCCCTGCCACGCGGCCATACAGCCCGTACAGGCAGCGGTCCATGATCTGGTGGATGCGGCGTGGGTTGCCGGCGCTGGCGTGGTGCAGGGCCCGTGCCGCGTCATCGGTCAGGGTGATGCCGGGGTTGCCGGCGGCGGTCAGGCGGAAGCGCACGTAGGGGCCGACATCGCCGGCTTCCAGTGCGTCCAGCCGCACGTGCTTGCAGATGCGGCTGGTCAGCTGGCGGATACGCGGCTGTTCCAGATTGTGGTGCAGCTCGGGTTGGCCGGCCAGCACGATCTGCAGCAACTTTTCCTGCCCGGTTTCCAGGTTGGTCAGCAGCCGCAGCAGTTCCAGGCTTTCGAGGGTCAGGTTCTGCGCGTCGTCGATCACCAGCACGCAGGTGACCTGCGCGCGCCAGCGCTGCACCAGGAAGCGGTTGAGGGTTTCGATGTCGGCGGCGGGGTTGCCCTTGGCCTCCAGCCCGAAATCGCGCAGCACCGCCGCCAGCAGGTCGGCACCTTGCAGGAAGGTGTTGAACACCATCGAGGTGACCACGCCTTCGCCGTCCAGCGCCAGCAGCAGCCGGCGCAGGAAGGTGCTCTTGCCGGTGCCAACCTCGCCGGTGAGCAGCACGAAGCCGGCGCGGGTGCGCAGGCAATGCGCGGCCTCGGCCAGTTCCGCCTCCAGCCCGGTGGTCTGGAACCACGCGGCGGCATCGGGCGTGGGCGGGAACGGTGCGCGTTCCAGCCCCAGCGTCTGCAAGTGGCGGGTCATGGCCGGGTTCATTGCCGTGCCGCGTCCAGTTCGGCCAGGGCGCGGGCGACCTGCGGCGAGCGAGCGTTGCGTGCGGCCATGCGGCCCAAGCGTGCGCGCGCGTCGTCCACCTCGCCGCGTTGTGCGTCGAGCAGGGCCAGGTTGACTCCGGCGGTTTCGTCGTCGGGCACGCGGTCGAGGATGGCGCGGTACAGGCGCTCGGCCTCGGCAGGGTTGCCGCCGGCATGGGCGGCCCATGCACGCGCACGCAGCAGGGTCAGGCTCTGTGGCGGCAGCAGGGCTTGCAGGCGCTCGATGGCGCTGGCTGTGGCAGCATCGTCGTGGTTGCCGACGGCGGCGTTCAGCGCGTTCATGGCCATGCGCACGGCCACACTGTCGGTTTCGTCGCCAGTATTGCCCTTGTCGCTGGCGGCGTCGCGCTGGCGTACCGACACCTGTACCTGCGCCGCTGCCGGCAGCGTCGTTTCGTTGTTCGCCGCAAGTGGGGAACTGGCCGGTGCTGCATCGGGCCGTGCCATGCGGGGTGCAGCAGCGGGCGGCGGCAAGGTGCTCATGGCCGGCACGTTGGCGGTGGTCATGCTTGCTGGCCGCGTCTGCGGCGGCGGTGCCGAGGATGCAGGCATGGGCATCACCGCCGTCACCGGCATGATGGTGGTGACCGTGGGCGCGGGGGCCGGAGCGGGCGTCGGGCGCGACAGCAAGAAAGCCCACCGGCCCGGCGACCAGCGCACCGGCCAGCAGCCACACTGCCGGGCGGCGCGGCCACTGCGCCAAGCGCGGCGGCAACGCGCGTGCGGGCACGGGCCGCGTGCCATCGCTGGCTGCCGCCGACTGCCGCAGCGCGTCGTGGATCAGGCTCATCAGATCACCTTCACCCGCAGCACCAGCACCAGTTCGCGTGTGTTGTGGGTCTTGCCGCGCGAACCGAACATGCGGCCAAAGACCGGCACGTCGGACAGGCCGGGGATGCCGTTGTCGGTGGTGCTGTTGTTCTGGTCGATCAAGCCGCCGAGGATCACCGTGTCGCCGTCCTTGAGGTTGAGCGTGGTGGTGATGCCCTTGACGTTGATGACCGGCAGGGTGACCGCGTTGCCGTTGGGGAAGTTCTTCAACGCCAGGCTCGACGGCTCCACTTCGGTCTGCATCGGGTGCACCAGCAGTTCCACCGAGCCGTTGTCGTGGATCATCGGGGCCACGCCGATCACCACGCCGGAGAACAGCGAGTCGGTCTGGATGTCCGAGGAGGTGAAGCCCGAGCCGCTGCCGGAACCGCCGGAGAAGTTGGTGGTGGACTTGGTGACGTAGCGGATGTTGGTGCCCACGCTCAGGTAGGCCGGGCTGCCGTTGCGCACGCGCACGCTGGGGTTGGACAGGATCTTGACGTTGCCAAACTGGCGCAGCACGTTCAGCGCCGCCGAGAAGGTGTCGGTCATGTAGCTCAGGCCGAGCGCGCGGCCAGCAGCCGAACCCAGGGTCTGGGTCGGGAACACGATCTGGCGGCCCTGGTTGCCGAAGCGGTTGCCGCTGAAGTCGGCGCCGTTGCCGTTGTAGCCGAGCAGGTTGGGCGCGGTGTCGGTGCCGCCGATGGGCGCGATGGTGGCCGGGGTGTCGCCGTACAGGCCGGCCACGCGGTTGCGCAGCAGGTTCCAGTCCACGCCGTAGTTGGAGTCGTCGTTCAGCGACACGTCGAGGATTTGCGCTTCGACCAGCACCTGCCGGCGCAGCTTCTTCTTGCTGTGTTCGAGCAACTCCTCGACCGCGCGCATCTGCGAAGGACGGGCGCGCACGTACAAGGTGCCGCTGCCGGCATCGAGGTTGAACCGCGCTGCTTCCGGCAGGGGCGGCGCACCCGGTGCCGGGGCTGCGGGCGCGGCGGCCTTGTCGGTGCCGAGGATGGTTTCCAGCGCGGTGCCGAGCTGCTTGTAGGGGTCGTTGTCCTTGCCCACCGCGCCGGTCATGGTCAGCGTGCCGCGCAACTGCTGGCCGCCACCGCCGGCGCTCTGCATGCCGGCGCCGAATACGTCACCGCCGGTGGACAGGTCCAGCGAGGTGTTGGAGTCGAGCATGTCGACGTTGAAGATGCGCTCGCTCATCTGCGACACCACCAGCGTGCCGCCACGCACTTCGCCGTGCAGGTCGAAGCCTTCCAGGATGTGGTTGTAGACCTCGCGCGCGCTCACGTTGCGCAGGTGCAGGCTGGAGCGCTGGCGCTGTTCGAGCACGCGCGGGTCGACGATCAGATTCATCTTCAGCTCGTCGGCCAGCGCCCACAGCAGCTGGCCGACGTCGGCGTCGTACATGCTGATGCTGACCACGCTGTTCTCCAGCGGGTCGTAGGCCGGGGCCACCGGCGCCACGGCGACGGCGGCGGGAGCGGCGCGCTCGATCTGCTCGCGCAGCTTGTCCTGCTGCGTGGCCAGCTTGGCCGACTCTTCGGCAACCGCGCTGCCGGTGCGTTCCAGCGCCTTGTACTCGGTGGGCGGCAGGTCCTTCACGCTGCGGGGCGGCATGTTGGCGCACGAGGCCAGCAGCAGGCCGCCGATGGTGCCGGCGAGCAACCGCAGCGCGGGGTGGCGGGAATGCAGGGCAGTGGGACGAAGGATCATGTCGGTGGGCCTTGGAAGAATGCGAAAGGGCGTGTCGGGTCAGCGCGTGGTGTGGGCCAACCAGCCGAGCAGCGCAGTGGCGCCTTCGGCGACCACGACATCGTCGTAGCGGGCGTTGGTGGGGCGGGATGGGGAGGCCACGCAGAGCTCGGCGCTGGTGGCAAAACCACGGTTGGGGCCGTCGAAGCCGGAGTCGGGGTCGCCGGAACCGTCCAGGTCTGCGGCGGGTGCCACCAGTACGAAGGCCGGGTTGTCCGGGTTGGCGCCGGCGCAGGTGGCGTTGCTGTCGTTGAACTCGGTCGAATACCACGGTGCGGCGGTACCGGGCGTGGCGACGGCCAGGTTGGCGAGCAGGGCGGCAAGCCCGCTGCGGCCTTCCAGATCCAGTTCATCAACCGACGATGCGGCCGGGTCAACCAGGTCGATGCCGCCGGCGCGGTGGACGCCGTACAGAAGCCGGCGGCTGCGCACGGGGATATCCAGGCCGAGGGTTTCGTAAGGCAGCCAGCCCTTGCTGCCCATGCACGCGACATCGCTGCGGCCACGGTCGCCGTGGGCACTGGTATCGGGGCAGGGCAGGCGTTTGTTGCGCAGCACGTAGCTGCGCAGCGCTTGCCGGGCAGCTTCGGCATCGGCCTGGCTGATGTTGTGCAGGCGCGCCTGCTGCATGGATTCGACCGCCGAGTTCATGGTGAGGGTGAGCACGCCGAGGATGCCCAGCACGGTGGCCAGCTCGACCAGCGTGTAGCCGGCCTGCTGCGCGAACCTGTTGCCGGGGCGGTTGCGGCGCATGTCATTGGCGTCCGGCGTTGGGCGTTGCGGTAACTGCTGCGGTGGGAGCCGTTGCGCCGGTGTTCACGTCGTAGCGCAGTTGCTTTTGCAGTTGCTGCAACTCGCCGATGATGGCGTTCATGCGCTGGCGGGTGCCTTCGTTCTGTTCGACGGCCATCAGGTCACCCAGTTCGCGCGCCAGTGCCTGCGAGCGCTTGGCGACGAGGATGTTGGCGCGCAGCGCCGGCGCGTTGATGTTCGGCGGCAGCTTGCCGGCAGCCTGCAAGGTGTCCAACTGGCGCAGCAGTTCGTCGGCGGCGCGGTCGTTTTGCACGGCGCGCTCGCGGATCTGGGCCAGTGCGCGGTTCAACTCCTCGCGGCTCGGCTGGCGGCCATTGAAGTAAGGCGTTGCCTGCTGCGTCGACTGTGCCGCCACGGCGGAGGCTGCGGTGCCGCCTGCGTTGTTCATCCACGGCGGTGCCGATTCCTGTGCAGCAGCGGTCGGCGCAGTGGTTGCGGCCTGTGCCGAGACAGTTGCCGACGAGGCGACGGGTGGCTGCGGGGTGTCATCGACCGAAGGGTTGCGTTGCAACAGCACAACCACCAGCACGCCGATGGCGACCAGCCCACCAGCCCACAGCAATGGCTTGGCGAACGGCTTCATGGGCGGCCTCCGGCCTGCGTGGCTTGCAGCATCGGGTTGGTGACGCGGTAGGTCTGGGCGGCGCCGGAGGGGTCGGAAAGGCGTACCCAGTCGGCACCGATGGCGTTGACCCGGGTGCCGTCGGCCAGCCGCGTGCCGGCGCGCACGTACTGGCCGTCGATGACGGCGGTGCGGCGGCCATTGGCGACCAGCACCAGCGACACCACATGGCTGACCGGGCCGGTGCCGGCATCGCCGCTGGCGCTGGCCGCAGCCGTGCCGGCGGTATCAGTGCTTGCCGGCGCGGTGGCAGACGGCAAGGCGATCAGCTCGGTGCCGGCAGCGCTGGCGATGGGTAGGAGCGGGTTGTCGCCGCGCAAGCTGGCGATGACCCCGGCAATCTGCGCATTGCGGCCAATGGCGGTGCGCAGTTCGGCCATCTCCGCTGTTTCCTCGGCCTGGTTGCCCAGGCGCAATACCGCAGGTTTGGCGACCACCATGCTGGCCAGCCAGCCGGTCACCAGCAGCCAGGCAACCAATGCGAATGTGGCGGTGTATTTCATCTTCATGGGGTGGCTCCGGTAGCCGTTGCCGGCACGGGGGCGGTGGTAGCGGGGCGCTTGAGCAGGTAGGAGAAGAAGCCGCCGGCTGCGCGCGAGGCGGCCGATGCGGACTGCGGATCCAGTGGCACCGGCTCGAAGCCGGCGCGGCGCAGGCGCTCGACGAAGGTGGGAATCTGCATGCCGGAGTCGCCATTGGCGGTATCAACCACGGCGTCCACGCGCAGGGTGGGTTCGGCCACGCTCAGCACATCAGGCGCGGGTGCAGGTGCGCCGGCAGGCCCCGGTTCTTCCACGCGGATGCGCAGCACCCCGCACCTGCCCGTCGGCGGCTTCGCGTACTTGCTGCATGCCGGCCACCGGGTCGATGCCCTGCTGCAGCCCGCGTGCACGCTCGACGAACACCAGCACGTCGTTGAAACGTGCGGGCATGCTTGCCTTGTCGGTGAGGGATTGGATGCGCGTATCCAGTGCGCCGATCTGCGTGTCGATTTGGTCCGAGCGGGTGTTGGCTTCGTGCGCGCTCAGGGTCCAGCGTGCACCCAGCGCACCCAGTGCAAGGGCGAATACCAGCGAGGCGGCGCTGGCATAGGGCAGCACCCGCTCGGCCAGGTAGGCGGTGCGGCTGCTGCCGGGGTTGACCGCAATGGTGGTGCTGGCGGTGCGTTCCATCCATGCTGCGCCGCTGCGGTATTCGTTGCCGGCATCGTCCAGCACGCGCCGCACCGGAACGGTGGAAACGGTCAGCCCGCTACGTGCGGAGAAGATGTCGCGCAGGCTGTCGTCCAGCCACGGCCGGCCCTCGCCGGGGGCCGGCACCAGCAGCGGGCACCACTTCACTTCCAGCGGTTCGAGGTTGTCCTCGCCACGCGCCAGGTCTTCGGCAATCTGCTCGGCCAGCGCGCCGGCGGTCATCGCCAGGTCGTCCGGGTCGTCGCTGTAGGCCAGCGAGTTGCGGTAGAGCATGCCGTGCTTGAGCAGGGCCAGCACCGCGAGCTGGCGGCCCGATTGCAGCACCACGGCCTGGCCGGGCTTGAGCGTGTTGAACAGCAGCGAGGTGGCCGGGATCAGCAGGCAGTGGTCCGGCTGCGCCTCGGCCCATGCGTAAGTCTGCTGCCAAGTATCCAGCGGCACGGCGGTGAACAGGGTCTGGTAGCCGGCGCCGACGGTGCGGGTCTTGTGGATCAGCACCTTGGCCTCGCCATCGACCATGCCGTCCGAGCGCAGCCGCCGCTCGATCAAGGCCACCGCGTGTGCCGCGCTGCCTTCCAGCGCCAGCACGCTGCTGACCGCGCCTTCGAAATCGGCAATGGCCAGCGCCGCGCGCTGCAGGCGCGGGCGGGTGTCGCTGCGGGTGACGTGGCCACCGTCGAAGACCAGCCAGGCGTTCTGCTGCTGGACGGTGAAAAGCAGGCTCATGGGGCAACTCCGGCGGGCAGGGCGGCCGCATCGGCCACGCCGGTGCGGAACAGGATGGCGCCGCGCAGCGTCAGTTGCAGCGGTGCCGGCGCGCGGTCGCTGTTGGCGGAAGGAGCCTGGAACAAGCCTTCGTCCGGGTGCGTCACCGACAGCTCGAACGCTTCGGCGCCGAACATGCGGTCACTGCCACGGGTGACGGCGGCCAGCACCGCCGCGGCGTCCTCGCGGCTCATCTGGCTCTGGCGCAGGTTGATCAGGCGCTCGCCCCACGCCTCCGGTTGCAGGCCATTGGCCTGCACCGTGCGCAGCAGCTCCTGCGAAGAACGAGCGTAGTCCACGCGCAATTGCGCTTCCTGCTCCCGCACCTGCGCCTCGGCCAGGGCCTGGTTGCGCTCGCTCAAGCGGGCGTAGGCCTCGGCCAGCGCCGAGCGCGCGCTGATGAACCACACTGCAGTGACAATCAGCGCGACCAGGGTGATGCCGAACGCCGTCAGCGATGCGCGACGGGCCTGCTGCAAGCGCGAGAACAGGGAGGGCACGTTCATGGCGGCGTTACTGGTTCATCTTGTAGTTGGCCACCAGGGTCATCACCTGGTCGTCGTCGGTCGCGGTGCCGAAGGTCTTGCCGTCGGCGACGGCCGAGGTCATCGAACCGGTGTTGTTGCCGCCCCACTCGGCACCGATGGCGGTGGTAGTGGCGCCGCCGGAGGCGGTGGTCGGGCGAGTGGTGATGCCGACCTGGCGGAGTGCACCGTTTGCGGCGTCAGCCTTGCCGTCGATCATCTGGTCCAGCGCACGGGCCAGGTCCGGGGTCAGGCCGGTGATGACCATCGAGTTGCCCGAGCCCCACAGCGTGCCCGGCTTGTTCCAGCCGAAGCAGATGCGGATTTCCTGCGGGTTGCCGTTGGTGTCCAGGTAGGCGTAGCGGTCTTCCTTGCCCTCGCCACGGCCCGGCGGCAGGGTGATGCCGGCCTTGCGGACCAGGTCGCGCAGGTCGAATTCGGCGCCGCCCTGCTTGCCGCGAGTGAGGCCGGCAGCGGTCGGCAGCCCATCGGCACCGGAGCAGATCAGTGCCGGCTCGGTGGCGCCGCTCATGTTGCCGCCAGAGAAACCGGAGGTGAAATTGGCACCGTTGACCATCAACTGCGGCGCGGCCTGGTTGTCGCCGATCGGCGCGCCATAACGCTGCTGGTAGCTGTTGTAGGTGACCACCCACTGGTCGACGAACTTCTGCTTGATGCGGGTGTATTCGGCGTTGCGCTGCACGTCGCGGCCAATCATCACCGCACCGATGATCACGCCGATGATGACCAGCACCACCGCCATTTCGACCAGAGTGAAGCCGCCCTGGCGGCGCTTTGAAGACATTTGCATTGGATTGCCCCTTTGGATGGAAACCTGCGCGGCCCTGCCGAAACACCTGTTTCGCCGGGCGTGTGTTGTTTCGGGGGGATAGATAGAGGGGGTTCGTAAGAGAAACGTAAGAGCGCGCCAGTGGCTGTTTTCGCATGCGCCACCGTATGGATGGCCGCTGCTTCCGATGGCTTGCCCGGGCGGGGTTTTGCAGCATCACCGCAGGCAGAAAACTCAAGGATTGGGGCAGGCAAGGCAACGTGTTCTAATACCGCCCGAAGCGGGGGGTACCGTTGCTGCAAGGCCACGGTTGAGACAGTCCCTTGGAACCTGATCCGGTTGATACCGGCGTAGGGAGCTTTGCAATGTTCGACCGTGCGTGGACGCCGCCCGAGGTGGCCCGTGTGCGGGCGGCAGTGCGCCTGCGCTTCGTCTGGCCCGCACACCCGTGCAGGCTCCCAACAGGACGACGCCCGATGAACGCACCGCTTCCCGACCTGCAACGGCAGGCGCAGCAACTCTCCGAATCCGTGACCCGGCCCATTCCCGGTTCGCGCAAGGTCTTCGTGACCGGCTCGCGCGCGGACGTGCGCGTGCCGATGCGCGAAATCGCGCAGACCCGCACGCCAACGCTGTTCGGTGGCGAGGAAAACCCGCCGATCACGGTCTATGACACCTCCGGCGCCTACACCGACCCGCAGGCGCGCATTGACCTTTCCGCCGGTCTGGCCGCGTTGCGCGCGGGGTGGATTGCCGAACGCGGCGATACCGAATGCTTGCACGTGCCCAGTTCCGCATTCGGCCGCGCGCGTGCAGACAACACCAGGCTCGATGCGGTGCGTTTCCCCAGCCGCGCATTGCCGCGTCGCGCCGTCGCCGGGGCCAACGTCACCCAGATGCACTACGCAAGGCGCGGCATCGTCACCCCGGAGATGGAGTTCGTCGCCATCCGCGAGAACCAGCGGTTGGAGGAGGTGCGCGATGCCGGTCTTCTCGCTCAGCACCCGGGCCACTCATTCGGCGCGAATATCCAGCAGGTCATCACCCCGGAATTCGTGCGCGAGGAAATTGCGCGCGGCCGCGCCATCCTGCCCAACAACATCAACCACCCGGAAAGCGAGCCGATGATCATTGGCCGCAATTTCCTGACCAAGATCAACGCCAACATCGGCAACAGCGCGGTGTCCTCGGGGATCGCCGAGGAAGTGGAAAAACTGGTGTGGGCGATCCGCTGGGGCGGGGACACGGTGATGGACCTGTCCACTGGCAAGCACATCCACGAGACGCGCGAATGGATCATCCGCAACTCGCCGGTGCCGGTCGGTACGGTGCCGATTTATCAGGCGCTGGAAAAAGTGGATGGCCGCGCCGAGGCACTGACGTGGGAAATCTTCCGCGACACCCTGATCGAACAGGCCGAGCAGGGCGTGGACTATTTCACCCTCCACGCCGGCGTGCTGCTGCGCCACGTGCCGCTGACGGCAAGGCGGGTGACCGGCATCGTCTCGCGCGGCGGCAGCATCATGGCCAAGTGGTGCCTCGCCCACCACAAGGAGAATTTTCTCTACACCCACTTCGAAGACATCTGCGACATCATGAAGGCCTACGACGTGGCTTTCAGCCTCGGTGATGGGCTGCGCCCCGGCTGCATTGCCGACGCCAACGACGCTGCGCAGTTCGGCGAGCTGGAAGCGCTGGGCGAGTTGACCAAGGTCGCGTGGAAGCACGACGTGCAGACCATGATCGAAGGCCCCGGCCATGTGCCGATGCAGCTCATCAAGGAGAACATGGACAAGCAGCTGCGCGAATGCGGCGAGGCGCCGTTCTATACGCTCGGGCCGCTGACCACCGACATCGCGCCCGGCTACCACCACATCACCAGCGCCATCGGCGCGGCGATGATCGGCTGGTACGGCACCGCGATGCTTTGCTACGTCACCCCCAAGGAGCACCTGGGCCTGCCCAACCGCGAGGACGTGCGCGACGGCATCATGACCTACAAGATTGCCGCGCATGCCGCCGACCTGGCCAAGGGCCACCCCGGTGCGCAGGTGCGTGACAACGCCTTGAGCAAGGCGCGCTTCGAGTTCCGCTGGCAGGACCAGTTCCATCTCGGCCTGGACCCGGAGAAAGCGCAGTCGATGCACGACGAGACGATGCCGAAGGAGGCGCACAAGTTGGCGCACTTCTGCTCGATGTGCGGCCCGCATTTCTGTTCGATGAAGATCACCCAGGACGTGCGTGATTACGCCGCCGGGCAGGGTGTGGATGCGGTTGCGGCGTTGGAAGCAGGCATGGCCGAAAAGTCGCGGGATTTCCGTGAACAGGGCGCGCAGGTGTATCGCGTGGAGTGATGCGCCGTTTTGTGGCGGTGTGAACGAGGCAGCGCCGCAAGACCTGCCTCGTTGCATCGCGCTATGTGCAATGCGATGTGTGACGCAATGCCGGTTGCATGCGCCACCTGTGGTGGCATCAGGTGACCGGCTTCAGTTTTTCTTCAGTTTGTTGAATGCAGGTGCGAGCGCGGCCCATGCGGCGTGTTGCACGGAGCGGTGAAGCCGGGAAAACGTCTGCATCACAAGGGTTTCCGAGGTTTTATCAGGTGCGTTCGACGGATAAAAATTTCGCGCCCGGAGGCGCGAATCGTGATGCTGTTTATGTGAATTCGTCGGCGAGAGAGGGCCTGGTGTCGCCCTGCGCGAGCGCGCAGGAAACACTGCCTAGGCTAATATCCGCGCACTTTGAAACATTTGCGGTTTGCGTTGACGCCATTTGCGGATTCTGGCGGTTCACTGGCGGCGGTACTGCCCAGGGGGCGGGTGCGGGAAGCACCCACCAGCGATTTGCCTCCCTGAGTACGTATGGAATACACCGACAACGACACGCCGCCCTCCGATCGCCTGCGCATTGGTGAATGCCTGCTCGTGCTGTCCTCGCGCGAGGTGCATGCAGCGGGTGCGCGGCGACCGGCGCGGCTGACACCCAAGGCCATCAGCGTGCTGCTGGTGCTGGTGCACAAGGCCGGCAGCGTGGTCACCCGCGACGAACTGTTCGCGCAGGTGTGGCCGGACACCCTGCCCACCAACGACGTGTTGACTCAGGCGATCACTCAGTTGCGCAAGGCGTTCGCCGGCAGCGCGCAGGGCGATGGTAGCGGCGTCATCGAGACGATCGCCAAGAGCGGTTACCGTCTGCTCGCACCGGTGGCGTGGGAGTTGCCGGAACCCTCGACGGTGCAGGACGCGGCCACCGATGCCGACGCTGTACAGACACCACCGGAAGGCCCCGCCGCGCCACGCAATTGACGGCGGTTGCGCCGTCGCTTGTCGTGGGCCTTGGGCCTGGCGCTGTTGTGCAGTACCTCGTTGCTGGCGTGGTTGCTGTGGCAGCGGCCGGTGGCGGTGCCGGCAGCGGATGCGGTCAATGATGACGGCACCCGGGTGATTGGCAGCCCCGCGCCGCCGTACCGGCTGATCACCAGCACCGAAGGGTTCGAAACCTGGCCGGCGTTGTCGCCGGATGGCGCGTTGGTGGTCTATGCCGACGAAAGCGAGCGGCATTCCACCTTGAAGGTGCAAAGCACCGGCAACGCGCCAGCGGTGTCGCTGGTGGCCACGCCTGCCGGTGCATTCGACCGCAAGCCGGCATGGTCGCCGGATGGGCGCGAAATCGCCTTCGCCCGTACCCATGCGCAGGGGCAGTGCGAGGTGCTGGTGCGAGCGGTGACCGGCGGCGACGAGCGGCACGTGGCCGATTGCAGCGGCGCGGACATGCTCAGCTTCGACTGGACGCCGGATGGTCGCGGACTGGTGTTTGGCTCAATGCCGGGGCCACAAGGCGCGCAGGGCATCCGCTTGCTGGACCTGGCCTCCGGGCGCTGGACGGCGCTGGACTACCCGCGCGGCCCGGATGATTTCGATTACGCGCCGCGCTTCTCGCCGGACGGTGCCCGCATCGGCTTCGTGCGCAACCCGCAGGCTGGCGACCTGTGGGTGATGGACGCCACCGGCGGCAAGGCACAACGGCTGACCGCCGACGCGGCGGAGATACGCGGCTGGAGCTGGTTGGACGATGCGGCGATGGTGTTTGGCCGGCGCGTGGACACCCAATCGCGCCTGTACCGCCTGGACGTGCGTTCGCGCACCCTGCGCGACATGGGGGTGGATGATGCGCAAAGCCCGGCGGTGGCGCGCTTGAAGCCGGTGCTGGCGTTCGTGCACCGGCGTTCGCAGTTCGGGCTGTTCAAGGTGGCGCTGGACGGCAGCGGTGACCGGCAACGCCTGTTTGCCTCTTCCGGCCGCGATGCGCAGCCGATGGTGGCCCCGGATGGGCAGCAACTGGCGTTCACCTCCGACCGCTCCGGCGTGTTCGGCCTGTGGTGGGCACGGCTGGATCAGCCCGATTCGCTGCAACTGCTGGCCGGTTTGCGGCCTGAAACCCGGCAGGCGCCGGACTGGTCCGCCGACAGCCGGCAACTGCTGGTGAGCGGGCGTGACGATGCCGGGCAGCCGGGCATCTACGAGGTGGAGCCGGCGCAGCGGCGCTGGCAGCGCCTGCCGGTGCCGGTGCACGAGCCCTTGCAGGCCGTGTACGGGCCGGTGCCGGGGCAGGTGTACGTGGTCGAACGTGATGCGGACGAGCGCATGGTGCTGGCCTTGTTCGACCGTTCGCATGCCTCGTGGCGACGCTTGGGCAGCATTTCCGGCGTATCGCAGGTGCATTACGACCGCAGCGGCGCGCGGGTGCTGTTCACCCGCCTGCTCGGGGGCGGCTTGTGGCAGGCCGATGCGGGGTTGTCGCCCGGCAGCGTGCGCCAGCTCAGTGACGTGGCGCCGAGCCGCTGGCGTTATCGCACCTGGGCAGTGGCCGGCAACGGCGCGGTGGAATACCTGCATGTCGATGCCGGCTGCCAGTCACGCCTGACCCGGCTGCAAGGGCCGGAGCGGGGTACGCCGCGCTGCCTGCAATCCGACGCGGCCGCCGGCAGCAACGGCCTGAGCGTGGCCCCCGGCGGCGAGGCCATCTATGTGTCGCTGGCGCTGGCCGATGGCACCGATATCGGCGTGATGCCGGTGGCAGCAGACCCCCCGCCGCTGCCGCTGGGCACGCTCAAGTGGTTGCCCGTATTGGGAAAACCAAAATCGTGATTCCTTCGTGCCGGCCTTCGTGGCGATTTCGGCGCGATCTCGTGGAATCTTTCCTGACGGCGGCGGCCAAGATCGGCAAAACCATCGGCCATTGAAGGCAAAGATGGTGCGTCACATGCGACAGGTGTTCTGGGTTGACCGCGGGCAGTCGGTTTTGTTCGAGAAGCCGCCGGAGGACGGGCTGCGCCCCAATTGCGTGGGCGTGGCACGGCTGGGCAGCCTGCAAACCTCCGGGACGGTGTTCACCGTGTGGATGCAGTTGCGCGGCAGCGCCTGGGTGGAATCGAAGGAAGGCCGTTTCCGCCTGCGGCAGCGCGAGTGGATTGCGTTCGAAAGGAATCGCGGCCGATGGTGCAGGCCAGCCGCGACGGCCTCTGCATCGGCGTGGCGCTGGATGCACAGGCCCTGCGCACGTTGGGCGACCTGGCCGACAGCGCGCTCTATACCGGGCACGGCTTGATGAGCCGGGCCGAGATCCGCATGGCGCTGCGCCTGTGGCGCGAGGCGCAGGCCCAAGGGCCGGGTAGCCATGTGCTGCGGCCATTGCTGCTGCATGTGGCTTCGCTGCAACGGAATTTTTCCGAGGCGTGCAGCGCTGCCCGGGGCGTTCGCGCCTGCGCAAGCGCCAGGTGTTTGGGCGCATGCAGCGTGCCCGCATGTACCTGGAGGGCAACAGCCACCGCGTGGTGCGCATCGGCGAGCTGGCCGAGCTGACCAACTTCTCCAGTTGGTATTTGTCCAAGACCTTCCAGAGCCTGTACGAAGAAAGCCCGCAGTCGCTGTCCGCACGCTTGCGGCTGGAGCGCGCGGCTACGCTGCTGCGCGATACCGACATGATGATCGGCGAGGTGGCGGCGACCAGCGGTTTCGACAACTGCTGCAGCTTCGCCCGCGCCTTCCGCGCACGCTTTGGGGTTTCCGCCAGCGGTTACCGCGATGGCACAACCGCCCTGCCGCCAGAGTCCGGCAAAGTCTGTCGGTGGTTCGCGCAAAGCCATCGCATGGATACGAACGTAACTTTCAGCGGTGTTTAACACACCACTAACGTTACCGGAGAGATTGATGAAAAGTTCGTACTCCCGCCACCCGGCTGGGCCTGCTCCCGGCAGGCATCGCGATTGCGCTGACCCCGGCCTTCGCCTCGGCGCAGGACGCCGCCAAGGGCACCACCGACCTGGACCGCATCGAGGCCACCGGTTCGCGCATCCGTGGCGCGAACATGGAAACCCAGCAGCCGATCGTCACCCTGAGCCGTGAGAACCTGGAAAAGCAGGGCTTCACCTCGGTCGCCGACGTGCTGCAGAACCTGACCTCGGCGGGCTCGCCGGCCATCTCCCGCGCCTACGCGCTGGCTTCTGGTGAAAACGTCGGCGGTTACTACGTCGACCTGCGCAACCTGGGTGCCAACCGCACCTTGGTGCTGATGAACGGCAAGCGCCTGGCTGCCACCACCGGCGGCTACCAGGACCTGAAGCCAGATCCCGATGTCGGCCATCGAGCGCATCGAAGTGCTGAAGGACGGCGCCTCGGCCATCTACGGTTCCGACGCCATCGCCGGCGTGGTCAACGTCATCACCCGCAAGCGCTTTGACGGCGCCGAAGCACAGGTCTACGTCGGCCAGTACGGCGAAGGCGACGGCGACACCAACCAGTACTCCTTCACCCTGGGTGCCGAAGGCGAGCGCGGTGGCGTGACCCTGTCGGCCGAGTACTCCAAGCAGGACCCGGTGATGGCCGGCAACCGCTGGTTCTCCAAGGACGGCGGCAAGGGCCCGAACTCCACCCCCTCCGACTGGAGCCCGATCAGCCAGAACGGCAGCTGGTGCCAGCCGTCGTTGAATGACTGCACCAAGGCCGGCTCCATCTGGCAGACGCTGGACAAGGGCGGCAACCCGAGCGATGCGGGTGACTACCACCCGATCACCGGCGCCGAATTCGCCAACGCCAACCAGCAGATGATGGTGCAGACCGGCATCGTGCGTAAGTCGGTGTACGTCAACGGCAACTACGACTTCACCGATTCCGATGTCGTTCAATGCCGACCTGCTGTACAACGACCGCAGCACCGACCAGCTGATTGCAGGTTATCCGTACCAGTCGCTGGCGTTGGGCACCCCGCTGTCGGCCGATAGCGCCTTCAACCCGGTGGGCGAGGACATCGAGTTCCGTCATTGCTGGGGACGATGCCGCGTAGCACCCAGAGCAAGCTCAAGACCCTGCGCTTTGCACCGTCGATCAGCGGCTTCTTCGAGCTGGCCGACAAGACCTTCGACTGGAACGTCGGTGCGCTGTGGAACCGCAACGAAGTCACCAAGTCCAACCGTGGTGACATGAGCCTGATCGCCTCCGAGCAGGCGCTGGGCCCGTCGTTCATCGACGCCAATGGTGTTGCCCGTTGCGGCACCGCCGCCAAGCCGATCGACGGCTGCTATGCGTGGAACCCGCTGCTGCCCTACGGCGTGGATGGCCCGGGCTCGCTGGCCGACAAGGATCTGCAGGACTTCCTGTTCCCGATCTACACCACCACCGGCACTACCAAGACCACCAGCTTCACCGCTGACCTGAGTGGCTCGATCGTGACCCTGCCGGCCGGCGAACTGGGCTTCGCTGTCGGCGTGGAGCACCGCAAGGAAGAAGGCCGCTACGTGCCGGACGCGTTCGCGCAGTCGGGCATGTCCACCGGCCTGCCTTCGAGCACCACCGCCGGTGCGTATGACCTGGACGAGGTGTACCTGGAGCTGAACATCCCGGTGCTGGCCGACGTGGCCTTCGCCAAGGAACTGACCATCAACGTTGCCAGCCGTTACTCGGACTACAGCAACTTCGGTGACACCACCAACAGCAAGTTCGGCGTGACCTGGCGTCCGACCGACGACCTGCTGGTCCGTGGTACCTACGCCGAGGGCTTCCGGGCCCCGTCGATCGACAACCTGTACGGTGGCATCGGCGGTTCGTTCGAGAAGTACACCGACCCGTGCTCGGTCGGCGTGGCCGGCAGTGTTGCCGGCAGCGCCGCCTGCACTGCCGCAGGCGTGCCGGTTGACTACGTCCAGGTGGGCCAGGGCATGGAGCCGTGCACCACCTGGCCGTGCGCAACCCCGGACCAGTTCCTCAGCGGCTCCAACGACAAGCTGCTGCCGGAAACCTCCAAGAGCAAGACCGTCGGCATCGTGTGGAGCCCGCGTTGGGTGCAGGGCCTGGACGTCTCGCTGGACTGGTTCCGCTACGAGATCAGCAACATGATCATCGAAGACAGCGTGGACCGCATCCTGCGTGACTGCTACGTGCTCGGCAATTCGGCCCGCTGCAATGGCGTGGTGCGTGCGGCTGATGGCCACATCACCAAGCTGTTCTACGGCCTGACCAACCTGGGCCAGATGGAAACCGAAGGCTACGACGTTGGCGTCAAGTACCGCCTGCCGGAGCTGGCCATCGGCCAGTTCAACATCGACTGGCAGACCACGTACACCTCCAAGTACGACGAAGCCGGCCAGAACAAGAAGGGCGAGGACATCATCATCGGCAACGTCGGTGACCCGGGCATCTTCCGCGTGCGTTCCAACATCGGCGTGAACTGGGAGCTGGGCAACTTCGGTGTGAACTACACCGCCCGCTACTACTCGGGCATGAAGGAAAACTGCGGCAAGGTGACCGACCCGTGGTGCAACCAGCCCAACCACATCGCCAATGGCGAGAAGGATGCGCTGCACGTGACCGGTTCCAACACCTTCCACGACCTGCAGGTCAGCTGGAAGGCACCGTGGGAGGCCACCATCGCCCTAGGTGCGAACAACGTGTTCAACCACCGTGGCCCGCTGATGTACTCGGCCCCCAAACTCGTCGTTCGCCTACTACGGCGGCTTCGACATCGGCCGTTTCATCTACATGAAGTACACCCAGAAGTTCTGATCCATCAACTGCTGTGATGCAAGACGAAGGGTGGGCCGCAAGGCCCACCCTTTTTTCGTTGGGCAATTCCCGGGGGCTGTAACCGCAGGGCTTGCCCTGCATCTGCGCGCTGCCCTCGCGGTTTTGCCGGGAGGTGGCATGCCGTGGCGTGAGCCAATCCCGGCTCCGTCCGTTGCAGGGTGATGTACCCGCAATCCGGGCGTGGTGCAAAAAGAAACGGCCGCGTCGAGCGCGGCCGTTCAAGGGTTCCAGTAATGGTGCGCTCAGGCGTCGGCGGATAGCCCGGCGAACTCGTTGGCCAGGTCGCGCCAGCCGTCGAGCTTGGACAGCACGCCGGTACGCTCCAGATACGCCTCGTCCACCGGGCTGCCATTGGCCAGCGCCGTGGCCACGTGCACCGCGCCGGTCACCCAGAAGCTGCGCACGTTCGGGCGCTGCGGCTGCAGGTGGAAAGCCACCGCCTCGATGATTGCCATCGGCAGGCCCCACAGGCCCAGCAGGTAGGCGCCGGCCTCGGCATGGCCGGGGCGCTCATCGCCCTCTGCTGCCGGCTCGCGCTGGTTGCGCACGCCCGGCAGCAGCAGGCCGATGTCGGCCAGCAGGGCTGCCGTCGCGCCCAGTTCGGCGCTGCTGGACGGCAGCATCTTCGCGGCCAGCCGCGAGGCCATCAGCGCGCGTGCCTGCAATGCGTTGCGCTCGGCCGGGGAAATGGCCGGCACGGCGAACACTTCGCTGGCCAGCACCAGGTCGCGCAGGGTGGACAGGCCCAGCCGGGTCACCGCGCCGCGCAGGTCGGTGATCGAGCGGCCGCTGTTGAAAAAGGCCGAGTTCGACAGTTGCAGCACCTTGGCGGCAATGGCCGGGTCGGCGGCGACCAGCTTGGCGATTTCGTTGGTGTCGCTGTTCTCGTCGTTTTCCAGCGCCTGCATCAGGCTCAGGTACAGGTGCGGCGGCGAGGGCAGCTTCTCGATGCGGCCAATGGCGTTGCTCAGGCGCGGGCTGTACAGCAGGTCGCGCAGCTCTTCCAGGCTGGTCAGCGCGTCGAGCAGCACTTCCGGCGACAGCGGCAGCGGCAGGAAGCGGTGTGCCACGCCGATGATGCGGGCCGCCGGCGCGCGCTGGCTCTGCGCGGCCTCTATCAGCGCGATGCGGATCGTCTCCGGGCGCAGCGTGCGGATCTGGCCGAGCAGGGTAGCGGGCGACAGGTCCGTCAGGGCCGGGGCGACGATGACGGCATCAACCGTGCTGGAGGCGACCGTGGCAATGGCGGCGTTGCCGTCGGCAACCCCCTGCACATGCCATTCGTCGCCCAGATCGGCGATGTATTCGAGGAGTTCGGACGACAGGTTGGCGTCGTCGCCGACGAGCAGGATACGCAAGGCACATTCCCTCAGTGGAGCCATCCGGCCGTCACAGCCGCGTGCCGGGAAAACTGCCCGTCAATGTAGCCCAATGCCCGGGCAAGGTCATGCCCCGGGCGGGTGAAACGTGAACGCGGTGGCACCGGCGCCGCTTGCGGCAGCGCCGGCATGGGGCCGGTCAGCCCTGCTTGGCGACGTGGTTTTCGTGCGCCTGCACCAGAATGCGCTTGGCCTCCTCGGCATTGCCCCAGCCGTCGAGCTTGACCCACTTGCCCTTTTCCAGGTCCTTGTAATGCTCGAAGAAGTGGCCGATGCGCTCCAGCCAGTGGCTGGACACCTGGTCGATGTCTTCCACGTGGGCGTAACCGTTGAACACCTTGGCCACCGGCACGGCCAGGATCTTCTCGTCGCTGCCGGCCTCATCACTCATCTTCAGCACGCCGACCGGGCGGCAGCGCACCACCGAGCCGGGGATCAGCGACAGCGGCAGCACCACCAGCACGTCGGCCGGGTCGCCGTCGCCGCACAGGGTGTTGGGCACGTAGCCGTAGTTGCAGGGGTAGCGCATCGGGGTGGAGAGGATGCGGTCGACGAAGATGGCGCCGGAATCCTTGTCCACTTCGTACTTCACCGGCTCCGAATCCTTCGGGATTTCGATGATGACGTTGATTTCTTCCGGCGGGTTCTTGCCCGAGGAAACGAGTTCCAGACCCATTGCGCTGCTCCGAATCGTGACGTTGACAGAAGGGCGGCCATTCTACGCCTGCCGCTGGTGCGGTGCATCAAAGGGCGAGGGGCGAGTGGAGAGGGGCGAGGAACGAGGAACGAGAGAAAGCGGGGCATGCGGCCCCGTTTGGTTTGCCCGCGGAGGGAGGCTTGGGAACGTGAAGAGAGGAATGAGTGAAGACAGGCTTTTGCCCTCACTCGTTCCTCGTTCCTCTTCACTCGTTCCTGGGCTTTACAACAGCGGTACCAACAGCAGCGCGACGATGTTGATGATCTTGATCCGAGCCTTGCGGCTCGCCCCCATCCCGTTCCCTTCCCCCGCATGCGGAGGAAGGGCGCAGGTGCCGTGCGCAGTCGGCTTCGATCAGAGCAGCGGTACCAACAGCAGCGCGACGATGTTGATGATCTTGATCAGGGGGTTGATCGCCGGGCCGGCCGTGTCCTTGTACGGGTCGCCGACGGTGTCGCCGGTCACCGCAGCCTTGTGTGCCTCGCTGCCCTTGCCGCCGAAGTGGCCGTCCTCGATGTACTTCTTGGCGTTGTCCCAAGCGCCGCCGCCTGTGGTCATCGAGATCGCCACGAACAGGCCGGTGACAATGGTGCCGATCAACAGCCCGCCCAGCGCCTTCGGCCCCAGCAGCAGGCCGACCACTACCGGCACCACCACCGGCAGCAGCGAGGGCACGATCATTTCGCGGATTGCCGAGCGGGTCAGCATATCGACCGCCTTGTCGTACTGCGGCTTGCCGGTGCCCTGCATGATGCCGGCGATCTCGCGGAACTGGCGGCGTACCTCCTCCACCACCGCACCGGCGGCGCGGCCCACCGCTTCCATCGCCATCGCGCCGAACAGGTAGGGGATCAGGCCGCCGATCAGCAGGCCGATGATCACCGTGTGGTCGGACAGGTCGAAGGCAAAGGTTTCGCCGGGGTGCGCCGCTTGCAGGTTGTGGGTGTAGTCGGCGAACAGGACGAGTGCGGCAAGCGCGGCCGAGCCGATCGCATAGCCCTTGGTCACCGCCTTGGTGGTGTTGCCCACCGCATCCAGCGGGTCGGTGATGTCGCGGATCTCGCTGGGCAGTTCGGCCATCTCGGCGATGCCGCCGGCGTTGTCGGTGATCGGCCCGTAGGCGTCGAGCGCGACGATCATGCCGGCCATCGACAGCATCGCGGTGGCGGCGATGGCGATGCCGTACAGCCCGCCGAAGTGGAATGCGCCCCAGATCGCCGCGCACACCGCCACCACCGGCAGCGCGGTGGATTTCATCGACACGCCAAGGCCGGCGATGATGTTGGTGCCGTGGCCGGTGGTCGAGGCCTGCGCCACGTGCTGCACCGGCTTGTACTGGGTGCCGGTGTAGTACTCGGTGATCCACACGATCAGGCCGGTCAGCACCAGCCCGATCAGCGCGCACAGGTACAGGTTGGTCGCACCATAAGGCGAATCGGCCATCAACTGCGTGGTCACCGGCCAGAACGCGATGGCCGCCAGCACGCCGGAGACGATCACGCCCTTGTACAGCGCGCCCATGATCGAGCCGCCGGCCTTCACCTTGACGAACAGCGCGCCGATGATCGAGGCGATGATCGACACGCCACCGAGCACCAGCGGGTACAGCACCGCATTGCGGCCGACCTCGGCCACCATCAGCCCGCCCAGCAGCATGGTGGCGATCACGGTCACCGCGTAGGTCTCGAACAGGTCGGCGGCCATGCCGGCGCAGTCGCCGACGTTGTCGCCCACGTTGTCGGCGATCACCGCCGGGTTGCGCGGGTCGTCCTCGGGAATGCCGGCCTCGACCTTGCCCACCAGGTCCGCGCCGACGTCCGCGCCCTTGGTGAAGATGCCGCCGCCCAGCCGCGCGAAGATCGAGATCAGCGACGAGCCGAACGCCAACCCGACCAATGCATGCAACGCCTTCTCCTGCGGCACGCCCATGCGCTCCAGCACGAAGTAGTAGCCGGCCACGCCGAGCAGGCCCAGCCCGACCACCAGCATGCCGGTGATCGCGCCGCCCTTGAACGCCACGTCCATCGCCGCGCCGATGCCGTTGCGCGCGGCCTCGGCGGTGCGCACGTTGGCGCGCACGGAAACATTCATGCCGATGTAGCCGGCCGCGCCGGACAGCACCGCGCCGACGGCGAAGCCGGCCGCCGTGTACCAGCTCAGGAACAGGCCGACCAGGACGAACAGCACCACGCCGGCGATGGCGATGGTCAGGTACTGGCGGTTGAGGTAGGCGCGCGCGCCTTCCTGGATGGCGGATGCGATTTCCTGCATGCGCGCGTTGCCGGCCGGTTGCCGCAATACCCATTGCGCGGCGAACAGACCATAGGCGATGGCAATGAGTGCGCAGACCAGCGCAATGACGAGACCGTAGTGTTCCAGCATGACCCCTCCAGCACAGTTGGATGTATCCAGCAAAGGGCTGAACGAGGGACACGCCGGGATGAATCACTGGAACAGACCCGGAGCCATGCAGCGGCCGTGGTACGTATCGCGGTGTTCAGTATTTCCTGGAGCCGTGGCGAGTATGCGGTCAGGAACTGTTCACTGTCACGGGGCGTTGCAAGGTGCCGTGCGGTTCAGTGACGTACTGGCACCGTGCGGCTTTGCACAAGCGAACGGAGCTGGCCGATGCAGCGTGGTTGGAAGATGTTGTCGATGGTGCTGGCCATGTCGCCACTGGCCGCGGTGGCGGCAACGCAGCCGGAAGTGCAGCGCCCACCGGCGACGGCACAGGCGGTGGGCGCGCTGCACACGGTGCGGCAGATTCCCGAAGCTTGTATCCGAATCGAAGGCCGCTTCACCGGTCAGGCCGGTGCGCCTTACGAGTTGCGGCGAGTGCGGACCCGCGCGCAGTGCCAACCGCGCGCTGCCTTGCTGGATTTCGCCGAAGCGCGCCCAAATGAAGCCGGCGGCTGGAAGCTCAATGACCGCATCGGCATTCCCGCTGCCGGCTGCCCGGGCCAGCAGGCGGTGGTCGAGGTCTGGCGGCGGCCGGTCGAGCAGCCGTTGCCCCGCGATGGGCAGGGACAGGTGCGCGTGTACCTGGGTGAAGCCCGGCAGCAGGCCGCCGCCGGGAAGCTGGCGTCGCTGCCGGCGTATGCAGTGCAGTTGCGAATGGAAGGTGCGCCCTGCCGCTAAGCCGGCGGAGCCGGGCAGGGCCCCCCGGTGGAATTCCCGGCCAGGCTCAGGCCGGGGTGTGCTGTGTGGTGGCGCTCTTGTGTCCGGCCAGATGCTGGCCCAGGCGGTAGCCCGCGCCGCAGATCAGGCAGATGAGGAGAAAACCGAGCATGCCGATCAACATCTTGCGGACCATGGCTGCATGACCTGTGTGGGAAACGTGATATCAGGGTGTGCGCGGCGGTGGTGCCGGGCATCTGCCTGAAGTCACCGCGACGCAAGGCAGGGGCGGCACCGGCCGTGGGGCTCAGCCTTCCCAGCCCGGAAGCTTTTTCGCCACCGTCACGTTCTTCAGCGTCACGTACTTGGGTAGTCCATCGCGACCATACGGCAGCGGCGCTTCGCCGCGGATCAGCGGTTGCAGGTAACGGCGCGCCTTGTCGGTGATGCCGAAGCCGTCCTTGCGGATGAAGCCGGCGGGCATTTTCTTCTCGTGGTTGGCCACCTTGGACAGCGGCGCGGCTTCGATCTTCCAGCGGTAGGGAGCATCTGCCGTGCGCACGATCACCGGCATCACCGAGTTCTGCCCCTTCAGCGCGAACTGCACCGCGGCCTTGCCCACCGCTTGCGCCTGCTCCCAGTCGGTCTTGCTGGCGAGGTGACGCGCCGAGCGTTGCAGGTAGTCGGGCAGGGTCCAATGCACCTTGTAGCCGAGTTCGGCCTTGACCCGGCCCGCCAGGTACGAAGCCACGCCGCCGAGCTGGGTGTGCCCGAACGAATCGGTGCTGCCGCCGGCATCGGCGACGAAGCGGCCATCGGCGGTGTGGATGCCTTCGCTGGCGACCACCACGCAGCAACCGACCTTGTCCACCACCTGCTTCACTTTCTTCAGGAATGCGGCTTCGTCATAGGCGCGCTCGGGCAGCAGGATGATTTGCGGCGCGTCGTCGGGGTTCTCGCCGGCCAACCCGGCGGCAGCGGCCAGCCAGCCGGCGTGGCGGCCCATCGCCTCGTAGATGAAGACGCGGGTGGAGGTCTCGGCCATCGCCGCCACATCCAGCGCCGCCTCGCGCACCGACACGGCGGTGTACTTGGCGGCCGAGCCGAAGCCGGGGCAGGTGTCGGTGACGGCCAGGTCGTTGTCGATGGTCTTGGGTACGCCCACGCAGGTCAGCGGATAGCCGAATTCCTTCGCCAGTTGCGACACCTTCAACGCGGTGTCGGCCGAATCGTTGCCGCCGTTGTAGAGGAACCAGCGCACGTCATGGGCCTTGAACACCTCCAGCAGCCGCTCGTACTTGGCGCGGTCGGCCTCCAGCGACTTGAGCTTGTAGCGGCACGAGCCAAACGCGCCGCCGGGCGTATGCGCGAGCGCGGCAATGTTGGCCGCGGGCTCCTTCGAGGTGTCGATCAACTCCTCGCGCAACGCGCCGAGGATGCCGTTGCGCGCGGCCAGCACCTTGATCTTCTTCGATCGCGCTTCGGCAATCACCGCCGCGGCGGTGGCATTGATGACGGCGGTGACGCCGCCGGACTGGGCGTAGAGCAGGGTACCTTTGGACATGCGCAGGACTCCGGGCTGGGGCATACCGGGGCAGTGGCCGGATGCGGTAAGCTGCGTTATTGCGGTGCAGCGTGAATCGGCCCCTGAGTCTAACGCCGCTGTCCGTCCCGTTTCCTCAACATATTGGGAGTCAGGAATGCGATTGGTTCTGTTGGGACCGCCCGGTTCGGGCAAGGGCACGCAGGCGACGAGCCTGAAGGAACGACTGCAGGTTCCGCACATCTCCACCGGCGACCTGCTGCGCGCCGAAGTGGCCGCCGGCACCGAGCTGGGCAAGCAGGCCAAGGCGGTAATGGACGCCGGCAATCTGGTGTCCGACGCCATCTTGCTGGGCATGCTGGAATCGCGCCTGTCTCAGGCCGACACTGCCACCGGCTTCATCCTTGACGGCTACCCGCGCAACGTGGCCCAGGCCGGCGCGTTGGGCGACCTGCTGGCCAGGCTGAACCAGCCGCTGGATGCCATCGTGCAGCTGGACGTGCCCACCGAGCTGCTGGTCGAGCGCATCGCCGGCCGCGCCAAGGAGCAGGGCCGCGCCGATGACAACCCGGAATCGGTGCGCCAGCGCTTGCAGGTTTACAACGATTCCACCGCGCCGGTGATCGACTTCTACGCCGCCAAGGGCACGCTGGCCCGCGTTGATGGCGTGGGTGCGCTGGACGACGTGCTGGCGCGCATCCTGGCCGCGATCAAGCACTGAAAACCGGACGGAAGCCGCCCGGCCACGCCGTGGCGGCCCGCATCGGCCGGATAAAAAACGCCCCGGGCCATCACTGGCCCGGGGCGTTCGTCTTGCAGGGGCCAGCGGGCAGGCGCGCTCAACGCCCCGCAGCAGTGAGCTTCCCTTGGGGATGGCCTCTTGGGGAGTAGGACCGATAGGGATACTGCGGCTGGCTCACGCATTCTCGCGGCAGCTTTCACTTACGGGTATAGGGGTTTTCCCTACAAGGGCGTGGGCGAACCCCTGTGGCTTGCCCGCCGCGTGCCGGCATCGGCGACAATCGGCGCATGAGCAAGATCCATATTCTCGGCATTGCCGGTACTTTCATGGGCGGCGTGGCTGCGTTGGCGCGCGAACTCGGTCATGCGGTCGAAGGCAGCGACCAGGCGGTCTATCCGCCGATGTCCACCCAGCTGGAAAAACTCGGCATTGCGCTGCTGCAAGGTTATTTGCCGGGCAACATCGGCGATGACTGCGACGAGGTCGTCGTCGGCAACGCGCTTTCGCGCGGTAATCCAGCGGTGGAGGCGGTGCTGGATGCCGGCCGCCGCTACACCAGCGGTGCGCAATGGCTGGCTGAAAACGTGCTGCCCGGCCGCGACACGCTGGCGGTGGCCGGTACCCACGGCAAGACCACCACCACCACGATTCTGGCGTTTTTGCTGGAAGCGGCGGGGCGCGAGCCGGGCTTTTTGATTGGCGGCGTGGCGGAGGATTTCGGTGTGTCGGCAAGGCTGGGTGGCTCCAACCGAATCACCAATCACCAATCACCAATTCCGTTCGTTGTCGAAGCCGACGAATACGACACCGCTTTCTTCGACAAGCGCAGCAAGTTCGTGCATTACCGGCCGCTGGTAGCCATCCTCAACAATCTGGAATACGACCACGCCGACATCTTCCCGGACGTGGCCGCCATCCAGCGCCAGTTCCACCATTTGGTGCGCACCGTGCCGCAACGTGGCCGCCTGATCGTCAACGGCCACGACCAGCACTTGCGTGAAGTGCTGGCAATGGGGTGCTGGACGCCGGTGGAGCGCTTCGGCTTTGACGCAGCGTTTGAATGGAGCGCGCGCAAGCTGGCCGACGATGGCAGCCGTTTCGCGGTGCTGCGCAATGGTGAGCAACTTGGCATCGTCGAATGGCCGCTGCTGGGCGACCACAACGTGCTCAACGGCCTGGCCGCGCTGGCGGCCTGCGCGGCGGTGGGTGTGGATGTCGCGGCGGTGATCCCGGCGTTGGCCGGGTTCCGCAGTGTCAAGCGCCGGATGGAGGTGGTTGGCGAACACGGCGGCGTCACCATCTATGACGATTTCGCCCACCACCCAACCGCCATCGCCACCACGCTGGCCGGCCTGCGCGCCAAGGTAGGCGCGGCGCGCATCGTGGTGGCGATGGAGCCGCGCAGCAACTCGATGCGCCTTGGCGCGCACGCCGATGCGCTGGCGCCGTCGCTGGATGTCGCCGACGCGGTGGTGTTCCTCGCCCGTCCGGAATTGCCGTGGGACGCCGGCAAGGTCATCGCCGCCGTGCGTGGGCAAGCGCAGGCGGTGGCCGATACCGATGCGCTGCTGGTGGCGCTGGGGGCGGTGGCACAGGCCGGCGACCACGTGGTGTTCATGTCCAATGGCGGTTTCGACGGCGCGCCGCGCCGCTTCCTCGCGCAGTTGCAGTGCGGCGGATGACGGTGCACACGCTGCCACTGTTCCCGCTGCATGGCGCGCTGCTGCCCGGCGCGGTGCTGGGTCTGCGCGTGTTCGAGGCGCGTTACCTCGACCTGATTCGCGAATGTGGCCGCAATGGCGGTGGCTTCGGCGTCTGCCTGATCCTCGACGGCGATGAGGTCGGCGCGCCGGCCACGCCGGCGGCGTGGGGCGTGGAGGCGCGCATCGAGGATTTCGACATGGGCGGCGATGGCGTGCTGCAACTGAAGTTGCGCGGCATGCGGCGCTTCCACGTGTTGGGAACGCGGGTACGCGACAACGGGCTGGTCATCGGCGAGGTGGAGTGGGCCCTGCCGGACCACGACGATGAACTGCGGCCCGAACACGCGCTGCTGGCGATCCTGCTGGAACACATCCTCGAACATGCCGGCAGCGACTTGGCCGGTTCCGGGCAGGCGCAGATGGACCAAGCCGCGTGGGTCGGCTGGCGGCTGGCCGAGTTGTTGCCGTTGGCCGAGGAGCAGCGCCTGCTGTTGTTGCAGGAAGACGATCCGCACGAACGGCTGGGCCATCTGTTGGCGTGGATTCCCGAATTCGAACCGCCTTCGGAAGCCGATTTGTAGGTGCCGGGCGTGCCCGGCACGGGCTTCGCCGGGAACGTTCCATGCCTCTACGGTTGCGTTTCGCTGCGCACCATCAGCAACGGCATCCCGCTTTCCGGCAACACCTGCTCGCGGGTTTCCATGCCTTCCAGCGCCTGCCGCAGTGCATCCAGCGCCGGTTCGGTGCCGGGCCGCGGCAGCCATAGGCCGAACAGTTTGAAGTGGCGCTTGTAATGCAGGGTTTGCGCGCTGCCCAGCCACCAGCGGCGCTTGCTCTGGTTGCAGCTGCGCAGGGGCCGGCCACAGGCGCAGTGCATACAGCTCATCGGCCTGCGCGCCTGGGCGCAGCATCAGTAGCGATTCGACGTGGGTATCCAACGTGGCCGGCAGCACCGGCACCTGTGCCGGCGTTGCGTTGGTGTCGAGCATCGACAGGGCTTCCTGCCAGCCGGCCTGCGCTTGCAGCTTCCAGCCATGCCGTTCCAGCTGCCGTTGCAGCGGCGCCAGTGGGCCGGCCACCTGCACGTCCAGCGGCCAGCGCATGTCGTCGTCGAACTCGTTGCGGCGTGCCGGCAATTCGCTCCAGCCGTCCTGCCACCAGTGCGCGGCGTCCATGTCGCGTGGGGCCTCGGCTACCGGTTCGTACTTGGCCAGCTTGGCCGGCATGTTGCGCGGCGCGTACCAGAACCCGGCCAGCACGAACACGCCGTAGAACAGCCATGACACCGGCTTGATCCAGAACGAACGGTTGAAGCGGCGACGGTAGGCGATGCCCAGCACCAATAGCCAGAACAGGCCGAACAGCATGCCGCCGATGACGTCACTGACCCAGTGCGCACCAAGGTAGATGCGCGCAAAGCCAATGACCGTGACCACCAGGCCCGACAGCAGGTACGGCCATACCCGCGTGCGCCCGGGCAGCTCGCGGCCGATCAGCACGGCGAAGAAGCCGAAGGTGATGGTCGCCATCGTCACCGATACCGACGGGAAGCCGAAGCCGCTGCTGGCTGCCGGTGGCCGCACCACATCGACGGTGGTGCCGAGCAGCTTGGTCAGCGCCAGCCCGAAGGCCAGCGCCGCCAGCCAGTGCGCGGCGGCCATCCAGCGCTGGCGCCACAGCAGGTAGCCCATGCCGGCGGCGATGGCCGGCAGCAGCACCTGCCAGTCGCCCAGCGAGGCCAGCGCCGCCAGTGGATAGTCGGCCAGCGGGTTGCGCAGGGTCAGCATGAAGCGGTGCACGGCCAGGTCCAGTGCCAGCGGCTCGCCGTGGCCGACGACGACCATCAGCAGCACGAACCAGCCCCAGCCCAGCAGCAGCAACATCAACGCCAGCATCGCCAGCGGTACCGATTCGCGCCGGCGTGGGTCGAACAAATCATTCCACCAGCGCCCGAGCAAATGCGGGTGGCGTTGCGACCACTGCAGCAGCCGCGCCAGCCAGCCGTCCATGCGTGCCACCGACCAGCGGTAGCCGTACAGCACGGTGGCCCATACCAATGCCAGCACCGCGCCGAGCAGGCCCACCACCAGGAACAACCGCCCGGCCACCGCCGCCACCGCGTCGTAGGCCTGTCCCAGCGCCCAGCCCGGCAGCAGGAACAGTACCGCCCACGACAGGCAGGCCACGGCGCTGGGTTGCGCGTAGCGTGCGAACGGCATCTTCGCCATGCCGGCAATGGCAGGTATGAAGGGACGGATTGCACCGACGTAGCGGGCGATCAGGATGCTCTTGAAGGCATTGCGCTGGAACAGCAGTTCGCCGCGGTCAAGCAACTGCGGGTAGCGGCTGAACGGCCACACCCCGCGCAGGCGCTCGCCCCAGCGTCGGCCCACCCAATAACTCAAGCCATCGCCGGCGAACGCGCCGAGCGTGGCGCAGGCCACCGCATACGGGCCGGACAATTCGCCCATGCCGATCAACACGCCCACCGCGATCATCAGCGGCAGCGCCGGCACGATTGCGCCGAGGATGATGACCGCGTCGCTGAAGGCAATGGCGAAGACGACGATGCCGGCCAGCGTGGGGTGTGCGGCGATCCACGCCAGCAGAGTGTCGATCCAGGCATTCATCGCCGGATTATAGAAGGGCGATGGTGTCGAGCCGATGGCAACCGGTGAGCGGCCAGTCAGCGCCCGTCTAGAATGTTGCGGTGATGAATCTCGACGACGACACCCGCATCCTCAAGTCCGACAGCTTCGGCCGCATCCTGCTGGTGCGCGATGGGCGGCGCCAATTCGTGCGCCGCGACCTTGGCGCCACGCCGTGGTGGCTGCGCCTGCCGGCATGGTGGCTGGCCCGGCGCGAGGCACGCGCGCTGCAGAAGCTCGACGGCATGGAGGCCACGCCGCAACTGCTGGGCTGGAATGGCCGCTGGCTGGACCGCAGCTACATGGCCGGTGCCGCCATGCACCTGCGCCCGCCGCGCGGCGACGTGGCGTGGTTCCGGGCCGCACGCCGGCTATTGCAGCAGGTGCACCGCAAGGGCATCGCCCACAACGATTTGGCCAAGGAAGCCAACTGGCTGGTGCGTGAAGACGGCTCGCCGGCCCTGATCGACTTCCAGCTCGCCGTCTGCGGCAACCCGCGCTCGCGCTGGATGCGGCTGCTCGCGCGCGAGGACCTGCGCCACCTGCTCAAGCACAAGCGCATGTATTGCCGCGACGCGTTGACGCCGGTGGAACTGCGCCTGCTCAAGCGCCACTCGTGGGTGCGCGAACTGTGGTTCGCCACCGGCAAGCCGGTGTACCGCTTCGTCACCCGTCGCATCCTGCATTGGGAAGACAACGAGGGGCAGGGGCCAAAGATGTGATTGGTGAATTGGTGATTGGTGATTCGAAAGAGAAGGTAAGCCGTGATTGGTGAATTGGTGATTCGTGATTCGAAAAGGCAGGTTCCTGCGGCTTGTCGTTTCCCGGCTCACTGATCCCCCCAGCGCTCGGCAACCCGCTTTCCCGAATCACCAATCACGGCTTGGCTCCTCCGCTCTTCCGAATCACGAATCACCAATCACTGATCTCCCAGCGCGCAGCTCCCCGCTCTTTCCAATCACCAATCACCAATTCACGAATCACCACCCCCAATGACCACTCTCGCGAATAAAACCCTGTTCATCACCGGCGCCTCGCGCGGCATCGGCCTGGCCATCGCGCTGCGCGCCGCGCGCGATGGTGCCAATGTCGCCATCGCCGCCAAGTCGGCGGTGCCCAACCCGCGTTTGCCCGGCACTATCCACAACGCCGCCGAGGCGGTGACCGCCGCCGGCGGCAAGGCGTTGGCACTGAAGTGCGACATCCGCGAAGAAGAGCAGGTGCAGGCCGCCGTGGCGGCCACCGTGGACGCCTTCGGCGGCATCGACATCCTGGTCAACAACGCCAGCGCAATTTGGCTGCGCGGCGCGCTGGACACGCCGATGAAGCGTTTCGACCTGATGCAGCAGGTCAATGCGCGCGGCAGCTTCCTGTGCGCGCAAGCCTGCCTGCCGCACCTGTTGCAAGCGCCGAACCCGCACATCCTCACCCTCGCACCGCCGCCGAATCTCGACCCGAAGTGGTGGGGCCCGCATACCGGTTACACGCTGGCGAAGATGGGCATGAGCTTCGTCACGCTGGGGCTGGCTGCCGAGTTCGGGCCGCAGGGTGTGGCGGTGAACGCGCTGTGGCCGCGCAGCATCATCGCTACCGATGCGATCAACATGATCCCCGGTGTCGATGCCGCCGGCTGCCGCCGCCCGGAAATCATGGCCGACGCCGCACACGCGGTACTCACCCGCCCGGCCGCCGGTTTCAGCGGGCAATTCCTGATCGACGACGAAGTGCTGGCGCAGGCCGGTGTCACCGATCTGTCCGGTTACGCCGTTGATCCAGCCAGGCCGCTGCTGCCGGATCTGTTCCTTGGGTGATACCCGCTGATTTGCCGCCACGACGCAGGGTGGAATGGGAGACAATGCGGGTTCTGCCCGCAACCACTGTCGAACCAACGCCATGACCGCCGTCGCCGAACCGCTGCTGTCCCTGTCCCGCTACTACCTGCCGGTCTATCGTCCGCGCCAACTGGTGCTGGAACGCGGCCAGGGCGCGCGCCTGTGGGACGTGCAGGGACGCGAGTTCATCGACCTGGCTGCCGGCATCGCAGTATGCAGCCTCGGCCACGGCAATGCCGAACTGAAGGCGGCGCTGGTCGAGCAGGCCGACAAGCTGTGGCACACCAGCAACATGTTCTACAGCGAGCCGCCGTTGCACCTGGCGCAGGAGCTGGTCGATGCCTCGCGCTTCGCCGAGCGCGTGTTCCTGTGCAACTCCGGCGCCGAGGCCAACGAGGTGGCAATCAAGCTGGTGCGCAAGTGGGCCGCAGCAAAGGGCCGGCCGCCGGAGCAGCGCGTCATCCTCACCTTCCGCGGCAGTTTCCACGGCCGCACGCTGGCCACCGTCACTGCCACTGCGCAGCCGAAGTACCAGGAAGGTTACGAGCCGTTGCCGGGTGGTTTCCGTTACGCCGACTTCAACGATGTGGCGCAGCTGGAGGCGGCAATGGCCAGTGGCGACGTCGCAGCCGTGATGTTCGAGCCGGTGCAGGGCGAAGGCGGAGTGATGCCGGCCACGCCGGAATTCATGCGCCGCGCCCGCGAACTGTGCGACCAGCACGACGCGCTGCTGGTGCTCGACGAAATTCAGGTCGGCATGGGCCGCACCGGCGAGCTGTTCGCCCACTGGCATTGGGGCGTGACCCCGGACATCGTCACCCTCGCCAAGGCGCTTGGCTGTGGCTTCCCGGTCGGCGCAATGCTGGCCGGCACCAAGGTGGCGCAGGTGATGGGCGTGGGCGCGCACGGCAGCACCTTCGGTGGCAACCCGCTGGCCGCGGCGGTGGCGCGGGTGGCGCTGCGCACGCTGGCGTCGGACGAAATCCGCGGCAACGTCGCCCGCCAGTCGGCCGCGTTGCGAGCCGGGCTGGAAGCCATCGGCGCCGAGTTCGGCGTGTTCGAGCAGGTGCGCGGCATGGGCCTGATGATCGGCGCGGTGCTCAAGCCCGCGTACGTGGCCGACATCGGCGCGCTGCTCGATTTGGCCGCCGAAAAGCAGGTGCTGATCCTGCAAGCCGGCACCAGCGTGCTGCGCTTCGTGCCGCCGCTGAACATCACCGATGAAGAGCTGGCCGAAGGTTTGAAGCGTGTGCGCGAGGCGATTGCGGCGTTTGTCGCCACGCGCTGATTGCGCAGTGAGCCCGCAGGAGCGTTGCAAGCCGCGCGACTTGCGGCGCTCCCACGGGTAGGGCCAAGGCGCGGTCTCAGGCTTTCATCGTCCCGGTATCCAGCCACCGCTGGTGCCACGACAAGGCCTCGGGCAGCAGGTGCGGGGTGTGCTTGCCGTAGCTGTCGCGGCTGGCACGCTCGAAGTAGTCCTCGATCTGCGCCCGGAAATCCGGGTGCACGCAGTTGTCGATCAATGTGCGTGCACGCTTGCGTGGCGGCAGCCCGCGCAGGTCGGCCAGACCCTGTTCGGTGACGATCACCGCCACGTCGTGCTCGGTGTGATCGACATGGCTGACCATCGGCACGATCGCCGAGATGCTGCCGTTCTTGGCGGTGGACGGGCTCAGGAAGATCGACAGGAAGCCATTGCGGGCGAAGTCGCCCGAGCCGCCGATGCCGTTCATGATGCTGCTGCCCATTACGTGGGTGGAGTTGACGTTGCCGTAGATGTCGGCCTCGATCATGCCGTTCATGCCGATGCAGCCCAGCCGCCGCACCAGTTCCGGGTGGTTGGATACCTCCTGCGAACGCATGATGATGCGTTGCCGGTAGAAATCGAGGTTGCGCATGAATTCCTCGTTGGCCGCCGGGCTGAGCGCGAAGCCGGTGCACGAGGCGTAGCGCAGCACGCCGGACTTGAGCAGGTCGAGCATGCCGTCCTGGATCACCTCGGTGAACGCTTCCAGGTCGCGGAAACCGCTGCTTGCCAGCCCGGCCAGCACCGCGTTGGGGATATTGCCCACGCCCGACTGCAATGGCAGCAGGTTGGCCGGCAACCGCCCGCGCGCGACTTCGTGCTGGAGGGAATTCGATCAGGTGGCCGGCGATGCGCTGGCTGTCGGCATCGGGCGGGTTGAACGGGCTGTTGCGGTCCGGTGCGTCGGTCAGCACCACCGCGACGATCTTGTCCGGGTCGCAGCGCAGCGTGGTCTGGCCGATGCGGTCATCGCCGTGCACCAGCGGGATTGGCTTGCGGTGCGGTGGCAGCGCGGTGCCGTAGTAGACGTCGTGCATGCCTTCCATTGCCGCTGGTTGCCACTGGTTGACCTCGATGATCACCTTCTTCGCAAGGTCCAGCCACGTCTTGTTGTTGCCCACCGAGGTGGACGGCACCAGCGAGCCGTCGGCATGAATGGCCGAAACCTCCACCACCGCGGTGTCGATCTCGTTGTAGAAGCCGAACCAGACGTGCTGGGCGACATGCGAGAGGTGGATGTCCAGGTAGTCCAGCTTGCCGGCGTTGATGCGCTTGCGCGCGTCCGGGTCGCTCTGGAACGGCATGCGCATGGCGATGCCATCGACCTTGGCCAGTGCGCCGTCCAGCTCGGGCGCGGTTGATGCGCCGGTGAGCAGGTTGATGCGGAAATCCTGGCCACGCTCGTGCGCCTGCTCGATGCAGTGCGCCAGTGCCAGCGGCACCGCCTTGGGGTAGCCGGAGCCGGTGAAGCCGCTCATCGCGACGGTCTCGCCGGGCTGGATCAGGGTGGCGGCGTGCTCGGCGGAGACGACCCGCTCGCGCAGGTGGGGGGCCAGGATTCGTTCGACAGACATGGAAGCGACGGTTGCTCGTGGGGGTAAGCCGATTATCCCGGATGGCGGCCGGGGGGGTGGCGTTCGACCTTCGTGGGATGGCGTTTGCCGCGCCGGGCCTTTGTGCGGCCGGGGCGCGCGGTCTGGCATGCGACGCTGGCCGCAGCTGTTCTGCAGTCGCCCCATGCCTGCGGGCCGGTCCGGCGTTTTTTGCAGTGCAGCGTGCAACTTGTTCACCGACCCCGCAGGATCGCCCTGCATCCCGACGTGGGGGAGGGAGCAAGGCCCGCTGGCAGTCCGCTGCCAGCGGGCTTTTTTTATGGTTCCTCTCCTCGTCGCGATGGCCGGGCAGGGCGCGCGCAATGCCAGAATTGGCGCCATGACCACTCCTGCCCCCGTCTTGCCCGACACCCTCGCGCCGCTCGCCGAACGCGCCATCGCCCGGTTGAAGCTGGCCGCGCCCGACCCCGCGCAGTGGCCGCCGGCCGCCGGCTTCGAAGCGAACCTGCGCCGGCTTGCTATCGCCAGCGATTTCGCGATCGATACCCTGTGCCGGCAGCCGGAATTGCTGGCGCGGCTGGCCTGCGGCGAACCGCTGCCGCTGCCGCAGCTGGACCCGCTGCAAGCCAGCGCCTGGCCGGTACAGCTACGCCGCTATCGTGCAGCTGCCTCCACCCGGCTGGTCTGGCGCGACCTGCTCGGGTTGGACGACGTCGATGCCACCTTGCGTGGTGCGACGCAGCTGGCCGAAGACTGCCTGCAACTGGCGCTGGCTGCGCTGGAGCAGGAGTTCGCCCAGCGCCACGGCGTGGTGCGCGCCGAGGATGGCAGCGTGCAGCGGCTGGTGGTGTTCGGGCTGGGCAAGCTTGGTGGTGGCGAGCTGAATTTCTCCTCCGACATCGACCTGGTCTACGCCTACCCGCAGGCCGGCGAGTCCGACGGCACGCGCCCGCTGGCGGCCGAGGAATACTTTGCCCGGCTTGGCCAGAGGCTGGCGCGGTTGCTGGACGAAACCACCGCCGATGGTTTCTGCCACCGCGTCGATCTGCGCCTGCGCCCGTTCGGTAGCGCCGGGCGGGTGGCGCTGTCGTTCGCCGGCATGGACCAGTACTTCCAGCGCGAAGGCCGCGACTGGGAGCGCTATGCGTGGATCAAGGCGCGTGCGGTGGCCGGCGACATCGCCGCCGGCGAGGCATGGCTGGAGACGTTGCGCCCGTTTGTCTACCGCCGTTACCTCGATTACACCGCGCTCGACGGCCTGCGCGAAATGAAGGCGGCGATCACCGCCGAAGTCGCACGCAGCGACCGCTTCGACGACATCAAGCGCGGCCCCGGTGGCATCCGCGAAATCGAATTCCTCGCGCAGGCATTGCAATTGATCCGCGGCGGCCGCGAGCCGGCGTTGCGCGAGCGCCGTTTGCTGCCGGCGTTGCAAGCACTGGTTGAAGCCGGGCAGGTGGATGCCGCCGATGGCGATGCGCTGGTTGTCGCCTACCGTTTCCTGCGCAGGCTGGAAAACCGCCTGCAAATGCTGCGCGACGCGCAAACCCATCGGCTGCCTGCCGACGCGCTGGACCGCGAACGCATCGCGCACGGGTTGGCGTATCCGGATTGGGAAACCCTGCAATGCGCACTGGACGAACAGCGCCAGCGCGTTGGCACGGAATTCGCCGCGCTGCTGGCACCGCGTCGCGGGCAGGCGGCGCCGGATGCGTTGTCCAGCTATTGGCGCGTGCTGCCCGATGGCGGCGACGCCACGGTGCTGGCCGAAGCTGGTTTCAGCGATGCTGCCAGCGCCGACCAATCGCTGCGCGAATTCGCGCAATCCCTCGGCGTGAAATCGTTGTCCGACACCGCACGCGCGCGGCTGGACCGGGTGCTGCCGGCGCTGCTGCACGCCGCTACCCGCTCGCCGCAGCCGGATGCCGCGCTGCGCCGCGTGCTCGGCCTGCTGCAAGCCATCCTGCGCCGCACCAGCTACCTCGCGTTGCTGGACGAACAGCCCAGCGCGCTCACGCGCCTGGTCAACGTGCTGGCGCGCAGCGCCTTGTTGTCAGAACGGCTGGTGGCGTTCCCGCTGCTGCTGGACGAACTGCTGGACACGCGCGTGGCCGGCCCGCTGCCCGAGGTGCAGGACATGCATGACGCCTGCGCCGCCGCGCTGGCCATCGACGACCCGGAAGCGGCGCTGCGTACGCTCAACGAAACCCGGCTGGCGTTGAGCTTCCGCATGGCGTTGGCCTTCCACGACGGCCGCCAGCGTGCGGTGGACTGCACCCGCCAGCTGGCGCAACTGGCCGACGTGGTGGTAGTGACCGTGCTGGAAATGGTGCGCGCCGATCTGGCCACCGCGCACGGGCAGGTGCCGGGCGGGCGCTTCGCGATCATCGGCTATGGCAGCCTCGGTGGGTTGGAGCTGGGCTTCGGCTCGGACCTGGACTTGGTGTTCCTGTACGACCACCCGCGCGACGCCGAGGAAAGCGACGGCCCGCGTCCGCTGGAAAGCGGCCGCTGGTTCGCGCGGTTGGCGCAGAAGGCGATGGCGCTGCTGTCGGCGGTCACTGCTGCCGGCCGCCTGTACGACATCGACGTGCGCCTGCGCCCGGACGGCGGCAAGGGCGCGCTGGTGTCTTCGCTGGCCAGCTATGCCGAATACCAACGCGAGCGCGCATGGACGTGGGAGCACCAGGCGTTGGTGCGCGCGCGTGGCATTGCCGGCGACGGGTCATTGCTCGCCGATTTCGAGCAGGTGCGCGCGGCCACGTTGGCCCGCCCGCGTGACCGCGGCACCTTGTACGCAGACGTGCTGAAGATGCGTGCACGGATGCGCACCGAACTGGACCGTAGCGACGCGGCGCGGCTGGATTTGAAGCAAGGTGCAGGCGGGCTGGTGGATCTGGAATTCGTGCTGCAAACCGGCGTGCTGGCCGATGCCGCGCAGCAACCCGCGTTGTGCGGGCCGCGCGCCACCCCGCAACTGATCGACGCACTGGCCGCAAGCGGCTGGTTGCCCACGGCGACCGCTGCCGCACTGCATGAAGCGCATGCCGGCCTGCTCGACGCTGGCCTGTCCTGTACGTTGGACCGTCGGCCGCGCATCACCGCGCCGACCCCGGAAATCGAAGCCGCATGCGCGGCGATCACTGCAGCGGCGATCGCCACGGGCCTGCCGTTCGAGCCGGGTGCATGAAAAGCCCCTCTCCCTCCGGGGTGAGGGGGGCAGCTTGCGAACCACGGGTTCGCTGCCCCTTGAACGCCCTTGCGCCAGCGCAAGGGCTTGGGTGCGGAGCAGGGGTTGGGGTGAGGGTACGGGCGAAGCCCCGCAATATTCAGGCTGCACGAGGCTTCACCCGCACCCTCATCCGGCGCTTCGCGCCACCTTCTCCCGGCGGGAGAAGGAATTGCCCCTTGCCTACATCCGCGCCGGCGCCATCTTCCACAGCAGCGCACGGAACGGTGCCAGCAGGCACAGGCCGATGCCTAGCTTCACCAGCCAGTCGCCGACGGCCCAGCTGAGCCACGGCAGCGACGAACCGGCGAACGCGATCGACCAGAAGATCGCCGTGTCCAGCGTCGCGCTGCACGTGGTCGCCACCATCGGCGCGCGCCACCAGTTGCCGGCGCGCAGGCGGTCGAACACGGTGATGTCCAGCAGCTGTGCGCAGATGAAGGCCAGGCACGAGGCCGCGGCGATGCGCGGCGTCGCTACCCAGATCGACAACACCACTGCCAGCGCGAAGCCGGCCCAGGCCACGCGCCGTGCGGCCTGCGGGCCGAAGCGGCGGTTGATCAGGTTGCTGACGAGGAAGGCGGCCGGGTAGCTGAAGGCGCCCCATGTCAGCCAGTCGTTGATCGGGTACTGCACCAGCACGTTCGAGCCCAGCACCACCGTGCCCATCGCCAGCACGGCCAGCAACAGGGAGGTGGAGGTCAGTGGTGCGAAGCGGATGGAGGAATACTGGGGCATGGGCACTACAGGCAGCACCGTGAGGTGCTGCATCGGAAAAGAAAGAAAGGAGAGACAGCCGCGCCCGGAGGGGCAGCAGGGCCGGGATTGTACCTGCCGAAGGCTGGTCGGCATGTAAAGGCGGCGGGGCAGGGGCGCAGGAGCAGTAGTGGGAGCAGGAATGCAGGAATCAGGAGAGAGCAGGAGCGTTACCCCTCCCCAGCCCTCCCCTCCGCCGCCAGCGCAAGGGAGGGGGCAGAAGCGGTGGACTGCAGTTGTCTGGCTTCACTGCGAAAAGCTCAACCCCTTCCCAGCCCTCCCCTTGGCTGCGCCAAAGGGAAGGGGGGAAAGCGGCGGCTGCCACAACCTGAAAGACCACGCAGAACTGCCCCCTCCCTTTGGCGCAGCCAAGGGGAGGGTTGGGGGAGGGGTAGCGCCGTCGCTACAGCCCCAGCCGCGCCCGTACCTCTTCCGCTATCCGCGCGGTCTCCCGCAAGGGCTCGACTTCGCGCGCTGGCGGGTCAAACACCGCCAGCCCGTCCAGCAGCCGCCCACGTTCGCGCAGCGATTGCTGGAACCGCGCCATCCGCCCTTGCGCACAGCGGCCCAGCAGCACGCCCACCGGCGCGCGGGTGGCGCAGGCTTCAGACAGCAGGTTCACCGAATCCGGCGTGCAGGCGATGCGGTCGGCCCAGCCCAGCAAGCCAGCGTAGGGATTGACGCCATCGCCGCCGTCGCTCCAGATCACGCCGGGCACGTCGTCGAAGGCGTGCAGCAGCGCCTGCGCCACCGTGCGCGGTGTGCGCCGCGAGGTGGTGGCCAGCACGCTGCCGCCTTCGCTGCGGATGCGAGCGGCCAGTTCGGCCAGCAATGGCGCGATGTCCGCGTCGTGCCACGGCGCATGGCCGGTGGGGCCGCCGACCAGCAGCGCGGTACGTGGACCGGGCAGTTGTTCGAAGCTGGCGAACGCGGCGCGGCCGGTGGCCAGCCAGTCGTCGGTGACCGGGTTCAGGCTGCCGAGCAGGATCAGCACATTGTCGCCGCGCCGGCGGTCGTGCTCGGGCGTCACCACCACGTCCCAATGGCGCGGGTCGATGCGCGGGTCGAGGATCTGCACGGTGCGTGCGCCGCGCCGGCCCAGCTCGCGCAGCGCGCCGGCCGCTTGCCGGCCGCAGCCTATCGCCAGCGCCGGCGGGTGGGCTGCCAGCCGCGCGAAGCCTTCACCGTAGCCCTGTGCGGCGCCGGGCAGGCGGCGCGGGGCCAACCAGCGCCACGGCGCACGCGGTTCCAATTGCAGGCGCTGTTGCCCACCCAGCCGCAGCGCCGACGCCAACGCCACGGCCTGCCGTACGTTGCCGGCGCGGCCGTCAGTGATCGTCCAAGGGAGTGTCGATTGTCTCGCGTATGGCATCAATTCGTTTCAATCGGGCTTGGTGTTGCAACGTTCGCCGCACTCTACACTGCGCCCTCTGTCGTCGTGTCATTGTTGCGGCCTTTCAGGTACAACGCCACGGCCGCAACCCATCACCACGGAGTTTCCATGTCCGACATCCTCGCCGATGCCGCGCTCGACCAGCTGTTCCGCACCGCCCGCACCCAGAATGCGTTTCTCGACAAGTCGGTCGCGGACGGCCAGCTGCATGCGCTGTACGAACTGCTGAAGTGGGGCCCGACCGCGGCCAACTCGACCCCGGCGCGTTTCGTGTTCGTCAAGTCGGCCGAGGCCAAGCAAAAGCTGGCGCCGGCCCTGTCCGAAGGCAACCTTGCCAAGACGATGGCCGCGCCGGTCACGGTGATCGTCGGTTACGACGAAGATTTCCACGAGAAGCTGCCATACCTGTTCCCGCACGCCGATGCCAAGGCATGGTTCGATGGCCCGCGCGAGGGCCGCCACGAATCCGCCTTCCGCAACGGCACGCTGCAAGGCGCATACCTGATGATGGCCGCACGCGCGCTGGGGCTGGACACTGGCCCGATGTCCGGTTTCGACGCAGCCAAGGTCGATGCAGCCTTCTTTGCCGGCACCGCGATCAAGAGCAACTTCCTCGTCAACCTCGGCTACGGTGACCCGGCCGGGGTGTTCCCGCGCCTGCCGCGCCTGTCCTTCGACGAAGCCGCGCGCATTGCGTGATTGCCGTACCCGGTGTCACTGCCTTGCCGGCGCCGGCCTTGTTGAAACCGCACGTCCCCCGCAACTCTCGAACCCGTACCGGAGAAGACCGATGAAGACCATGAAATTGCTGCTCCCGCTGGCACTGACCGCCGTGTTGGCCGCCTGCGCCCAGCCGCCGGCTGCTCAACCTGAAGCCGCCGCCCCGGCCGAAACCGCTGCCGCCGCGCCCGAAGTGGCCGCTATTGCGGTTGCCTCCGGCACCTATACCCTCGACCCCACCCACACCGATGTACTGGTGCAGTGGAACCACATGGGCTTCTCCAACCCCAGCGCGCACTTCGGTGACGCCACTGGCACCTTGGTCTATGACGCCGGTGACGTGGGCAAATCCAGCGTCGAAGTGACCCTGCCGCTGTCGGGCCTGAACAGCTTCACCGCCAAGTTCGACGAGCACCTGCGCAGCGCTGATTTCTTCGACGCCGCCCAGTTCCCGACCGCCACCTTCAAGAGCACCAAGGTGGAAGCGGCCGGCACCAACAAGCTCACCGTTACCGGCGACTTGACCGTCAAGGGTGCGACCCACCCGGTGACGCTGGACGTGACCATCAACGGCGCGGGCGAGCACCCGATGCGCAAGGTGCCGTCGGTGGGCTTTGACGCCACTACCACGCTCAAGCGCAGCGACTTCGGCGTGGGTGCCTACGCCCCGGTGGTCAGCGACGAAGTGAAGGTGCGCATCACCACCGAAGCCTCGGTGGCTGCGGCCGAATAAACCGGTTCGGGTTTTTGTCGATGCACGAAGGCCCGTCAATGACGGGTCTTCTGCTTTGGGCGCTCGCCATTGGTGGCGCCCGCGCGTTGGTCGAGCGGCTCTATGCGACCGGCAGCTGGGCCGATAGTGCCGGCCAACGGCCGGCCTTCACATGACCCCCACAGTGCCTGCCGGCAGCAGTCATCCCAGCGTCCGCAACCACGCAGCAACAGCATCGCTCGGCGTCTGCTTGGCCTTCATCGGCAAGCCGCTGGCCTGCACGAAAGTTTGCGCGGCCTGTGCCAGCCGCTGCCGTGCAATCAGCATGACCTGCTTGGTCGCGGCCTGTTGCTTGCGTAATTGCACGATATGTATCGAAGGCCGCCCGGCCGGCGCGTATTTCTGGTCGCGGCGCAGCACGTCGGCCACTTGCGCCACTTCATGTTCGGCATGCAGCAATTGGTGTTGCGCCTGCACCAGTGCGCGCAGCAGTTCGCGCAATGCGGGCGTTGGGGCAAAGCCGGCCAATGTGGCGTCGCAGGAGGCATCCTCGGCCATGCGCTCTTGCAAGGCGGCAAGTGTTGCCATCGTCAATTTGCCCACGCTGCCGCCTGTTTCGTCATGACCGGTGGTGATTGTCGCATCGCCTGCCTGCAAAGGCCCGCCACTGGCAGGCCTTGCCGCGTTGGCGGAGGCGGAGGCGGTGGAGTTACTCGCAGCGCACCGCGGTAATGGTGTTGCCCGCATCAAGAAACACGCGCAGACGGTCCTGGCGGATATCGAGTGAGACGATGCTGGCCGGGCCGACCGGGTTCACCAGCCCTGCGCCGCTTTCGCGCGACAGCCGGCGCATGTTCGCCTCGTTGCCGGGCTGGCCCACCGCCCATTGCAGTTGCGAGGCATCGCAGTGGCCATCACCGGTCACGGTGGGGCCGGGCATGGACAGGCAGCCGGCCAGCGCGACGGGCAACAACAGTGCACTGGCGGAAACAGGCAAGCGCAGGGGCGAGAGGTGCATGGCGGTGTTCCGGTGAGGTGGCGGCTTGCATGGTAGCGGTGGCCGGCGCTGCGGGTCATGGTGCGGCGCTGGCGACCGGACGCGTTATTCGGCTTCGTCCGGATGCGCCTTCCAGTAGCCGGTGGCGCGGATCCATTCCTTCGGCACCTGCAAATGTTCTTCGATGAACTTGCGCATCAGCCGCGTGCGCTGCGATTCGGCCGCGATCCAGTAGAACGCATCGCCCTCGGGTGGTTCGAAATCCACCAGCACGTCTTCCAACAGGGTGCTGCTGGTGGCGTCGAAACCGTTGCGCTCGAACCAGCGCGCGTTCACTTGCGCGGCGCTGTGCAGCGGCTGGCGGTCACCGGCCTCGGGGATTTCGATGAACACTTCGGCCACCGCGCGCTCGGGCAATTCCTCCAATCGACGGGCAATGGCCGGCAGTGCGGTTTCATCGCCAAACAACACGTAGGCGTCAAAATCGTCGGCCACCACGCGCGAGCCGCGCGGGCCGGCCACGACCAGTTCGTCGCCGGCGCGGGCTGCCGCTGCCCAGTGCGTGGCCGGGCCATCGCCGTGCAGCACGAAGTCCAGTGTCAGTTCGTCCGCCGCCGCGTCGTAAAGGCGCGGGGTGTAGTCGCGGGCAGGCGAGGGCTGTTTGCCTTCCGGGTAGCGCAGGCCTTGTTCGGTCAGTTCCGGCAGCACGAACACGCCGTCGGCGTTGGGGAAAAACAGCTTGACGTGGTCGTCCGGGGAGCGGCTGTCGAAGCCTTCCAGTTCCGGCCCGCCGACGATGATGCGCTGCATGTTCGGGGTCAGCCGCTCGCTGCGCAGTACCTGCAAGCGGCGGAAGCGGGGGGTGAGGCGGATTGATTGGGTTTCGTGGCGCGGCATCGGGAATCCTGTGGCAGTGGCGGCGAATGTCGGGGGAGAGGGTGGGAGCGCACCTTGATGCGCGAAGGGGGCTTTCATGCGGATCGTTCTTTTCAACGGCGGGGGGATTTCACCGGGAAAGCGTCATCGCGCACCAAGGTGCGCTCCTGCAGGTGGGGCCGGGCGAGGGCGGCGGCCTCATCCAGCAGGGCGGTGATGCGCTCGGTATCGGCTTGCTGCCAGTGGCCGCTGCGCAGCATCAGAGCCTGCTTGAGCCGTTCCATCGCCTCGCGCACCGGCGGCGGCAGCGCGGCCTTGGCGATCCGGCGCGCGCTGGCGTGGGCGCGGGCTTGCGCGGCCTGAATGGTGTCGCGCTCGGCATCGGCCTGTTTCTGGCCGTCGGCGGTGATCGCATAGCGCTTGCGGCCGCCGTCGTGTTCGGCGGCGATCAAGCCCATGTCTTCCAGCAGCGCCAGCGTCGGGTAAACCACGCCGGGGCTGGGTGCATACGCGCCCTTGAACAACTGGCCGATCAACTGGATCAGTTCGTAGCCGTGGCGTGGTTGCTGCTCGATCAACGCCAGCAGCAGCAGGCGCAGGTCGCCACGGCCCAGTGGGCGGGCAGGAGAGCGGTGCGGGGGTTGGGTGCGTTTCATTTCAGATATATCTATTCGATATGAAAAGATATATCTGAATGTCGCGAAAGGCCAATGCCGAAATCGTGACGCAGGGTTTTCGTTCAGGCTCGATGGCGGAACGCTCCGTCTCTGGTCTGGCTCCGTCGTGCGGCAACATCGCGCCGCCGTCATTGGCAGCGATGTCCCGCTTGTCCTCCAATGGCACGCACGGCGTGTCGCCGATGTCTTGCGGACAGCGGCTTTTCAGCCTCCATACGTATGCGTAGCGAGCTTTGAACCTGATCGGGTGCGCTACACTTTGCGGCTCAAAATAATGACAAGCGCGCGCGTGCGTGCAGTAACTGGGAGCGCTAATGAACTGGTTGAACGAAGTGCTGAACAACGATCCGAACCCGCTGGAAACTCAGGAGTGGATCGAGTCGTTGAAGGCCGTCATCGATGTCGAGGGCTCCGAGCGCGCGCATCAGCTGCTGGAAGGCATGGTCGAACTGACCCGGCGCTCGGGCGCTTACCTGCCGTTCTCGCCCACCACCGAATACGTCAACACCATCGCCCCGCAACTGGAGACGGCCAGCCCCGGCAATGCCGAACTGGAATGGCGCATCCGCTCCATCATCCGCTGGAACGCGATGGCCATGGTGGTGCGTGCCAACCGCAAGCCGGGCGACCTTGGCGGCCACATTGCGTCGTTCGCCTCGGGCGCAACGCTGTACGACGTGGGCTTCAACCATTTCTGGCGCGCACCGAGTGAAAACCACCCGGGTGACCTGCTGTTCATTCAGGGCCATAGCGCACCGGGCATTTATGCCCGCGCCTTCCTTGAAGGCCGCATTGACGAACAGCAGATGGACAAATTCCGCATGGAAGTAGACGGCGGCGGCCTGTCCTCTTACCCGCACCCGTGGCTGATGCCGGACTTCTGGCAAACCCCCACCGTGTCGATGGGCCTGGGCCCGCTGGCGGCCATTTACCAAGCGCAGTTCATGAAGTACCTGGAACACCGCGGCCTCATTGAAAAGAGCGACCGCAAGGTGTGGTGCTTCATCGGCGATGGCGAGAGCGACGAGCCGGAAACCCTCGGCGCAATCGCGCTGGCCGGCCGCGAAGGGCTGGACAACCTGATCTTCGTGGTCAACTGCAACCTGCAGCGCCTCGACGGCCCGGTGCGCGGCAACGGCAAGATCATTCAAGAGTTGGAAGGTGTGTTCCGTGGCGGCGGCTGGAACGTCATCAAGTTGCTGTGGGGCGGTTACTGGGATGCCCTGCTGGCCAAGGACACCGACGGCGTCCTGAAGAAGCTGATGATGGAAACCGTCGATGGCGAATACCAGAACTGCAAGGCCTTCGGTGGCGCATACACGCGCGAACACTTCTTCGGCAAATACCCGGAAACCGCGGCCATGGTGGCCGGCCTGTCCGACGACGACATCTGGCGCCTGAACCGTGGCGGCCACGACCCGCACAAGGTCTATGCCGCCTACCACCAAGCGGTGAACACCAAGGGCATGCCTACCGTCATCCTCGCCAAGACGGTGAAGGGCTACGGCATGGGCAGCGCTGGCGAGGCGCTCAACCCCACCCACCAGACCAAGAAGCTGGACGACGATGCGGTGCGCCACTTCCGCGACCGCTTCAACATCCCGGTCACTGACGAGCAGCTCAAGGACGGCCAGGTGCCGTTCTACAACCCCGGCCCGGATTCGCCGGAGGTGCAGTACATGCTGGAACGCCGCAACGCGCTGGGCGGCTCCTTGCCGCAGCGCCGGCGCAAGGCCAGCCAGTCGTTCAACGCGCCCAAGCTGGAAACCTACGAGCGCCTGCTCAAGGAATCCGGCGAGCGCACGTATTCCACGACCATGGCCTTCGTGCAGACCTTGAACATCACCCTGCGCGACAAGGAGCTTGGCCCGCGTCTGGTGCCGATCGTCGCCGACGAAGCGCGCACCTTCGGCATGGAGGGCCTGTTCCGCCAGATCGGCATCTACGCCCCGTATGGGCAGAAGTACAAGCCGGTCGATGCCGACCAGCTCATGTACTACCGCGAAGACCAGAGTGGGCAGGTGCTGCAGCAGGGCATCAGCGAGCCGGGCGCGATCGCCTCGTGGATGGCCGCTGGCACCAGCTACTCGGTGTCCGACGTGCCGATGCTGCCGTTCTACATCTATTACTCGATGTTCGGCTTCCAGCGCGTGGGCGACCTCGCCTGGCAGGCGGCAGACATGCGCACCCGCGGCTTCCTGCTCGGCGGCACATCGGGGCGCACCACGCTCAACGGTGAAGGCTTGCAGCATGAAGACGGCTTCAGCCAGATCGTCGCCGGCGGCATTCCCAACGTGCGCAGCTACGACCCGACCTTCGGCTTCGAGGTCACCGTCATCCTCCAGCATGGCACCAAGGCCATGATGGAAGACCAGATCGACGAGTACTACTACGTCACCCTGCTCAACGAAAACTACACCCACCCGGCCATGCCGGAGGGTGCGGCCGACGGCATCATCAAGGGCATGTACCTGCTCACCGACGCCGGCAAGCCGAAGAAGGGCGAACTGCGCGTGCAGCTGCTGGGCAGCGGTGCCATCCTGCGCGAAGCCATTGCCGCGGCCGAACTGCTGGACAAGGATTTCGGCGTCACCGCCGACATCTGGAGCTGCCCCAGCTTCAACGAACTGCGCCGCGACGGTTTCGACGCCGAACGCTGGAACCGCCTGCACCCGGAAGGCGGGCAGCGCAAGGCCTACGTCACCGAACTGCTGGAAGGCCGCCAAGGCCCGGTCATTGCCGCCACCGACTACGTGCGCGCTTACGCCGACCAGATCCGTGCCTTCATCCCGGGCACCTACTCGGTGCTGGGCACGGATGGCTTTGGCCGCTCGGATACCCGCGCCAACCTGCGCCGCTTCTTCGAAGTGGACCGCTACTACATCGCCCATGCCGCCATCGCCGCGTTGGCGAAGGACGGCAAGATGACTGCCAAGGATGTGGCGCGGGCTATCAAGCAGTACAACATCGACCCGGAGAAGGCGAACCCGGTTGGGGTTTGATGACGTAGAAAAAAGTTGTGGGTCATGGAAAAGCGGCCATCTGGCCGCTTTTCCGAATTAATGAGAGTCATTGATGAATTCGCTGTGGCTTATAGCCACTTTTCCATCTCGTCATAAATGATGTAGTCAAGCCGCTGTTCTGGAGTTTCATTTGCTCCGTCAATAAGTGTCTCGGTCCACTCCCTTCCGAAGCGTTCGGTTACGTCATAGAGCCAAACTCCCTCGAAGTCTGTACCAATTTGCTGCCAGCGTTTGGCGAGCAGCGGCGCGTGGCGGATGACTTTGCCGATGAGTCCCATGTAACCCTCATGTTCACGAAGGTTGATAGCGCCGTGATTCCGAATGAAATCGGCCGCGCCCAGCGCTAGGAAGGCAATCTCATCGGCTAAGTCGGTATCGAACTCCGGGGGGATGCAGCTTTTCATGCTTGGCCTCCTCGCAGCATCGTTTCCCGATGGCGGCGCATGAAGGCCATTTCAGGCCGGAACCGATCCGGCAGGTCGATTTGACGGTCTTCGAGCGGCCAGAACACTTCTTGCAAAAAGGCGTCCTTGCTGGCCTTCAAATGTCCTGACAGCACGATGCGGTGATCGTCGGTCAGTGAGAAAAGATGTTTGTCGAATGCCTTGTCATGGATGGCCGACAGGCACAAGCCATTGCTTGGGTTGAGCCGGTTCGCCTTGTCCTGCCGCCACGGCACGATATGACTGGCGATGAGAAAACGTGTATCGCTTACGCCAGAGAGGCAGCAACGGCCGCGATAGCTGGCCAACACGGCGCGTCGGAAGAACTCTTGCTTGATACGTTGCTGCACGATGGCTTGGCGGGTTTCGCCGCTGTAGTCATCAAGGACGAAGTTATCTTCACTTTCGATTTGGAGTTTGGGTGCTTCGCCGTGTGCTTGGAGAAGTTGGCTGCGAAGTTGTTCGCACTCGATGGTCAGCCGTTCCCAGTCGGCGTGAAACTCGTTCCACACTTCACGATCCAGCGCAGATGCGCCGCTCAACCCCTTGCGCCCGGTGCTGGTGATCGACGGATCAAGGCTGGCAAAGTTGACCAATTTCATCGCCAACGCGTTGGGCGTGCGGCCAATCAATTCCGCCAGCTCGATGATCTGCGGGTTGCGGCTGTGCAACTTGCCGAAGGGTGTCTGGCAGTAGAAGTGGAACGCGAGTTTGAGCTGCTCGCTGCTCCAGTTGCCCTTGCTGGGAAGGATTGCGGTTGCTTCTTGCATGAGCGTGCTTCCTGACGATGATCAGGAAATTATGTCTGCTTTCGTCTCAATGGCTGCGATTCGGGCCGCTGTTGCTTGAGTTCCGGTGCTGGGGACTTTGTTCTGTCCGGCGTATCCTCACCTTTCATCCTCAATCCGTTGGAGAACCCACTCATGCGCCGCATTCTTCTTTCCGCTGTGTTGCTGGCTTGCGCTGGCCTTGCCCACGCCGGCGAGCCTGCCCGCTACGGTGAACCATTGCCCGCTACTGCGGCGATCCCGGTGTCCGAGGCGGTGGCTGCGTTCGACCAGCATGCCGGCAAACCGCAGCGTTACAGCGGCCGCATCACCGATGTTTGCCAGGCACAAGGGTGCTGGATGGTGCTGGAGGACAACGGCCAGATGGCGCGGGTGATGTTCAAGGACCATGCGTTCCTGATCCCCAAGGACAGCAGCGGCCGTGCCGAGGTGGTTGGCGTGCTGTCGCGCAAGGAACTGACGCCCGAGCAGGTCGAACACATGCGCGAGGACGGCAAGGGGCTGGACGTGGCGCCGGTCGAATACCGCATTCTGGCTGACGGTGCAGAACTCGAAACGGCGCCGGCGGGTTGATTGGATGACGGACGGAGCCGGTTGAAGCCGGCTCCGTCGTTCTTTTTCAGTACTGTTCGCGGGCCTTGCCCCACGCCCGCAACCCCATCACCGCCAAGCCGATGAAGAGCAGGTACAGGCCGGCGGTGACATGCAGCGACTTCACCGCGTACATACCCACGTAGACCACGTCCACCGCGATCCACAGCCACCATGCGGCGGTGTGGCGGCGGGCTTGCCACCACTGCGCGACGAGGCTGAGCGCGGCGAGCATCGCGTCCAGCCATGGCAGGGCGGCATCGGTCCAGCTGTGCATGGCCGCGCCGAGGGCGAGGCCGAAGGCCACGCCGAGGCCGAGGTCGCGTGCGCAATGGCTGGGCGACAGTGGCGCGATGACGACGCGGCCGTCGGGCTTGTCCTGCCGGTGCCAGTCGATCCATCCATAGAACAGGAACGCGGCGAAGGCGATTTGCAGCAGCGTGTCCGAATACAGCCTGGCCTCGAAGAACACCAACGCGTACAGGCCAACCGAAGCCAACCCGACCGGCCATGCCAGCATCCGCCGTTGCGTCATCAGCCAGATGCCGAGGATGCTGACGACGACGGCGGACCATTCCAGGATCGCGGCGTTCATAGTGCGATGGTCACCGACAGGCGGGCCTGGCGCGGTGCGCCGGGGAACAGGTAGTAGTCGCCGGCGGTGCTGCCGGTGTCACGCCAGTAGAAGCGGTCGAAGACGTTATCGACGGAGAGGTTCCAGTCCACCGCGTGCCCGCGCAGTTGCTGGCGCAAGCGCAGGCCGGCATCGACGACGCTGTAGCTGGGCGCGCGCACCTTGCCATCGACGGTGGCCACGTTCGAGGAGGCGTAACGCCAGCCGCCGGTGACGGCCAAGCCGGTGGCGAACGGCAGTTGATAGTCGGCGTGCAGGCTGGCGCGCGTGGCCGGCACGTTCACCAGCGGGTGGCCTTCGTAGGCGGGCGTGCCAGTGTCGTGTGCGCGTGCGCGCAGAATGCTGGCGCTGGCGGTCAATTGCAGGCGCTCGGTGACGCGCCCGCGTGCACCCAGCTCAAGGCCGGTGTGGGCCTGCCTGCCTTCTTCGACGAAGGTGTGGCCGGCGGCGCTGCCATCGGGCTTGGCGTACTGGAAGGGGCGGCTGATGCGGAACAGGGCGGCGCTCAACGTCAACGCGTCCGTAGGCGCGTACTTGGCACCCACCTCGGCTTGGCGCGACAGCACCGACGGCAGGAACTCGCCGTCGTTGGAGGTCCAGAACGGAGCCTCCTGCCCGAGCGAAATGCCGCGCACGTAGCTGGCATACACGTTGAGTTGTTCGGTCGCGCTCCAGATCAGCGCGGTCTGCGGCAGGAAGTGCGATACGCGGCTTTCGCGCTCGGGGTTGCCGCGCTTGTCCCATGCGCGTTCGTCCAGCTTCACGAAGCGGCCACCGGCCAGCCATTGCCAATCGTCGGCAAGGCGCATGCGGTCCAGCACGAACAGCGCCTTCTGCCGGCTGTGCAAACGCCGTACCGACGGGCCGGGTTCCTTGGGTGAAGGCGTGAATTGCGGCACCTCCTTGTCGTGGATGTTGCCGGTGCCCACGTATTCGTTGACGCTGCGATGCTTGCTGACGCTGCGGTCGAAGTAATCCGCTCCAAGTGTGAGTTGGTGGCCCACCGCGCCGGTGGCGAAGCTGCCGTGGAGTTCGGCACGCAGTTGCCGGTTGCGGCGGGTGTCGTCCGGGCTGCGGTAGTCGTAGATGTCGTAGTCGCCATTGGGTGCGAAGTAATTGCCCGGCACGCTGCCGTCCCAGCAGGATTCGGCGTAGTAGCAGCCATAGGCGAAGGCGACGTTGTCGTCGATCACCGAGCGGCTGAGGCTGGCCGATACGCGGGACTGCCACGCACTGCCGAAGTCGTAAGTGTGCAGCGCGGTGAGATTGGTGGTGTCAATGCCCACCGGCTGCTGCCAGCGCTGGTAGCCCAGCATCTGCTTGCGGTTGATGCCGCGTGGCAGTGTGGTTGCGCCCAGTAGCTGGTAGCCCGATACCGAACGCTGCGCGCTGGTCTGGTAGTTGGCATCCACTTCGAGCTTGCCGCGCTCGCCGATCAGCCAGTCGCTGGCCAGCGAATAGAAATTACGGCGGCCATCGGCATGATCGACGTACGAATGGTTGTCTTCCCATGCAGCGTTGAAGCGCAGGCCGATGCGTGGTGTCAGCCAATGGCCGGCATCCACGGCGACGTAACGCGTGCCTTCCGAATCAGTGCCGAGGGTGACGCTGCGCACTTCGGCCGGGCGCTTGCCGACGAAATTGACGACGCCGCCCGGTGCGATGACGCCGGCGGCCAGCCCGGCCTCGCCCTTGAGGATTTCCACTTGTTGCACGTTTTCCAGCGCCAGCCGTTGTTCGCCGGCAAGGGTCATGCCGTTGAAGCGGTAGCCGGTGGCGGTATCCAGCGCGAAGCCGCGGATGGCAATGTTCTGGTAGTAGCCTTCCGGTGCGTAGCTGTCGCCGAGCGAAGCGTCGTTGTTGGCCAGTTCGGACAGCGTGCGCACGTGGCGACTGTCGAGCAGGCTGCGGTCCAGTACGCTGACCGAGGCCGGCGTGCTCTTCCAATCGGCGGCGCCGAAGCTGCCGGATTGAACGTCTTTTGTGGCGGTCTGTTTGGCCTGCACGCGCACGGTGGCCAGTTCGGTGGCGGTGCGCTCCGGGGCGTTTCCGGTTTCGGGGTTGGCGGCGTGCAGCGGCAGCGCGGCAGTCAGGGCGGCGGTCAACAGCGAGATTTGGCAGTGGCGCTTCATTTCGGTTCGTCATCATCCAGTGAGGGAGACGAAGCGAAGGCGCGCACGCACGACCGGCCACAAAGGCGGTATGCCTGCTGCTCAAAGCTCCCTACGCCGGTGCAAACCGGATCAGGTTCCAAGGGACTCTCTCAGCCTGGACAAGCCCAGGCACCCCCGCTTCAGGGGCGTATTTGACCACAAACAGCGTGGTTTGGCCCATGCCCGTGCTCAGGCGGCGGCGTGCAGCGTGGCCAACAGGGCTTGTCCATCGTCGGTGGTGAACCATTGCGCGTGGCCAAGCAGGAAGTCATGCCATGCCACGTCGGCGTTTGCGGTGGAGTTGGTTGCACCGTGGAAATATTCGACTTCGGACAGTGCAAAATCCAGATGCACGATGGGCAGCAAATCTGCCAATAGATGCACTTGCGTGGCGCTTAGTGGGCGCAGTTTTCGATAGCCATCAAGCAAAGCCAACGCGATATTTGCATGTGCGGCTTGTGTGCCGCGTTCCAATTCCAACCACGCCACTGCGTTGCGCTCGATAGCGGTGGCAAGGTCGTACAGCGCGCTGGTGGGCGAGGCCAAACCGAAGTCGAGCACGCTGGCCACGCGCATGCTGTTGCCGTCGTGTTGCCACAACAGGTTGGTGCTATGCCAATCGTTGTGCGCCCATAGCCGGGGTTCGGCGTGCAGGCGCTCGGCCAAACCGGCGTGCCATGGCAACACGGTGTGGTGCAGGTCGTGTTGCCACGGTTTGCGCGAGAGGTAATCGGCCAGCGCGGGGCGTTCGGCAAGGTCGTGTTGTAGCTGCGCGATGGGGTTGGTGGCGCGCAGCAAATCATCGCGTGCCACCAGCATGTGCGTGCTGCGTTGGGGCGCGCTGTAGCGCTCGGCGGCGAGGTGCAGCGTGGCTAGCATGTGGCCAGCGGCGTGCGCTTGGTTTAGGTCGGTTAGCGGCGTCCATGAGGGTACGTCGCGGTAAACATCAACACCTTCGGCGACGTTGTGCAGTTCGTAAGTCCAATCGCCGTGTTCGATGGCGGTGTTGCCATGTTGGTCGCGCAACACCTGCACCACCGGCACGCCGGCGTTGGCGAGGTGCGCGATGAAGCGGTGTTCCTCGCTCAGGCTCACCGCCGTGCGCACGCTGCGGTGGTGGCGCTTGATGAACAGTTGCCCATTGGTGCCATCGACAATGGCAGCGGCAGATAGCGGGCGCGGGCTATGCCATAGCGCGGTGCCAGCACCTTCCAGTTGCGGGAAGTGCGTGCGCAGCCATGCGATTTCGTCTGCGCTGATGGCAGGCCAATCGGCGCGCACTTCGTCGTTGTTGAGGCCTTGGACGTGGTGATGGATGGACATGGGGAGCGATGGAGGGGCAGTGCGTGCAGGCGAACAGGGTAGCGCGAGCGTGTGGGAGAGCGTGCCGGCCAACGGTCGGCACCCACCGGGTTCATGGTGATTGTTTTTGAAGGATATGAAATGGGCTTTTGGCTTGGTGTTGGCGTAATTTATTCACGATTCAACGATTGATTCTGAGGGTGGGGATTGGCCATCCTTTCCCGCGCTCGACGATCTTGCCGTTCTTGCCTATGGTCGGTGCATCGTCATGGTGGGGGTGGGTATGCGCGCGGCTTATCTGTTGGGGTTGTGCTTGGCCTTGGGTGCGGTGCAGGCTGCCGAGCCGGTGGCATCGGTGCGGGTCGCCTTCGACCGGGCCGGGGTGACGGCTGTGCAGGCGCAGGGCATGGCCGACATCGGTGCTGGGCGTGCGGTGAGCGCGGACGACCCGGTGCGGATCGCATCGATCTCCAAGCTGGTCACGGCCATCGGCGTGATGCGCATGGTCGAGGCCGGGCAACTGGATCTGGATGCGGACGTCTCGCGCTGGTTGGGCTGGCCGCTGCGTCACCCGCAGTTCCCGGATACGCCGGTCACCTTGCGCTTGTTGTTGTCGCACCAGGCTGGCTTGACCGACGCAGCTGGCTATTACGCCGTACCGCTGGGCGGGCAATTGCGCGAAGTGCTCGACGACCCGCGTGCATGGGACGGTGCGCACGCGGCGGGCACGTATTTCCGTTATGCCAACGTCGGCTTCCCGCTTGTCGCCGCGGTGATGGAGCAGGCCAGCGGCGAGCGTTTCGACCGCCTTATGCAACGGCTGGTGTTGCAACCGTTGGACATCGCCGCCTGCTTCAACTGGGACAGCTGCGACGACGCCAGCGTGGCGCGGGCGGTGGTGTTGTACGACGCGGCCCGCCAACCCGTGCGCGATGACCACCGCGGCCGTCGCCCGCAATGTGCGGTGGTGCCGGCTGCCGATGGCAGTTGCGACCTCACCCGCTGGCGGGCCGGCGACAATGGCGCGTTGTTCTCGCCGCAAGGTGGCCTGCGCATTTCCGCCAATGGCCTGGCGAAGCTGGGGCGCTTGCTGCTGGGCGAGGGTGAGGTGGATGGCGTGCGCCTGCTGCGCGCTGATTCGGTGCGCGAGTTGGTGCGGCCGCAGTGGACCCATGCACCGGGTAATGGAGTGACTTCCGAAGAGGACGACAGCGGGCAGGGTGGCGCGGGTTTCTTCTGCCGCTACGGCCTGGCGATGCAGACCTTGTCCACGCCGTTGGCCGGTTGTCGCGACGACCTGTTCGGTGACGGCGTGGCGCGCATCGGCCATGCCGGTTCGGCGTATGGCCTGCTGTCGGGGCTGTGGGTCGATCCGGCCAGCGGCAATGGCGTGGCCTATTTCGCCACCGGCGTGCCGGATGCACCGCGCGGCGAGCATTCGGCGTTTTCCGCCGTCGAGGAGCAATTGGCGCGGCCATGACATGGGCCGTAGCGTTGCCTCGGTCCGTGGGTATCGCGCATGCTTCTGCGCTGTCCGTGCAGCGCCTGGCCGGTGAGGGAAGCCCGCGTTGCCTTGGCCGGCGATTTCGTGACGCCGGGCTTTCCGGCGTTCGACCTGACATGGATGGCAAGACGCCCATCGGCGCGTCGTACGTACCATGATCTACCGGGTGCGCAATCGTTTCTTCGACGAGGCCGGGAGTGCCGCGCGTTTCTATCGCAGTCTGGAAAAGGTGTGCAGCACCGCCGCGGTACGCATGGTTTCGGCCACCGCTGATGGCCGGTGGGTGCTGCTGCACGTGTGGAGCGACCGCACCAACGGCGATAGCTTCCTGTTCGATACGCGGGCGCGCATAGCGGGTCGCATTCTCAGTCGTCGCGAATGATTTGCTTCATGTGTTGGTCCCCTTCCATGCGGGGGCTACGGATTTTCCTTCCAATCCGCCTGCCCGGACAGCAATGTCCAACCCACCAGTTCGGTCGTGGCTTTCCCCAACGCGCGCTCGAACGCGGCGGTGACGTTGGGCAAGTCGGTGCCGGCTGCCGGTTCGGCGGTCAGCAAGGTGCGTGCGGCGACCACGCGCTGGTCGCGGCCATGGATCAGTTTGGCGTTGAGTTCGATGGTGGCGGTCGGGCGCGCGTTGCCGGCGTAGTCGGCCTCAAAGCGGCGCAGGTCGATGGCGAGTTTGTAGTCGGCGCGGATGCCGGTGGCGATGCGCGCCACGCCGTTGATGCGGCCGGAGTCTTCGAAGCCGCGCAACAACGTGTCTTCGAGCAAATCGGTGGCCGGTTGCGACCAGCTGGCGCCACGATAGACCTCCAGCTCGCCGGGCGCGGGACGCACGGCGATGCGTGGGCTGTCCAGCAACCGCGCGGCATTGGGTTTGGCGATGGCCAGCTGCCAGCCCGCTTGCGGCCATGATGGCTCGGGGGTGATGCGTGCCTGCGGGGCGTAGAGGGTGGCCGTCTGGCGGTCGCCACCACCCAGCAGCGAGGAGCAGCCAGCCAGCGCCAGTGCGCAGAGCGGGGCCAGCAGGCGTAACGGCAGGAGGCGTTTCATTTTGGGTCGAACTCCTTGGGGGTGTCGCGGCCAAGCAGGTAACGCGCCGGGTTGTTGTCCAGTTTGTCGCTGACCCGGCGCAGGTCGCGGATCAGCCCGCGCAATTCGACCAGCGTGGGGCCAAGTTGGGCCAGGCCGTCGTTGGCGAAGCTGTTGATGGCGGCGCGGTTCTCGCCAAGGATGGCGTCGGCGTTGCCGGCGGCGCTGTCGAGTTTGCCGAGGCTGGCGTCGAGCTTGTCCAGCGTGGCTGGCAGTTGCCGGATCACGTTCTGGTCCAGGTGCTCGATGGCGCCGTTGGCGCTGGCGAGGGTGGTGTTGAGGTTGCGCACGGTGTCGCGTGCTTCGGTCAACAGCGCCTGGGTGCCGCGGTCGCGGTCGGCGAGGTCGCCGCTCAGGGTTTCCAGGTGCGCCAGCGTGTTGGAGATGCGCTTTACGTTGTCGTCGCTGAGCAGTTGGTCCATGCGTTCGACCACGCGGTTGGCGACGTCGGTGATGTTCTGCAACGCCGACGGCGAAGTGCGGATGATCGGCGCGGAGTCGCGGCTGGCGACGGTCAGCGCCTGTGCCTGCGGGCTGCCGCCGCTGAGCTGGATGATGGCCGGGCCGGTGAGGCTGGTGATGGCCAGCTTGGCACGGGTGTCGGTCTTGACCGGGGTGGTGGAGTTCAACCGCACCTTGGCGATGACCTTGCGCGGGTCGTCCGGCGCCAGCGTCAGTTCGGTGATCGAGCCGACGGCGATGCCGTTGTATTGCACCGGGCTGCCCACCGACAGGCCGGTGACGGCCTCGTCGAACACCACGCGGTACTCTTGCCAGGTGCGGTCGGAGGAATACTTGGCCGCCCACAGGCCGAAGCCGAGCAGCGCCAGCCCGACGATGAGGGTGAAGGCTCCAATCAGGACGTAATTGGCTTTGGTTTCCATGGGGTCACGGCCGGGAACTGGGAATGAGGGACAGGGGGCGTTGGTGGGCGGCGGCGTTGGATCTGTCGAAGGGTGAAGATCGCAGCAGGGCGATGAAGGCGAGGCAACAGGAGCGGCTCATTCCTGTTTCCCCGCTCCCCGTTTCCCGCTTTCACGCGCTGCCCGCGCACGCGGGCCGTGGAAATATTCGCGTATCCACGGGTGGTCGAGGCGTTCGATTTCGGCCAGCGGCACGCAGGCGATCACCTTGTGGTCGGCCAGCACCGCCACGCGGTCGCAGATGGCGTAGAGCGTGTCCAGGTCGTGGGTGATCAGGAACACGGTCAGGCCCAGCGCTTCCTGCAGCGCTTTGATGAGCCGGTCGAACGCAGCCGCGCCGATCGGGTCGAGGCCGGCGGTGGGTTCGTCGAGGAACAACAAGGGTGGGTCCAGCGCCAGCGCACGCGCCAGCCCGGCGCGCTTGCGCATGCCGCCGGACAGCTGCGAGGGCAGCTTGTTGATGGCGTCGGCCGGCAACCCGGCCAGCTTCACCTTCAGCAGCGCCAGTTCGTAATGCCACAGTTCGGGCAGCTGCCCGTAATGCTCCTTCAGCGGCACCTGTACGTTCTCGCCGACGGTGAGCGAGGAGAACAGCGCGCCATCCTGGAACAGCACGCCGGTATTGCGCTCGATGTGCAGGCGTGCGGCAGGTTCGTCCGAACGCGCGTCCTCGCCCAGTACTTCGATCTGCCCGGCATCGGGCATGCGCAGGCCGAGGATGGAGCGCATCAGCACTGATTTGCCGGTGCCCGAGCCACCGACCACGCCGAGGATTTCGCCGCGGCGCACGTCCAGATCCAGCCCGTCGTGCACGGTCTGGCTGCCGAAGCGGTTGACCAGCCCGCGCACCTTGATGACGGCGTTGTCGGCGTCCGTATTCGCGGTGTGATTGGCAAGGTCGTGATTGGTGATTGGTGATTGGTGATTGGAAAGGGCAACAGCCGGCTCCCCGGCCTTTTCGGCGGACGTCGGCATTTGCTCTTGCTTTTCCGAATCACGAATCACGAATCACCAGTCACATGTCAACATGCATGAACCACAACGCGGCCAGCGCGTCGAGGACGATGACCAACGAGATGGTCTGCACCACGCTGGAAGTGGTGCGCTCGCCCACCGATTGCGCGGTGCCTTCCACCTTCAGCCCTTCCAGACAGCCGATCAGGGCGATGATGACCGCGAACACCGGTGCCTTCGACAGCCCGACGAGGAAGTGCCGGACTTCCATCGTGTCGTGCATGCGCGCGATGTACATCTGTGGCGGGATGCCGAGGTCGAACGCACCGACGGTGACGCCGCCGGCCAGGCCGGCCAGCATCGCGATGAAGGTCAGCAGCGGCAGCATCACCAGCAGCGCCAGCACCCGCGGCAGCACCAGCAGGTCGGTCGGGTCCAGCCCGAGGGTACGGATGGCGTCGATCTCCTCGCGCGCCTTCATCGCGCCGATCTGCGCGGTGAAGGCGCTGGCGGTGCGCCCGGCCAGCACGATGGCGGTGAGCAGCACGCCGAATTCGCGCAGGAAGGCAATGTTGACCAGTTCGACCACGTAAATTTCCGCGCCGAAGTCGCGCAGGATGGTCGAGCCGAGGAAGGCGATGACCGCGCCCACCAGATACGACAACAGCGCGATCAGCGGCACCGCGTTCAGCCCCACTTCTTCCATCTGGTGCACGGTGGCGGTCAGGCGCAGGCGCCGCGGCTGGCGCAGCAGCCGCGCCAGCTTGGCCAGGTTCTCGCCGAAGAAGCCGAGCAGCACCACGATGTTGCCGCCGATGGCGTGCATCGAGCGGCCCAGCCGTTCCAGCGCCGCGGCCACGCCGTAATCGCGCTGCGGCTTTGGGCGCTCGTCGGCCACTTCCTCGATGGTGGAAACCAGCGCGCGGTGTTCGTCGCGGAACAGCAGTGCGTCGTCGGCCAGGCCGAGGCGATGCGCGAAACGCAGCAGTTGCAGTACGCCGGCCGAATCCAGCTGCTCGATGCCGCGGGCATCCAGCACGCGTGGCGGCGGGTCCAGCGCGCGCAACACTTCCGCCGAATGCAGCGCGCTGGACAGCGTCCAACTGCCGGACAGCCTGATCTGGCCGTCGGCATTCGGGGCCATCGCGCAATGGGGCGGTCGGGGTTGTTTCATCGGGGGCATCCGCGGTCGAGCATAACCGGTCATTCCGTTGCCAGCGGGTGAGTATGGCGGCCGCTTTACGGGTAATACTAGTGCGCATGTCCGCCGAATCCACTGAATCCTTTTCCAGCCGCGCCACCTACGCGCAGCGCGTGGCCTTCGTCACCGAAATCGCCGGCCGCCTGCACCGCTACGGCACCACCGCGCAGCGGCTGGAGGCCGCGGTGGTGGCGCTGTCGCAGCAACTTGACCTGGATTGCGAGCCGTGGTCGAACCCGACCGGCATCATCCTCAGTTTCAGCGACCCCACTCAGGCGATCGGTTCCAGCGACATCACCCGCGTGATCCGCCTCGGGCCGGGTGACAACAACCTGCACAAGCTGGCGATGGCCGACCGCATCGCCGACGCAGTGGCCGCCGGGCAGATGAGCATCGCCCAGGGCCATACTGCGCTGCGTCGGCTCGACAAGGACCCGACTTGGCGCGACCACGTGCAGATGCTGCTGTCTTTCTGCCTCGGCTCGGCCGGCGTGGCCGGCATGTGGCGGCTGCCGTGGCTGGACGTGGTGACCGCAGGCGTCACCGGGCTGCTGATAGGGCTGCTGCTGTTCTATACCGATCGCCGCGTCGCCACCCGCGAGGCCAGCGAGGCGCTGGCCGCGCTGCTGGCTGGTTTCATCGCGGTATTGGTGGCCACCTACATCGGCCCGTTGAACCAGAATTCGGTGATCATCGCCGCGCTGGTGGTGTTGCTGCCCGGTATGTCGTTGACCAACGCGGTCAACGAATTGGCCAGCCAGCATTGGGTATCGGGCACCGCGCGCTTTGCCGGTGCGCTGACCACGATCATGAAACTCACCGTCGGTGCGATGATCGCGGTGACCATTGCCCAGCTGCTGGGGCTGGAGCCGCAGATACGCCCCTCGCGGCCGCAGCCGGAATGGGTGGAATGGGGCTCGGTGGCGCTGGCCGCGTTCGCCTTCGCAATGCTGTTCCGCGCGTCTTGGCGCGATTATCCATGGGTGATGGCCGCCTCGCTGGCCGGTTATGCCATTTCCCGTTACGCCGGCCAGGCATGGGGTGGCCCGGCCGGTGTTTTCCTTGCGGCGATGGCGTTGGCCGCGGCCGGCAACCTGTTCGGTCGCGTCGCGCAGCGGCCCGGCGCCATCGTGCGCCTGCCCGGCATCATCATGCTGGTGCCCGGCAGCATCAGCCTGCGCGGGGTATTGAGCCTGATCCAGCAGCAGAACGTGACGGCTGGCGAATCGGCGCTGCTGACGGTGCTGAATGTGGTGGCGGCGCTGGTGGCAGGGTTGCTGTTCGGCAATCTGTTGATACCGGCGCGCAAAAATCTCTGAAAGCGGGGGGCGGGCCAGCGCTGGGTGCGCGGGCGAAAACCCCACGGTTCCCGCGCAGGGAATTTGCCTCTTGATTTTCCCCGTGCAAACGAAAACGCCGGCAAATGCCGGCGTTTCCATTGCGGCAATCCGGGTCCGGCTTACTGCTGGATCAGGAAATCCTCGACCTTGCGGCCACCATTGGTGTATCCAGCCAGCCAGCGCGGCTGCTTGCCGCGGCCGGTCCAGGTATTGGCCGGATTGGCCGGGTCACGATATTTCGGCGCGATCTTGCTGCCCTTGTTCTTGGCCACCTTGCTGCCGCGCGCCGCGCGCGGGGCCTTTGCCACCGCAGCCGGGGTACCGGCGCCGAACAGTTCGTTGATGGTGTAACCGGCCTTTTGCGCGGCCTTGACCAGCTGCGCGCGCACCTTGGTGATGGGTTGGCGCTTGGAAACCACGGTCTTGCGCTTCTGCGCGTCGCGGATCAGGGAGGACAATTCTTTGGCCGACATGCGGCTCAGGTCGATACTCATCGGGCAGATACTCCGGATTATTGGGCTAAAGGGTATCGCCATTCCGTGGCGGCGCGACGGAGCATAAGGGGCAAATTGCCGGATTGCCAAATATCCGGCTTGGATGGGCCGCTAAAAACCTGCCGATGGCCGGTGCCGCTGCCGCAGGTCGAAGGCGCGCGGGCAGGCCTGCGGGAACGCGAAAGGGGTATATCCGCCCCTTTCGCGAGGGTTTCGACGGCAATGCCGTTCAGCCGATGAGTTTGCCGAGCAGGGTGGCCTTGTCCAGATTCTCCGCTTCGCTGGCGGTGCGCGCGCGGTATTCGAACGTGCCGGCGGCCAGGCCGCGCTCGGACACCACGATGCGGTGCGGGATGCCGATCAATTCCATGTCGGCAAACATTGCGCCGGGGCGCAGGCCGCGGTCGTCCAGTGCCGCGTCGATGCCAGCGGCCTGCAAATCGGCCAGCAGTGCTTCGGCGGCGCTGGCAATGGCCGCGTCCTGCTTCGGGTTGATCACGCACACCACTGCCTGCCAGGGAGCCATTGCCACCGGCCAGACGATGCCGGCGTCGTCGTGATTCTGCTCGATCGCCGCGGCGACGATGCGCGACACGCCAATGCCGTAGCAGCCCATCGCCATCACCGCGGCCTTGCCGTTCTCGTCCAGCACCGTGGCCTTGAGCGCCTCGGCGTATTTGCGGCCGAGCTGGAATACATGGCCGACCTCGATGCCGCGCGCGATTTTCAATTCGCCGCCGTCGCGGGCACGGTCGCCGGCCACCACGTTGCGGATATCGGCCACTTCCGGCTCGGGCAGGTCGCGGCCCCAGTTGACGCCGGCGATGTGGAAGCCCTTTTCATTGGCGCCGATGACGAAATCGGCCATTGCCGCCACGTCGCGGTCGGCGACCACGCGGATCGCCTTGCGCGGATTCAGCGGGCCGAGGAAACCCGGCTCGCTGCCAAGGTGGTCGGCAATTTCAGCCTCGCTGGCCATGCGGTAATCGGCCAAGCCGGCAACCTTGGCCAGTTTGATTTCATTGACCTCGTGGTCGCCGCGCACCAGCGCCAGCACGAAATCGTTTTCGGTGGTCATCACCGCCACGCTCTTGACCGTGCGCAGCAGCGCGATACCCATCAGCGTGGCCACGTCCTCGCAGGTTTTCTGGGTCGGGGTTTCGACCTTGCGCAGTTCCTCGCTGGCCGCCACGCGCGGTGTCGGGTCGGCGGCAATCGCCGCCTCGACGTTGGCGGCATAATCCGAGCCGGTGGAAAACACCAGCGCGTCCTCGCCGGAATCGGCGATCACATGGAATTCCTGCGAAGCGTCGCCGCCAATTGCGCCGGAATCGGCCTGTACCGCGCGGAACTCCAGCCCCAGCCGGGTGAAGATGCGCACATAGGCGGCCTTCATGTTTTCGTATTCGGCAACCAGGCTGGCTTCGTCCAGATGGAAGGAATAGGCGTCCTTCATCAGGAATTCGCGCGCGCGCATCACCCCGAAACGCGGGCGGATTTCATCGCGGAACTTGGTCTGGATCTGGTAGAAATTGACCGGCAATTGCTTGTAGCTGGACAGCTCCTGCCGCGCAAAATCGGTAACGGCTTCCTCGGCGGTGGGGCTGTAGCAGTATTCCTGCTCCTTGCGGTCGCGGATTTTCAGCAACTGGTTGCCGAACTTCTCCCAGCGCCCGGTTTCCTCCCACAGCTCCTTCGGCTGGATGGTCGGCAGCTGCAGCTCCACCGCGCCGGCGCGGTTCATTTCCTCGCGCACGATGGCTTCCACCTTGCGCAGCACGCGCAGGCCCAGCGGCGACCACGTGTAGAGGCCGGAGGCCAGCTTGCGGATCATGCCCGCACGCAGCATCAGCTTGTGGCTGACCAGCTCGGCGTCGGCGGGGGTTTCCTTGGTGGTGTGCAGGTGGAAGCGGGAAAGGTGCATGGCAGGGGCTTTGGCGAACGGCGGAATCCGCTATTTTGCCAGAAGCCTTGGTGTGGCATGCGTAGCGCGCGCCCATAGCTGCCGGGCTTGCCCGGCAGGTGTTATCGCGTAAGGTGCGGAAAGCCGATTCCCTTTTCCCTTCGGGAGAAGGTGTCCCGCAGGGGCGGATGAGGGTTCGTGCGAAGCTTCGTAAAGCCAGACATCAAGAGGGCTCCTGATTAGCCCCAACCCTCAGCCGCCAGTCGCAGGATCTGCGTCTCCGGCGGCACAGCATGGAGCCACCTGAGTGCAACGAGGTGGGGTCATGAGCATCAATGCCGTGCAGTTCCAGCCGGGGATGTCGATGAGCGCGTTCATCCAGCGCTACGGCACCGAGGCCAAGTGCTACCGCGCCCTGTACAAGTGGCGTTGGCCGCAAGGCTTCCGCTGCCCGGGCTGTCATGGGCGCGCCCGATCGCGCTTCAAGCGCGGCACGACAATGTACTACCAGTGCCGAGCCTGCCGGCACCAGACCACCCTGACCGCGGGCACCCTGTTCGAGGGCACCAAGCTCCCACTGCGCACCTGGATGCTGGCCATTCACCTGCTGACCGCGACCAAGACCAACCTGGCGGCGTTGGAGCTGATGCGGCACCTGGGCGTCAACTACAAGACCGCCTGGCGCGTGAAACACAAGGTCATGCAAGCGATGGCTGAGCGCGAAGAATCCCGGAGACTCAACGGCTTCGTGCAGCTCGACGACGCCTATCTGGGTGGCGAGCGCAACGGCGGCAAGCCCGGGCGCGGCTCGGAGAACAAGCAGGCATTCGTGATCGCCGTGCAGACCAACGAAGATCACCAGCACCCCAGCTTCGCCGTGATCGAGCCGGTGCGCAGCTTCGACAATGCCTCGCTCGAAGACTGGATCGCACGTCGCCTTGCGCCAGAGTGCGAGGTCTACAGTGATGGCCTGGCCTGCTTTCGCCGACTCGAAGACGCCGGGCACGCCCACACCACACTCGTCACCGGTGGCGGTCGCGCAGCGACAGAAGTGCCCGGCGCGCGATGGGTCAACGTCGTGCTGGGCAACCTCAAGCGCGCGATCAGCGGCACCTACCACGCCATCAGACAAGCCAAGTACGCACGGCGCTATCTGGCCGAAGCGGCCTACCGCTTCAACCGCCGGTTCCACTTGCGCCAAATGCTGCCGCGACTTGCAACGGCAATGATGCGCTGCATCCCTTGTCCGGAGCCACGGTTGCGTGCTGCGAGCAACTTTCATGGCTGAGGGTCGGGGCTAATCAGGAGAGGGCTTCGCCCCATACCCTCACCCCAACCCATCTCCCGGATGGGAGAGGGGCTTCAAAGCCGCCCGCGTTATTTGCAGTAAACCGCCACGGCCGCTTCGGCCAGTTGCTTCTGCGCCGCGCGCTGGTTGTCTTCCAGCGGCGCGTCGGGCTTGCCGTCGCCATCGGTGTCCTGCATCAGCGGGCCGTTGCCGGACAGCAGTTCCAGGTTGCGGCGCGCCGAGGCGCATTGCGGGGATTCGTCGACCTTGGCCGGCGCGGCCTCGGCCACCGACGCGCCGCTGGTGGTGATGCGCCGGGTTTCGTATTTCTGCCCGGTCGGCGGGCGCTCGGAATACTGGGTGACGCCGTTGGCGTCCTTCCACTTGTACAGGGGGCCCGCGGTGGCGGTGGCGCTGACCAACAGCAACAGGCAACAAAGGCGGGGCAGGGCGCGCATGGCGGCTCCGGGGGGCATGGGTTTGGCCGATTGCAGCATCCGGCGGGGCGCCATGCAAGTCGATCAAACGACCGGGCATGTAAACTGCGAAGCATGGACCATAACCGCCCGCCCCCGCGCTCGCGCAGCATCTACCTGCTGCCCAATCTGTTCACCACCGCCGGCCTGTTCGCCGGGTTCTACGCGATCATCGCCGCGGCCAATGGCCAGTTCGTCAACGCCAGCATCGCCGTGTTCGTGGCGGCGGTGATGGATGGCCTCGACGGCCGCGTCGCGCGCCTGACTGGCACCAGCAGCGAGTTCGGCGTGCAGTACGACTCGCTGGCCGATCTGGTCAGCTTCGGCATGGCTCCGGCGCTGGTGATGTACCACTGGGCGCTGGCCTCGCTGAAGTTCGATGGCGACGTGATGGGCCGGGTGGGCTGGGCGGTCGCCTTCCTGTACGCGGCCTGCGCGGCACTGCGGCTGGCGCGCTTCAACACCCAGGTGGGCGTGGTGGACAAGCGCTGGTTCGTTGGCCTGGCCAGCCCGGCGGCGGCGGGCTTGATGATGTCCTTTGTCTGGGCCTTCGCCGATGGCAGGCTGGGCTGGAGCGGCGAGGAGCTGCGCTATGTGGCGCTGGCGGTGACCATCACTGCCGCGCTGCTGATGGTCAGCCGCATCCGCTTCTGGAGCTTCAAGGGTGGCGGCGAGAAGGGGCCGCGCTCGGAGCGGGTGCCGTTCGTTGCGCTGGCGCTGGTGCCGATCATCATCGCGGTCATGGTGGTCGATCTGCCGCGCACCTTGTTCGTCGTCGGCGTGATCTACGCGCTGTCCGGCCCGGCGATGTGGCTGTGGCAGCGCTGGCGCCAGCCGGCCGACAAGGCGCAGTGAGCGGCGCGTTGCCCGCGTTGCCGTGGTCGCCGCAGCAACAGGCGTGGTTGCAGGCGATGGGCCATGCCGTCTATCTGCATGGCGGGGCATTGGAGGCGCTGCCGGCAGTAGCTGAGGCGCCGCCGGTTGCGCCACCGCTGGCCGAGCCGGTGCGGGAGCCGCGCCGCGCACCGCCCCCGCCGGCGGTGGAGCCACCGCAGCGGGTTTCTCCGGCCGAGCCGGACACCGTTGCCGAAAATCGCGCTGCGTCGCGCCGTGGCGGCGGGCCGCGCCTGCCTGATCGCCTGCAAATCGCGCTGCTGCGCGCCTCCGGCTGCAATCCCAACGATCCGCAGACCCGCGCGCTGATGGATGGCTGGCCGCTGGCCGAGTTGCGCGCCAATCCGGCCGCCAAGCGTGCGCTGTGGCCGCAGCTGCGCGCGTTGCGGCGCAAGCAGCGGCAATGAACGCGGTGACAACGCTGCCGCAGCCGGTGCTGCGGCCCCTGTACGAGGGCGACCTTGATGCGGTGATGGAGGTGGAACTGCGCGCCTACCCGTTCCCGTGGACGCGCGGCATCTTTCAGGATTGCCTGCGCGCCGGTTATCCGGGGCGGGTGTTGGAGCAGGACGGGGCCATCGTCGGCTACGGCTTGTTGAGCATCGCCGCCGACGAGGCGCACGTGCTCAATGTTGGTGTCGATCCGCATTGCCAGTCGCGCGGCTGGGGCCGGCGTTTGCTGCGTGAGTTGGTGCAGGTGGCGCGGCAGCAGGGCGCGTTGCGCGTGTTCCTCGAAGTGCGCCCGTCCAATGCGCCGGCCATTGCGCTGTACCACAGCGAGGGGTTCAACGAGATTGGCCGCCGGCCGCGTTATTACCCGGCCGGGAATGGCCGCGAGGATGCGCTGGTGATGGCGATGGAGTTGGTGGGCGAGGACATCGCCACGATGCCGCCGTTGTAACCGAATTGGGTAGGAGTGCACCTTGGTGCGCGAGAGGTTTTACCGGTATAGCCCCATCGCGTACCAAGGTGCGCTCCTGCGCCGTGAAGCAGTGCCGACCAATGGTCGGCACCCACCGGCGCTCTGGCTTTTACAGTTTGGCGCGTTGCTCTTGCAGGCCGGCCAACTGGCTGTTCCAGTCGGCCAGGCGCACGCGCTCCTGCTCGACCACCGCTGCCGGCACCTTGTCGGTGAACTTGGACAGCTTGGTTTCGCTCTTTTCCTTCTCGGCCGAAACGCGGGCGATTTCCTTGTCCAGGCGCGCGCGTTCGGCATCCAGATCGACCAAGCCTTCCAGCGGCACCAGCAGCTTCAGTTCACCGACGATGGCGGCCGCGGCCGGCGGGGTCTGCGCGTCGCCGGCCAGCCAGTCGATGCTTTCCAGCTTGAGCAGGAAGCGCAGCTGCGAGGCGAAGCGTTCGACACGGGCACGCTCGGCCTCGTTGCCGCCTTGTAGCAGCAGGCGCACCTGCTTGGACGGCGGCACGTTCAACTCGCTGCGCACGCGGCGCAGGGCGCTGACCATCGTCTTGAACCACTCCACGTCGGCTTCGGCCTGCGTGTAGTCGCCGGCGAACTCGTTGGCGGTCGGGTAGGCGCGCAGCGACAGCGTGTCGGCGGCGATGCCAAGGCGCGGGGCAACCTGCTGCCACAACTGCTCGGTGACGAACGGAATCAGCGGGTGCAGCAGGCGCAGCACGGCTTCAAGCACGTACAGCAGGGTGTGGCGGGTGCTTTCAGCCGCCGCCGTGTCGTTGCCATTGAGTGCCGGCTTGGTCAGTTCGAGGAACCAGTCGCAGAACTCGTTCCAGACAAACTCGTACAGGCACTGTGCCAGCAAGTCGAAACGGTAATCGGCGAAATGCTGCTGCGCCTCGGCGGAAACTTTTGCCAAGCGCGAAAGAATCCACTTCTCCGCATCGGTGACGGTCGCAAGCTTTTCCGAATCACGAATCACCAATCCCGAATCACCACCCTCGGTATTCATCAGGGTGAAGCGGCTGGCATTCCACAGCTTGTTGCAGAAGTTCTTGTAGCCCTCGGCGCGGCCCATGTCGAACTTGATGTCGCGCCCGTGGGTGGCCAATGCGGCGATGGTGAAGCGCAGCGCGTCGGCACCGTGGGCGATGATGCCGTCCGGGAACTCCTTGCGCGTGGCCTTTTCGATCTTCTCGGCCATCTTCGGCTGCATCAGGCCGTGCGTGCGCTTGGCGACAAGCTCGTCGATGCTGATGCCGTCGATGATGTCCAGCGGGTCGAGCACGTTGCCCTTGGACTTGGACATCTTCTGGCCCTGCGCATCGCGGATCAGGCCGGTGATATAGACGTCCTTGAACGGAATCTGCCCGGTGAAGCTGTCGGTGGCCATGATCATGCGCGCCACCCAGAAGAAGATGATGTCAAAGCCCGTGACCAGCACGTTCGACGGCAGGTAACGGTCGAAACCGCGCTGCGCCATCGCCGCTTCATTCGGCCAGCCCAGCGTGGAGAACGGCCACAACTGCGAGGAGAACCACGTTTCCAGCACGTCGCTGTCTTGATGCAGCGCGACGTCATCGCCCAGCCCGTGCTTTTCACGCACCTCGGCTTCATTGCGGCCGACGTAGCACTTACCCTCGGTATCGAACCACGCCGGGATGCGGTGGCCCCACCAGAGCTGGCGGCTGATGCACCAGTCCTGGATGTTCTCCATCCAGTGGCGATAGGTGTTGATCCAGTTGGCCGGCACGAACTTGATCGCGCCGTTCTCGACCAACTCCAGACCGCGCTTTGCCAGCGCGTCCATCTTCACGAACCACTGGTCGGTCAGGTACGGCTCGATCACCTGCCCGGTGCGGTCGCCACGTGGCACCTGCAGCTTGTGCGCCTTGGTTTCGACGAGGATGTCCAGCGCTTCCAGCTCGGCCAGGATCACTTTGCGTGCTTCGTAGCGGTCCAGCCCGCGGTATTTTTCGGGGGCGTTTTCGTTGAGCGCGGCAACCTCGGTGAACAGGTTGATCATCGGCAGGCCGTGGCGCACGCCGACCTGGTAGTCGTTGAAGTCATGTGCAGGCGTGACCTTGACCACGCCGGTGCCGAACGCCTTGTCCACGTAGTCGTCGCCGATCACCGGCACGCTGCGGCCGGTCAGCGGCAGGGTCACGCGCTTGCCGATCAGATGGGCGTAGCGCGTGTCTTCCGGGTGCACCATCACCGCGGTGTCGCCGAGCAGGGTTTCCGGGCGGGTGGTGGCGACCACCAGATAATTGCGGGTTTCGCGCAGCGTCTCGTTGCCATCGGCATCAACTTCGACGTGCTCGTAGCTGGCGCCGTCTTCCAGCGCATAGGCAATCGACCACAGGAAGCCGTCTTCCTCGACGCTCTCCACTTCCAAATCGGAAATGGCGGTCTTCAGCACCGGATCCCAGTTGACCAGCCGCTGGCCGCGGTAGATCAAACCCTGCTCATGCCAGCGCACGAAGGATTCAACCACCGCCTCGCTCGGGCCTTCATCCATCGTGAAGGTGCTGCGCGACCAGTCGGCCGAGGTGCCGAGGCGGCGCATCTGCCCTTCAATCACGTTGCCCGAGTGCGCCTTCCACTCCCACACCTTGCCGATGAAGCCGTCGCGGCCCAGCGAGTCGCGGGTTTCGCCCTTGCCCTCCAGCGCGAGGTTGCGGCTGACCACCATTTCGGTGGCGATGCCGGCGTGGTCGGTGCCCACCTGCCACAGCGCATCAAAGCCGCGCATGCGGTGGTAGCGGATCAGCGCGTCCATCAGCGTCTGCTGGAACGCATGGCCCATGTGCAGGGTGCCGGTGACGTTGGGCGGCGGCAGCAGGATGGTGTAAGGCTCGCCCTTGCCGGACGGCTTGAAGTGGCCCTTGTCTTCCCATCCCGCGTAGATATTGGATTCGAAGGATTTGGGGTCGTAGCTGGAATCGAGGGTAGTCATCGGGAAGACGTGATTGGTAATTGGTAATTGGTGATTCGAAAGAGCGGTGATTCGCGAGAGTGACGATTCGGCGACAGGGAGGCCGCTTTCACGAATCACCAATTACCAATCACGAATCCCGGCTCCACCTACATATCGTGCTTGTTGAGCGTGTAGCCGGCGGCCTTGTACTGGCGCCAGCGCTCGCGCAGCGGTTCGCGCGCGGAGGGGTCGGCGGGCACCACTTCCAGCACCCGCTCGCAGGGGCCGAGGTATGGCTCGTCGCGCAGGTTGATGACCAGTGGGCGGGTCGGCGCGTCGGTGCCGGGCGTGGCGATCAGCACGATGGCTTCTTCCTCGTCCACGTCCTCGCCGACGATCTGGTGCGGGATGTAGGCGTCGGGGTCGAACGACCACAGCAGTTCGTCCAGCTCCTCGGCCTGCGCCGCATCGCGCGCCAGTACCAGCGTGTACTGGCTGGCGTCGTTGGCCTTGCGCGCCAGCTCGCAGACCAGTTTCAACGGCTCGGTCAGGAAGCGGGGCTTGGCGATCAGGTAAAAGTCGGCGCGCATGGGTCAAGAGCCGTGATTCGTGTATTGGTGATTGGTGATTCGTAGAGCGGTGATTTGCGAGATTGGTGATTCGATGGGAAGGCGGCAAAGCCTGCTTTTTCGAATCACCAATCACGAATCACCAATCACACCGCACAGCGATCCAACAACCACTGCGCCAACAGGCCCACCGGCCGGCCCGTCGCCATGCCGCGCTTGCCCTCGTCGCTGGCGACGCCGGCGATGTCCAGGTGCGCCCAGCGCTGGCCTTCGGCAAAGCGCGACAGGAAGCAGCCAGCGGTGATCGCACCGGCCCAGCGGCCGCCGATGTTGTAGACGTCGGCGAAGGTGGAATCGAGCATCGGCTGGTATTCGTCCCACAGCGGCAGGCGCCAGGCGCGGTCGAACACGTGCTCGCCGGCGGCCAGCAGCTCGTTCGCCAGGTCGTCGTGCTTGCTCATCAGGCCGGCGGTCTGGTGGCCCAGCGCGACCATGCATGCGCCGGTGAGGGTGGCCACGTCGATCAGGGCCTGCGGCTCGAAGCGCTGCGCATAGGTCAGCGCGTCGCACAGGATCAGGCGGCCTTCGGCGTCGGTGTTGCCGACCTCGATGGTCTTGCCGGACATGGAGGTGATGACGTCGGACGGGCGGTAGGCGTTGCCGTCGATGGCGTTCTCCACCGCGGGCACGACTACGACCAGGTTCAGCGGCAGCTTGGCCTTCACCGCGGCGACGAAGGTGCCGATGACGTTGGCCGCGCCGCACATGTCGTACTTCATTTCCTCGATGCCGCCCTGCGTCTTCAGGTTGACGCCGCCGGTGTCGAAGGTGATGCCCTTGCCGACCAGCACGTAGGGCTTGGCGTCGCCGCCGCTTGCTTGTGGCAAGCCGGTCCACTTCAGCACGACCAGCTTCGGGCGGTTGGCCGAACCGCGGGCCACGGCCAGCAGCGAACCCATGCCGAGCGTTTCCATCTGCTGCTCGTCGAGGATTTCGGCCGATGCGCCTTCATGCTCGGCGGCGAACTTGACCGAGGTTTCGGCCAGATAGGCCGGGGTGCACAGGTTCGGCGGCAGGTTGCCCAGCTCGCGCGCGTATTCGACGCCGGCGGCAATGGCCTGGCCCTGCGCCAGCGCGGTTGCGTCGCTGCCGAGGATCGCCAGCGTTTCCAGCCCCGGTGCCTCCGGCTTCTTCTTGCCGAGGGTGGCGGTATAGCGGTAGCTGGCGTGGTTGGCGGTGATGATGGCCTGGCGGATGTTCCACGCCGCGTCGCGGCCCGCAACGATCAGTTCGGACAGGGTGAACAGCGCGCTGCGGGTCGCCCCGCTCTTGAGCGCGCGGGCGGCGTCGCCCACTGCCTTGAGGTATTGCGCCACCCCGAACTTGGCCGGGTCGCCGAGGCCGATGACCAGCACCCGCGGCGCGGCCACGCCCGGCAGGTCGTGCAGCAGTGCGGTGTTGCCGGTCTTGCCGCCGACGTCGCCGCGCTCGACCAGCACCGCAATGCGGCCACCGGACACGGCATCCAGCGCCTGTGCCGCCGGGGACAGCGACTTGTCGGAGAAGGCGCCGACGACGATGCAGTCGAAGCTGGCGCTGGCGGGGGCGGCGTGGTTCAGGGTGAATTGCAGAGACATTGATCAGATTCCATTGCCAAATCCGTACAATCGCGGACTGTTTCCACCCCTCCGAGCCGGTGGGGCGCGCCGCGAACGAAACCGGGAGTTTAAACCACCGCCCCCATGTCCAAGCTTGACCGCTACCTGCTGAGTGACTTCGTCCAGAGCTTTCTGGCCACTTTGACCGTGCTGCTGGTGGTCAGTGTCGGCGGCGTGCTGGTGGACATCCTCGGCCGCATCGCCGATGGGCGGATGCCGGCTGGGCTGCTGCTGTCGCAATTGGGCCTGCAATTCGTCGTCTATCTGCCGATCATCCTGCCGCTGGCGTTGTTGCTGGGTGTGTCGCTGGCCATTGCCCGGCTCTACCGCGATTCGGAAATGGCGGTGCTCACTGCGGTGGGCGTCGGCCCGAAGCGGTTGCTGCGGCCGATCCTGCTGCTGGTGCTGCCGGTGGTCGCGCTGATTGCGGCCTGCTCGCTGTGGCTGGGGCCGTGGGCCGACCGCAGTGCCGAACGGCTGCTCGACAACGCCAGCCGCAGCATGGTGGTGGCCGGGCTGGAGCCGGGCAAGTTCACCCAGCTGTCCGGTGGCGGCATCGTCTATCTGGCCTCGCTCAGCGAGGACGGCACCGGCATGGGCAAGATCTTCATGCAACGGCAGAAGGGCGACCGCATCGACGTGGTGTCGGCCAACAGCGGCGCGATGTTCTTCGAAGGCGAGCGCCAGCGCTTCCTGCGGTTGGAGGACGGCTACCGGGTCGAAGGCCCGGCCGACGGCGCGCTGGACTACCGGTTGATGCGCTACGCCAGCAATGAGGTGGCGTTGCCCGACCGCGACGAGCCGCGCAATCAGGACGACCCGGAAATGCTGCCAACTACCCGCCTGTTCGGCGATGCCCGCCGCGAAGCGCAGGCGCAACTGCACTGGCGCATCACCCCGCCGTTGCTGGCGCTGGCCTTCGCGCTGCTGGCGCTGCCGTTGTCGCGCAGCGCGCCGCGGCAGCAACGCTACGGCAGCATCATGCTGGCCTTCCTTGCCTACGTGGTGGGCGTGAGCCTGATGATCACCGGCCGGCAATGGCTGGCGACCGGCAAGCTGCCGGCGGCGGCCGGTCTGTGGTGGCTGACGCTGCCGTTGCTGGCGTTGGCGGTCTGGCTGTATTTCCGCGACGGCCGCCTGCGTCGCCGCCGCAACGGAGCCGCCGCATGAAGCTGGGCCCGCGCATCCACGACATTTACGTCGGCCGCAGCGTGCTGGCCACCGTGCTGGTGGTGTGGCTGGTGCTGCTGGGGCTGGACGCGATCATGGCGTTGTCCGGCGAAGCCAACAACATCGGCACCGGCAGCTACAGTTTCAGCCACGCGCTGGCGTGGACCGCCTACACCCTGCCGCGCCGTGCCTACACCTTGTTCCCGATGGCGGCGGTGATCGGCGCGCTGATGGGGTTGGGGCAGCTGGCGGCGACCTCGGAACTGACCGCGCTGCGCGCGGTGGGCCTGTCGCGGCGGCGCATCGCCATTTCGGTGGCCATCGCCTTGTCGCTGCTGACCGCGCTGATGGTCGCCAATGGCGAAACTCTGGCGCCGTGGGCGCAGGAAAAGGCCGATTCGCTCAAGGCGAGCGCCAAGTTCAACACCAACATGGCCGTGGCCCGTTATTCCGGCCTGTGGGCGCGCGAAGGCGACACCTTCCTCAACGCGCAGACCGGCGAAGAACAGCTGGACGAGAACGGCAAGAGCCGCCTGCTGCTGCACGACGTGCGCCTGTACCGGCTGGATGCCGATGGGCGGTTGGCCAGCCTGACCCATGCCGCCACCGCACGCCACGACGCCAATGGCTGGACGCTGGAGCAGGTGCGGCGCGACGTGTTCGGCGAGCGCTCGGTCACTCGGCAGCAAGCGGCCAGCGAACATTGGGAGTCGGACCTGGATGCCGCCGCGCTGGCCTCCGGCTTGGTCAAGCCGCGCAGCCTTTCGGCCGCCGAATTGCGCACTGGCATCGACTACCGCAAGCGCAACGGGCTGGACGCGCGCGACTACGAGGACACCTATTGGAGCCGCTGGTTCTACCCGCTGAACGTGCTGGCGCTGTGCTTGGCGGCGGTGCCGTTCGCGTTCGGCTCGCTGCGCAGCGGTGGCATGGGCAAGCGCCTGTTTCTGGGCATGCTGTTCGCGCTGGGTTTCCTGCTGTTGCAGATGTTCTTCGGGCGCATGGCCGGCGCGCTGAAGTTTGATTACCGCATCGCCTACGCGCTGCCGCCGATCGTGATGTTGGCCGTGTCCGGTTGGCTGTTCAAACGGCGCAGCGCTTGATGGGGAGGTGCCGGCCTTTGGCCGGTACCGTCGATGCGCCTGCATGCAACAGTCCGGCGCTGCGCGCCGCCGGCCTGTGGTCGGGCGATGGCCTCTATGGCTTGGGCAAGCGCACCAGCAGGGTATTGCTGAAGCGGTCGTGCCACGCCAGCTTCTGCTTGTCGAACAGGGCCCACCAGAAGCCCAGCCCGCCGCACAACAGCGACAGCGTGCCGATCGCATAGCGCTTCCACAGCATTGCCTGCGTCGGCGCCCGCCCATCCGGCGTTTGCAGTCGCAGCCGCCAGGGGCGCATACCCAGAGTCTGCCCGCCGCGCTTCCAGCTGGCGGTTGCATACAGGCCGCTGACGCCCCAGCACGCGAGCCACAGCAGCCAGCCCAGCGGGCTGTAGGGGGCAATGTTGTGGTGGGTGTTGCCGCCGCTCAGCGCCACGTCCAGCAGCACGAACGGCACCGCCGTCAGCATCCACAGCGCCAGCGAGGGCCACAGGTCGTAGAACAGCGACAGCAGGCGACGAATCAACAGGGGCGAGGGGCGGGCAGGCGTTTCGGTCATCGCGCGAGGATACGGCTTGCCGTGGCGGCTGTGGGCCGGCGCTGCACGGCGGCTGTCCAGTGGTGGGGGCGGAAACGGCCCGCGCAGCCCCGGTGTGCGAGAATTGCCCGTTTTCTCCATAGTGGACTGCCGATGTTCCGTCTTGCCATTGCCGCGCTGCTGGGCGCGATCAGCCTTTCCGCCTGCGCGCAGCAGCCCGCCGCCACGCCGGCGTCCGCCACCACGGCCGCACCGGCCGGCGACAGCGCCGCCGACAAGCGCGTGCGCGATGCGCTCAAGCAGCTGGACCCGAATTTTGCCCCGGATTTCATCGGCCCGGCGCCGTTTGCCGGCTTCCGCGAAGTGGTCGTCTCCGGGCAGGTGCTGTACGTCACCGACGACGGCCGCTTCCTGATGCAGTCCCAGCCCTACGACATCGAGAAGCGCGCGCTGGCCACCAGCACTGGCCTGCTGGCGCACCGCCGCAACCTGCTGGCCTCGCTGCCGCACGCCGACCGCATCGTGTTCGCGCCGCCGAACGCCAAGCACACCATCAGCGTGTTCACCGACATCGAATGCGGTTATTGCCGCAAGCTGCACCAGGACATTGCCGAGCTGAACAAGCAGGGTATTGCAGTCGAATACCTTGCCTTTCCGCGCATGGGGCTGGGTAGCAAGGACTACACCGACATGATCTCGGTCTGGTGTGCCGACGACCGCAAGGCCGCACTGACCGCCGCCAAGGCCGGCAAGCCGGTCGCTGCCAAGAGCTGCACCAATCCGGTGGCGATGCAATACAACCTCGGCCAGCAGCTGGGCGTCAGCGGCACCCCGGCTATTTTTGCTGCCGATGGCACCCAACTAGGCGGTTACCTGCCGCCGGCGCAGCTCAAAGCGGCGCTGGAGAAGCTGTCCGATCGCTGATGCAGGTAGTGCCGGCCGCTGGCCGGCATCTGCATGAATGTTGGAGTGCGAGGTTGCCGGCCAGCGGCCGGCACTACCGGGGGTATCTGGAGGAAAGCCTCCAGGGTCAGGGGCGCGCCGGAGGCCCGGTGCGGAGGGCGGGGCAAGTGGCGCAAAACGCTGGCGTGTCCATGCCGCCGGCTCCGGTACAATGGCCGGCCCGACTCCCACATGGTCTGCCGGACATGATCGTCCTCGAGGGCGCAGCCGCCCTTTCGCCGTTCCGCCGCGAACGTCTTGAATCCCGCCTGCTGTCCATCGCCGCCGACTTGCGCATCACCGGGGCTTGGCACGTTTATTTCACCCATGCCGCCGACACGGGCGCGGTTGACCAGCAGACGCTGGGCCGCATCCTGCAAGGCCAGCCGCAGCAGGCCGAACGCGCCGCTGGCGCGGTGTCGCGCTACGTGGTGCCGCGCTTGGGTACCTTGTCGCCGTGGTCGAGCAAAGCCACCGAACTGGTGCGCGGCGCGGGCCTGCCGATCCAGCGCGTGGAGCGCGGCACCCGCATCGACTTGAGCGGCTGGCCCACCGACCCGGCGCAGCAGGCCGCCGTCGCCAAGCTGCTGCACGACCCGATGACGCAATCGCTGCTGGCCGACATGGCCCAAGCACAGGCGTTGTTCGATAGCCCGGCGCGCAAGCCGCTGGAACGCATCGCGCTGGCCGACCTTGAAAGTGCCAACAAGCGCCTCGGTTTGGCGCTGGCCGATGATGAAATCGACTACCTGCGCGCGCGTTACGCCGAGTTGGGCCGCGACCCGTCCGACGTCGAATTGATGATGTTCGCGCAGGCCAACTCCGAGCACTGCCGGCACAAGATTTTCAACGCGAGCTGGAGCATCGACGGGCAGGAGCAAGACCGCTCGCTGTTCCGCATGATCAAGCACACCCACCAGCAGACGCCGCAATACACCCTGAGCGCGTACAGCGACAACGCGGCGGTGATCGAAGGCGAGCCGGCGGCGCGTTACCGCCCGGATCCGGCCACCGGCCAGTACCGCAGCGAAGCGGTGGTGCCCAGCGCGTTCCAGATCAAGGTGGAAACCCACAACCACCCGACCGCGATTGCGCCGTTCCCCGGCGCTTCGACCGGCGCGGGTGGCGAAATCCGCGACGAAGGCGCCACCGGTCGCGGTGGTAAACCGAAGGCCGGCTTGACCGGCTTCTCGGTGTCGCACCTGCGCATCCCCACGCTGCCGCAGCCGTGGGAAGCGCCGCGCGCGCTGAACCCGCGCATGGCCCCGGCGCTGGAAATCATGCTCGACGGCCCGCTTGGCGGCGCGGCGTTCAACAACGAATTTGGCCGCCCGAATTTGCTGGGTTATTTCCGCAGTTTCGAGCTGCCGGAAGAGGGCATCACCCGCGCCTACGACAAGCCGATCATGCTCGCCGGCGGCCTCGGCGCCATCGACCGCGTGCAGGTGGACAAGATCAAGCTGCAAGCGGGCGACGTGGTCATCGTGCTCGGCGGCCCGGCGATGCTGATTGGTTTGGGCGGCGGCGCGGCCTCGTCGGTGGCTTCCGGCGAAAGCGCCGAAGACCTCGATTTCGCCAGCGTGCAGCGCGACAACCCGGAAATGGAGCGCCGCTGCCAGGAAGTCATCGACCGCTGCGTGGCGATGGGCGCAGGTAACCCGATCCAGTTCTTCCACGACGTCGGTGCCGGTGGCCTGTCCAACGCCATCCCGGAACTGCTGCACGACTCCGGCGTGGGCGGCGTGATCGACTTGGGCCGCGTGCCCACCGACGATCCCTCGCTGTCGCCGCTGGAACTGTGGTGCAACGAATCGCAAGAGCGCTATGTACTCGGCGTTCCCGCCGAACGGCTGGACGAATTCGCCGCCATTTGCGCGCGCGAGCGCTGCCCGTTCGCTGCGGTGGGTGTGGCCACTGCCGAGGAGCAGTTGGTGGTCGCTTATGGCGCGACGCCGGGCAACGTCCCCGCCGATGCGCCGATTGACTTGCCGATGGACGTGCTGTTCGGCAAAGCGCCGAAGATGCACCGTGACACCGCGCACCCGCCCGCGCCGCGCTGGCCGCAGTTGAAGACCGCCGGCATCGACCTGCACGACGCCGGCCTGCGCGTGCTCGCGCACCCGACCGTGGCGGCCAAGAGTTTCCTCGTCACCATCGGCGACCGCAGCGTCGGCGGCCTGACCGCGCGCGAGCAGATGATCGGCCCGTGGCAATTGCCGATGAGCGATGTCGCCATCACCCTCGCCGGCTTCGACACCTATGCCGGCGAAGCGATGGCGCTGGGCGAACGCACCCCGCTGGCGCTGCTCGATGCCGCCGCCTCGGCGCGCATGGCGGTGGGCGAGGCCATCACCAACCTGTGCGCCGCCCCGGTCACGTCGCTGGATACGGTGAAGTTGTCGGCCAACTGGATGGCCGCCTGCGGCCACAACGGCGAAGACGCGCTGCTGTACGACGCGGTGAAGGCCGTGGGCATGGAGCTGTGCCCGGCGCTGGACATCAGTATCCCGGTGGGCAAGGACTCGTTGTCGATGCAGGCGCAGTGGCAGGCCGATGGCGCGACCGAAAAATCGGTGTCGCCGGTGTCGCTGGTGATCTCCGCGTTCGCGCCGGTGGTCGATGCACGCCAGCAACTGACCCCGCTGCTCGACCGCGACGCCGACAGCGAGCTGTGGCTGATTGGCCTCGGCGGTGGCAAGCAACGGCTGGGAGGTTCGATTCTGGCGCAGACGCAGGCCGACCACTCCGCGCTGCCGGCGTTCGGCGGAGAAGTGCCGGACTTGGACAACCCCGAGCGCCTGCGTGCGTTCTTCGAACTGATCCGCGACGCGCGCGAGGCCGGCCTGCTGCTGGCCTACCACGACCGCAGCGACGGCGGCGCGTTCGCCGCGCTGTGCGAGATGGCCTTCGCCTCGCGCCGCGGCCTGGACATCGTGCTCGATGCGTGGGGCGATGACCCGTTCCGCAGCCTGTTCAACGAGGAACTGGGCGCGATCGTGCAGGTCGCCAACGACGACCGTGCCGCCTTCGCCGATCTGGTCGAACGCCACGCACTGACCGAATGCGCGCAGCGCATCGCGCGCCCGACCAGTGCGCCGGTGGTGCGCGTGCAGTTGCAGGGCGACACGCTGGTCGAGTGGCGCTGGGAGGAGTTGTTCGATGCGTGGTGGTCGGTGACCCACGCGATGCAGAAGCTGCGCGACAACCCGGAAGCCGCCGAACAAGAGCGCGCCATTGCGCGTGACTTCAACGCGCCGGGTTTGAAGCCGAAGCTGGCGTTCGATCCGGCCGAAGATGTAGCAAAACCCTTCATTGCCACGGGCAGCCGGCCCAAGGTCGCCATCCTGCGCGAGCAAGGCGTCAACGGCCAAATCGAAATGGCCAACATCTTCGAGCGCGCCGGCTTCGATGCGTTCGACGTACACATGAGCGACCTGATCGAAGGCCGCGTGCAACTGGCCGATTTCCGTGGCGTCGCTGCGTGTGGCGGTTTCAGCTACGGCGACGTGCTGGGCGCGGGCCGTGGTTGGGCCACGTCCATCCTCGAACGCCCCGCGTTGCGCGCGCAGTTCGCCGCGTTCTTCGCACGCCCGGATACCTTTGCGCTGGGCGTGTGCAACGGCTGCCAGATGATGAGCCAGCTCAAGGACATCATCCCCGGCGCGGAACACTGGCCGAAGTTCCTTCGCAACCGCAGCGAGCAGTTCGAGGCCCGCACCGCGCTGCTGGAAGTGGTGGAATCGCCGTCCATCCTGCTGCGCGGCATGGCCGGCTCGCGCCTGCCAGTGGCGGTGGCGCATGGCGAAGGCCGCGCCGAGTTCGACAATGCCGTCGATCAGGCCGCCGCCAACATCGCGCTGCGTTACGTTGATGGCGACGGCAACGTCGCCAGCCAGTACCCGCTGAACCCGAACGGCTCGCCGGACGGCATCACCGGCCTGACCACCAGCGATGGCCGCGTCACCATCCTGATGCCGCACCCGGAGCGCACCCCGCGCAGCATCAACCTGAGCTGGTCGCCAAAAAGCTGGGGTGAAGACTCGCCGTGGCTGCGCATGTTCCGCAACGCGCGGGTGTGGTGCAGTTGACCGCCGATGGTGTAGAGGCGGTGTTGGGGTGTGTTGTGGGAGCGAGCTACGCTCGCGATGCTTTGAGGCTTTCCCGATAAAACCATCGCGGCCAAAGGCCGCTCCCACAATCTGTTCCCACAGATGGCACCCTGCGATAAACCCGGTGGGCGCCGACCGTTGGTCGGCACTGTCGGCCCGGTTGCGGGAATATTCCTGCTCGGTGGGCCAAGGCCCACCCTACGAGGTCATGCAGGTTGGGGTAGGTGTGGGAGCGAGCTTTGCTCGCGATGCTTTGGGGTTTGCTGGGAAAGCTATCGCGGCCATAGGCCGCTCCCACAGGTGGCGCTTTTACATGGGTGCCACCTGCTAGAGTTCGGCAGGTTAGTAACCGGGCCAGCAGGGTTGTGACCATCAACGCTTCTTTCATCGCACGTCATGCTGTTTTGCGCCGGTGCCGCGCATGACTTTGCCGGTCATCCTGCTGCCCGTAGGCGTCGATGACGCCGCGCTGGATGCCTGCCTTGCCGCGCTGGAAACCGCCACGCCTTCCGGCACGCCCATCTGGTTGGCCGATGATGCGCAAGGCGGGCCGCGCGTGCAGGCGGTGATCGAACATTGGCTGGCGCACACCCGCTTGCAGGCCGAATACACGCGCCGCCCGCGTGCCATTGGCGAATCGGCGCATCTGGATGAAATGCTGCAAGCCTGCGCCGATGCCGACGTGGCGGTGCTGGCGCCCGATGCGTTGCCGCTGCCGGGCTGGTTGCAGCACCTGGCCGACTGCCTCGCGCGCGATGCGTCCATCGCCACCGCCACGCCGTGGAGCAATGCCGGCGAAACCGTGGCATGGCCGCGCGGGGGTGAATTGAACCCGCTGCCCGACGACAGCGAACGCCTGGCGCGTGCCTGCGCGGCGATGCCGCTGCTGCATCCAGAGCTGCCCTCGGCGATCACCCATGCGGTGCTGATCCGTGGCAGCGCGCGCCGCCGTGCCGGTGGGCTGGACACGCAAAGCTATGCCTCGTGGTACGCGGCACTGGTGGATTTGAGCCTGCGCATGAGTGGGCTGGGCTGGCGCAACGTGCTGTGCGACAACGCCTTCGTTGGCCGCCATGACGAAGGCCGGCCCGCCGACGGTGACATGGAAGTGCTGGCCAACCGCTGGCCGACATGGACGGCGCGCCAGGCCGAATTCCTGATGGGCGACCCGCTGCACGCGCAGCGCCTGCACCTGCAACAAGCCTGCGCGCAGGTACTGCCACTGCAGCCGCAGCGCGACCTGTTCGGTGCAGATGCGGCGCCGGGGCAGGCACCGGCATGAGCGGTTCGATCGCGGCCATCGTCGTCAGTTACCAGAGCGCGGGCACGCTGGACGACTGCCTCCACCGGCTGCGCGATGCGCACGACGTGGCGCAGATCCGGGTGGTGGACAACGCCTCGCGCGACGGCTCGCTGGCCATCGCCCAACACCATGCGCTGGCCGATGCGCGGGTGCGTTTCATCGCCAACCCCGACAACCCCGGTTTCGCCACTGCCTGCAATCAGGGTGCAGCCGATTGCGATGCGCCATGGCTGGCCTTCATCAACCCCGACTTGATGGTTGAAGCGGACACGCTTGAGCGCTTGCGCGACCTCGGCCAGCCGCTGGGCGATTGCCTGCTCGGCGTCGAGCAGGTGGACGCGCAGGGCAGGGCGGATGCCGCCGTGCGCCGCCGCGACCCCGACTTCGCCGCGATGCTGCGTAACCCGGCTGGTGGCGCGCGGCTGGCGGTGGCGGCTGATCCGGCGCAGGCGCTGCAAGCCGTGCCGGCGTTGTCCGGCGCATTGCTGCTGATGCCGCGCGCCTTGTTCAACCGCATCGGCGGCTGGGATGCGGCCTACCGCCTGCACGTGGAGGATCTGGATCTGTGCCGGCGCGCGCGCGAAGCCGGGGCCACGGTTGCCATTGCCAATGAATTGAACGTGCTGCACGTGCGCGGCGTGTCCAGCCGCGCGCGGCCGTTCTTCGTCGAGTGGCACAAGCATCGTGGGCTGTGGCGCTACTTCCGCAAGTTCGAGGCACCCCGGCGCAGCCTGCCGCTGCGCATCGGCGTGTGGTGCGCGATATGGGCGCACGCGGCGGTGCAGCTGCCCCGGCTGCTGTTGCGCCGCTGAAAACCGGCTTGCCCCGCGCACTCTCCGGCGATGTTCCCGATGCAGTCGCCCTGTCGCAATGCAGTCATCTTGTTGCGGTTCTCTTACGGTCGTGTGCTTGAATGCTGGATGGTCTTCGAGAGAGCCGGCATGGATAGAGAGTCGAAAATCAGCGAGCCGGTGTTTTATGCGTCGAAAAAAAATGTGATCTAATTCGCGTTTGTTTGTCGGCCAAGCATGGAGGCGACAAGCGCTGCGTAGGTGAGGCGGCGGTGCATAAGGGGGGAGTCCTGTGAATCCAGTTGAATTGCTCGAAGGCTACCGGGAGCGGTCCTGCGCCCGACAGTGGCGTGACTTTCTGCGGGCGATGGCGGCCGAGTTCGACCAGGCGCTTCCGGGTGGGGAATCGGCGCGGCTGATGGCTCGCATCGGCCAGCGTTTCGCCGATGTCCACGTGCTGCCGCCGGCGGCGACGGTTCAGGCTCTGCAGGCCTCGATCAATGCGGTCTGGGCCGAATGCGAATGGGGTTGGGCGGTATTGGAAGAGCGCCCCGACCAACTGCGCATCGTGCACGCCGGCTCGCCCTTCGCCGCAGCGCTGGGGCACGGCAATGGCTGGCACCATGGATTCCTGGAAGGCGCCTACCGCCATTGGCTGCGCGGCGCCGGCATGTTGGCCGCTCTCGATGTACGCCATGTGGCGACGGAGAATCGCGATATTTCGATCTTCACCATTGCGCGGGTGTTTTGACGATGAACAAGGTGTGTGTGCGGCATGACCGGTAAACGTTTGGCGACCCCGCTGGAGTGCGATGACGACGTGGCGGGTCTGTTCATGAAGTTGGGCGATGGCAAGGGACGGCCGGAATACAGGGATTTCTCGGAAGTCGCCCTGCCGCAACCCGTGGTGGCGGCACGCCCGGCAGCGACGATGGATGTGCCCGAAGTGCGGCATCCGCACGGGCCAGTACCGGCACCCACGACGACCGCGCTGCCGCCGGATACGCCTCTGTCACAGTTGTTCCGCAGGCTTGCCGAGACGGGCGGGGCGGTTCCGGACGATAGCCCCCTGATCCACTTGCGCAAGCAGTAGGCCAAGCGGCACGAACGCCGGGCTGGGGCGCCGCGATGGCGAGCCCGGACCGGCATGACCGCCTCGACCGGGCGGTTCACAAGGGAAAATCCATGAAACTTTCGATCAGGCCCGAGGGCTCACAGGCCTTGGCACGGCTCGCTTTGGCCGCACTGGTACTGGTGGGCGCGCTGCTCGTCGCGTTCGTCGTCACCGTGCCGCTGAACGTGGCGCAGCAGTTGCTGTTCTCGTTGGCGGTGTTCGTCATCGGCCTGTGCCTGCGCCGTGCCAGCAACCGCATCGTGCCGCTGGTGCTGATGGGGCTGTCGTTGGTCATGTCCAGCCGCTATATGTGGTGGCGCCTGACCGAAACCATGGGCGTGGGCAGCTTGGTCGACCTGACCCTGGGCTTCGGTCTGGTCATGGCCGAGGTCTATGCGTTCGTGGTGCTGGTGCTGGGGTATTTCCAGATAGTCTGGCCGCTGCACCGTCGCTCGCTGCCGCTGCCCGAGGACCAGTCGCAGTGGCCGACGGTGGACGTGTTCATTCCCACCTACAACGAGCCGCTGTCGGTGGTGCGCACCACCATCCTTGCGGCGACGGTGATGGACTGGCCGGCCAACAAGCTGAAGATCCACCTGCTCGACGACGGCCGCCGCGAGGAATTCCGCGCATTCTGCGAGGAAGTGGGGGTGAACTACGTCACCCGCACCAACAACAACCACGCCAAGGCCGGCAACATCAATGCCGCGTTGAAGAAGAGCGACAGCGAATACGTCGCCATCTTCGATTGCGACCACGTGCCGACGCGCTCTTTCCTGCAGATGTCGATGGGCTGGTTCCTGCACGACGCGCGGTTGGCGGTGGTGCAGACCCCGCACTATTTCTTCTCCGCCGATCCGTTCGAGCGCAATCTGGGCACCTTCGGCAAGGTCCCGAACGAGGGCGAGCTGTTCTACGGCCTGCTGCAGGACGGCAACGACACGTGGGACGCCACCTTCTTCTGCGGTTCGTGCGCGGTGATCAAGCGCGCGCCACTGGAGGAAGTGGGCGGCGTGGCGGTGGAAACGGTGACCGAGGACGCGCATACCGCCATCCGCCTGCACCGCGCCGGCTACCGTAGCGCGTACATCCCTGTGCCGCAGGCCGCCGGCTTGGCTACCGAGAGTCTTTCGGCGCACGTGGGCCAGCGCACGCGCTGGGCGCGCGGCATGGCGCAGATCTTCCGCGTCGACAATCCGCTGCTGGGCCGCGGCCTGAGTCTGATGCAGCGCCTCTGCTACACCAACGCGATGCTGCACTTTTTCTACGGATTGCCGCGCATCATCTTCCTCACTGCGCCACTGGCCTTCCTGTTCTTCGGCGCGCACGTCATCCATGCCTCGGCGTTGATGATTTTTGCCTATGCCCTGCCGCACCTGGCACAGGCCAGCCTGACCAACCTGCGCATCCAGGGCGCGCACCGCCACCTGCTGTGGAACGAGGTGTACGAGACGGCGCTGGCTTGGTACATCCTGCGGCCGACGCTGATGGCGGTGATCAACCCGCGGCTGGGCAAGTTCAACGTCACCGCCAAGGGCGGCCTGGTCCACAAGAGCTATTTCGACGCGCAGATCGCCCGCCCATACCTGTTCCTGCTGCTGCTCAACCTGGCCGGCGTGGTCGCCGGCATCGTCAGGCTGGTGCTGGCCGACAGCAGTGGCGAGGTCAACACCATCTGGCTCAACCTGGGCTGGACCTTCTACAACATGATCATGCTCGGCGCGGTGATTGCCACCTGCAGCGAGCAGCGCCAGATCCGCCGCGCCCATCGCGTGCCGCTGGAAATGAAGGCGGTGCTGCATTTGCCTGACGGCCAGGCGCTGCCCTGCAGCACGGTCGATTTCTCCACTGGCGGCATGGCCATCCGTCTGGACCTGCCGCAGCCGATACCGCCGGACATGGCGGTGGAGATCGAACTGCGTCATCGCCAGCGTAGCCACCGCCTGCCGGCCGTGGTGCGCCACGACCGCGACGCGCAAGGCCTGAGCCTGCAGTTCGGCGAACTGAATATCGAGCAAGAGCGCTGGTTGATTGCTTCCACCTTCGCCCGCGCCGACATCTGGGTCTCGCTATGGGGCCGGCACGAACGCGACACCTTCCTGCGCTCGCTGTCCGACGTGCTCCGCGCCAGCCTGCGTGGCTTCCACCGCTTGGGCCGATTCGTCATCACCAGGGGGCGGCATGACGGCCAGTCCCAGCCCGCTCCCGGAGAAACCGCATGAAGCATTGCCTGCACACACCACTGATCTCTGCCGCGCGGGCGCGCTGCGCTTCGCTGGCGTTCGCCTTGACTCTGCTGGCCGGTGCCGCCCACGCACAGGTGCCGGTCACCGCGCCGCCGCCGGGCCTGCAAGCCGAGCCCGCCGCCGCTCAGCCGGTGCCGGGGTTGCCGCTGCAGCGCAGCCGCTCCACGCTCAAGCAGCTGGGGCTGGATTACGAGGTGACCCTGCGCGGCATCCAGGGTACGGCCGGCATTCCGTTCTCGATCCGCAGCGACCAGGTCGTCGACCACGCCGCGCTGCACCTGAAGTACACCTACTCGCCGGCGCTGCTGCCCGACCTGTCGCACCTGCGCGTCACCGTCAACGACGTGACCGTGGCGACGCTGCCGGTGTCGGCGGAGGAGGCCGGGCGGCCGGTCGAGCGCGACGTCGCCATCGACCCGCGCCTGGTCACCGGCTACAACCGCGTCAACCTGCAGCTGATCGGCCACTACACGCGCGAGTGCGAGGACCCGGACCACACCAGCCTGTGGGCCAACATCGACAGCGCCAGCTATCTCGAACTGGGCTGGCTGCCGCTGCCGCTGAGCAACGACCTGGCGCTGCTGCCGGTGCCGTTCTTCGACGCGCGCGATACGCGCCGGCTCGAACTGCCGTTCGTATTCGCCGGGCAGCCGGCCAGCGGCCAGCTGCAGGCCGCCGGCATCGTCTCGTCGTGGTTCGGCGCGCTGGCCGGCTACCGCGGCGCGATGTTCCCGGTCGCCACCGGCGCGGTGCCGGCGCGCGGCAACGCCGTGGTCGTGGCGACGCCGCGCAACCTGCCGGCCGGCGTGGCGCCGCTGGACGTGTCCGGGCCGACGCTGGCCGTGGCCACCAACCCCAACGATGCCGGCGGCAAGCTGCTGCTGGTGCTCGGCCGCGACGATGCCGAACTGCGCGCGGCCGCGACCGCGCTGGCGCTGGGCGCGCCGCTGTCCGGCGCCAGCGCGACGCTGCGCGAGGTCAAGGACGCCGCGCCGCGCAAGCCCTACGACGCGCCCAACTGGGTGCCCAGCGACCGCCCGGTGCGTTTCTCCGAACTGGTGCGCAGCACCAGCGAGCTCAACGTGGTCGGCTACAACCCGGACCTGATCCGCATCGGTCTGCAGCTGCCGCCGGACCTGTTCGTGTGGCGCAGGGACGGCATCCCGGTGGACCTGCGCTACCGCTACACGCTGCCCGAAGGCGCGGACAAGTCGGCGTTGAACATCAGCATCAACGACGCGTTCGTCACCACGCTGCCGCTCAACGGCCGGCCGCTGGCCACCTCGGTGCCGCGGCAGCTGTGGCAGAAGCTGGGCGCGCGCGGCGCGATGCCGATCCAGCAGCCGCTGCTGCTGCCGACCGGGCCGCTGTCGGCCAGCAGCCAGCTGCGTTTCCACTTCTTCTTCGACCGCCCGCGCGCGGAGGAATGCAAGAACACCTTCCCGGACGTGTCGGCGTCGATCGACGATTCCTCCACCATCGACCTGAGTGGCTTCGCGCACTACATGGCGATGCCCAACCTGGCCGCCTTCGGCAACGCCGGCTTTCCGTTCACGCGCCTGGCCGACCTGTCCGAAAGCGCGCTGGTGATGCCGGACGATGCCACCGGCGACGACGTGGCCAACGCGCTGGCACTGCTGGGCCGCATGGGCGCCTCGACCGGTTATCCGGCGCTGCGCACGCGCTTCATCCAGGCGCGCCAGGTCGACGAACACGCCGACCAGGACCTGCTGGTGCTCGGCTCGCGCCGCAACCAGCCGCTGTTCGCGCGCTGGGCCGGGGCGATGCCGGTCGGCGAGGGCGCGCAGGTGCGCCGCTTCGGCCTGTCCGACTGGCTGTTCAACAAGGTGCCGGCGTTCCTGTCGCCGGACGCGCGCCGCACCGACCTGCCCACCGTGGCCGAAGCCGGCGTGCGTCCGGAGCCGGGCGACGTGCTGCTGATGGGCTTCGAATCGCCGCTGCGCAAGGGCCGCAGCGTGGTGGCGCTGATGGCCGACGAGCCGGGCCACGCCGGCCGCCTGTTCGAGGCGTGGTTCGATCCCGAGCGCCTGCGCGATTTCCAGGGCAGCGTGGTCCTGCTGCACGGCGACAAGGTGCGCAGCCTGGCCGGCAACCAGACCTATTACGTCGGCAAGCTGCCGCCGCTGCTGGCCCTGCGCTGGTTCTTCGCGCATCACCCGCTGTGGATGGCGCTGGGTGTGGGCCTGACATGCTTGCTGCTGGCGATGCTGGCCGGCTGGCTGCTGCGCCGGCATGCGCGCGCGCGGTTGAAGGTGGCCGGCTGAGCATGGAGCAGGGCGGTCCGGCCATGCTGTCCAGGCGCGACGTGCTCGGTCTGATGGCCGCTGCGCCGGCGCTGGCCGCCTGCCCCGCGTCGGCGGCCGCAATCGCCTGTGGCACGCCTTGGCGTGACTGGCATGGCTTCGTGCAGCGGCATGTGCAGGACGATGGGCGGGTCGTCGACCACGCCCACCCGGACCTGCGCAGTACCTCCGAGTCGCAGTCCTATGCGCTGTTCTTCGCGCTGGCGGACAACAACCCTGTGCTGTTCGATCGCATTCTGGCGTGGACGCGCCGGCACCTGTGCGGCGGACGCCCGGACCTCAACCTGCCTGCGTGGCTGTGGGGGCGTGCCGGCGACGGGCAGTGGCGCGTGCTCGACGGCAATACCGCCTCCGACGGCGAACTGTGGATCGCCTACGCCCTGCTCGAGGCCGGCCGCCTGTGGAACCGGCCCGGGCTGGCCCAGGCCGGACGCCAGACTCTGGAGCTGATGCGCGGCGCCGAAGTGGTCGAGCTGCCGAAATTCGGCCCGATGCTGCTGCCGGGAAACCGCGGCTTCGTGCACCGCGACCGCTGGATCCTCAATCCCAGCTATCTGCCGCTGTTCGCGTTGCGCCGGTTCGCAGCGGTGGAGCCGCGCGGTCCTTGGGCGCGATTGGCCGAACGCAGCGTGGCGATGTTGCGCGCGGCCTCGCCGACCGGTTTCGCGCCGGACTGGACCGCTTGGAACGGCGAAGCCTTCGTGGCCGATCCATCCAAGGGCGCGGTGGGCAGTTACGACGCTATCCGCTGCTACCTGTGGGCGGGCATGACCGATCCGGGCGAACCGCTGCGGCGGCAACTGCTCGACGCGCTGCCCGGCCCGGCCCGGCTGCTGCGCGCGCAGGGCGGTTTCGCCGAGAAGATCCAGACCCGTAGCGGTGCGCCCAGCGGCACCGCGCCGGCCGGCTTTTCCGCCGCGCTGCTGCCTTACCTGTCGGCGCTGGGCCAGCCGGCCATGGCCGCCGCGCAGGCCGCCCGCATCCCGGCGCCAGGCCCCGCGGCCGACGCCCTTGGTTATTACGACCGCGTCTTGGTGTTGTTCGGACGTGGCTGGATGGATCGCCGTTTTCGTTTTGCTGCCGATGGGCGCCTGCTGCCCGCGTGGAGTCACACATGTTCCGCAAAAACCTGAAACCCCTCTGCCTGCTCGGCCTGTGCGTGCTGACCGCACCGGCATGGAGTCAGAACGCCGCGTCCACCCAGCAGCTGGTCAACCAGGGCAACTACTGGCTCGACCAGGGGCGCGAGGACCTGGCCGCCGATGCATGGCGCAAACTGCTGGCGGCCGACCCAGCGCAACCCGATGCGCTGCTGGGGCTGGGCATGATCGACCTGAACCAGGGGCGCCGCGCCGACGCGCAGCGGCGCCTGCAGCAGCTGCAGGCCAGGCACCCGTCGGCGGCGCAGACCGCGCGGCTGCGTGCGGCGCTTGCCGGTGGCGGCGGCGCCGCCGGCGCGGGCTCGCTGCAGGCGGCGCGCGGCGCGGCCGCGGCCGGCCGCTATGCCGAAGCGATCAAGGCCTACGACGAAGCGTTCGGCGCCGGCGGGCCGCCGGACAACCTCGCGCTGGAGTATTACCAAGTATTGGCCGGCACTCAGGACGGCTGGGCGCGCGCGCGCGACGGCCTGCGCCGGCGGGTGGCTGCCGACCGCGACAACGGCGCCGCCGCGCTCGCGCTGGCGCAGGTGCTGACCTACCGTGAACCGAGCCGGCGCGAGGGCATCGCCCAGCTCAGGACGCTCAGCCAGCGCCAGGACACCGCCAGCCCGGCGCGCGCCGCCTGGCGCCAGGCGCTGCTGTGGCTCAACGCCTCGCGCGCCGACGCGCCGCTGTTCCAGGCCTTCCTCGAACTGCAGCCGGACGATCGCGAAGTGGCGGCCCGCCAGGCGCAGCTGCGCGACCAGGCGGTGCGTGCGGAAGCGGCGCCGGATCCGAACCAGCGCCTGCTGGGCGAGGGTTTCCGTGCCCTGCAGGCCGGCACCCTGGATGTGGCCGAGGCGCGCTTTGCCCAGGTGCTGCGCGCGCAGCCCAGGAATTCCGAGGCGATGGGCGGGCTGGGCTCGGTGCGGCTGCGCCAGGAGCGTTTCGGCGAGGCCGCCGAACTGCTGCGCCCGGCGGCATCGGCCAACGGCAAGTGGCGCAGTGCGGCCAACGCCGCGCGCTACTGGCTGGTCCTGCAGGAGGCACGCCGGCAACCGGGGCCGGAGGCGGTCGCGAAGGTGCGCGAGGCCATCGCCCTGCAGCCGCAGGAACCCACCGGCCATGTACTGCTGGGCGACCTGCTGGGCGCCAGCGACGCCGCCACGGCCGAGGCGAGCTACCGCAGGGCGCTGGAGCTGGATGCCGGCAACGCCGGTGCGCTGCAGGGGCTGGGCGGCCTGCTCGGCCGTCTGGGGCGCGCCGACGAGGCGGCGGCGCTGTTCGACCGGTTGACTCCGGAACAGCAGGAACGCGCCGGCGGCGCCGCGGTGCTGCGTGCCAACCTGGCCCGCGCCCGTGCCCAGCAGGCGATCGCCTCGGGCAGTCTGGAGATGGCGCAGATCGAACTGGAGGACGCCGTGTTGCAGCAGCCGCGTGATCCGTGGCTGCGGCTGGAACTCGCCCGGCTCTACCAGCGGTTGGGGCGCCCGGATCAGGCCGATGGCCTCATGGCCGGCCTGCGCGCGCAGGACGAAGGCTCGCCGCAGGCCTTGTTCGCGCAGGCGTTGTTCGCGCGCGAACGCAACGACTGGAGCGGCGCCTGGGCCACGCTGGAGCGCATCCCGGCGGCATCGCGCGATGCGGAGATGAGCGCGCTGCACGACACCGCCTGGGTCCAGCTGCAGGCCGCGCAGGCGCGCACCTTGGTGCAGGGCAACCGGGTCGGCGAGGCGCAGTTGCTGCTTGCCCGGACCGAATCGGCATTGGGCGCGCGCGCTGACCAGCCCGCCATCGCGGCGGCGCTGGCGGGTGCCTATGCGGACATCGGCAGCCAGCAGCGCGCGCTGGCGCTGGCGCAGCGGTTGATGCAGGGCAACCCCGGCGTGGAGGAGCGCCTGCAGTATGGCCAGGTGCTGCTGCGCGCACGCCAGGACGCCGAACTGGCGGCCCTGCTGCGGCAGCTGGGCGAGGCCGAGCTCACTGCGCCCCAGCTCAAGCGCCTGCAGGAGCTGCGCAGCGCCTATGTGCTGCGCCAGGTTGACGCGCTGCGCGAACTCGGCAACCTGGAAGGCGCCTACGAGGTGCTGGCACCGGTGCTGGCGCAGCAGCCGCAGGATCCGCAGACCATCGCCGCGCTCGCGCGCCTGTATGCCGCGGCCGGCGATCATGGCCAGGCACTGGCGCTGTACCAGCAGCAGCTGCAGCTGGCCCCGGGCGACGTCGATGCGATGGTAGCCGCGGCCGGCAGCGCTGCGGCGATGCGCGACCTGGGGACCGCCGAGCAGTACCTGGAGCAGGCGCTGGCGCAGTCGCCGCAGTCGCCGGAGGTGCTGGCCGCGGCCGGACGCGTGTACCGGTCGGCGGGCAAGAACCGGCGTGCCGAGAGCTACTTCAAGGCGGCCATCGCCGCCGCCGCGCGTGGTGCCGGGCAATTGGACAATGGCTATCCGCGCGCCAGTACCGCCCTAGCCGGCGGTGGCCGCGCTTTCAATCCCTTTGCCGGCATCACCCGCGGCAATACCCGGCCGGTCGCCCTGCGCGCCGATCCGGCGCCGCTGCCGGCCAGCGTCGCCGCGCTCGCCGGCAATGCGCCGCTGGCCGCGGCGGCCCTGCCTGCGCCGCAGATCGGTGCCGATGGCCTGCCGGCACCGGTGCTGGCGCTCGCCGCCGCTCCCGTCGCGCCGGTGCCGCAACGCGCCGTGGCTTCCGCCTCGATGACCGGCGCACTGCCGGCACCCGCGCCGGTGCGCGGCGTGATCGATGAACTGCGCGAACTGCGCGCCGACAACAGCAGCGCGCTGGCAGCCGGCGCTGCTTACCGCAGCCGCGACGGCGAGGCCGGGCTGGGGCAGCTGGCCGATCTGCAGGTGCCGCTGGAAGCCCGCTTCGCCGTCGGCGACGGCAAGCTCCAGGTCTCGGTGACGCCGACGGTGCTGGATGCCGGCCGCGCCGACGCCGCCTACGCCTCCAGCAGCCGTTTCGGCGCAGGTCCGCAACTGGCCCTGTCCGGCGCGCTCGCCGCCGACCGGGCTCCGGTCGACGACCTGGTCGGATCGTCGCTGTACCAGACCCTGCTGACCAACGGCGCCACCACCGCGACCCGCAACCTCATCTACGAGCGTGCGCTGGACAACGGCCGCTACCAGGAGCTGTTCAACCAGACCGACGCCACGCTCACCGCGGCCGAGCGCCGTCAGGCCACGCTGGAACTGCTGTATGCCGATCCGCTGCCGGACTACATGCTCGGCCGCGACCTGGGCAATACGCCGATCGCCGACATCGCCCGGCAGGTACTCGGCAACAGCGCTCTGCTGCGTGGACTCAGCGCGGCCGAACAGGCCCAGTTGAAGGCCCTGGCTGGCGGCAGCAGCGCTTCGCAGACCCCGCTGGCCTTCCAGGACACGCTGTACGCGATGGTGGCCAATGCCGCCGGCGCGCGCCGTTTGGGGTCGCAGGATGCCAGCGGCGCCGGCGTGTCGGTCGGGTTCCAGCAGGGCGGTTTCAGCGCCGATGTCGGCACCACGCCGCTGGGCTTTGGCGAATCCAACATCGTCGGCGGCCTCGGTTACCGCGGCCAGATCGGCGACACCCTGACCTGGTCGGGCGAAGCTTCGCGGCGTGCGGTCACCGACAGCCTGCTGTCCTTCGCCGGCGTGAGCGATCCGCGCAACGGCCTGCAATGGGGGGGCGTCACCGCGACCGGCGCACGCATGGCCGCGACCGTCGACAACGGCCTGCTCGGCGGCTACGCCAGCCTCGGCTGGCATCGCCTGCAGGGCACCCACGTGGCCGACAACGACCGCCAGGAACTGGGCGCCGGGATCTACGTGCATGCGCTGGAAACGGCGAACCAGTCGCTGACCGCGGGCCTGAACCTGACCGCGATGCAGTACGACCGCAACCTCAGCGGCTTCACCTATGGCCACGGCGGCTACTTCAGTCCGCAGCGCTATGTGGACGTGAGCGTCCCGCTGCACTGGAACGGGCGCGACGCCGCACAACGGCTGGCCTGGCAGATCGACGCCAGCGTCGGCGTGCAGAACTTCAAGGAAGACGCGGCGGACTACTTCCCGCTGGATCCGGCGATGCAGCAGGAAGCCTACGACGCTGCATCGCTGGCGGCGCTGCTGGGCCTGACCGCGCGCTATGTCGCGCCGGTCTACGACGGCCAGACCAAGACCGGCGTGTCCTACAACCTGAGCGCCGCGGCCGAGTGGCAGCTGTCCTCGCAGCTGTTCCTGGGCGGGCGCATGGAGTTCAACAACGCCCGCGACTACCGCCAGCTCGGCACCAATCTCTACCTGCGTTTCCTGCTCGACCGTCTTGGCTCGGGCCTGGGCAAGCAGCCGCGGCCGCTGCGCTCGCCCTACGCTGGCGACGAATAAACGGCCATGGGCGCGCCCGGCCCGGGCCGGGCGCGTCGGTCGGCGCGGCCGCGGCGCGCGGGCCGGCGGCGGCGCGTCCTGCACGCGGTACGCAGGGGAGGGCGGCGCATAATGCGCCCATGATCATCCCGTCTCTGCTCGATACCGACCTCTACAAGTTCACGATGATGCAGGCGGTGCTGCACCAGCACCCCGGGGCCATCGTGCAGTACCGCTTCAAGTGCCGCACGCCGGGCATCGATCTGGCACGTTTCATCGACCAGATCAGCGCCGAGATCGACCACCTGTGCAGCCTGCGTTTCACCGCGGACGAACTGGACTACATGCGCGGGCTGCGCTTCGTGAAGCCGGACTTCGCCGATTTCCTCGGCCTGTTCCATCTGGACCGCAAGTACATCGACCTGCGCCCGTCGGCCAGCGTGCCCGGCGAAATCGAACTGGACATCACCGGCCCGTGGCTGCACACCATCCTGTTCGAGGTGCCGCTGCTGGCGATCATCAACGAGGTCTGGTTCCGCAACACCAGCACGCCGGACTTCGCCGAGGGCGAGCGCCGCCTGCAGGCCAAGGCGGCGCTGCTGCGCGACACGCCGGGCTTCGACAACTGCCGCATCGCCGATTACGGCAGCCGCCGCCGCTATTCGCGGCAGTGGCACGGCCACATGCTGCCGCTGCTGCGGGATGCACTGGGGCCGCAGTTTGTCGGCACCAGCAATGTGCACTTCGCCCGCATCTACGGCATGACCCCGCACGGCACCATGGCGCACGAATATCTGCAGGCGTTCCAGGCGCTGGGGCCGCGCCTGCGCGATTCGCAGGTGGCGGCGCTGGAAGCATGGGCGCGCGAATACCGCGGCGACCTCGGCATCGCGCTGTCCGACGTGGTCGGGCTGGAGGCCTTCCTGCGCGACTTCGACATGTATTTTTGCAAGTTGTTCGACGGCGTGCGCCACGACTCCGGCGACCCTTTCGCATGGGGCGACCGCATGCTGGCGCACTTCAAGGCCAACCGTGCCGACCCGGCCAGCAAGATTCTGGTGTTCAGCGATGGGTTGGACATCGGGAAGGTGATGCGCCTGTACGACTACTTCCGTGGCCGCTGTCAGGTGGCTTTCGGCATCGGTACCGACCTCACCAACGACCTCGGCCCGACGCCGCTGAACATCGTCATCAAGATGGTCCGCTGCAACGGCCAGCCGGTGGCGAAGTTGTCGGATTCGCCGGGCAAGAGCATGTGCGACGACCTTGGCTACCTGGCCTACCTGCGGCAGGTGTTCGGCCTGCCGGCAGCGCGCTGAACAACGACGCGCGTGTGGGGTGCCGGATCCCGCGCTTGCCTGCCTTCTACACCCCGCGTGGAACCGCGGTGTGGCAAGCTCGCCGTGAGTAAGTGACATTGAGATGACGGAGAGGTCGGGGTTAACTATGACTTCCGTTATGGATCCTATGTGAGGTGATGGACGGAAGGCGGCGGTGCGCAAGGTGCGTCTGCCGACAGGGGCACGACTTTTGAATGCGATTTCACTTGCCATAGACGGCTTGCCGTGCGAGCTCACCCGCCTGCGGACGGGCGGGGTGTATTGGCTCGCCTGCGCCGATGCTGCTCATGCCGATCTGTTCGCCGCCGGGGTTCTCGCTGGATCGGCCGAACTCCCCTTGGCCTTGGTGGCCGCGCTTGGGTGCTCGCCGGCATCGATGATTGCACCGCTCGCGGCCGAGCAGGGGCCAGCGCGCATCCACCTGCACGAAGCGGCGGTCGCCGACCTGGCGCTTGCGGTCCGCGCGCTGCCGGCCGACCTGGCGCGCTGCGCCGCCGCGCGCGAGACCCTGTGTCTGGTGCAGGTGCCTGCCGCAGCGCTGGAAAACCTGCAAGGCGCCAGCCTCGCGCGCTGGTGCAGGCAACTGCACGACTGGGCCGTCGCCGGCGGCCATTGCGTGCTGCTGCTGTGCCATGGCGAGGTGGCGACACTGGCGCCGCGCCTGCTGCCGCTCAACCGGCTGTGCAGCGGCGTCGCCCAGCTGTACCCGCATCGCGGCGCCCTGCAGTACTTGGTGCACTACTGGAGCAACGCCGAAGGCGTGTTCGCGCATCGCGATTTCGATACTGAATGGCGCGGCTTTCGCCTTGGCGTGATCGCCGGCGGCGACGGCCTGATGGCCGATGTGCTGGCGCAGGCGGGCGGTGACCGCTTCCTGTATCTGGCGCAGGCCAGCGTGCTGGAAGGCGCGCCGCCGTTCTCGCCGGCCTGGCGGCTGTTCGAGAGCTGGGCCACGCTGGCCGCACAGGTGATGCAGGCGCAGGCGGCCACCGTGATGCTGGCAATCGACGACAACGCAGACGTCGATGCGCTGGCGCGGCTGCTGCACCGGCTGCGCCGCGAGCGCGGCAACCAGCTCAAGCTGGTGGTGCGGGAAATGGCGCCCTGCCTGCGTTATGCCGACGAGCGCCTGCTGCTGCAGTCCGGCGTGAACCTGGTGGTGCCGGCGAACGTGCCGCTGGCGCGCTTTTTGACCCTGCTGGAAACCATCCAGGGCCAGCACTGGCAGGGCCAGTTGTCGGCCGATCAGGAACGCCTGATCCGCCTGCATCGGCCGCCGGAGATCGGTGGCATCGTCAGCGCAGCGCAGTTCAAGCAGGTGGTCGGCGAACTGCTGGGCAGCGACGGCAGCGCGGTGGAGAGCGCGCTGCTGGCCCTGCAACCGGTGGCTGGCCTGCGCGCTGCGCAGACCCTGCAACAACTGCACATGCGCCGCCGTGGCGACCTGGCCTGCATCCATGGCGAGCAGGTGTGGCTGTTCCTGTTCGCCTGCCGCCGCGACGGCGTGGAGCGCGCGCTGGGCAACCTGTTCCGGCTGCCGTGGCGGGAAATGTTCGACGGCTACCAGCGTCTGGCCGAATACGACCTTGCGGCGATGGACGCCCGCGATGACGCCGTGCCGGTGCTGGCCGCGGCCACGCCGGCACCCGCGATGGACGAGGAGCCGGCGGTGCGCTACCCGCGGCCGATGCGATTGGGAGGACAGGCATGAACGACCAACAGGTATGGAGCCTGCTGGCCGCGTGCGCGGTGTTGATGATTCCGCTGGGCGCGATGCTCGGCACGCTGTGGCGCACACTGCGCAGGCAACTGCAACGCATGTTGCCGCCGCGCCACCTCAAGCGCGTGGGCCAGCGCCGCCGCCGTACCGGCACGGGGGGGCAGGCATGAGCCGCGGGCGCATCAACGCCAACCCCGCGCTGTGGGCGTGGCCGGATTTGCGCGGCTGGAACCTGTACTTCCTGTCCAAGCTGGCGCTGGCATGGATGGGCGCGCTGAACCTGCACGTGCTGCCCAACCTGTTGTTGCTGGCCGCGCTGCTGTTGCCGCTGCCGTGGCGCTGGGCGCGCATTGCCCGCACCGTGGCCGCCATCCCGGTGGCGGTGGCGCTGTACTACCACGACACTTGGTGGCCACCGTTCCAGCGTTTGCTGGCGCAGCCGGGCGTGCTGGATTTCTCCGCCTCGTACTGGCTGGAGCTGCTCGGGCGTTTCATCAATTGGCAGATGGTGGCGTTGTTGGCCTTGCTGGCCTGCGGCTACTGGCTGCTGAAACCGTGGCTGCGGGTCACCACCCTGAGTGTGCTGGGAATGCTCGGTATGGGCGTGCTGGCGCTGCCGTTGCCGGCTGGCCTGCACTGGGAGCAGGGCGAGGCGGTGGCCGGTGGCGGTGCCGGCAACAACCGCTCGGCCGCGCGCGCCGGGCCGGTCACGGACGAATTGCTCACCACCTGGCTGAGCGGTTTCTACCAACAGCAGGCCGGGCTGAAGACCTCTTTCCCCACCACCCAGGGCGGCGCGCCGTTCGACGTGATCGTGCTGAACATCTGCTCGCTGGCATGGAGCGACCTGGACGAAGTGGGGATGCGCCGCAACGTGCTGCTCGACCAGATGGACGTGGTGTTCGACCAGTTCAACTCGGCCACCGCCTACAGCGGCCCGGCGGCGATCCGGCTGCTGCGCGCCAGTTGCGGGCAAACACCGCACAACGCCCTGTTCGAGCCGGCACCGGCGCAATGCCAGTTGTTCTCCAATTTGCAGGCGCTGGGGTTCCGCAACGAACTGGCGATGAACCACGACGGCCATTTCGACGATTTCATCGGCGACCTCAGCACGCGTGGTGGCTTGCAGGCCAGTGCGATGGACATCGGCAGCTACCCGCGCGCGCTGATCGCCTTCGACAAGACCCCGCTGCGCCGCGACAGCGACGTGCTGGGCGGCTGGTTGCAGCAGCGGCAATCGGCGGCGGAGCAGCAGGTGGCGCTGTTCTACAACACGATCTCGCTGCATGACGGCAACCGCATCGTCGGTGCCGACGGCCGCGCGATGAATGCCGACTACAAGGCCCGTGCACAAATGGTGCTGGGCGATCTGGCCGGTTTCATCGACGCACTGGAAAAGAGCGGCCGCCGCGCGCTGGTGGTGGTCGTGCCCGAACACGGCGCGGCGCTGCATGGCGACCGGATGCAGATTCCCGGGATGCGCGAAATCCCCAGTCCGTCGATCACTCACGTGCCGGTGGGCGTGAAGCTGGTCGGCATGGGTATCCCGGCGGCCGGTGGCCCGCGCCACGTCACCCGGCCGAGCAGCTACCTGGCCATTTCCGAACTGGTGGCGCGGGTGTACGCACTCAACGCGCAGTCACAGGCGGATGGGCGTGATTGGGAGGGGCTGCTGCAAGGGCTGCCGGAAACGCCGGCCGTGTCCGAGAACGAAGGCGCCAAGGTGATCGACTACGACGGCAAGCCCTACCTGCAACTGCAAGGCAGTTCGTCATGGACGCCCTACCCGGAGGACAAGCGCCGATGAGCCACATGCCTGCCGCCAGCCTGACCTCGGAAGAGGACGACATCGACGTGCTGCGCCGCCATCTGGAAATGCCGGAGCTGCCCTACCTCGACCTGTCCGCGCAACGCGCCAGCGCACAGGCGCAGGCGCGCTGGCCGCTGTTCGCCGAACTGGCCGGCTTGGCCGTGGAGCGGCGGCGATGAGCACGGCGCTGTCGCTGCAAGGCGTGCGTGGCGGTTGCGGCGTGACCACCGTGGTCGCCGCGCTCGGCCATGCGCTGCACGCGCAGGGCGAGCGGGTGCTGCTGGTGGACGCCAGCCCCGACAGCCTGCTCGGCTTGCACCTGGGCCTGCCGGTGGATGAGCGCGGTGGCTGGGCGCGGGCGCAACTGGACGGTGGCGACTGGCGCGATGCCGCGTTCGAACTGGCCCCCGGTTTCGCCGTGCTGCCCTATGGCGCGGCCAGCGCCGACGAAACCGCCATCGTCGAACACTGGCTGGCACAGGCGCCGCACGCATGGGCCGAGCGCCGGCCGCTGCTGGCCGCGCAATTCGACTGGCTGTTGTTCGACCTGCCGCAACGGCTGCCCGCGCATGTGGCGGCGATCAACCAATACGCCGCCTGCGAGCTGCCGCTGCGGCTGGCCACGGTGGACCCCGGCTGCCACGTGCTGCTGCAACGCCAGCGCGGCGACGCGCGCCGGGTGCTGGCCAACCGCTACGACCCGGCCATCCCGGTGCAGCGCGACCTGATGCGGCTGTGGCTGGAAGATGGCGAACGCTGGCTCGCGCCGCAGCCGCTGCACGAGGACGCCAGCGTGCCGGCGGCGCTGGCCTGCAAGAAGCCGCTGCCGGCCCACGCCGCCGATTCGCTGGCCGCTGCCGACGTCGCCGGGCTGGCGCTGTGGTGTCTGGCCGAACGTGGCCGCCAGCACGCGCAGGGCGCGGCGTCATGATGCGCCTGGCCTACCTGCGCTGGCCGCAATTGCGCGACAAGGTGCACGCCGCCCGGCCCACCTTGCTGATGCTGTGGTTGTTGCAGGCCGCCTGCTGGGCCTTGCTGCGGCTGGAAGGCCCGGCCTGGCAGGCGCAGGCCCCGCACCTGCGCAACGCTTTCCCGCAGGTGCGCGAATACCGCCGCTGGCGCTTCGGCGACCCGCTGCGGCTGCTGATCCAGGCCGGCTGGGTGCTGCTGGTGCGGCTGACCCCGCGCGCCGCGCCGCGCCACCAGTGGCTGGCGCAGGCCCGTCGCCGGCACATGACCGAATTGCGCGGGGCCGCCGGGCGTGGCCGTTCGCACTATCTGGATGCAATGCGCGCGCTGCCGCAAGCCGTGTGGCACAGCGCCGCGTGGCAGCGCGTCTGGAACGGCCTGCGCGCGTTGTCGCCGCGCACCCGGCGCGTGCTCACCGCCCTCGCCGCGCTGTTGACGCTGGCGCTGGCGGCGCTGTGCGTCACCCAGCCCTTCAGCTACATGGCGCAGTTCGTGTTCGTGCTGTTGCTGTGGGGCATCGCCCTGCTGGTGCGGCGGATGCCCGGCCGCTACGCCACGCTGATGCTGGTGGTGCTGTCGATCACCGTGTCCTGCCGCTACCTGTGGTGGCGCTACACCGCCACGCTGAACTGGAACAGCAACTTCGACCTGGCCTGCGGCATCGTGCTGCTGGCCGCCGAAACCTATTCCTGGCTGGTGCTGATGCTCGGCTACGTGCAGGTGGCGTGGCCGCTGCGCCGCAAGCCCGCGCCGCTGCCGCCGGACCCGCGCCACTGGCCCACCATCGATGTGCTGATCCCCACCTACAACGAGGAGCTGTCCGCTGGTGCGCTACACCGTCTATGCCGCGCTGGGCATGGACTGGCCGGCCGACAAGCTGCGCATCCACCTGCTTGACGACGGTAAGCGCGACGAATTCCGCGACTTCGCCCACAGCGTCGGCATCAACTACATCACCCGCAGCGACAACCGCCACGCCAAGGCCGGCAACCTCAACCATGCGCTGACCCTGCTCGACGGCGAGCTGGTGGCAATCTTCGATTGCGACCACATGCCGGTGCGCTCGTTCCTGCAAGTGACCACCGGCTGGTTCCTGCGGGACCCGAAATTGGCGCTGGTGCAGACCCCGCACCACTTCTTCTCGCCCGACCCGTTCGAACGCAACCTGCGCGTGTTCCGCCGCGACCCCAACGAGGGCGAGCTGTTCTACGGGCTGGTGCAGGACGGCAACGATCTGTGGAACGCGGCGTTCTTCTGTGGTTCGTGCGCGGTGCTGCGGCGGGCGGCCATCGACGACATTGGCGGCTTCGCCACCGAGACCGTCACCGAGGACGCGCACACCGCGCTGCGCCTGCACCGCAAGGGCTGGAACTCGGCCTACCTGCGCATCCCGCAGGCCGCCGGCCTGGCCACCGACAGCCTCGGCGCGCACGTCAACCAGCGCATCCGCTGGGCCCGCGGCATGGTGCAGATTTTCCGCATCGACAACCCGCTGCTCGGCCGCGGCCTGAACCTGTTCCAGCGCTTCTGCTACGCCAACGCGATGCTGCACTTTCTGGCCGGCATCCCGCGGCTGGTGTTTTTGACCGCGCCGCTGGCGTTCCTGCTGCTGCACGTTTACATCATCTACGCCCCTGCGCTGGCGATCATGCTGTTCGTGCTGCCGCACATGGCCCACGCCACCTTGACCAACTCGCGCATCCAGGGCCAATGGCGGCGCCCGTTCTGGGGCGAGGTCTATGAAACCGTGCTGGCCTGGTACATCGCCAGACCTACCACGGTGGCGCTGTTCAGCCCCTCGCGCGGCAAGTTCAACGTCACCGAGAAGGGCGGCACGCAGGCCGGCGACCGCTTCGACTGGAAGGTGGCCCAGCCCTACCTGCTGCTGGCCCTGCTCAACGTGGTCGGGCTGGGGTTTGCGGTGTGGCGCTTCATCCACGGCCCGGTGGACGAGCGCGGCACGGTGATCGTCAGTTCGCTGTGGGTGCTCTACAACCTGCTGATCGTCGGCGGCGCGCTGGCGGTGGCGGCCGAGGTACAGCAGGTGCGCCGCACCCACCGCGTCACCAAGCGCCTGCCCACCGCGCTGCAACTGCCCGACGGCCGCACCCTGCATGGCGTGCTGCACGACTATTCCAACGATGGCGTTGGCGTCGAGCTGGAACATGCGCAGGCGCTGGACGACGGCACCCCGGTGACGCTGCTGCTCGGCCGTGGCCAACGAATACGCCTTCGCTGCCGTCGTGCAGCGCCGCATGGGCGCGCGGCTGGGCCTGCTGTTGCAGTTCGACAACGAACAGCAGCGGGTGGATTTCGTGCAGTGCACCTTCGCCCGTGCCGACGCATGGCTGGACTGGCACACCGGCTACAAGCCGCTGAGCCTGCCACGCAGCCTGTGGAGCGTGCTGGCGCTGGGCTGGCGCGGCTTCCGCCGGATCGGCGACTTCACCCCCATCGACTTCGACCGGCCGGCGCACCGGAGCCGGCGCACCTTGCGCTGGCTGGCCAGTTTCGCGCCGCAGCGTCCGCTTTCTTCCCAACCGGCTGACCCAGCCGCTGACCCAGGGCTTCGTCCATGAGCATTTCCACTTCCCTGCGCTGGTTGTTGCTGCCGCTGCTGGCCCTGCCCGTGGCCAACGGCAACACCACTCCCGCCGCCCCGCTGGTGCCGCGCACGGCCACCGATGCGGTGGCCCCGGCGAACGCCGCCGCGCCCGTCGCGCCGGCCCGCGCCGCGCCCTGGGCCGGCGACGCCTGGCCGTGGCAGCGCGCCAGCAACTTCGCCCAGCTCGGCCGCCGCCAGGACACACTGCTGTCGGGTGTGCGCAACACCACCACCCTCGAATTCCAGGTGCGGCGCGACCGGCCGGCGCGTGACGCCGAGCTGGACTTGAGCTTCACCCCGTCGCCGTCGCTGCTGCCCACGCTCTCGCACCTGCGCGTCTATCTCAACGACGCACTGATGGGCGTGGTACCCATCGCCAACGAGCAGTTGGGCAAGCCGGTGCAGGCCAAGCTGCCGCTGGACGCGCGGCTGATCGCCGATTTCAACCAGGTGCGGCTGGAGTTCGTTGGCCACTACACCGACATCTGCGAGAAGCCGACCCACAGTTCGGTGGGTCAACCTGTCCAGCAACAGCACCCTGCGTCTGGGCGGGCAGCCGCTGGCGATGCAGGACGACCTGGCCAACTTCCCGTCGCCGTTCTCGACCCGCGCGACAGCGCGCGGCTGGAACTGCCGGTGGTGTTCGCCGGCCCGCCGGACGGTGGCGCAGCAGCGCGCCGCCGCGGTGATGGCCTCGTACTTCGGCAGCATGGCAGGCTGGTGGCGGCAGGTGCGCGCTTCCCGGTCGGCTTCGACCGGCTGCCGGCGCAGGGCCATGCGGTGGTGATGGCGGTCAACGGCAAGTTCCCGGCGGTGATTGCAAAACACGCGCCGGTGCAGGGGCCGGTGATCGAGCTGATGTCGCTGCCGGAAGACCCGCAGCGCAAGCTGCTGCTGGTGCTCGGCCGCAACGACGCCGATTTGCAGACCGCGGTGGCGGCGATGGCCGCCGGCAACGCGCTGTTCCGTGGCACCCGCGTGCAGGTGGACGAGGTCAAGCCGCTGGCCGCACGCCAGCCCTACGACGCGCCCAACTGGGTGCGCACCGACCGCGCCGTGCGCCTGGCCGAACTGCTGGACTACCCGCAGCAACTGCACGCGCGCGGCATCTCGCCGCAGCCGATCACGGTCAACCTCAACCTGCCGCCGGATCTGTTCATCTGGCGCAACCAGGGCATCCCGCTGAACCTGCGTTACCGCTACACGCCGCCGTTCAGCAGCGATGAGTCGCGCTTGAGCGTGGCGATCAACGACCAGTTCATCTCCAGCTTCCCGCTCATCCGCCGCACCGGCAAACAGGGTGCGGAGGAAATCCGCCTGCCGGTGCTCAGTGGCGAGGCTGGCGCGGGCGACGGCAAGCTGCTGATCCCTGCACTGAAGATCGGCGACCGCAACCAACTGCGCTTCGATTTCAACTTCGCCAGTGTGATGGGCAGCGCCCAGCGCGACCATTGCCAGACCGTGCTGCCGCCCAACCTGCAAGCGGCGATCGAGGAGGATTCGTCGATCGACTTCTCCGGCTTCCACCACTACATGGGCCTGCCCGACCTGTCGGCGTTCGCACTCAGCGGCTTCCCGTTCACGCGCATGGCCGACCTGTCCGAAACCGTGGTGCTGGTGCCGGCGCGCGCCAACGAGGCGCAGGTGGGACTGCTGTTGAACGTGATCGGCGGCCTCGGCGTGCAGAGCGGCTACCCGGCCCACGGCCTGCGCGTGAGCGACGACTGGAAGCAGGCCAGCCGGCTGGACGTGGACGTGCTGATGCTCGGCGCGCTGCCCGAGGCGCTGCGCGGCAGCGACAAGCTCTCGCTGATGATCGACAACCAGCGCACCACCCTGCTCAACGGCGGCAACGCCTCGCCGCAACTGGCGGTGGCGCAGGCGCGGCAGGCCAGCAACGCCGGCGACAGTGCAGTGAACCGTGTGGGAGTCAGTGCCGATGCGCCGTTCGCGGCCATCATCGGCATGCAATCGCCGCACCACGCCCAGCGCAGCATCGTCTCGCTGGCCGCCAGTGACGCCGCCGATTACGCCCTGCTCGACGAGGCGCTGGCCGACATCGGCAAGCGCGAGGCGATTGCCGGCTCGGTGGCCATCCTGCGCAACTCCGGCATCCACAGCCAGTTCGTCGGCGAGCATTACTACGTCGGCTCGCTGCCGTGGTGGCTGCTGCTGTGGTACCACCTTGCCGACCACCCGGTGCTGCTGGCGGTGCTGTCCACGCTGGTGGTGCTGCTGATCGCCTTCCTGCTGTGGCGCACGCTGCATTGGGTGTCGCGGCGCCGGCTGGAAGTGGAGCGCTGATGGCAATGCGCCGCCCGCTGCGGGTGGCCGCCGTGCTGCTGGCCGGGTTGGCCGGCATCGGCGACGGCCGCGCGCAGGAGCTGCCGCCGACCCCGGCTGGCGACGTCGCCTCGCAGCGGCAATGGCTGCTGCAACAGGTGCGCATCGGCGAGGCGATGGGCCGCCAGGACCTGATCGAAAACGCGCTGGCGCGGCTGCGCCTGCTGGAGCCGGACGACCGCAGCACGCTGCTGGCGATCATGGAAACGCAGTTGTCGATGGGCCGCATCGACGATGCCGGCCACTCCCTGCAACGCTTGCGCGCGCAAGGGCAGGGCAGTGCCGAATTGCGGCAAGGCCTGCTGCTTTGGGAGGTCTATGCAGGGGAGCGGCAGGACGAACTGCGGGAGGCGCGGCTGCTGGCCGCACGCGACCAGATCGCCGAGGCGCTTGCCATCTACCGGCGGCTGTTCGACGACAAGCCGCCGGGGCTGAGCTTGGGCGTGGAGTACTGGCGGCTGCGTGGCAGCGAGGCCTCTGCGCGCCCGCGCGCAATCCGCGAGTTGCAGGCGCTGGAGCGTGCCTACCCGAACAACCCGTTCCTGTTGCAGGCACTGGCCCGGCTGTTGTTTGCCGCCGACCGCGACAACGAAGCACTGGCCGCATTGCAGCGGGTGGGCCGGATTCAGGGGATGCAATCGCTGGCCGCGCAGAGTGAGTGGAACTACCTGATGTCGCAGCCGGCCGATGCGCGCAGCGTGGCGCGGCTGGCGCAATTCATTGCCCGCTACCCCACCTGGACGCGCATTGACGACGTGCGCGCATTGCACGCCGAGCACCAGCGCAAAATGGCCAACCCGGCTTGGCGCAGCGGCCGCGAAGGGCTGCGCCTGCTGGATGCAGGGCGCAATGCCGAGGCCGAGCGTGCCTTCCGCCATGCCTTGCGCGGCTTTCCCGGCGAGGCCGATTTCATCGGTGGGCTGGGCATGGCGCTGATGCGTCAGGGCCAGCGCGCGCAGGCGCTGGCCATGTTCGGCAAGGCCGCGCGTGCGGTGGGCGAGGACGGGGACCGCAGCAAATGGAACAACCTGATCGCCAGCACCCGTTACTGGCTGCTGCTGGAACAGGCAGAGGCCGCCTTGCAGGCTGGCGAACCGGATCGCGCCGAAGCCTTGTACCGGCAAGCACGGCGGCAACAGCCGCGTGAGGTCAACGCCGTGCTCGGCCTGTTCGACGTGGCGCTGGCACGCGGCGATGACGCCGCCGCCGCGCAGCAGTTGCAGGCGGCCCGCCGCATTGCCCCGCGCGATGCCAACGTGATTCGCAAGCAGGTGCAGTTCCTCGGCCGTACCAACCCGGCGCAACTGGAAACCTACGTCGCCGCGCTGCCGCAGGCGCAGCGCCGGCTGTATGCCGAAGAACTGCGCAACCTGCGCTTGTCGCGGCTGCACGAACAGCGCGAGCAGGCGCTGGCTGCCGGCGACGCATTGCGTGCGATTGCGCTGGGCCGCGCGTTGCGCACGGAGCTGCCCGAAGACCCATGGCTGGCCTACGCATTGGGCAACGAACTGCGCGCCATCGGTGCACAGGACGAAGCCGACGCGGTGGTTGCCGACATGGCCGCGCGTGCCGGCGACACGCCCGTCGCCCGCTACGCACAGGCGCTGTACCTGTCCGGCAGCGACCGCCGCGATGCCGCATTGGCCGCGCTGCACACCCTGCCGGCGGAGCAGTGGGATGAGGACATGCAGGCGCTGGCCGCCCGCATCGAACGCCAGCAACTGGTCGAACGCGCGTGGGAACTGCGCGCGCAAGGGCACGAGGCCGAAGCCATCGCCCTGCTGCAACGGCAGCCGCCCGACGCCGGCTACCAACTGATGCTGGGTGACTGGGCACGCCTGCGCGGCGACCACGCACAGGCCCGGGCTTACTACGCGCAGGTGCTGGAAACGCAGCCGGACAACGTCGATGCGCAACTAGGCCGCTTGCAGGTGCTGATCGACAGCGGCGACAGCACGGCCGCACGTGCGCAATTGGCCGACACGCCACTGCAACCGGCGGCGCTCGACCTCGGCCAGCGCCGGCAACTGGCCGCAGTACGCGCCGGGCTGGGCGAGAACGCCGACGCCCTGGCACTGCTGCGCGGCGTACTTGCCGACAAGACCGAACCCGACCCGCAGGCATGGCGCGACGCCGCACGCCTGCTGCGTGCCAACGATGCCGTGCAGGCGCTGGACATGTACGCCCGCGCGATGGCCGAAAACGGCCTGCTGCTGCCGGCGCAGGCACAGCCGCGCGACGACCGCGCACTGACCCGCGCCAGCCGCGAAACCACCGGCGACGACTGGCTGCGCAGCAGCCTGCGCCGCGACGTGGAAACGCTGTACCAGCAACAGAATCCGACGCTGACCGTGATGCAGGACTCCGGGCGGCGCAGCGACGGCACGCCGGGCATCTCGCGCCTGTCGCGCGATACCCGCATCGTCCATCTCGATGCCCCGTTTGCCGGCGGCCTGGGCTGGGCGCGGGTGGAACAGGTGCGGCTGGACGCGCGCAGTTTCCAGGCCGACGGCAACGGCGCGCACGACAATGATTTCGGCAGTTGCAGCCTGAACCTGCGACTGGCCGACGGCAGCACCCAGCGCGCGCCCGGCTGCGACACCCACCTGCGCCAGCGCGTGAACTCCGGCGCCGGATTGGCCGTGGGCTGGCGCACGCTGGACGAGCGCTGGAGCTTCGACCTCGGCCACACGCCTTCCAGCTATGCGGTCGGCAACTGGCTCGGCGGCGTCAGCACCAATGGCGACCTTGGCCGCTTTGGCTGGGGCGCAACCCTGTCGCGGCGGCCGATGAGCAACTCGCTGCTGTCGCAGGCCGGCGCGGTGGACCCGCGCAGCGGCATCGCGTGGGGCGGCGTCACCGCCAACGGCGTCACCTTCAGCCTCGGCTACGACAAGGGCGGGCGCAACGGCCTGTGGTCGAACTGGGGCTGGCATGAGTTGAGCGGCCACAACGTCGCCGACAACACCCGCGCCCGCGCCATGGCCGGCTGGTACCACAAGCTGATCCAGCGCCCGGACATGCGCCTGGATGTCGGCCTGACCGCCATGTACTGGCGATACGCCCACGACCTGGGCGGCTATTCGCTGGGGCAGGGCGGCTATTACAGCCCGCAGCGTTACGCCTCGCTGGGCGTGCCGGTGGGTTTCGCGTGGCGCAACGACGACTGGTCGGTGCGGGTGGATGCGTCGCTCAGCGCCTCCAGCGCGCGCACCGAGGCCAGCGACCGTTTCCCCGTGCAGGCAGTGAACGCACGCGTGCTTGCCGCGCTGGAAGCGCACTACGGGCCGCTGGCGCTGGACGAAACCGGCCGCTACAGCATGGGTGGTTCCAGCAGCGGCAGCGGCCACCGCCTGTACGCGGCGGTCGAGCGCCGGCTCGGCGACCATTTCGTGCTTGGCGCGGCCGGCACCTTGCAGCGCAGCCAGGACTATTCGCCCAACACCTTCCAACTCTACCTGCGCTATACCTTGCAACCGTGGCAGGGCAACCTGCCGTTGCCGGTGTCCCCGTTGCAGCCCTATGGCGAATTCCGCTGACCTCCATCGCCGCCGCCTGATGCAAGCGCTGGGCGCATTGCCGCTGCTGGCGGCGCTGCCACCCCGTGCGCGGGCGGCCGCTGGCTGGCCGGCGTGGCAGGTGCTGGCCGACAGCAGCCTGAGCCGCGACGGGCGCATGATCGACCGCAGCCAGCACGACTTGCGCAGCACCTCCGAAGGCCAGTCCTACGCCCTGTTCTTCGCACTGGTGGACAACGACCAACCGCGGTTCGACCGCATCCTGGCGTGGACGCAGGACAACCTCGCCAAGGGCGACATGGCCCGCCATCTACCGGCGTGGCTGTGGGGGCGCGACGACAAGGGCGGCTGGCGCGTGCTGGATGCCAACCCCGCCTCGGATTCGGATGTATGGCTGGCCTACGCACTGCTGGAAGCGGCGCGGCTGTGGCGCCGGCCCGGCCTGCATTCCATTGCCGAGGGCATGTTGGCGCAGGTGCGCGCGCGAGAGATCGTCACCCTGCCGGGGTTGGGGCCGATGTTGCTGCCCGGCCCGCAGGGCTTCGTCGAGGGCGGCGTCACCCGCGTCAACCCCAGCTACCTGCCGCTGCCGCTGCTGCGTCGCTTCGCCGAGGTTGATCGCGGCGGGCCATGGCAGGCGCTGGCCGCCAACACCGTGGAACTGCTGCGGCAAACCGCGCCGCATGGCTTCGCCCCGGACTGGGCGGCGTGGCGCGAGGGCCGCTTCGTCGCCGACCCGGTCAAGGGCGCGCTCGGCAGCTACGACGCCATCCGCTGCTACCTGTGGGCCGGCATGGCCGCACCGCGCGACCCGCTGTTCCGCGCGCAGTTGCAGGCGCTGTCCGGCCCGCTGCGGCGGCTGCGCGAAGGCCAGCCGATGTGGGAAAAGGTGGACACCGCCAGCGGCAAAGGCGAAGGGCAGGGCGGCTACGGCTTCCGCGCCGCGCTGCTGCCCTACCTGTTGGCGCAGGGCGAAAGCGCGTTGGCGCAGCCCCTGCAAGCCAGCCTGCCGACGCCCGAACAGCAGCGCGCCGCCGAACCGGCTTATTACGCACAGATGCTGACCCTGTTCGGCCTGGGCTGGGCCGAAGGCCGCTACCGCTTCACCGCCGACGGCAGGCTGCGCCCGCGCTGGGGCTGATGGCTCTCACGCCGCGCGAAGCGCGGCACGAACAAGCCCGCTGCGGCTACGGTCACATGGAAGAGGGGCTTTGCGGGTCATTGGCTTGCAAAGCCTTGCCCGGCACTTGTATCGGCGTGGGCGTGCTCAATTCAATTCGTCCAGTGGCGGCAGCGCCTTGGTGACTTTCGGCACGCTTGGCGATGGTTCCATGTGTCGGAAACAGAAACGTCGGGAAACCCCGGCGTCAGACTGCTGACAAACCCTGGCGCAAGCCGGGGTTTGTCGTTTTAATGCTTCATGCTCAAGACGCCGACACCCGCACAGCAACATCTGGAGAGGGTGACTCTGGAGATGCTGGTGCCGGCGCGCCACGCCATCATCACCGACACCCATGTCACCGCTGGCAACGTGCATGACAGCCAGCCGTATCTGGCACGGCTGGACCGGCAACGTGACGTGCTTGGGTTTGATGTGGAGGCGGTGGGGCTGGATGCGGGCACGGCAACCCATCGCCGCCTGATTTCTTCAGCACTACCACCGATCAGGAGTTGCCGGAAACATCTTGCTCATGGCGAAGGGTTCGGTCCCGAAGCGGAACACGCCGATAACAATTCCGGCCTGTGAGGCCGTTTGAACGATAGGCACCCGCTTCGCGACTTCCATGATGGCCCGGGCATTCATGCCCACCGCAAGGCCAATATACGAATGCAACCGCACCGCTTCCCGACAGCAAGATCAACCGCGGCACTTACCGATTGACGGAGGAGTCCATATGGGAGTTGTTAGGCTCAGCTCCGCGCCGCCCCTTGCGCTTGCTCGAAAAGATTTACATGCTTAGCGAGCTTGAGCTGATCACAGTTTTTGCACAGGACTGGCTTCCCCTTGCCTGTAACCATAACCATGCTGCGTTCGCCGCAGGACATGCATGGCGAATACCCGGATTCCGAAAGCTCATGATAGGGCTTGAACCAACGGCACTCGGTGTTTGGCAGCTTTGTGGAAAGCCAAGCATACTCATCATAAGGAAGACGTCCACCTAACCACAGAGTTTTCAAATTTGTGAGCGTCGCAAGCTCCCGAATGGACGACAGGCTTGACGTGTCAAGGCACAGAGAAGTTAGCTGCGTCATTTGGGAGAACGGCTCAAGACTCGAAATGGACTGTCTGCTCCACATGCTCCCAGATACAGATAGATCGCGAAGTGAGTGAAGCTTGAGCAGAGGTGAGAAATCTGTGATCAACTTGAAATTCTCAATCTCAAGAGATTCTAACAGTGATAAATCGGCCAGTGGCGTGATCGACTCAACGCGCGTGGAACTCCCCATGGATAGCGCACCGAGAGACTGTAAATTTTTGATTGCGTCTAATCGGCGAACGTTACTCCATTTGATCTGAAGTACATTAAGGCCATCCAGCTCGCAGATGGCGTCAAACAGCGGCTGAGTCACATGGGACCAAACGCTCAGTCGCTTCACTCTGGTTAGCGATGGAAGTGTCTTTACCCAATTTGCGATGACCTTCTTCTTTTCACTGTCAGAGACGCGGCCAAGATCCCAATCCAAACGCAGGCTCTCTCCTTGGTCGTATTCTTTGGGACCTGATTAGCCCCAACCCTCAGCCGCCAGTCGCAGGATCTGCGTCTCCGGCGGCACAGCATGGAGCCACCTGAGTGCAACGAGGTGGGGTCATGAGCATCAATGCCGTGCAGTTCCAGCCGGGGATGTCGATGAGCGCGTTCATCCAGCGCTACGGCACCGAGGCCAAGTGCTACCGCGCCCTGTACAAGTGGCGTTGGCCGCAAGGCTTCCGCTGCCCGGGCTGTCATGGGCGCGCCCGATCGCGCTTCAAGCGCGGCACGACAATGTACTACCAGTGCCGAGCCTGCCGGCACCAGACCACCCTGACCGCGGGCACCCTGTTCGAGGGCACCAAGCTCCCACTGCGCACCTGGATGCTGGCCATTCACCTGCTGACCGCGACCAAGACCAACCTGGCGGCGTTGGAGCTGATGCGGCACCTGGGCGTCAACTACAAGACCGCCTGGCGCGTGAAACACAAGGTCATGCAAGCGATGGCTGAGCGCGAAGAATCCCGGAGACTCAACGGCTTCGTGCAGCTCGACGACGCCTATCTGGGTGGCGAGCGCAACGGCGGCAAGCCCGGGCGCGGCTCGGAGAACAAGCAGGCATTCGTGATCGCCGTGCAGACCAACGAAGATCACCAGCACCCCAGCTTCGCCGTGATCGAGCCGGTGCGCAGCTTCGACAATGCCTCGCTCGAAGACTGGATCGCACGTCGCCTTGCGCCAGAGTGCGAGGTCTACAGTGATGGCCTGGCCTGCTTTCGCCGACTCGAAGACGCCGGGCACGCCCACACCACACTCGTCACCGGTGGCGGTCGCGCAGCGACAGAAGTGCCCGGCGCGCGATGGGTCAACGTCGTGCTGGGCAACCTCAAGCGCGCGATCAGCGGCACCTACCACGCCATCAGACAAGCCAAGTACGCACGGCGCTATCTGGCCGAAGCGGCCTACCGCTTCAACCGCCGGTTCCACTTGCGCCAAATGCTGCCGCGACTTGCAACGGCAATGATGCGCTGCATCCCTTGTCCGGAGCCACGGTTGCGTGCTGCGAGCAACTTTCATGGCTGAGGGTCGGGGCTAATCAGGCTTTGGGATGAATGATCGATTTTGGCCAGCGGCTTACGTGAGGCGGGTTTTCGAATGTCATTTTTGACTCGGATCACATAGTGACGAAGTGCGTTGGTTGAGCCTAACGCTTGAGTTAAGTCGCGCCGCAGCATGGCCGCAAATAAGGACGCACACTATCGAAAAAATTGCGGCCGTGAAGTGGCATCGGCTTGATTGTTAGCGCTCACTTCCATGACATGTTTAGTTTGCGATGAGAGGCTGCGCAATCACGCAAGTACAGATTGATCAGGCTTTGGTAGGGGATGCCTACCTCAATAGACACACCCTTGAAGTACTCAATTGCGTCCTGATCAAGCCTGAGGGTGATCTGCTTTTTGAGCATTGGCGCGTAGGGATTCTTTTTGGCTTTGGAGAAGTCGTATTCTTTGCGCATATGATGATCCTCAGTAGTCGTCTCTGAATAATCGTTTTTCAGATCGTGGTGGGTGTGGGGATCGATTGTGATGGCGGCATGCATTCGATCAGCACCGCCGCCAGCCAGGCACAAAAAAGCGCGATCCAGCGCAGCAGCCACCTCAGGTTGTAACCCGCCGCGCAGGCGATGGCGTGCAGGGCGTCGCCTTGCGCGCCTTTCAAGCGGCAGCGACGCATGCCGCAGTCGTCCTTGACATGCCCGATGATCGGCTCGATCGCCTGCCGCCGCTTCACCCACGCCCACTGCCGTCGTGTCAGCCGCTTGGGCTTGCCTCGATGCAGGATCTCCACCCCGTCCACCTCGCGGCCGCGGTAACCCAGGTCCACGATCGCCACCTTCGGCTTGGTGCCCGTCAGGATTCCGGCCTGTTCCAACTGCTCGGCCAACGTGTCACCGTCATACGGCGTGCCCGGGAAGCTGCGCGCACCGACGATCAAGCCCTTGCGTGCCGTGACCGCCAGGCCCACCTTCACGCCAAACTCATAGGGTTGCCGTGCCTTGCCCTTGCCGATGCATTCCACCTCGGGTGCGTGCAATGCGTACAACTTGCCTTTGTCCTTCGGCCGCTGACGGTGCAGCCGTTGGGCACGTTCCAGCCACAGCTGCAGCGTGTCGCGTGCGGCATCGCTCATGCCGCCAAGCTTGCGGTTGATGTCGCGAATCACCCGGCCCAGCAGCGTGCGCTGGCGACGCAACACCCGCTGCATCCGCTTGAACTGCCTGGCATGTGCGTAGCCACCGGCCCGGCGGCTCAACGTCGGCCCTTCGCGCTCGTAGCTCTGGCGCAGGACAATCCCGTGACGCTTGGCCAGCAGCACCAGCTTCTTGCGGCCCGCTTCCAGCAACCGACTGTCGGTCGGGTACGCCACCGCCTTCTCCTGCACGGTGCTGTCCACGATCACCCGCTCCAGATCGCGCGGCGTGATCGCCTTCATCGAACGTGCCGTCGCGATCGTCTGCGCCAGCAGTTCCTCCATGCCGGCCTCGCCCAAGCGCTGACGCCAGCGCACCAGCGAACTGGGATCGCACGGCAATGCAGTCTGGAAGAACACCTCGCCCGTGAAGAACTGCCAGTACGGGTTCTCCAGCCAGCGCAGGCAGGTGTCCTCGTCCGACAGGTTGTGCGCATGCTTGAGATACAGCAGCCCGGCCATCAGCCGCACCGGCAGCGCCGGACGACCGCCCGCCACCGGCGCAGGAGGCAGCGTCATCGACAACGCCTCCTCCAGTTCCTGCCACGGCATGCGCTGCGCCAGTTTCGCCAACGGGTAACGCAGGTCGATCTGCCCGTCCAGACGCGAACGGAACAACTCGTCAGCATGAGCAGCGCCGCTCGCGGCGGCGGTCGGACGATGGCGCATCATTTGCTCCGAAACTGCAAGAAACCAGCACGCAGCCTAGCGATTTCTTGCAGTTCCAGCACGCCATGATCAAGGCGCGAGCCGCACTGCTGCAGGCTCTGCTGGGTTATTCAGGGACGACTAACGCCTGAATTAAGCCGCGCCACGAAGCGGCGTCGGCTTGAATTGTTAGATTGCGCTTATGCAACTTTGAGAACCAACTGCTTGCCGCATGCGTCCGCGTACTTGCGCAACGTAGCAAGTGAAGGTGAGTGCTTGCCGGTGGCTAGCGAGCGTTCCAGACGCGCAATGGCGGGGGCATGGGTTCCCATGCGCTCCGCGACTTGCGCTTGAGAGAGGCCGGCATCATGGCGAGCCTTGAGAAGGGCATCCAACAGATCTCCTTCCTCGCGTTTAATGCGCTCAACCTCTGCGCGAACGGCGGGGCGGCGAAGTAGGGCCTTAACGATTTGGTCATGAGTTTTCACGTTTCACCTCCTTCATCCGGGCGATTGCTAGATTGAGATCCGCTTGCGGGGTCTTCTGTGACTTTTTGACAAGGCAGTGGAGCATGAAGATTCGCTTGCCCACGATGGTGCAGTAGAAGACACGGGCAATCCCTTCCGCGCCTTTTAAGCGAAGCTCAAAGAGGCCATGTCCGAAGGCCTTTGTGTGCGGTTCGCCAAGGTTGGGGCCGAGCGCTTCCATGCGGCGAGTCAGGACGATGTACCGGGCTGCCAGAGTGTCGGGAAGGGCAAGGATTTCGTCTTGCACTTCGTCACTGAAGTAGTCGATTTGGTAGTCCATGCGGCACGATAACAAAAATGTTCATGCTACGCAAATGCTCAGTGCGCAATCTAACGCTTGAGTTAAGCCGACGCGCGCAGTGGCGACGGGTGCGTGCTAGCGTAGCGTATGCACGCACACGGCGCCACGAAGTGCGTTCGGCTTGAATGATGGAGTGGACTCCTCCCGCGTCACCACGGCTTCAATGAGCCAGACTGATATTTCCATCAGGACACGGGATCACGAGAGGTGCAGCGCTACCAGCGCGTGCCACAACGATCTGCCAATGGCATTGCGGCATAGCTTGGGCGAACAGTTGCAACGACTGGTGCAATTGCAGGCTGACATGCGCATGATCGAACAGTGGCTGGACGAATACGCGCACCACGACGTGGCGGTGCAGCGCTACCAGCGCGTGCCTAGGGTGGGCCTGCTCACGGCCACGGCGTTGCGTGCCGGTGCTGGTGATCTATTGCGCTTCAAGAGCGGCCGCCAGTTGTCGGCGTGGCTGGGCCTGGCGCCGCGCGAGCATTCCTCGGGGCAGCAGCGGCGGCTTGGGCGAATGACCAAACGCGGCGATGCCTATTTGCGCACCTTGTTCATCCACGGTGCGCGAGCGGTATTGCAAGGTGCGCGGATGAAACTCAAACGTGGCCAGCCGCTCGATCCATTGCAGAGCTGGGCGTTAGGCGTTCAAGACAGGCACGGCCACAACAAGGCGACGTGCGCGCTGGCGAACAAGTTGGCGCGCAGGTTGTGGGCGATGGAGCACCACGGCAAAGGGTTCGATGCGTATCACATCAGCCGGCAACCCATCGCCGCCTGATTTCTTCAGCAGTACTACCACCGATCAGGAGTCCTGATTAGCCCCGACCCTCAGCCATGAAAGTTGCTCGCAGCACGCAACCGTGGCTCCGGACAAGGGATGCAGCGCATCATTGCCGTTGCAAGTCGCGGCAGCATTTGGCGCAAGTGGAACCGGCGGTTGAAGCGGTAGGCCGCTTCGGCCAGATAGCGCCGTGCGTACTTGGCTTGTCTGATGGCGTGGTAGGTGCCGCTGATCGCGCGCTTGAGGTTGCCCAGCACGACGTTGACCCATCGCGCGCCGGGCACTTCTGTCGCTGCGCGACCGCCACCGGTGACGAGTGTGGTGTGGGCGTGCCCGGCGTCTTCGAGTCGGCGAAAGCAGGCCAGGCCATCACTGTAGACCTCGCACTCTGGCGCAAGGCGACGTGCGATCCAGTCTTCGAGCGAGGCATTGTCGAAGCTGCGCACCGGCTCGATCACGGCGAAGCTGGGGTGCTGGTGATCTTCGTTGGTCTGCACGGCGATCACGAATGCCTGCTTGTTCTCCGAGCCGCGCCCGGGCTTGCCGCCGTTGCGCTCGCCACCCAGATAGGCGTCGTCGAGCTGCACGAAGCCGTTGAGTCTCCGGGATTCTTCGCGCTCAGCCATCGCTTGCATGACCTTGTGTTTCACGCGCCAGGCGGTCTTGTAGTTGACGCCCAGGTGCCGCATCAGCTCCAACGCCGCCAGGTTGGTCTTGGTCGCGGTCAGCAGGTGAATGGCCAGCATCCAGGTGCGCAGTGGGAGCTTGGTGCCCTCGAACAGGGTGCCCGCGGTCAGGGTGGTCTGGTGCCGGCAGGCTCGGCACTGGTAGTACATTGTCGTGCCGCGCTTGAAGCGCGATCGGGCGCGCCCATGACAGCCCGGGCAGCGGAAGCCTTGCGGCCAACGCCACTTGTACAGGGCGCGGTAGCACTTGGCCTCGGTGCCGTAGCGCTGGATGAACGCGCTCATCGACATCCCCGGCTGGAACTGCACGGCATTGATGCTCATGACCCCACCTCGTTGCACTCAGGTGGCTCCATGCTGTGCCGCCGGAGACGCAGATCCTGCGACTGGCGGCTGAGGGTTGGGGCTAATCAGGTCAGGAGTTGCCGGAAACATCTTGCTCATGGCGAAGGGTTCGGTCCCGAAGCGGAACACGCCGATAACAATTCCGGCCTGCGAGGCCGTTTGAACGATAGGCACCCGCTTCGCGACTTCCATGATGGCCCGGGCATTCATGCCCACCGCAAGGCCGAATATACGAATGCAACCGCACCGCTTCCCGACAGCAAGATCAACCGCGGCACTTACCGATTGACGGAGGAGTCCATATACGAATTGTTAGGCGGCGGCTACTGTGATCTTTAGGCCAAGGGCATGCGCAACTTTGCTGACGGTGGAAAAGCTCGGATTGCCCGTACCTGACAGTGCCTTGTACAGCCCCATGCGGGTCAGGCCAGTTTGGGCGGCGAGTTGCGTGATATTGCGTGCGCGTGCCACGTCACCGAGAGCTGCGAGGAAGAGAGCCGGGTCGTCTTCATCCGCGCAAGCGGTCAGATAGGCCGCAATGTCTTCTTCGGTCTCGAGGTAGTCGGCGGTGTCGTAACGCGTAAAAGTTTCTTTGGACTTGGTCATGGTCATGTCTCCCAAGATGCGGCAATCTCAGTGGCGAGCCGTATATCTTTGCTTTGAGTGGATTTGTCTCCGCCACAGAGCAGAAGAATCAAGGTCTTGCCCTTGAATGTGTAGTAGACGCGGTAGCCTGGGCCGTAGTCGATCTTGAGCTCGTTGATGCCATCTTTGAGCGAGCGGAACTGACCGGCGTTTCCGAGGGAAAGGCGCCTGATACGAACCTCAATCCTTGCTTTGGCATCACGGTCGCGTAGGCCGCGAAGCCAGCTGTCGAACGTGCTGCTCTTGAGGATTTCGTACATGGTGTGCAGCGTAAACCGTGGTTTACATAATGTCAACTACGGTTGACTCGCTTCCGCCGCCTAACGCCTGAGTTAAGCCGACCTGCGTAGCGCAGGGAACGGCGTGGCAAGCTTAACCTGCCACGCCGTTGCCGGAGCGAAGTGGCGTCGGCTTGAATGATGGAATGGACTCCTCCCGCGTCACCACGGCTTCAATGAGCCAGGCTGATATTTCCATCGGGGCACGGGATCACGAGAGGAGTCTGCCATGAATGCTACGACTGTTGCGGTGGATCTTGCAAAAGAGGTATTTGAATTGGCCTTTGCCGATGCAGATGGCCGGGTTGTCGAGCGCAAGCGTCTGACGCGGCGTGCGTTTGCCCGCGTGTTCGAGCAGCGCCCTCCGCTGCGTATCGTGATGGAAGCCTGCGGCAGTGCGCACTACTGGGCGCGTCGTTTCATGCAGCAAGGGCACAGCGTTCGGCTGTTGCCAGCCAGCGACGTGCGTCCCTATGTGCGCGGCAACAAGACCGACCGCAACGATGCGGCAGGCATTCTTGAGGCTGACCGTTGCGCTGCCATTGCTGACGTGCCGGTGAAGACACCGGAACAGCAGGGTATTCAGGCGCAGCACCGGCTACGCGAACACCTCAAATGCGAGCGTACGGCGACGATCAACTTGCTGCGCGGAGTGCTGCGCGAGTTTGGCATCGTCATCGCCTTGGGTGCGGCCAAGGTGCCGTTGCAAGTGCGTGAGGCCTTGGAGGATGGCGACAACGATCTGCCAATGGCATTGCGGCATAGCTTGGGCGAACAGTTGCAACGACTGGTGCAATTGCAGGCTGACATGCACATGATCGAACAGCGGCTGGACGAATACGCGCACCGCGATGTGGCGGTGCAGCGCTACCAGCGCGTGCCTGGGGTGGGCCTGCTCACGGCCACGGCGTTGCGTGCCGGTGCTGGTGATCTATCGCGCTTCAAGAGCGGCCGCCAGTTGTCGGCGTGGCTGGGCCTGACGCCGCGCGAGCATTCCTCGGGGCAGCAGCGGCGACTTGGGCGAATGACCAAACGCGGCGATGCCTATTCCTGATTAGCCCCGACCCTCAGCCATGAAAGTTGCTCGCAGCACGCAACCGTGGCTCCGGACAAGGGATGCAGCGCATCATTGCCGTTGCAAGTCGCGGCAGCATTTGGCGCAAGTGGAACCGGCGGTTGAAGCGGTAGGCCGCTTCGGCCAGATAGCGCCGTGCGTACTTGGCTTGTCTGATGGCGTGGTAGGTGCCGCTGATCGCGCGCTTGAGGTTGCCCAGCACGACGTTGACCCATCGCGCGCCGGGCACTTCTGTCGCTGCGCGACCGCCACCGGTGACGAGTGTGGTGTGGGCGTGCCCGGCGTCTTCGAGTCGGCGAAAGCAGGCCAGGCCATCACTGTAGACCTCGCACTCTGGCGCAAGGCGACGTGCGATCCAGTCTTCGAGCGAGGCATTGTCGAAGCTGCGCACCGGCTCGATCACGGCGAAGCTGGGGTGCTGGTGATCTTCGTTGGTCTGCACGGCGATCACGAATGCCTGCTTGTTCTCCGAGCCGCGCCCGGGCTTGCCGCCGTTGCGCTCGCCACCCAGATAGGCGTCGTCGAGCTGCACGAAGCCGTTGAGTCTCCGGGATTCTTCGCGCTCAGCCATCGCTTGCATGACCTTGTGTTTCACGCGCCAGGCGGTCTTGTAGTTGACGCCCAGGTGCCGCATCAGCTCCAACGCCGCCAGGTTGGTCTTGGTCGCGGTCAGCAGGTGAATGGCCAGCATCCAGGTGCGCAGTGGGAGCTTGGTGCCCTCGAACAGGGTGCCCGCGGTCAGGGTGGTCTGGTGCCGGCAGGCTCGGCACTGGTAGTACATTGTCGTGCCGCGCTTGAAGCGCGATCGGGCGCGCCCATGACAGCCCGGGCAGCGGAAGCCTTGCGGCCAACGCCACTTGTACAGGGCGCGGTAGCACTTGGCCTCGGTGCCGTAGCGCTGGATGAACGCGCTCATCGACATCCCCGGCTGGAACTGCACGGCATTGATGCTCATGACCCCACCTCGTTGCACTCAGGTGGCTCCATGCTGTGCCGCCGGAGACGCAGATCCTGCGACTGGCGGCTGAGGGTTGGGGCTAATCAGGTGCCTATTTGCGCACCTTGTTCATCCACGGTGCGCGGGCGGTATTGCAAGGTGCGCGGATGAAACTCAAACGTGGCCAGCCGCTCGATCCATTGCAGAGCTGGGCGTTAGGCGTTCAAGACAGGCACGGCCACAACAAGGCGACGTGCGCGCTGGCGAACAAGTTGGCGCGCAGGTTGTGGGCGATGGAGCACCACGGCAAAGGGTTCGATGCGTATCACATCAGCCGGCAGCCCATCGCCGCCTGATTTCTTCAGCAGTACTACCACCGATCAGGAGTTGCCGGAAACATCTTGCTCATGGCGAAGGGTTCGGTCCCGAAGCGGAACACGCCGATAACAATTCCGGCCTGCGAGGCCGTTTGAACGATAGGCACCCGCTTCGCGACTTCCATGATGGCCCGGGCATTCATGCCCACCGCAAGGCCGAATATACGAATGCAACCGCACCGCTTCCCGACAGCAAGATCAACCGCGGCACTTACCGATTGACGGAGGAGTCCATATACGAATTGTTAGACGCGGGGCGCTGACAATAGGTTGTAAACGAATCAGACGCGATGATCTGTGCAGCGGCAAACACGGTTTGGAGTACAAGGACAAATTGAGGCGAGCTGTTGGATACAACACGAAGCAATGAGGCGATGTTAAACGTGCCGAAATAACGAACCGAAGCTTGAGAGCGGAACGCCAGAGTGCACGAAGCGAACGCCCACGCCCTCCGAAGCGATAAGCCCGAAGGCGGTAACGCAAGCCAAGAACGGCGAAGGTGAGGAGCCAAAGAAATGCCACCCGAAGGAATTTTCCCGAAGGCGATGAGCTATTGCCAGAGCGACCGAAGCGATGTGGTGAATGATAGCCCTGCGCTAATGTGTCCAGAAGCGATACACGCACCATCAAGTCGCTTGAAATACCTCATTGGTACTTGAAGCACTCACCCCGTCTAACGCCTGAATTAAGCCGCGCCGCGAAGCGGCGTCGGATTGAATGATGGAATGGACTCCTCCCGCGTCACCACGGCTTCAATGAGCCAGACTGATATTTCCATCAGGGCACGGGATCACGAGAGGAGTCTGCCATGAATGCTACGACTGTTGCGGTGGATCTTGCAAAAGAGGTATTTGAATTGGCCTTTGCCGATGCAGATGGCCGGGTTGTCGAGCGCAAGCGTCTGACGCGGCGTGCGTTTGCCCGCGTGTTCGAGCAGCGCCCTCCGCTGCGTATCGTGATGGAAGCCTGCGGCAGTGCGCACTACTGGGCGCGTCGTTTCATGCAGCAAGGGCACAGCGTTCGGCTGTTGCCAGCCAGCGACGTGCGTCCCTATGTGCGCGGCAACAAGACCGACCGCAACGATGCGGCAGGCATTCTTGAGGCTGACCGTTGCGCTGCCATTGCTGACGTGCCGGTGAAGACACCGGAACAGCAGGGTATTCAGGCGCAGCACCGGCTACGCGAACACCTCAAATGCGAGCGTACGGCGACGATCAACTTGCTGCGCGGAGTGCTGCGCGAGTTTGGCATCGTCATCGCCTTGGGTGCGGCCAAGGTGCCGTTGCAAGTGCGTGAGGCCTTGGAGGATGGCGACAACGATCTGCCAATGGCATTGCGGCATAGCTTGGGCGAACAGTTGCAACGACTGGTGCAATTGCAGGCTGACATGCACATGATCGAACAGCGGCTGGACGAATACGCGCACCGCGATGTGGCGGTGCAGCGCTACCAGCGCGTGCCTGGGGTGGGCCTGCTCACGGCCACGGCGTTGCGTGCCGGTGCTGGTGATCTATCGCGCTTCAAGAGCGGCCGCCAGTTGTCGGCGTGGCTGGGCCTGACGCCGCGCGAGCATTCCTCGGGGCAGCAGCGGCGACTTGGGCGAATGACCAAACGCGGCGATGCCTATTTGCGCACCTTGTTCATCCACGGTGCGCGGGCGGTATTGCAAGGTGCGCGGATGAAACTCAAACGTGGCCAGCCGCTCGATCCATTGCAGAGCTGGGCGTTAGGCGTTCAAGACAGGCACGGCCACAACAAGGCGACGTGCGCGCTGGCGAACAAGTTGGCGCGCAGGTTGTGGGCGATGGAGCACCACGGCAAAGGGTTCGATGCGTATCACATCAGCCGGCAGCCCATCGCCGCCTGATTTCTTCAGCAGTACTACCACCGATCAGGAGTTGCCGGAAACATCTTGCTCATGGCGAAGGGTTCGGTCCCGAAGCGGAACACGCCGATAACAATTCCGGCCTGCGAGGCCGTTTGAACGATAGGCACCCGCTTCGCGACTTCCATGATGGCCCGGGCATTCATGCCCACCGCAAGGCCGAATATACGAATGCAACCGCACCGCTTCCCGACAGCAAGATCAACCGCGGCACTTACCGATTGACGGAGGAGTCCATATATGAATTGTTAGCCGTTGCGATACGGCTGGGAGAAACAAAATGTGCCAAATGTCAGAAGGTGAACGCAACTACCTAACAGCGGTTGATAGATCGACGCGCAAGCGGGGTTACGACGCATTCAAGGCCGGCGAGCCAATCACTGCGGCACTCGCCGAGGCGGATCACCCATTAAAGCAATACAGCGACAGACGCCAGTTTGAAATGGGCTGGCGGACTGCGGAAGCGGGCCGTGATCCTTGGTAACGGCTAACGCCTATTCGGCCGCGAAATCGCGGCGTTCGCCCAAGTGTCCCGCTTTCTGGCTCCTGATTAGCCCCAACCCTCAGCCGCCAGTCGCAGGATCTGCGTCTCCGGCGGCACAGCATGGAGCCACCTGAGTGCAACGAGGTGGGGTCATGAGCATCAATGCCGTGCAGTTCCAGCCGGGGATGTCGATGAGCGCGTTCATCCAGCGCTACGGCACCGAGGCCAAGTGCTACCGCGCCCTGTACAAGTGGCGTTGGCCGCAAGGCTTCCGCTGCCCGGGCTGTCATGGGCGCGCCCGATCGCGCTTCAAGCGCGGCACGACAATGTACTACCAGTGCCGAGCCTGCCGGCACCAGACCACCCTGACCGCGGGCACCCTGTTCGAGGGCACCAAGCTCCCACTGCGCACCTGGATGCTGGCCATTCACCTGCTGACCGCGACCAAGACCAACCTGGCGGCGTTGGAGCTGATGCGGCACCTGGGCGTCAACTACAAGACCGCCTGGCGCGTGAAACACAAGGTCATGCAAGCGATGGCTGAGCGCGAAGAATCCCGGAGACTCAACGGCTTCGTGCAGCTCGACGACGCCTATCTGGGTGGCGAGCGCAACGGCGGCAAGCCCGGGCGCGGCTCGGAGAACAAGCAGGCATTCGTGATCGCCGTGCAGACCAACGAAGATCACCAGCACCCCAGCTTCGCCGTGATCGAGCCGGTGCGCAGCTTCGACAATGCCTCGCTCGAAGACTGGATCGCACGTCGCCTTGCGCCAGAGTGCGAGGTCTACAGTGATGGCCTGGCCTGCTTTCGCCGACTCGAAGACGCCGGGCACGCCCACACCACACTCGTCACCGGTGGCGGTCGCGCAGCGACAGAAGTGCCCGGCGCGCGATGGGTCAACGTCGTGCTGGGCAACCTCAAGCGCGCGATCAGCGGCACCTACCACGCCATCAGACAAGCCAAGTACGCACGGCGCTATCTGGCCGAAGCGGCCTACCGCTTCAACCGCCGGTTCCACTTGCGCCAAATGCTGCCGCGACTTGCAACGGCAATGATGCGCTGCATCCCTTGTCCGGAGCCACGGTTGCGTGCTGCGAGCAACTTTCATGGCTGAGGGTCGGGGCTAATCAGGTTCTGGCTTCAATGTGAAGACACCGTGATGGCCGCAGGATCAATGGCTTGGAGGGGATGATGAGGCATGGTGGAGCGCAGGGCCTTCGAGCGAACGCCGCAGAATCGCGGGCATAACGGTTACGCCAGCAAGAATGCGGCCTAATCATCTGCGGTGTGCCCCCCTTGGGAGCTGGAACGAAGAAGGCCCGGGGGTTTTCCCGGGCCTTCTTCATGCGGATCACCGGAGTTTTGCGGGAAATCTGCCTTTTCCCAATCCTGCCTGCACAACGGCGAAGTCACTCGACCGGTTGGTCCAGCATCAGTTGCCGCGCAAACCGCACCGGCGGTGCGCCGTAGGACAGCATTTGGTCGTGGTAAGCCTTCAGGTTGAAGTTGGCTCCCTGCGTTTCCTGCACGGCCTTGCGGCTGTCGAAATGCTCCTGCGCGCCCACGAAATAGGTGGGCAACTGCGCCGAGGTCAGCTGGGCGCGCACCCATTTGCCGGCGGCCTCGCTTTCCTGCTGGAAGGCGTCGTGGGTCATCAACTGCATGGCTTGCTCGCGGCTCCAGTTGTCCACGTGCACGCCCTGGTCGAGGATGGCGTTGGCAATGGTGCGCAGGTAGAACTTGAGTTGCACAAGGTGGAACAGCGGGTCGTTATCCAGATAGCCCTGTTCCTGCATCATGCGTTCGGTATAAACCGCCCAGCCTTCGGCGAACAGGCCCGAGCGCAGCACGGCGCGCAGGGTGGAGGGGAACTTGGTCGAGTGCCAGCCTTCCAGATAATGCCCCGGCGTGCCCTCGTGGATGGAGAGCAGGTGGATCATGCGGCTGTTGTATTCGCGCAGGAACGAATCAACCTGCTTGTCGTCCCAGTCCTCCGGGATCGGCGAGACGGCGTAGAAGGTCTTGAGGTTCTTGTCCAGCGGGCCGGGCGAATCGCAATAGGCCACGGCCACGCCGCGTTGGAACTCGGGCATCAGGATGATGTCCACCGGCGCGTCGGGCAGGGTCATCAGGTCGTGCTTGCGCACGAATTCGGTGGAATATTCCAGTGAGGCCTTGGCGTCGTCCACCACCTTGTCGCGCGCGGGCTTCTCTGCATAGGCCAGTTCCAGCGCGGCTTCGATGGCTTTCTGCTGCTGCTCGTCGCTGGGGTTTTCCGGCAGTTCCGGTGCGCCGGGTTTGTCCGTCAGCACATCCTGCGCGATGGCATACATGTCCTGACGCACGCGCTTGAGCTCGGCACGTGCACGCTCGCCGATCTCGGCGCGTGACAGCGAGGCGTTCAGCGAGAACTTCAGTTTCTGGTCGTAGCGTTCGGCGCCGATGCGGAAGTCGCCCTTCGCATTCGGCACCAGGGTCTTGTCCAGCCATTCCTGCTGTTCGGCCACGGCGGTCTGCAGCGTGTCGATGGCGGCCTTCAAGCGTTCCTGGTCGGCGGCTTCGAGCTGGCCGATGTTGGGGGTGATGAAGGTATCGACGAGGCTGAGGATGCCCTTGTTCTGCTTGGCCACGGTTTCGGCGTGGATTTTCGGCACGCGTGCCGGGTCGAGGTTGGCGCGGGCGGCGGCGAACAGCGCGGGGATCTTCTCGATGCGCGCGGTGGCTGATTTCAGCCGCTCGGGCAGCGGTGCGAACTCGCGCGCCATCAGGCCGTAGATGGCGCTGCCTGCCAGGCCGTTATAGACCTGCGGATCCCACTGCCACGCTTGCAGGGTTTCGTTGTTCCAGATGTCCGATTGCAACTGGTTGCGCAGGATGGCGGCATCGACCTGATTTTCGCGGCCGAGCTTGGCGACGTCGATGGCGTCCAGTTCGGCCAGCAGCGCCTTGCTGGCTTCCAGCCCCTTTTGCTGGCCGGCGGCGCTGAGGTCACCCAGTTCGCCATCGAAACGGTGGTCGCCAATTTGCGTGGCGCTGACCGGGGACAGTTGCATCCACGTATCCAGCGCCTTCTTCGACAGTTCGGCGAACTGTGCGTCGGCCTGGCTCTGGCCGGCTTGCTCGGTGCTGGCGGGCGAGGTGTTCGGGGCGTCGCTGTTCTGGCAGCCGGCGAGGCTGGCGAGCAGGGCGGCGGCGAGCAGGTGCTTGCGCATCGGGAATCCTGTGACGATGGGGAAACGCCGAGTATGGGCCGATGGCTCCGTGGTTGCCCATGCCATTGGCTTACCATTGCCTCGGGTATCCACGGAGCATGGCGATGCAGTACGAGGGCAGTTGTCACTGCGGGCGCATTGCGTTCGCGTTCGAGTCCGGTGAGCCGATCAGCGGCGCGTTGTCCTGCAATTGCTCGCTCTGCCGGCGGCGCGGTTCGCTGCTGTGGTTCGGGCCGCGCGATGCGTTCGAGCTGAAGAGCGATCCGGCCGACCTGGAAAGTTACCGATTCAACACCGGCCATGTCGATCACCACCATTGCCGCGTCTGCGGCGTGGCGCCTTTCAGCGAGGCACGGGACCCGCGCAGCGGCGTGCCGACGGTGGCCATCAACCTGCGCTGCGTGCCGGCGCTGGACCCGGATGCGTTGGCGGTCACCCATTACGACGGGGCCAGCCGGTGAGGCGTATGCGCGGGGTTGCGGGCAGTTTGTTGGTGGTGTTGGCTGCTGCCGGTTGCGCGAAGCAGGAGCACATGAGCGCGGCGGCCGATGCGATGGCGTTGGCCTCGCCGGAAGGCGCGTTCCTCGCCTACGAACACACGGCGCAGTTGCGCATGCCGGGCGAGCAGATTGCGCCGCGCTTGAAGGCGGTGGCCGAGGCCTGCCAGAGCGGCAAGTTTGGCGATTGCGCGGTATTGCAGCTGTCGCAGGAAGGTGGCGATACCGCGTCCGGCTCCATCGAGGTCCGGGTTGCGCCGAAGGGCGTGGAGCCGCTGATCGCGCTGGCCGGCGAGAGGGGGGAGGTGGTCGCGCGCAGCACGCAGGCCGAGGATTTGGCGCAGCAAGTGGCCGATACGCAGTTGGCGCAGGCGCGCTTGAAGAATGAGCACGCGCGTTTGCTCGAATACCAGCAGCGCAAGGACCTGGCGGTGGCCGATTTGCTAACCATTTCCCAGCGCCTGTCCGAGATCGAAGCGGGGCTGGAGCAGACCAACCGCGAGGCGGCGCAGCAGCACCGGCGCATCGATACGCAGAAGCTGGCGATCCACATGGAAGCCACCAACGGCCAGCGCAACCGCAGCGAGATTGGCCGCGCTTTTGCCGAGTTCGGCAGCATCTTCACCACCAGCCTGGCGTGGTTGGTCCGTCTGTTCGCTGGCTTGCTGCCGGTGGCGTTGATTGGCGGCGGCGTGTTGTGGGGTGGGGTGAAGTTGTGGAGGCGCGGGCGCAAGCCACGGGCTTGACCGCGCTTTTCCCTGTGCTCTCCTGCAGTAGCGGGGTGGGGCGCGACCGAAGCTTCACCGGGAAATCCCCGGTCGCGACCCACGTGGCTCTCCTGCAAGGGGGGCAGGGACCGCACGGCGTTATGGCTTGCCGGCGGCTGCCTCCGTGCCCGTGCGCACCGGCAGCGGGATGTTGCACAGGTCGATGTGCCCGGCGGGGCGCTTGTAGAAGCTGTCCACGCGGTTGCGGCGGGCTTCCACCGTGTCGGCGAAAGTCTTGGAGTCGGTGCGCAGCACTTGCAGCGGCACGCGCTCGCTGGCCGGCAGTTCGCTGGCCAGACGAATCGCGCGGATTGGCGTGCGCTGTGCGGCGTCATCGTAGAAGCCCATCGGCGGCGGCCCGCGCTTGATCGCGCTCAACAACTCCATGCCGTCCAGCACGCGCCCGACCACGGTGATGTTGCGGTCGAGTTGGCGTGGCGATTGCCCGGTGACGACGTACAGCTCGGCCCCGATGCTGCTGTCTTCATCGTTGTTGCGGCCCGCGCCCAGCGCGCCGTAGCAATGCGCCAGCCATGCGTGTTCGCCATCGCCGGCCACAGGGAAATCACCGACGAAGCCGGTTTGCTTCGCCCAGCCGTCGCGGTCGGGCAGGGCGGTGAAGGCCAGCCCCTTGGCCGGGCGCTGGAATTCGGCGGGCAGGTGGGTTTTGGCGCTGCCCAAGGGCTTGGCCTTGTCTGCGTCGTCGGCCTCGGCGTCGCCGAACTGGACGACGAAGTTGTCCTGCGAGCGATAGATGCTGGTGCCGTCCCAGAAGCCCTCGCGCGCCAGCGTGCGGATGTTGGCGGCGTGCTCGGGTGCGAATTGTGGGGCCAGTTCGATGATGACGCGGCCGCCGTCCAGTTCCATGTACAGCAGGTTTTCCGGGGCCGGGCTGTGCCAATCGCTGGCCGGGGCGGCATTGAGGATGTCCTGCACGCTGCGGTATTTGGCGGGGGCATCGGCGGCCAGCAACGGCAGGGGGGACAACAGCAGGGCCAGCGCGAGCAGGCAGGAATGGGGCGTCATCGGGCGCGTTCCGTCTTGGGTGTGTGGGCCGATTCTGCGCGATTGCCGGCCACCACGGCCAGCACGTGAGCATGGCAGGGGTGACTACCGGCACATTCACTATAGAGAACTGAGTAATAGTGTTCGCTTCAGGCTAGTGAGCAGGAGCAAGAGCCATGAGTGACCTTGATGTCCACCTACGCAAGTTCCAGAAGGAGTTGAGCAGCGGCACGGTGTCGCTGGCCTTGCTGGCGGTGCTGGCCAAGGCCCCCGAGCCGCTGTACGGCTACCTGATTGCCAAGGAACTGGAGCGCGTTGGCGACGGCGTGCTCAGTGGCAAGCAGAGCGCGCTGTACCCGGTGCTGCGCAATCTGGAGGGCGCCGGTTTGCTGCACAGCCATGTGGAGCCATCGGTGGCCGGGCCGCCGCGGCGCTATTACCGCATCAATGACGACGGTCGCGCCGTGCTGCGGCAATGGATTGCGGCCTGGAACGCCACCCGTGACTCGTCGCAGTCCGTATTGGAAGGAATCGACCCATGAATACCGAAAACCGCACTCCCATGCCGCCGGCCACGATTGCCGACTATCTGGAGCAACTGCGCGGGGCACTGGCCGGTGCCGACCCGGCGATGATCCAGGATGCGCTGTACGACGCGGAGGAATACCTGCGCGCGGAATTGGCCGAGCAACGTGGCAGGAACGAGGCCGAGGTGGTGGCCGAGGTGGCCGGCAGCTATGGTGCGCCGGAGGAAGTGGCCGCGATTTACCGCGAAACCGAAGTGACCGTGAACCGTGCGCTGCGCACGCCGGTGCCGGGGCGCAAGCCGGCTTCGCCGATTCCGCCGGTGGCGGAGGCGGCGCAGGCAGGCACCGCAGCGGCAGCGGCCACGCCGCGTTCGACCACCGCGCGCTTTTTCGGCGTGGCGCAAGACCCGTACACCTACGGCGCGCTGTTCTACATGCTGCTGTCGCTGGTCACCGGTACGTTTTTCTTTACGTGGGTGGTGACTGGGCTGTCACTGTCGGTGTCGCTGCTGATTTTGATCATCGGCATCCCGGTGCTGCTGTTGTTCCTTGGCTCGGTGCGGGTGCTGGCGCTGGTGGAAGGGCGTTTGATTGAAACCCTGCTAGGCGTGCGCATGCCGCGCCGGCCCGCGTACACCGACAAAAGCCAAGGCTGGCTGGCGCGCATTGGCGCAATGTTCACCGATAGCCGCACATGGCTGACGATGCTGTATTTCGTGCTGATGCTGCCGCTGGGCGTGGCTTATTTTTCGATTGCGACCACGCTGCTATCCACCTCGCTGGGGCTGATATTCGCGCCCATCGTGGGCTTGTTCGGGCATGCCCACGTTTGGATTGACGGCGTTAACGTCGCCAACTCGTTCTGGATGTGGCCGCTGCTCAGTGCCGCTGGCGTGCTGCTGCTGTTTGTGACCCTGCACCTAGCCAACGGCATCGGCAAGCTGCATGGCGCGATGGCGAAGCATTTGTTGGTGCGGTTGTAAGCAATACGCGCCGCGTGGGTGCGGCGCAATGCACCGGCATGCTGGTTTTCAGCCTGCTTTACGGCGTGACGGTGCGGCTTTCTTTGCCTTGGCAGCGGGTGTGGCCTGCGACTGCGCAGCAAAGAAATCGCGCACCTTCGGATACACCACCTGGCGCCAGCGGCGGCCGCTGAAGATGCCGTAGTGGCCGGCGCCTTCGACGATGAAATGGCTGCGGCGCTCGGCCGGTATGCCGGTGCACAGCGCCTGCGCCGCCTCGGTCTGGCCGAGGCCGGCGATGTCGTCCAGCTCGCCTTCGATGCACAGCAGCGCGCTGTCGCGGATCGCCGAGGGATCGACATGCTCGCCGCGCACGTACCACTGCCCGCGCGGCAGCAGGAATTCCTTGAACACCACGCGGATGGTGTCCAGGTAGAAGCGTGCCGGCAGGTCCAGCACCGCGTTGTATTCGTCGTAGAAGCGGCGGTGGGCGTCGGCGTCGTCGAGGTCGCCCTTGATCAGGTCGTTGTAGAAATCCCAATGCGAAATGATGTGGCGGCTGCGGTTCATCGCCACGAAGCCGGCGTGTTGCAGGAAGCCGGGATACACGCGGCGGCCCTGGCCGGGGTACGGCGCGGGCACGGCGTGGATGACGTTGTTCTCGAACCACGACATCGGGTTGCGGGTGGCGAGGTTGTTGACCGCGGTGGGGCTGCACCGCGCGTCGATGGGGCCGCCCATCATCACCAGCGAGCGCGGCGTGGCCTCGCCGCGGCTGGCCATCAGCGACACCGCGCCGAGCACCGGCACGGTGGGTTGGCAGACGCTGATGACGTGCAGCTTTTCCGCGCCGAGGTGGCGGATGAATTCCTGCACGTAGTCGATGTAATCGTCGAGGCCGAACTCGCCTTCGGACACCGGTACCATGCGCGCATCCACCCAATCGGTGACATAGACGCGGTGGTCGCGCAGCAGCGTGCGCACGGTGTCGCGCAGCAGCGTGGCGTGGTGGCCGGACAGCGGCGCGACCACCAGCACCACCGGCTGCGCCAGCAGTTCTTCCACGCGCGCGCTGTCGTTGCTGTGACGCTTGAAGCGCAACAGCTTGCAGAACGGCTTTTCGATTTCGGTGAGCTGGGCGATGGGCACGATTTCGCCGTCCAGCTCGATCTCGTGGATGCCCCACTCGGGCTTCTCGTAGTCCTTGCCGAGGCGATGGAACACCTCGTTCATCGCCGCGAATTGGTCGGCGCCGGGCAACGACGACCACCAGTTCCGGGAGTTGTTGAAGAACGCCGCGTTGGCCTGCGCTTGATGCACCCAGGGTGCCAGCAGGTTGCGGGTCAACTCATGCATTTGATAGAGCATGCGGGCGATACGTGCAGCCTTATGGTGCCGTGCAGCATAGCGCACGCGGGGTGGAGCCGCGTTAAAGGGGGGCGGTCCCGGCCCGGCCGTTGCCCATGCGGTGGAGCAAGAGGGGCTGGCACAGAGGATGGGCTTTGGCCCACCGGCATAACCCCATGCTTTCGAGGGCATTCCCGAGTGGAGGCGCAAGGCACGGGAGGAGCCAGCAGCCAGCCCCCACCGCCATCACCCCGCGCTTTCCAGCGCAGCCACGTCGCCGGCCAGCGCCGGCCCCAGCCAGCAGTGCGAACCGATGGCGCGGAAGCCGGACTCCCGCAACTGGCGGCGGTACCAGCGTGCCGGGCGCTGTTGGAAACCCTCGTGGTCGCCATGGAAATCGTCCTCGGCGGCGAAGGTTTCGAGGAAGGCGATGCAGCCGCACAGCTCGGCCAGGCCTTGCAGGCCGGCTTTCAGCTCGCGGCTGGGCACGTAGTGCATCACGTCCGAACAGACCAGCAGATCCACCGGCGCGCACGGGCGCAGCCACTGGAAGTCGCCGAAGCGGGCCAGGTGCAGGTTGCGGGTGCGGCCGTAGCGCTGCACCGCGTATTCGCTGCCGTCGAAGCCCATGTAGTGCAGCCTGGGCCGCAGTTTCAGCAGCGGCGCGCGCCATGCGCCTTCGCCGCAGCCGACGTCGAGCACGCTGCGCACGGGGCGTTCGAGGTAGTACTCGGCCGTGGCCACGGCCAGTTGCACCTTGCGCGCCAGCCGCGCGGCACCACCGATGTCGCCGCGGCGGTACCAGCGTTGGAAATAGGCGGCGTCGTAATGTTTGTCCTGCATGTGCGTGGGGAGGGGCGATGGGCCAAAATGGCGACCATCCTAACGCCCGCCGATGGAGCCAGCGCATGCAGTCGTATTTCTGGGTCAAGACCTTCCACATCGTGTTCGTGGTGGCGTGGATGGCGGCGGTGTTCTACCTGCCGCGCATCCTGGTCAACATCGCCGAGGCCGCCGGGCAGGCGCAGGTGGCCGAACGGCTGCACCTGATGGGGCGGCGGCTGTATCGCTTCGGCCACGTGATGTTCGGCATCGCCTTCCTGCTGGGGCTGGTGCTGTGGCTGGGCTACCGGGTGTTGCCGGATTTCCCTACGATGGTGGCGCAGGGCTCCGGTTGGCTGCATGCCAAGCTGGCGCTGGTGGCGCTGCTGTTCGCCTACTACATCGTCACCGGGCGCTGGTTGAAGGGCACGGCCAAGGGCCGCACGCTGCCGTCAGCGCGCGCGCTGCGCTGGTTCAACGAATTGCCGCTGCTGCTGTTCGTCGCGGTGGTGTGGCTGGTGATCGCCAAGCCGTTTTGAAGGGGGAATGGCGTAGGTGCGGGGCATGCCCCATACCTGTGAAGCCAGCAAGCAAAAGGCCGGCATTGCCGGCCTTTTGCTTTTCATCGCTTTGGCGAACACGGCTTATTTCTTCGCCGCCTTGCCCTTCGCGGTGGGTTCGGCCGACGGGACGGTTTCGTAGGTGCCATAGCTGCGCAGGCGGGCATAGCGGCGGGCCAGCAGTTCATCGACCGGCAGCTGTTCCAGCGCGTCCAGTTCGTTGAGCAGCACGGCCTTCAGGCGCTTGCCCATCTGCGTGGGGTTGCGGTGCGCGCCGCCGGTGGGTTCGCGGATCACCTTGTCGATCAGGCCCAAGCTCTTCAAGCGCTCGGCAGTCATGCCCAGTTGCTCGGCGGCTTCCTTGTTCTTGCCGGCGTCCTTCCACAGGATCGAGGCGCAGCCTTCCGGGCTGATGGTCGAATAGACGCTGTATTCCAGCATCAGGGTGCGGTCGCCTACGCCCAGCGCCAGCGCGCCGCCGGAGCCGCCCTCGCCGATCACGGTGCAGATCACCGGCACCTTCAGCTCGGCCATTTCCATCAGGTTGCGGGCGATCGCCTCGGACTGGCCGCGTTCCTCGGCGTCGATGCCCGGCCATGCGCCGGCGGTATCGATCAGGGTCAGCACCGGCAGCCTGAAGCGCTCGGCCATCTTCATCAGCCGCAGCGCCTTGCGGTAGCCCTCGGGCTTGGGCATGCCGAAGTTGCGGCGGATCTTTTCCCTGGTGTCGCGGCCCTTCTGGTGGCCGATCAGCATCACCGGGCGGCCGCCGATGCGGGCCAGACCGCCGACGATCGCCTTGTCGTCGGCGAAGGCGCGGTCGCCGGCCAGCTCCTGGAACTCGTCGCAGAAGATGCCGATGTAGTCCAGCGGGTACGGGCGCTGCGGGTGGCGGGCCACCTGCAATACCTGCCACGAGGACAGGTTGCGGAAGATCTGCGCGGTACGCAGGCGCAGCTTGTCTTCCAGCGCCCGCACTTCGGTTTCGACATTGACCGCCGGGCCGGCGCTGGCGCTGCGCAGGTCGTTGATCTTGGCTTCCAGATCGGCGATGGGTTGCTCGAAATCGAGGTAATTCGGGTTCATCGGAAACCGTCTTGCAATGAAAGGGGGGAAGTGTAGCCGAACGGGTTACGGCAACCCGTACGCGGCCGTGCGGTGGCTCAGTTCGCCCAGGGCGGGCTGTAGGCGAGCTTGACCTTGCGCACCGCCGGGTCTTCGCGCAGGGCGTCGAGCAGTTGCGGGCTGACCCTTACCGCGCCGTCCTTGCCGAGGTCGAGCAGGCCGGCGACGCTGCCGTCCTTGCCTTGCAGCAGCAGGTCCAGCCGGATCGGGGTGCGGCCGGGACGGTGCGTGGCCAGCAGTGGCTCGATGCGCTGCCAGATGCGGCCGCCGCGGCCATCCACGCGCAGCGACAGCCGCACCGCGTGGTCGGCGCACAGCTGCTCGAAGTCCCAGCACTGGCGGATGCGCAGGGCGTAGCCGCCGTTGAATTCGTCTTCGCGCAGGCCGCCCTTGACCACGAGGATGCGGTCCTTGGTCATCAGGTGGCCGAACTCGGCCAGGCCGTCGGAGAATGCGCTGCATTCCACCCGGCCCTTGCCGTCCTCCAGTTGCACGAATACCTGGCTGTCGCCCTTGCGGCGCATGCCGACGACCATGCCGGCCAGGATCACCTGCGCTTCCTGGCGCCAGCCGCGCTTCTCGCCGTCGCGCGGCGGCGGGGCGGGCGCGACCAGCTTGTCCAGTGCGCCGAGGTCGGTGCCGACCAGTTCCTTCACGTCATCGGCATACGGGTCGAACGGGTGGCCGCTCAGGTAGAAGCCCAGCGTTTCGCGCTCGCCGTTCAACAGCTGGCCCACCGGCCATTCGCGGCTTTCCGGCAGGTCGAGCTGCGCGGCGGTATTGACCGGGTCGGGCGCGCCGAACAGCGAGTTCTGCCCGGACGCCTTTTCGCGCGCCATCTGATCGGTGGCCTTGATCACCTCGGGCAGTTGCAGCATCAGCGAGGCGCGGTTCTTGCCGAGGCCGTCGAGCGCGCCGCACTGGATCATCGCTTCCAGCGTGCGGCGGTTGAGCTTGGCCGATTCGACGCGCACGCAGAAATCCATCAGCGAGGCGTATTCGCCGCCACGCTGGCGTTCGGCGACCACCGCTTCGCACGCGCCCTGGCCGACGCCCTTGATCGCGCCCAAACCGTAACGGATGGTGTCGGCGCTGGATGCCTCGAACATGTAGGCCGAATCGTTCACGCGCGGCGGCAGCACGTTCAGGCCGAGGTTGCGTACTTCGGCGAGGAAGCCGACCACCTTGTCGGTGTTGTCCATGTCCGAGGACAGCGTTGCCGCCATGAATTCGGCCGGGTAATGGCGCTTCAACCACGCGGTTTGATAGCTGACCAACGCATAGGCGGCAGCGTGCGATTTGTTGAAACCGTAGCCGGCGAACTTCTCCATCAGGTCGAAGATTTCGTCGGCCTTGGGGCCATCGACGCCGCCCTTGGCCGCGCCCTCGCGGAAGATCTCGCGGTGCTTGGCCATCTCGGCCGGCACCTTCTTGCCCATCGCGCGGCGCAGCAGGTCGGCGCCGCCCAGCGAGTAGCCGCCGACGATCTGCGCCATCTGCATCACCTGCTCCTGATACACCATGATGCCGTAGGTGTCGCTCAGGATCGCTTCGGTGCGCGGGTCGGGGTAGATGATTTCCTCCTGCCCGTGCTTGCGCGCGTTGAACGAGGGAATCAGGTCCATCGGGCCGGGGCGGTACAGCGACACCAGCGCGATCAGGTCTTCGAAGCGGTCCGGGCGCGCGTCCTTCAGCAGCCGGCGCATGCCCGAGGATTCGAACTGGAACACCGCGCCGGTGTTGCCGTTGGCGAAGATGTCCTTGTAGGTGGGCGCGTCGTCGAGCGGGATGGCGGCGATGTCCACCGGCGGGATGCCGGCGCGCGCGTGGCGCTTGTTGATCGCCTTCACCGCCCAGTCGATGATCGTCAGCGTGCGCAGGCCGAGGAAGTCGAACTTCACCAGCCCCACTTCTTCCACGTCGTTCTTGTCGAACTGGGTGACCGGGTTCTTGCCGTGCCCGCCTTCGTCGTGTTCGGCGTACAGCGGGCAGAATTCGGACAGCGGCTCCGGCCCGATCACCACGCCGCCGGCGTGCTTGCCGGCGTTGCGGGTGAGGTCTTCCAGTTGCAGCGCGAGGTCGATCAGGTCGCGGACGTCGTCCTCGGTTTCGTAGCGCTGGATCAGCTCGGCCGAGGCCATTTCCGAATCCGGCCCCTCCTTGCCCTTGCCCAGCGCGTCCTTCAGGTGGATGCCGAGGATGTTGGGGATCAGCTTGGAAACGCCATCGACCAGGCCGTAGGGGAAGCCGAGCACGCGCCCGGTGTCGCGCACCACCGCCTTGGCCGCCATCGTGCCGTAGGTGATGATCTGGCTGACCCGCTCGCGGCCGTACTTGCGCGCGACGTAGTCGATCACCTCGTCGCGACGATCCATGCAGAAGTCGATGTCGAAGTCGGGCATCGACACGCGTTCCGGGTTGAGGAAGCGCTCGAACAGCAGGTTGTACGGCAGCGGGTCGAGGTCGGTGATCTTCAGCGCCCACGCCACCAGCGAGCCGGCGCCCGAGCCGCGGCCGGGGCCGATCGGGATGCCCTGGTTCTTGCCCCACTGGATGAAGTCGGCCACGATCAGGAAGTAGCCGGGGAACCCCATCTTGATGATGGTGTCCAGTTCGAACTCGAGCCGCTCGAAGTAGTCCTCGCGGGTCTTGCCGGGCGCCAGCGGATTTTTCGCCAGGCGTTCTTCCAGACCTTCGCGCGACTGCTTCTGTATCCAGGTATCCAGCGTCTCCTCGTCGGGCACCGGGTAATTGGGCAGGAAGTAGGTACCCAGCCGCATCTCGACGTTGCAGCGCTGCGCCAGCGCCAGCGTGTTGTCGATGGCGTCGGGGATGTCGGCGAACAGCTTGCACATCTGCTCGGGCGACTTCAGGTACTGCTCGCGGCTGTAATCGCGCGGGCGCTTGGGGTCGTCGAGCACGCGGCCGGTGGAAATGCACACGCGCGCCTCGTGCGCGTCGTAATCCTTTTCATCAAGGAAGCGCACGTCGTTGGTCGCAATCACCGGCAACCCGCGCTGGCCGGCGGCCATCAGCGCGAACTGGTTGAAGGCCTCCTCGCCGTCGCGGCCGGTACGGGTCAGTTCCAGGTGCAGGCCGTCGCCGAACACGCGCTGCCAGTCGGCCAGTTGCTGCTCGGCGAGGTCATGCCGGCCTTCGCCGGCCAAGCGCCCGGCCAGGCTCTCGCGCCCGGCCAGTGCGAACAGGTTGTGGCAGCCATCCTTCAGCCATTGCGGGTGGATGGCGACGCCGCCCTCGTTGCGGTGGCCTTCCATCCACGCGCGGGTCAACAGCCGCGACAGGCTCAGGTAGCCGGCATGGTCGCGGCACAGCAGGGTCATGCGCCACGGGTTGTGGCCTTCCTCGGCGATCAGCAGGTCGGCGCCGGCGATCGGCTTGATGCCCACGCCCTCGGCGGCCTTGTAGAACTTCACCAGCGCGAACAGGTTGTTCAGGTCGGTGACCGCCAGCGCCGGCGCGCCCATCTCCACCGAGCGGCTGAGGATGTTGGCCTGCTTGGCCTTCTTCGGATCGGCCTGGTCCGGCTTGGCCGGCACGCGGATGGTGGAGTCCACCATCGAGAACTCGGTGTGGACGTGGAGATGGACGAAGCGGGGAGTGCTCATGCCGGATCACTGCGGTGACAGGGCAGGGTAGCGGCGGGGGGCGCGGCTAACAAGCTTGACAGCTGTGCATTCCCGGCAAAGCTTCGGGCGCGGTTGGCGTCGCTCCTGCAACGATGGAGTGGATGTTTGGCCAGGGCGCAAGCCGCAGGTGCCGCGCTTGCCCGGCACGGGGCTTCACCGGGAAGGCCCATGCCGGTCATGCCCCGCACCTAGGGTGGGGTGGACAGCGGCGCCTGCGCGGCCAATGCCTCGCGCACCGGGGCGAAGCTGCGGCGGTGTTCCGGGCAGGGGCCGTGGCTGCGCAACGCGGCCAGGTGCGACGGGGTGCCATAGCCCTTGTGCTGGTCGAAGCCGTATTCGGGGTGGCGCTGGTGCAACGCCAGCATGTAGCGGTCACGGCTGACCTTGGCGAGGATGGAGGCGGCGGAAATCGCGCGATCCAGCGCGTCGCCACCGACCAGTGCCTCGGCCGGGCAGGGCAGGCCCTTGGGAATCTTGTTGCCGTCGATGCGGGCGAAGCCGGCCACGTGGGCCACGCCTTCCACCGCGCGGCGCATGCCCTGCATCGTTGCCTGGAAGATGTTGATGGCGTCGATCTCGGCCACATCGACCATGACGATGTGGTAAGCCAAGGCACGCTCGATGATGCGGTCAAACAACTGCTCGCGGCGCGTGGCGGTCAGTGCCTTGGAGTCGTCCAGCCCATTGATGCGCGGTCGCGCCGGGTCGAACACCACCGCTGCCACCGCCACCGGCCCTGCCAGTGGGCCGCGCCCGGCTTCATCGACGCCGGCGTAGAGCCGGGATTGGTGATTGGTGATTGGTGATTCGGGGAAAAGCGGCAGGTTTGCAGGGTCTTCATTTGGAGCCGGGATTGGTGATTTGTGATTCGAGAAAGGCGGCAAGTTCGCAACGGTCTTCATGGAACTCGCTCTTTCCAATCACCACTCACGGATGACTAATCACGTTGCTGCGCCAGCAGCAAACCCACCGCCTCAGCCGCGCTCGCCGACGCATCCCGGCGCAGTTCCAGGTGCAGGCGGCGGTAGTCATCGTGCAGGCCGGCCACGCAGTCGGGGTGTTCGAACCATTGCAATACTGCGGCGGCCAGTTTGTCGGCGGTGCAGTCGTGCTGGATCAGTTCCGGGGCAAGGTCGCGGCCCGCCAGCACGTTGGGCAGGGCGTAGCGGTTGACCTTGACCAGCTTCAACGCCTTGGCGATGCGGTAAGTCAGTTCGGCGACGCGGTAGCCCACCACCATCGGGCGTTTGACCAGCAGGGTTTCCAGCGTGGCGGTGCCTGAGGCCAGCAGCACCATGTCGGCGGCGGTCATCGCGGCGCGGGCCTGGCCGTCCAGCACATGCAGGCGCGCGCTGGGCAGTGCCGAGGCGGCGATTTGCTGGTCGATCAACTGCCGGCATTTGGCATTGGCCGCCGGCACCACGATGTGCAGGTCCGGCATGCGTTCGGCCACGTGCCATGCCGCTTCGAAAAACGCCGGGCCAAGCCGGCTGATTTCACCCAAACGGCTGCCCGGCAGCACGGCCAGCACCGGCGCGGTGGCCGGCAGGCCGAGCGCGCTGCGGGCTGCGGAGCGGTCGCTGTCGAGCGGAATCGAATCGGCCATCGGGTGGCCGACGAAGCGCGCATCAATGCCGTGGCGCGCATAGATCGGCGGTTCCATCGGGAACAGGCACAGCACCAAGTCGGCGCTGGCTCCGATCTTCTCGGCGCGCCTCTCGCGCCATGCCCAGACCGACGGGCTGACGTAATGCACGGTGCGCACGCCGCGTTGCTTCAGCCACTTCTCGACACCGAGGTTGAAGTCGGGGGCGTCGATGCCGATGAACACGTCCGGTTGCCAGTCCAGCACACGCTGGCGGAACGCCTTGCGCAGCTTCAGCAGGCGCGGCAGGTGGCGCAGGATTTCGGCCAGCCCCATCAGCGCCAGCTCGCTGGCGTCATACCAAGTTTGGCAGCCGGCGTTGCGCATCGCGTCGCCGCCGATGCCGGCGAACTCGGCATCGGGAAAACGCCGGCGCAGCTCGGCGATCAGGCCGGCACCGAGGCCGTCGCCGGAGGTTTCCCCGGCGACCAGCGCTACGCGCTTTGCGCGTGGCGCTGGCATGGGGAATTGAGAATCGGGAATCGGCAAAGCCGCAGCACGCGGGCTGTTGCTTTTGCTTGCCCCATTCCCCATTCCCGATTCCCCATTCCCGGTATTCATCGCTGCAGCGGGCGGTCGCCGTGTTCGATGAAGTCCAGCATCTGTCGCACGTCGTCGCTGGCCTGCGCTTGTTCGGCCAGTTGCTGCTTGGCCTCGGCCAGCGGCACGCCGGCCACGTACAGGGTGCGATAGGCGCGCTTGATCGCGCTAATGCGCTCGGCGTCGAAGCCGCGGCGCTTGAGGCCTTCGGCGTTGATGCCGCGCGGGCGGCCGTGGCCGTCGATACCCACCATCGTGAACGGCGGCACGTCGCCGGTGACCAGTGCCCCCATGCCGAGGAAGGCGTGGTCGCCGATGCGACAGAACTGGTGGGCGCCGGCGAAGCCGCTGATGATCACCCAGTCGCCGACGCTGACGTGGCCGGCCAGCGTGGTGTTGTTGGAAAACACGCAGTGGTTGCCGACGTGGCAGTCGTGCGCGACGTGCGTATAGGCCAGCATCCAGTTGTCGTTGCCGATGGTGGTAATGCCGCCGCCGCCGCCGGTGCCGCGGTTGACGGTGACGAACTCGCGGAACATGTTGCGGTCGCCGATCACCAGTTCGGTGCGCTCGCCGGCGTACTTCTTGTCCTGCGGCTCGCCGCCGATCGCGGCATGGCCGATGAAACGGTTGTCGCGGCCGATGCGGGTGGGGCCGTGGATGCTGCAATGCGGGCCGACGATGGTGCCGGCGCCGATCTCGACGTCGGCGCCAATCAGGCTGAATGCGCCAACGCGCACGCCATCGGCCAGCTTTGCCGACGGGTCGATGACCGCACTGGGGTGGATCAGGGGGGCGCTGTCGCTCATGCGTCGGCTCCGCTCACTCGCGGGTGCCGGCGCACAGCACTTCGGCATGCGCGACCACTTCGCCATCGACCTTGGCCTCGCCGTAATAGACGGCCATGTTGCGGATCACGCGCTTGACCTGCACGTGCAGTTCCAGCACGTCGCCCGGCACCACCTGTTTCATGAAGCGCACGTTGTCCACCTTGACCAGATAGAACAGCTTGGACTGCGCGTCGCGGCCCAGCGTGAGCTGGGTCAGTACGCCGCCGGCCTGTGCCAGCGCCTCGATGATCAGCACACCGGGCATGATCGGCTGCGCCGGGAAATGGCCTTGGAAGAACGGCTCGTTGATGGTGACGCACTTGTGCGCAACGATGGTGCGCGCCTCGGTGTCCAGCTCGACCACCTTGTCCACCAGCAGGAATGGGTAGCGGTGCGGGATCAAGGTGCTGATGGTGGTGACGTCGATGGGCAGCTGCGGTGCGTTCATTCCTTCTCCTTGCTCACAGACAGGATGCGTCGCGCGAGCGCATCGAGCTGCTTGAAGCGCGCGGCGTTCTTGCGCCACGTGCGGTTGTCGGTCAATGGGGTGCCGGACGAGTACTCGCCCGGTTCGGTAATCGAATTGCGCACCACCGAGCGGCCGGTGACGACCACGCGGTCGCAGATTTCCAAATGCCCGACCACGCCGACCGCGCCGCCCAGCAGGCAGTAGCGGCCGATCTTCGCGCTGCCGGCGATGCCGGTGCTGCCGGCGATGGCCGAGTGCGCGCCGATGTGGACGTTGTGGGCGATCTGCACCAGGTTATCCACGCGCACATCCTCTTCCAGCACGGTGTCTTCCAGCGCGCCGCGGTCGATGCAGGTGTTGGCGCCAATTTCGCAGTCATCGCCAATGCGTACGCCGCCCAGTTGCGGCACCTTGATCCAGTGGCCGCCGTCCATTGCCAGGCCGAAGCCGTCGGCGCCCAGCACTGCGCCGGGGTGGATGCGCACGCGCTTGCCCAGTTTGACGCGGGTGACCAGGGTGACGCGGGCGATAAGTTCGCAACCATCGTCCAGCGTGCAGTCCTCGCCGATGATGCTGCCGGCGCCGACGATGCAGTTCTCGCCGACCACGCTGCGCGCGCCGATGCTGACGAACGCACCGATATGGGCGCTGGCGGCCACCTGTGCCGACGGATCGATGACCGCACTGGGATGGACGCCGGTTTCGCGCAGCGGGATCGTCTCGAACAACGCGCCGATCTTGGCGAAAGTGGTGTACGGATCCTTGGCAATCAGTGCGGTGCCGGGCGCTGCCTCGGCATCGTCGGCGCGCAGCACCACGATGGAGGCGCGGCTGTCGGCCAGCTGCGCGCGGTAGCGCGGGTTGGCGAGGAAGGTGAGCTGGCGGGGGCCGGCATGGGCCAGCGTGGCCACGCCGTGGATGGCCACGGACGGGTCGCCATGCACCTGCAAGCCAAAGCGATCGGCCAGTTCCTGTGCGGTATGGGTCGGAGTATTCACGCCGGGAGTTTAGCGTCTGGAAGTGGCGCGGTCATGCGGCATGACTGCGGAGTGGGCCTGATGCCTGTGCTGGCATCGCCACGGTGTCGGAGTCGTTCTGGAGGAAAGCCCCCTAGGTAAGGGGGCACGCCGAAGGCGGGGGCGGAAGGGCAGGGCGCGGCCCCTGGTTTCGCGTCGCGAAACCAGGGGTGCCCAAGGCATGGCCTTGGGCGCGCGGGCAGTTCGTCAGAACTGCCCGCCGAAGGTGAACTGCAGGCGCTCGATCTCGTCGCCTTCCTTCTTTTTCAGCGGGAACGCATAGCTGATCGAGATCGGGCCGACCGGTGCGCGCCACAGCAGCGCCAGGCCGGCCGAGGCGCGCAGTTCGCCCGCGTCGAAGTCGTTGGTGCCGGAATAGACGTTGCCGAAGTCGATGAAGGCCGACACGCGCGCCGAGGGGCTGTCGAACAGCTTGGGGAAATAGGCTTCGATCGAGCCGGTGGCCTTCAGCGAACCACCCAGCGGCTGGCCGCGATAGTAGCCGCTGATGACTTCCGAGCGCGGGCCCAGCGTGTTGTCGCGGAAGCCGCGCACCGAGTTGGTGCCGCCGGCGTAGAAGTTCTCGAAGAACGGCAGGCCGGAAGCGACAACACGGCGATGGTTGGCGCCGGGGGTGCCGCAGTCCACGATTTGGGTGGTGGCGGGCGTGCCGGGAACGGCCGGGGTGTCGCCATTGGCCGGGATGCCGGGAACGGCCGGGATGTCGTTCCAGCAGATGTCGCGCACCGTGTCCTTGCCGTAGGAGTCGCCATAGCCGAAGTCGGCGCGGGTATTGATCACCAGCGACGGCATGACCGGCCAGTATTTGGAGACCTGGTAGCTGAGCTTGTAGTACTCGGCGGTGGAGCCTGGCAGCGTCACTTCCAGACCCAGGCGCTGGTACAGGCCGCGGGTGGGCATGAAATAGTCGTTGCGGGTGTCGCGCGCCCAGCCCAGTTCGGTGCGCCAGGAGTGGAAGGTGCGCGTGCCGATCGCGTCGATGTAGTTGATGATCGACTGCGGGGTGTAGCCGCTGTAGGTGGTGATCTGGTTGCTGTCGATGCCGAACATCAGCGAGAAGCTGTCGTTCTCGGTGATCGGCACGCCGAAGACCATCTGCGCCGAGCCGTTGGTGCTGTTGTACTGGGCGGTGTTGAAGTCCGAGTAGTCCAGCTCGCGCCACGCCAGGTTGTAGCCCAGCGACACGCCATCGTCGGTGAAGTACGGGTTCATGTACGAGAAGCCGTAGCGCTGCAGGTAGCTGCTGCGCGAGGCGTCAATCGATACGCGGTTGCCGCCGCCGAGGAAGTTGTTCTGCGACAGCTGGATCGAGGTGGTCATGCCGTAGGACTGCGAATAGCCCAGGCCGAACACGAAGCTGCCGGAGGTGGTTTCCTTGACGTTGTAGACGACATCGACCTGGTCGTTGCTGCCGGTGACCGGGCTGGTCTCGACATCGACCGATTCGAAGTAGCCCAGCCGTTGCAGGCGGATCTTGGAGCGGTCGATCGCGGCCTGCGAGTACCACGCGTTCTCGAATTGGCGCATCTCGCGGCGCAACACTTCATCGGCGGTGCGGGCGTTGCCCTTGAACACGATGCGGCGCACCGCCACGCGCGGGCCGGGCACCACCTGCATGTTCACCGCCACGGTGCGGTCGGCGCGGTTGCTGGTCGGGATCGGGTTGACCTTGGCGAAGGCGTAGCCGATGTTGGACAGGCTGTTGGTGATGCCATCGGCGCTGAACTCCAGCAGCGCGCGCGAGAAGGTGTCGCCGGCCTTCTGGAACACCATGTGCTCGACATCCTCCTGCGGCAGGATGGTCTCGCCGGTGACCTTGATCTCGGAGATCTTGTACTGCTCGCCCTCGGTCACCCCGGCGGTGATGAACATGTCGCGCTTGTCGGGGCTGATCGAGACCTGCGTGGAGTCTATGCTGAAATCGACGTAGCCGCGGTCCAAATACCACGAGTTGAGCTTCTCCAGGTCGCCGGACAGCTTTTCCTTGGAGTACTGGTCGTCGCGGCGGTACCACGAGGCCCAGTTGTGCTCCTTGGATTCCCACGTATCCAGGATGTCGGCGGCCTCGAACTTTTCCGGGCCGATCAGGTTGACGTGGCGGATCTTGGCCGCCTTGCCTTCCTTGACCGCGATGGCGACATCGACGCGGTTGCGGTCCAGCGGGCTCACCGTCGGGGTGATCTCAACGTTGTACTTGCCGCGGTCGTTGTACTGGCGGCGCAGTTCCTGGGTCACCCGGTCCAGGCTCAGGCGGTCGAAGGTGCCGCCCTCGCTCAGGCCGATGTCGGAAAGGCCCTTGAGCAGCTGCTCGCTCTTGATGTCCTTGTTGCCGGTGACGGTGAGCTTGTTGATCGCCGGGCGTTCCTTGACCGTGACCACGAGGATGTCGCCCTGGCGGTCCAGCTGCACGTCCTCGAAGAAGCCGGTCTTGTACAGTGCGCGGATGGTTTCGCCGACCTTGGCGTCATCGACGGTGTCGCCGCGCTCCACCGGCAGGTAGGTGAACACGGTGCCCGACGCAATGCGCTGGAGACCATCGACGCGGATGTCGCTGGCGGTGAACGGTGCGGCCGCCTGCGCGAGCGCGGGCAAGGCGAGGCCGACGGCGAGGGCAAGGGCCAGCGGGCGGCGATGGGGAAGTCGCGTCATGTCACGTCCGGTTGAATTCGATTGCATTGTTGCGTGGATGCCGGCGTATGACGACGACAGCGGGGAAAAGTTCATCGCAGGACCAGCCCGAGGATGTCGTTGTAGAACGCCAACCCCATCAGCCCAGCCAATAGCGCCAAACCGACATATTGCCCGGCGGCCATGGCGCGCTCGCTCAAGGGGCGGCCCTTGACCAACTCGATAAGGTAATACAGCAGGTGCCCGCCATCCAAGATGGGGATGGGCAGCAGGTTGATGATGCACAGGCTCAGCGACAGCAGCGCCAGAAAGTACAGGAACCAATCCACGCCGCGCTCGGCCGAGGCGTTTGCGACGCGGGCGATGGTGATCGGGCCGGAGATGTTCTTCACCGAGGCATGGCCGGTGAGCATGCGCCGCATCATGCCCAGTGAGTCGCCGGCCAGCTTGCCGGTTTCGCGAAGTGCCGCTGGCAGCGCCGCCAGCGGCCCGTACTGGCGCAGGGCGTCGTAGGCCGGGGCTTGGCCGCTGGCAAAGCCGGTGCCGAGCAGCCAGCGGCCCTTTTCCGGGTCGCCGCCGGACGGGTGCGGGGTGATTTCCAGCGCCAGCCGCTGGCCGTCGCGCTCGACTTCGACCATGCCCGGCCCGCCGCGCTGCCCCAGTTGCTGCACCAGCGGGGCGACCTGCGCGGCGCTGTCCACGCGCTGGCCGTCGATGGCCAGAATCAGGTCACCGGGCTGCAATATGCCGCTGGCGGCTGAGCCTTCGACCACCGTATCCAGCCGCGCAGGCTGCAATTGGAACTGCCACGCCAACCCGGCCTGTGCCGGCACCGTGCGTTCGTCGAAGCCGACCGGCAGGGTGGACAGCGGCAGCACACGGGTGCGCTCGTTGCCGAGGGTGTCGCGCACGCGCACGCGGGCGTCGTCGCGGTCCATCGCTGCGGTGGCCAGTGCCATGCCGGCCTCTGCCCAGGTGGCAATGGGGCGGCCGTCGATGTCGAGGATGCGCTCGCCACCGGTGAAACCGGCGCTGGCGGCCATGCCACTGGCGCGGCCGATGGTGGCCGAATAGTCGCGGTTGCCGATCACGAACATCGCCCACAGCAAGGCGATGCACAGCAGCAGGTTGGCGGCCGGGCCGGCGGCGACGATGGCCAGTCGCTGCCATACGCTCTTGTTGTTGAACGCCTGCATGCGCTCGCCGGCCGGTACTTCGGCCTCGCGTTCGTCGAGCATCTTCACGTAGCCGCCCAGCGGGATTGCAGCAATGGCGAACTCGGTGCCGTTGCGGCCAACGCGGCTCCACAGCGGCTTGCCGAAGCCGACCGAGAAACGCAGCACTTTGACGCCGCAACGCCGCGCCACCCAGTAATGGCCGAATTCGTGGAAGGTCACCAGCACGCCGAGGCTGACGATCATCCACCACACGGAGCCGAAGAAGTCAGCCATGTGCGCGGCTCGATGGGAAGGTGGGGTCAAACATGCGGCAGGCGGGCGATGGCGGTTTCGGTGATCTGGCGGGCGCGGGCGTCGGCGGCCAGCAGGGCGTCCAGTGTATCGGCCGCAGTGTCGGGCAATGTGGACAAGGCGTGTTCGACCAGCGCAGGGATCGACAGGAAGCCTGCGCGGCCCTGAAGAAAGGCTGAAACGGCCACTTCATTGGCTGCGTTCAAAATGGCCGGGGCGCTGCCGCCGGCTTCCATCGCCTGCCATGCCAAACGCAGGCAGGGGAAGGCGTCCAGATCCGGGGCTTCAAAGTCCAGCCGCCCTTGTTGCAGCAAATCCAGCCCGGATACGCCTGATTCAATGCGCTGCGGCCAGCCCAGGCCGACCGCCAAGGTGGTGCGCATGTCCGGCAGACCGAGCTGGGCGAGGGTGGAGCCGTCGATGAATTCGACCAGCGAATGCACCAGGCTTTGCGGGTGTACCCACACGTCGATGCGCGAACCGGGCACGCCGAACAGGTGGTGGGCCTCGATGACCTCCAGCCCCTTGTTCATCAGCGTGGCCGAATCGACCGAGATCTTCGGCCCCATCGACCACTTCGGATGCGCCACCGCCTGCGCCACGGTCACCGCTTCCAGCTCGGTGCGGCTGCGGCCGCGGAACGGGCCGCCGGAGGCGGTCAGGATGATGCGGCGCACGCCGGCCCCGTCGAGACTGGCGTCACGTGAACGCAGGCACTGGAAGATGGCGTTGTGTTCGCTGTCGATCGGGATGATCTCGGCGCCGGCCACCGCCGCTTCGCGGGTCAGCAGTTCGCCGGCGAGCACCAGCGATTCCTTGTTTGCCAGCAGCAGGCGCTTGCCGGCGCGGGCGGCGGCAAGGGTGGAGGACAACCCCGCCGCACCGACGATGGCGGCCACCACGGTGTCGCAAACATCGCCGCCGGCCAATGCGTCGAGGGCTTCGCCGCCGGCATGGGCTTCGGTGGCAAGGCCGGCCTCGCGCAGGCCATCACGCAATTGCGCGAACAATGCCGGGTCGGCGATCACTGCATGTTCGGGCCGGTGCGTGCGGCACAGGCCGATCAGTGCAACGACGTTGCTGCCGGCGGCCAGCACGCTGGCCCGCATCTGCCGTGGATGGCGGGCGATCACGTCCAGCGCCGAGGCGCCGATCGAGCCGGTGGCGCCGAACACGGCGACCCGGCGAATGTCCTGCACGGTGGCCATGTCAGAAACCGAAGATTTCCTTGCCCAGCGCGAATACCGGCAACGCCGCCAGCACGCCGTCGATGCGGTCGAGCACGCCGCCGTGGCCAGGGATGATGCGGCCCGAGTCCTTGGCACCGGCATGGCGCTTGAGCAGGCTTTCGAACAGGTCGCCCAGCACCGAGGCCAGTACCGCCACCGCCGCCACCAGCAGCAGCCAGCCGATGTTGGCCGGGGTCACGCCGGCCAGCCAGCCGAAGCCGACCGCGACGATCAAACCGGCTACCAGTCCGCCAAGCAGGCCTTCGATGGTCTTGTTGGGGCTGACGCGCGGAGCCAGTTTGTGCTTGCCGAAGGCGCGGCCGGCGAAGTACGCGCCGGAATCGGCGGCCCAGACGATCGCCAGCGCGGTCAGCAGCCACATGTGGTCCTGCAACGTGGAGGCGCCGTCGAACGCCTCGCGTCCGCCGATGTGCAGCAGCAACAGCGCGGCCCATGCTGGGATGATCGCCAGCGTGCCGGCGGCCAGCTTCAACATGCGCGCGCTGCTTTCCTCGTGCGCGCCGAAGTCGAAGAAGCGCAGCCACAGCAGCGCCAGCAGCCAGAAGCCGACGCCGGCCAGCGCAGCCAAATGGAACAGTACCTTGCTGCCGGCCGAGACCCAGACCAGCAGCACCATCAGCAGCAGGTTCAACACCAGCAGCACGGTGCGCGGCAGGCCATCGACGCCGGTGAGCTTGAGCCATTCCCACAGCCCGGTCAGGAATACCAGCGCGGCGGCGGCGGCCAGCCATTGCGTGGGCAGGAATAGAATGGCGCAGATGGCCACCGGGGCCATGATGAGCGCGGCGATGACGCGGGTCTTGGTCATGAGGAAACGTTCTCCGTGGCCGCTGCGACGACTTGCGCGCTGGTCAGGCCATAGCGGCGCTCGCGCCGGGCGTAGTCGTCCAGCGCCTGCTGCAACAGGCCGGCATCGACATCCGGCCACAGCGCGTCGGTGAACCACAGTTCGGTATAGGCCAGCTGCCACAGCAGAAAGTTGCTGATGCGGGTGTCGCCGCCGGTGCGGATGAAAAGATCGGGCGCGGGCAAGTCGGCCAGCGCGACGTGGCGGCCGAGCAGGTTCTCGTCGATCTGTTCCGGCGCCAGCGTGCCGGCGGCGACCTGTTCGGCCAGTTGCCGCGCGGCGTGGGCGATATCCTGGCGGCCGCCGTAGCTGGCGGCGATGGCAAGGGTCATCACGGTATTGCCGGCGGTGTGCTGCTCGGCCTTTTCCATGCGCTGCGCGATGCCGGCGGCAAAGCGCGAACGCTCGCCGATGAAACGCACGCGCACGCCACGGCGGTGCAGTTCATCGACCTCGCGGTCGAGCGCGCCGAGGAACAGCTTCATCAGCGCATCCACCTCTTCCTGCGGCCGGCCCCAGTTTTCGCTGGAGAACGCGAACAGCGTGAGCGCGGCGATGCCGCGTTCAAGGCAGAAATCAATGCTGCGGTTGACCGCGCGCGCGCCGGCGCGGTGGCCGATCATGCGCGGCCGCCGCCGCTGCTGCGCCCAGCGACCGTTGCCATCCATGATGATGGCAAGGTGCTTGGGCACGTTGCCGGGGTTGGTGATTGGTGATTGGTGATTCGCAAGAGCGCTGCCCTGCGAGTCGGAAGTCTTGGTCATTGACGTATTGTCTCGGCTGTCGGCTTTTGACCAATCACCAATCACGAATTCACGAATCACGGCCTCTTCAGACCGCCATCAGTTCCTGTTCCTTCAGCTTGACCACTTCATCGACGTCCTTGATTGCCTTGTCGGTCAGCTTCTGGATTTCTTCCTGCGCGCGGCGGTCGTCGTCCTCGGTGATCGTCTTGTCCTTGAGCAGCTTGGCCACTTCCTGGTTGGCGTCGCGGCGGATGTTGCGGATGGCGACCTTGCTCTCTTCGCCTTCCTTGCCCACGGTCTTGGCCAGTTCCTTGCGGCGCTCCTCGGTGAGCGGCGGCAGGTTCAGGCGGATGGTGGTGCCCACGGTGGTCGGGGTCAGGCCGAGGTCGGAGGCGTAGATGGATTTCTCCACGTCCTTGATCATGTTCTTGTCGAACAGGCTGATGACCAGCGAGCGGCCTTCGGACACGCTGATGCTGGCGACCTGGTTCAGCGGCGTGTCGGTGCCGTAGGCCTTGACCTTGATGCCGTCCAGCAACGCCGGCGAGGCGCGGCCGGTGCGGATGGTGGTGAGGGTGTGGCGCAGAGCGTCGATGCTCTTGGTCATGCGCGCCTGCGCATTGGTTTTGATGTCGTTGATCATCGCCGGGAATCCTTGCTGGTGCTGGAACCGGCCGATTATAGGCGAACAGCCCCGCCGGCCGGGATGTATGCGGTTGGCCCGTGGCCGCAAAGGTGCTCACGGTGCGGGCGCAGGGTGGGGCTTGCCCCGCGCGGGGCCTTCATGGGCGAGGGTTGTTCACGGCATCGGGCAGGCCGAGGTTGCCTCCCCGGCCGAGTCATGCCGGCTGCTGCGTGCGCCCGAGGCTGGCCCCGAGCTGCGTGCTCAATGCGCGTCGCGGCCCTTGACCAGAGTGCCGATGTTCTCGCCGCGCAGGATGCGCAGCAGCTCGCCGGGCTGGCCCATGTCGAACACGCGCAGCGGCAGGTCGCTGTCGCGCGCCAGCGCGAACGCCGCAGTGTCCATCACTTCCAACCCCTGGTTCATGACCTGGTCGTAGGTCAGCGTCTCGTAGCGCACCGCGTCGGAGTGCTTGTTCGGGTCCTTGTCGTACACGCCGTCGACCTTGGTGGCCTTGAGCAGCAGGTCCGCGCCAATCTCGATGGCGCGCAGCGCGGCACCCGAATCGGTGGTGAAGAACGGGCTGCCGACGCCGGCAGCGAAGATCACCAGTCGGCCCTTTTCCAGATGGCGGATGGCGCGGCGGCGGATGTAGTCCTCGCACACGTCGTTGATCTTGATCGCGCTCATCACCCGCGCCTTCGCGCCGAGCTTTTCCAGCGCGTCCTGCATCGCCAGTGCGTTGATGACCGTGGCCAGCATGCCCATCTGGTCGCCGGTGACCCGGTCCATGCCGCCGGCCGCCAGGCCTGCGCCACGGAAGATATTGCCGCCGCCGATCACCAGCGCGACTTCGGCACCGGCCTGCTGCGCCTCGATGACTTCACGCGCCAAGCGGTTGATGACTTTCGGGTCGATGCCGTAGTCCTCGTCTCCCATCAGCGCCTCCCCGGAAAGTTTCAGAAGGATGCGGCGGTGGGCAAGCTGGGACATGGCGACCTCGGGTGGCTGGAAAACGCGACGATTCTACCGGAAGGGCCGGTGGCCGGGCAGCGGCCGTGCCGCATTGCAGCGGTGTTTGGCCGCTACAGCCATCCCCGGTTCAGGCCGAGGCTTGCAGTGGCTCGGGCGCGCGTGCGTGGACCCGGTTGCGGCCCAGGTTCTTGGAGCGGTAGAGCACGTCGTCGGCGGCCTTGAGCAGGTCCTGCACGGTGGTGAAGCGCTCATAGCCGCCGTGGGTGGCCACGCCGGCGGAGAAGGTGACGTGCAGCGGTTCGCCATGCAGGGTGACCATCGGCGTGTTGCCGATGGCGATCAGCGCGCGCCGTACCACGGACAGTGCGACCTGCTCGTCGGTGTCGGGGAACAGCACTACGAACTCCTCGCCGCCGAAGCGGGCCACCGTATCGGTGCTGCGCAGGTGTTCCTGCAAGTGGGTGGTGAAGGACTTGAGCACCTGGTCGCCGACCAGGTGGCCGTGGGTATCGTTGATCTTCTTGAAGTCGTCCAGGTCGATGAAGGCCAGCGACAGCGGGCGGTTGCGCTGCATCGCGCGCGAAAATTCCTGTTGCAGCAGGGTTTCCAGTTGGCGGCGGTTGAGCACGCCGGTCAGGCCGTCCAGGTGCGCCTGTTCGGACAGCTGTCGCGCTTGGAATTCGAAGGTTTCGGCACGTTGGCGTGCGGCGGCCATGTCCTGCATTTCACGCAGGTTGCGCAGTTCTTTCAACTCGTCGGCGTGGTCGAGCAATTGGCGCACGCGCGCCGAACATGGCGCGGCCACGTCAAGCATGTTGCACAGGTCGGGCAGCGACTGGTCGATGCGTTGCAGCACCAGTTCGAATCGCTGGCTGTCCATGCCCAGCTCGCGGTGGACCTGTTGCAGTGCGTGTTCGCGCGCGGCGTCGGCGTCCTGTGCCAGCCAGATGTCGGCGATGCAGCCGGACAGCGCCACGCAGCGCTGGAATACGTCGGCCGGCTCGGCCGGCGGCTCGCTGGCGGCGATGGTGGTGGACAGGTAGCGCGGCAGGTGCCATTGCTCGCACAGGTGCGCGCCGATGTCGGCATGGGTGCAATTCAGCGCGGCGCGTTCGCGCGCGAGCAGGTCATCGTTGTCGGCCGCCTCGTCGAGCAGGGCCGGGTAGCTGTCCGGCTGCGCTTGCAACAGGGCGAGGATGCCGATGTCCTGCAACAGCCCGGCAAGCATCAGCTCTTCCACCCGGCGCACGCCGCAACCCAGGCCGAGGAAGCGCGCGGCCAGTGCGCCCAGCGCACCGTGGCGCCAGATACGCTCCAGCACCTTCGGGTTCTTGCCGTTGCCATCCAGCACGTTTGACAGCGAGAACCCGAGCGCCAGTTGCAAGGTGGCGTGCAGGCCAAGCATGGTCAGCGCCTGGCCGAGGTTCTCGATGCGGCGGCGGCTGGCGTACAGCGGCGAGTTGGCGATGCGCATCATGCGCGCGCTCAGCGCCATGTCCATCGAAATGACGTCCGCGGCGGTGGCGATGTCGGTTTCCGGGTCCTGTGCCAGTTCGATGATGCGCACGGCAACGCCTGCCGGCGAGGGCAGGTTGCGGCAAAGCGACAGGGCGGTGTTGAGCTCGGGGGACATGATGGGGAGCATTCAATGGCGCCCCGCAAGGATACAGGTGGCGTCAGGCAAAACAACATGGCGCGCCATGCAGTGGCACATGGTGGCGCCCGATGGAATGGCGCCCGACTCAAGGCGGGTTTCGGTGATCTTGCGTGGCGCAAGTGCCGTCGTGAAACGAAAAAAGCCGCTGGCGGAGCAGCGGCTTTTCCGTATTGCCTTCGTCAGTGAAGCCGACGAATCAGACCTGCATCGCCTTGGCGACTTCGGCTGCGTAATCCTCGACCACCTTCTCGATGCCTTCGCCGACCACCAGACGCTGGAAGCCGACGATGTCGGCACCGGCGGCCTTGACCACGGCCTCGACGCTCTTGTCGCTGTCCAGCACGTAGTTCTGGCCGTACAAGGTCACTTCGTTGACGATCTTGTTGATCTTGCCGGAGATGATCTTTTCCAGGATTTCGGCCGGCTTGGCCTTGTCCTTTTCGCTCATCTTGGCCAGTTCGATTTCCTTTTCCTTGGCGACGAACTCGGCCGGCACGTCGGCGGCCTTGTTGTGCGGCGGATTCATCGCGGCCACGTGCATAGCCAGGCCCGAGGCCAGTTCGGCGTTGCCGCCGGCCAGTTCGACCAGCACGCCGATCTTGCCGTTGGTGTGCACGTAGGCGCCGACGGTGTTGGCGGTGTCCAGCTTGACCAGGCGGCGGATCTGGATGTTCTCGCCCAGCTTCTGCACGGCGGTGGCGCGGGCTTCTTCGACGGTTTCGCCCGAGGCCAGCTTGGCGGCTTTCAGGGCCTCGACGTCGGCGGCGCCGGCGGCCAGCGCGGCGGCGGCGACGGCATCAACGAAGCCCTTGAAGTTGACGTCGTTGGCGACGAAGTCGGTTTCCGAGTTCACTTCGACCAGCACGGCCTTGCCGCCGTTGCTGGCGATGGCGATGCGGCCTTCGGCGGCCACGCGGTCGGCCTTCTTGTCGGCCTTGGCCGCGCCGGACTTGCGCAGGGCCTCGGCGGCGGCGTCGATGTCGCCGTTGCTTTCGGTCAGTGCCTTCTTGCACTCCATCATGCCGGCGCCGGTGCGCTCGCGCAGTTCCTTCACGAGGGAAGCGGTGATTTCAGCCATTGGAATTACCTCGACTATAGAAAGGGGCAGGCCGGCAATGGTTGCCGGCCGTTGTTACATGGCCCTGTCAGCGGCCGGCGCCGGGTGGCGCCGGTACAGGGGAAGCGGGCACGCAGGCGTGCCCGCCGAGGGACGTCAGGCCGAGGCCTCGTCGCCCTTGCGGGCACCCTTCTTGGCCGGGGCGCGACGGGCCGGCTTGGCTTCTTCGCCAGCGTCGGCGCCGGCGAACTCTTCCTCACGCACCGAGGCGGCGTTCGGGGCAGCGGCCTTGCCTTCCAGCACGGCGTCGGCGGCGGCGCGGGCGTACAGCTGCACGGCGCGGATGGCGTCGTCGTTGCCCGGGATGGCGTAATCGACCAGTTCCGGGTTGTAGTTGGTATCAACCACCGCGATCACCGGGATGCCGAGCTTCTTGGCTTCCTTGATGGCGATGTCTTCGTGGCCGATGTCGATGACGAAGATGGCGTCCGGCAGGCGGTTCATGTCCTTGATGCCGCCCAGCGAGGCTTCCAGCTTGTCGCGCTCGCGGCGCAGGCCCAGCACTTCGTGCTTGACCAGGCGGTCGAAGGTGCCGTCGGTTTCGCCGGCTTCCAGCTCCTTCAGGCGTGCCACCGACTTCTTCACCGTGGCGAAGTTGGTCAGGGTGCCGCCCAGCCAACGCTGGTTCATGAACGGCATGCCGCAGCGCTCGGCTTCTTCCTTGATGGCGTCGCGCGCGCTGCGCTTGGTGCCCAGGAACAGGATGGTGCCGCGCTTCTGGGCAACGGACGAGATGAAGTTCATCGCGTCGTTGAACAGCGGGACGGTCTTTTCAAGGTTGATGATGTGGATCTTGCCGCGGGCGCCGAAGATGTACGGCGCCATCTTGGGATTCCAGTAGCGGGTCTGGTGGCCGAAGTGGACGCCGGCTTCCAGCATCTGGCGCATGGTGATCTGGGACATTGCAGAACTCCTGAAATGGAACCGTTCCGTGCGCGGCGGTTGTGTGAAGTCGCGCTGCAGGTGGCACGGGCCTGGGGGCGCGTGTCGACGATTCCGGGGTTGGGCTTCCCCTTCGCCTCCGTGGCCGAACCCCGCATGCGAGGCACCCCGGCACGGATGGGGGCGAAAGGTGTGGATTCACCGGTGACGCCCGGTGTGGGCGGTACGCCGCAGGCCAAGGTCGGCAGCGAAGCCGCGGAATTATAGGCGGTGCCGGGCGCGCGCGCAAACCGGCCCCTGCTGCGGTGCGGGGGGTGATGCTACTTGGGTGATAATGCCCGCCATGAGCGTGAACCTGAAAACCCCCGAAGAAATTGCCAAGATGCGCATCGCCGGCCGCCTGGCCGCCGAGGTGTTGGACATGATCGGCGAGCACGTCAAGCCCGGCGCCACCACCGAAGAGCTGGACCGCATCTGCCACGACTACATCGTCAACGTGCAGGGCACCATCCCGGCCAACGTCGGTTATCGCGGCTATCCCAAGACCCTGTGCACCTCGGTCAACAACGTCATCTGCCACGGCATCCCCAGCGAGGCCAAGGTGTTGAAGGACGGGGACATCGTCAACATCGACGTCACCGTCATCAAGGACGGGTGGCACGGTGACACCAGCCGCATGTATTACGTGGGCACGCCGTCGGTGATGGCCAAGCGTTTGGTCGAAACCACCAAGGAAGCGATGTGGCGCGGCATCCGCGCGGTGAAGCCGGGCGCGACGCTGGGCGACGTGGGCCACGCCATTCAGGAATACGCCGAAGGCGAGCGTTTCAGTGTGGTGCGCGAATACTGCGGCCACGGCATCGGCAAGGTGTACCACGACGAACCGCAAGTGCTGCACTACGGCCGCCCGGGGCAGGGCTTGGTGCTGAAGCCGGGCATGACCTTCACCATCGAGCCGATGATCAACGAGGGCACCCGTTACACCAAGGTACTGCCGGATGGCTGGACCGTGGTGACCAAGGACCGCAAGCTTTCGGCGCAGTGGGAGCACATGGTCGCGGTGACCGAGGATGGCGTGGAAGTGCTGACGCTTTCGCCGGCCGAGGCCGCCGCGCAGGCATGACGCGGTCGCCGGCGGCTCCGTTCGAACACGAACCGGATACGCCGGCCGGTCCTGCGGGCGATGCGCAATGGGCCGCGCAAGCGCGGCAAGAACTGGCGCATGCCGATGCGCGGCTATGCCGACGCTTCGAGCAGGGCGACAACATCGAACGCCTGCTGGCGCTGCGTGCACGCGCGGCCGACCAACTGATCGACGAAGCTTGGCAGCGCTGCTTGCCGGCCGGATGCGGGTTGGCGTTGTTCGCGGTGGGCGGCTACGGGCGCGGCGAGTTGTTCCCACGCTCGGACATCGATCTGTTGGTGCTGGGTGAACCGGAAGCGCAGCAAACGCACGAGCCGGCGCTGGCGCGGCTGTTCGCGCTGTTGTGGGACGCAGGCCTGCCGGCCAGCCATGCGGTGCGCTCGGCCGCGCAATGCACCGCCGCCGCCGCCGACCAGACCGTATTGACCGCGTTGATCGAAGCACGCCCGCTGTGCGCCGACGCGGTCGCGCAGCAGGCGCTGGCGCGCGCGATCTCGCCGGCACTGATCTGGCCGGCGCGCGATTTTTTCTCCTCGCCAAGCGCGAGGAGCTGCTGCATCGCCACCAGCGCTTCGGCGACACCGCCGACAATCTTGAGCCGGACATCAAGGACGGCCCTGGTGGCCTGCGCGACCTCAACACGCTGGGCTGGATGGCGTTGCGCGCGTTTGGCGTCAGCAACATCGACGCGCTGGTCGGGCTGGGCCATCTCGGGCTGGACGAAGCCGCCGCGCTCAAGCGCGAACGTCTGGTGCTGGCGCGCTTGCGCTTCGGCTTGCATCTGGTGGCGCAGCGTGCCGAAGAGCGCCTGCGTTTCGATCACCAAAAGCTGTTGGCCGAGCGCATGGGCTATGCCGACGATGCCGAAAGCCTTGGTGTCGAGAAAATGATGCAGGGCTTCTACCGCAGCGCCGCGGTGATCCGCCGCATCAGCGACCGCCTGCTGCAACGCTTCGAAGAACAGTTCGACGGCGAGGCCGCGCCCGAGCCGGTGGGCGACGGTTTCTCGCTGCGCCGCGGCTATCTTTCGGCCGACGACCCGCAGTGGCCGCATGGTGACGTCCGCCGCATCTTCGCGCTGTTCGCCTGCTGGGCGCGCACGCCGGCCGTGCGTGGCCTGCATTCGCAAACCGCGCGAGGCCTGGCCGAGATGCTGGACGAGATCCCTGCCTACACCGAAGTGGCGGCGGCCGTGCGCGAGCAGTTCATCGCCCTGCTGCGCGGCCCGCGCGCGGTCGATACGCTGGCGCGCATGGCGCGGCTGGGCGTGCTGGGGCGATGGATCCCCGCGTTCGCGCTGGTGTCCGGACGCATGCAGTTCGACCTGTTCCACGTCTATACGGTTGATCAGCACACGCTGATGGTGCTGCGGAACATCGGCGTCTTCGCCGGCGCACGCGCCGACGAACGTTTCTCCATCGCCCATGAAGTGTGGCCGCGGCTGCGCAAGCCGGAATTGTTGTTGCTGGCGGGCCTGTTCCACGACATTGCCAAGGGCCGCGGCGGTGACCATTCCGAGCTCGGCGCGGTGGATGCGCGCGAATTCTGCATCGCGCATGCATTGGGTGCAGCCGATACCGAATTGGTGGCGTGGCTGGTGGAACAGCACCTGCGCATGTCGGTGACCGCGCAGAAGCAGGACATCACCGACCCGGATGTGATCCAGCGTTTCGCAGCCTTGGTGGGCGACCGCGACCGCCTCGATTACCTGTACCTGTTGACCTGCGCCGACATCGCCGGCACCAGCCCCAAGCTATGGAATGCGTGGAAGGATCGGTTGTTGGCCGACCTGTACTTTGCGGCCCGCCGCGCGCTGCGCGAAGGGCTGGAACATCCGCAGCCGCAGGCCGAACGGGTGCAGGAAGCGCGCGAGGCCGTGCGCGAACAGATGCGCCTGCTCGGCCATGACGATGCGGTGATCGAGCGCCAGTTCACCGTGATGCCGGACGAAAGCTTCGTGCGTTTCCGCCCCGAGCAATTGGTGTGGCAGGCGTCCTCGTTGGTGGAGGTGCGCAAGGGCGGCACTCTGGCCAAGGTGCGCCGCATTACCCCAGAGAGCGATGCGCTGGAAGTGTTCGTGCATTCGCCCGACCGCGACGGCCTGTTCGCCGCCATCGTGATGACGCTGGACCGCGCCGGTTATGGCATTCACCGCGCGCGCGTGCTCGACGGCCCGGACGACACCATCTTCGACAGCTTCGAAGTGACGCCGGCGGCCGGCTTTGCCGATGGCGACACCGCGCGGCTGGAAACACTGCTGCGCAAGGCGTTGGCCGGCAACATCCAGATATTGCGCCCGGCGCGGCGGGTGGTGCCGCGGCAGCTCAAGCACTTCCGTTTCGCCCCGCGCATCGAATTCGGCCAGAACGCCGGCAACGACCGCACCGTGCTGACCTTGGTAGCGCCCGACCGCCCCGGCTTGCTGGCCGACGTGGCGCACGTGCTGCGTGACCAGCAACTGCGCGTGCAGGACGCGCGCATCGCCACCTTTGGCGAGCGCGCCGAGGATCATTTCCAACTCACCGACCGCCACGACCAACCCCTCACCGAAACCTCCCGGCAAGCCCTGCGCACCGCGTTGCTGGCCTGCCTGGAACCCGACAAAACGCCAGGAGACCCCCGCTGATGGCAACCACCCCCACGTTGAACGAATCCGCCGCCGTGGCCGAATTGAAGGCCGGCATCGAAAGCGCCTTCGAGCGCCGCGCCGAACTGAGCGCCGATGAAATCGAAGGCACGACCCGCGTGCTGGTCAATCGCGCCATCGACGGGCTGGAGAGCGGCCAACTGCGCGTCGCCGAGCCGAATGGCAACGGCGGCTGGACGGTCAACGAGTGGTTGAAGAAAGCGGTGCTGCTGTATTTCCGCGTCAACGACATGGCGGTGATCGACGCGCAGCCCGCGCCGTTCTGGGACAAGGTGGAGGCGCGCTTCGCCGGCTACGACGAAGCCCGCTTCCGCGCGGCCGGCGTGCGCGTGGTGCCGGGCGCGGTGGCGCGGCGCGGCACCTATTTCGGCAAGGACGTGGTGCTGATGCCGAGCTTCACCAACATCGGCGCGCACGTCGGCGAAGGCACGATGGTGGATACATGGGCCACGGTGGGCTCGTGCGCGCAAATCGGCAAGCACTGCCACCTGTCCGGCGGTGCCGGCATCGGCGGCGTGCTGGAGCCGTTGCAGGCCAGCCCGACCATCATCGAAGACCATTGCTTCATCGGCGCGCGTTCGGAAGTGGTGGAGGGCGTGGTGGTCGGCCATCACAGCGTGATCGGCATGGGCGTGTTCCTCGGCCAGAGCACCCGCATCTACAACCGCGCCACCGGCGAAATCAGCTATGGCTACGTGCCGCCGTACAGCGTGGTGGTGTCCGGCTCGCTGCCGAGCAAGGACGGCACGCATTCGCTGTATTGCGCGGTGATCGTCAAGCAGGTGGACGAAAAGACCCGCAGCAAGACCAGCGTCAACGACCTGCTGCGTGGTTTGGCGGATTGACGCGGATGACCACGATTTACGGTTTGAAGAACTGCGACACCTGCAAGAAGGCGAACAAGTGGCTCGATCGCTTCGGTGTTGCCTACAGCTTCGTTGACTATCGCGACAACAAGCCGACGCCGGAGATGCTGGTGGAATGGGCCGGCAAGGTGAGCGGCTTCGATGCGCTCATCAACAAGTCGTCCACCACCTGGCGGCAGTTGCCGGACAACCGCAAGACGCCGGGTTCGGACGCGGAGTGGAAACTGCTGCTGCGCGAATACCCGCAGTTGATCCGGCGGCCGCTGGTGGTCACCGATGATGGTGAAGTGACGCAGGGCTTTTCAGACAACGGTTTCAAAAAGCGTTTCGGCATTGTCTGACGGCACGTGGGAGCGCAGATCGAATGAATGACGTGTTTGAGCTGGCTTGTGAATTGATTGCCCGGCCTTCGGTGACGCCCGAGGACGCCGGTTGCCAGCAGTTGATTGCCCAACGCTTGCAAGCAGCCGGTTTCGCCTGCGAACAGCTGCGCTTGGGCGACGTGGACAACCTCTGGGCCACGCATGGCAGCGGCGCGCCGGTGCTGGTGCTGCTCGGCCACACCGACGTGGTGCCGCCCGGCCCGGCCGAGGCATGGGCCAGCAATCCGTTCACGCCACAAGTGCGCGATGGCGTGCTGTACGGCCGTGGCGCGGCCGACATGAAGGGCAGCGTGGCCGCGTTCGTGGTGGCCGCCGAGCAGTTCGTCGCCGCGCACCCGAACCACACCGGCACGCTGGCGGTGCTGCTGACCAGCGATGAGGAAGGCGATGCCATCGACGGCGTGCGCCACGTCGCGCAGTTGTTTCGCGAGCGTGGCCAGCGTATCGACTGGTGCATCACCGGCGAGCCGTCCTCGACCGCGAAGCTCGGCGACCTGCTGCGCGTGGGCCGCCGCGGCAGCCTGTCGGCGAAGCTGCGCATCAAAGGCGTGCAGGGCCATGTCGCCTACCCGGAGAAGGCGCGCAACCCCGTCCATCTGGCCGCACCGGCGCTGGCCGAACTGACCGCGCGGCACTGGGATGATGGCTACGGGAGCTTCCCGCCCACCAGTCTGCAAATTTCCAACATCAACGGCGGCACCGGTGCGAACAACGTCATTCCCGGCGAACTGTCGGTGATGTTCAACCTGCGCTACAACCCGCACTGGAACGCCGGGCGGTTGGAGGCGGAGATCACTGCGCTGCTCACGCGCCACGCGCTCGATTTCGAGCTGCACTGGCACCGCAGCGGCGAGCCGTTCTACACGCCCGAAGGCCGCCTGCGCAGCGTGGCGCGCGAGGTGCTGGCCGGGTTTGCCGGCGCGCCGCCCGTGGAAAGTACCGGCGGCGGCACCTCCGATGCGCGCTTCATCGCGCCGCTGGGCGCGCAGTGCATCGAGGTGGGGCCGGTGAACGCCAGCATCCACCAGGTCGATGAAAACGTGCGGGTGGACGAACTGCGGGCTTTGCCCGATCTTTACCGGCAACTGATCGGGAAATTGCTGGCCTGACCCATGCCCACCCGGATTGCCACGCCGCGACGAGCCGCAACCGGGATGAGGACAGGCTGGCGTTGCTGGCCAAGGCTGCTGGCCTTGTGCGGGCTGTGGCTGGCCATGCAGGCGGCGCAGGCCGCTGCCGCGATGCACGGCCTGCCGCTGATGCGCCACTACGGCGTCGGCGAATTGCCGGCCGCGCCGTTCTATTCGGACATCGCCGTCGATGCGCAAGGCACGCTGTACGCCGGCAGCAGTGAGGGCGTGATGGTGTTCCACAGCGGCCAGTGGGAACTGTTCGAACTGCCGCGCCGGGCGGCGGCCTATACGGTGCTGGCCGCGTCCGATGGCCGTATCCACGTGGGCGGCAGAGGCACGCTGGGCGAGCTGCGGCGCGAACCTGACGGCGACCTGCGCTTCATCGACCTGCTGCCGGAGTTCACCGGCGACGATGGCAAGCCGCTGCCGCCGGCGGATTTCTACGGGCTGCTGGAAACGGCGCGCGGCGTCGTGGCGAACGACGGGCGCATGCTGTATTTGCTGCGGCGTGATGGCGGCGGCACGCGCCAGCCACTGCCTGCGGGCGCCGCGCAACTGCTGTTCGTGGCCGGCGGCGAGCTTTACGTGCGCATCGCCGGTACCGGCGTGTGCCGCCTCGACGCGACCGGCCCGGTGCCGCTGCCGGGCACCGCGGCGCTCGACGGCCTGCGCCTCTCCGGCTTGTGGGAATGGGAGGGCGGGCTGCTGTATGCGGCCAACGACGGCTTCCACTTCGGCGATGCCGAGGGTGTGCGCAAGCTGCCCGGCGATGCGGACGCGGTCTTCGCCGCGCACGTGCCGTACAGCAGCATCCGCCTGCCCGATGGCGGCTTCGCCTTCGGCAGCTACGACGGCACGCTGATGCGCTTCTCGCCCGAACTGCGCCTGCTCGACAGCTTCGTGCCGGCCCGCGGCAATCTGGACGGCTTCGGCTTGGACCACGACGGCGGCCTGTGGACGGTGGGCGAATCCGGGCTGACCCGGTTGCGCCTGCCCTCGCCGTGGACCGTGTACGACCAGCGGCACGGCCTGTTCAACCAACTCCACGACAGCGCGTGGTACGACGAGCAGCTGTGGGTGGGGGCATTGGGCCTGTGGCGCGCGGCGCCGACGCCGGGCGGCGTGCCGCGCTTCCTGCCGCAGCCGTGGGCGGACACGAAGCTGGAGGTGTTCGCGTTGCAAGCAACCGCGGCCGGGCTGCTGGTCGGCGACCGGCTTGGCTTGATGGTGCTCGACCCTGGTGCGAAATCGCCGCGGCGGCTGCTCGGCCCGCAGATGGGCAGCGGCACGCTGCGGCTGCTGCCCTCGGCATTCGACCCGGAACGCATGCTGGCGCTGGGCGGCAACGAGGTGCGGTGGCTGGCGCAGCGCGACGGCCGCTGGCGACTGGCCGGCCGCTGGCCGATCCATGTCGGCGCCATCAGCGGCATCGCGCAGGTTGCACCCGGTGAGTTCTGGGTGGGCGATGAACGCGGTGGTGTGTACCGTTGGCGCTTCGACCCGCAAACCGGGCAACTGCATGACCAGCAGCATTTCGACATGGGGCAGGCGCCGCCTGCCGACAATGGGCAGGGCACCCATCTGGTCCGCATCGACGAAGCCGTGTACGCGATAACCGGCAACGAGGTGCGCAAGCTCGCGGGTGGGCACTTCGTGCCCGCGTCGCTTCCGGTGCTGCCGGGCCTGGAGCGGCCGTGGGAACTGGAGGCGGCGGCGACCACGCTCGGCAGCTTCGTCTGGACCACGCGCCAACTGGTGGTGGCGGCGACAGGGCGAAAGCGCCTTCCACCTGCAGCAGGTCAGTAGCAACCGGGTGCCGGGCTTCGTCGGGCTGGGGTTGCAGGACGATGGCCGCCTGCGGCTGGTGGCCTGGGACAAATTGTTGCAGCTCGATGCAGGCATCGGCGAGCCGTCGTCGGCGCCGTTGCAGGCGCGGCTGGATCAGGTATGGGAGCGACGCCCGCAGCAGGGCAACGTGCGGCTGCCGTTGCAACCGGCGCAGGTGCAGGTGCTGCACCCAGGCTCCGGCCTGACATTGCGCTTTGGCCTTGGCACGATGGAACCGGACCTGGAATTCCGTTACCGCATGGTGGGCTACAACGGGGTGTGGTCGGAATGGAGCAAGGAGCGCGACCTCGGCTACCGGCTGCTGCCGCCGGGTGATTACCGTTTCGAATTGCAGGCCCGCATCCGCGGCGGCCGGCAGGCCGAGCCGCTGCTGTACAACCTGCGGGTGGAGCCGTTCTGGTACGAGCGTGGCGTGGTGCAGGCCCTGTTCTGGTTGGTGGGCGTGTTGCTGGTGGCAGTGGCGGTGCACCTGCGCCACCGCAGCGTCACTGCACGCAACCGCGAACTGGAACGCCGCATCGCCGAACGCACCGGCGAGCTGGAGGCTGCCAACCGCCGGCTCACCGAACTGGCCGTTGTCGATGGCTTGACCGGCATCGCCAACCGCCACGCGATGGAGCGCGCGCTGCAACGTGGTTGGCAGCGCTGTGGCGAGCGTGGCGAGCCGCTGGCGGTGGTGATGGCCGACGTTGACCACTTCAAGGCATTCAATGACAACCACGGCCACCAGGCCGGCGACATGCAGCTGCGCCGGGTGGCAGCCGCGCTTGCCGCCGAAGTGTCTGGCGTGGACGAACTGGCCGTGCGCTACGGTGGCGAGGAGTTCGTGCTGATCCTGCCGGGCGTGGCCGCCGAGCAGGCCCGGCGGCGCGCCGAGCGCGTGCGGCAACGCGCTGCGCACGCGATGGCGGCGGCTGGCATGCCGGGCAGCATCAGCCTTGGCGTGGCGGTGCGTATCCCGGTCGAGGGTGATGACCCGGCGCAACTGTTGCGCTGCGCCGATCTGGCGTTGTACCGGGCCAAGCACGGGGGCCGCGACCGGGTGGAATGCGCGGGCGAGGCCGATTTCACCGCTGCTGCGCAGGTGGCGGTGATTGCCGCTGAAACAGTTGCACCGGCCTCGCCGGGCACGTTATCGTCGGCCCCATGATCCGCAACGCCCGCGCCAACGCGAACCTGTCGAACAATCGCAACAATGCGATTGCGAACAATCGCGCGCGGCCGATGCGGGTCTGCGACTGAGCCAGAGCACCATACGCCCAGTGACCAGAAAACCCGCATCGAAGGATGCGGGTTTTTTTGTGACCGCACTCCATCGCCTCCAACGCTTGCCCCACAACTTCAGGAGCTTCCCCCATGTGTTCCATCTTCGGCATTTTCGGCCTGCAACCCGGTGACGACCCGCAGGCGCTGCGCCGGCAGGCGCTCGAACAATCGCAGCGGCAACGCCACCGTGGTCCGGACTGGAGCGGCGTTTACGTGGACGAGCGCACCATCCTCGTGCACGAGCGGTTGGCCATCGTCGATCCGGCCGGCGGCTCGCAGCCGTTGTTGTCCGAAGATGGGGAACTCGCCTTGGCGGTAAACGGCGAGATCTACAACCATCGGGAATTGAAAAAGGAACTGACCCAGCCCTACGCCTTCCAGACCGGTTCGGACTGCGAGGTGATCAACGCGCTGTACCGCGAGGATGAACCGGCCAGTTTCCTCAACCGCCTCAATGGCATCTTCGCCTTCGCGCTGTGGGACAAGGCCAGCGGCCGCGCCATCATCGCCCGCGACCCGATCGGCGTGGTGCCGCTGTATTGGGGCCACGACAAGCAGGGCCGGCTGTGCGTGGCCTCGGAAATGAAGTCGCTGGCCGACACCTGCGCCGACGTGGCGCAGTTCCCGCCCGGCCACTGGTACGACAGCGCCACCGGCGCGCTGACCAAGTATTACGAGCGCCCGTGGCGCGACTACGACGCGGTGCAGGGCGTGCAGGTGTCGCCGCAGGAACTGCGCGAGGCGTTTGAAGCCGCCGTGCATCGCCAGTTGATGACCGACGTGCCGTATGGCGTGTTGCTGTCCGGCGGGCTGGATTCCTCGCTGGTCGCTGCGGTGGCCGCGCGTTATGCGCGCCACCGCATCGAGGACGGCGACAAGAGCGAGGCATGGTGGCCGCGCTTGCATTCCTTCGCCATCGGTTTGAAGGGTTCGCCTGATTTGGCCGCCGCGCAGATTGCCGCCGACATGCTCGGCATCGTGCATCACGGTTTCGAGTACACCTTCGAGGAAGGGCTGGATGCGCTGCCGGAGGTGATCCGCCACATCGAGACCTATGACGTGACCACCATCCGTGCCTCCACGCCGATGTTCCTGCTGGCGCGGCGGATCAAGGCGATGGGCGTGAAGATGGTGCTGTCCGGCGAGGGCAGCGACGAAATTTTCGGCGGTTATCTGTATTTCCACAAAGCGCCGAACGCGCGTGAGTTCCACGAAGAATTGGTGCGCAAGCTCGAAGCGCTGAACAACTTCGATTGCCTGCGCGCCAACAAGTCGATGATGGCGTGGGGCGTGGAGCCGCGCGTGCCGTTCCTCGACCGCGAGTTCCTCGACGTGGCGATGAAGATGGACGCGCAGCACAAGATGGTGCGCAAGGGCGATGCCGGCCCGCAGCGCATGGAAAAGGGCGTGCTGCGCGAGGCGTTCGACGGCTACCTGCCGGAGCAGATTTTGTGGCGGCAGAAGGAGCAGTTCAGCGATGGCGTCGGCTACGGCTGGATCGACGGCCTGAAGGCGCACGCCGACGCACAGGTGAGCGAGCGCGAACTGGCCGCCGCCGACAAGCGCTTCCCGCTGAACCCGCCGCAGACCAAGGAGGCGTACTACTACCGCAGCCTGTTCGAGCAGTTCTACCCCACGCCCGCCGCCGCCGAGACGGTGCCGGGCGGCAAGTCCATCGCCTGCTCCTCGCCGGCGGCGATTGCGTGGGACGCCAGCTTCGCGCGCATGGCCGACCCCTCGGGCCGCGCCGTGGCCGGTGTGCATGAGCAAGCCTTGGCGGGTTGAGGTGGCGTGTGTGTGGGAGCGAGCTTCGCTCGCGATAGCTTTGAGGCTTTGCCGGGAAAGCCATCGCGGCCAAAGGCCGCTCCCACACTTTAGTTGCAGCGTGTAGCGCGCTTCACCGGGCAGAAACGGCGTGGGCCGGTCTGCACCCCAGAACGGTGACAGTGGGTGGCCGCTTTGGCTGCCCGGTATGTGCAAGATGCCGATGGCGTTTTCACCTCACTACAGCGGAGTTTTCGATGCGAATGCAGTCGTGGTTGTTGCTTGGCCTGTTGTCCGCCGCCCCGGCCATGGCCGCCCACCCGCCGCTGGAGCGGCACGCGCTGGGCAGTTGGGAGGCGGACATCGGCTATGCGGGCGTGGTGCGCGATGGCGATACGCTGCACATCTCCGGCATCGCCTGCGAAGGCGCGGACATGCAGGCGGCGGTGCAAGCCTGTTACCGCGAGTTGGCCGGCATCCTGCAACGCTTCGGCGCGGACAGCAGCCAGGTGGTGAAGGAAACCCTCTACACCACCGACATGGACGCGCTGATCGCGGCGATACCGGAACGCAAGACCTTCTTCGCCGATGCGCGCTACCCGGCGGCGACGTGGGTGCAGGTTGCCCGCCTTTATGGCCCGCAGCACCTGCTGGAAGTGGAGTGGACGGTGCGTCTTCAGTGAGGCGTGCCTGCACGCTCCCCGCGTTCAGGGCGTGCAGGGCAGGTGCTTGAACATGCCGGCCGGCATCATTTCCTGCGCTGATGCGCTGCTGTTGGTGCCGGGCAGCAGGCCGTACCAGAGCATCGGCCCCAGCTCGGGAATGAACAGCCATTCCGGCGCGGGGCCGCTTGCTTGCGGCGGGTCGTTCCATGCGTTCATCGCGGCGTCGAAGGCATGGAAGGTGGGCGGTGGCGTATCCGTGTCGAGGTCATCGCCCGCTTGCAGCGGCAGCAGATGGATGACGCCATAGCCGTTGGAGACGGCGAAGCCGAAGCCATGCTGCCGGTGTGGCGTGTGCAGGCGCAGTTGCAGGTTCGAGGCGGCGTTGGGTTCGGCGGCGGCTTCCAGCGTCACGGCATAGGCCGGGTCGGGCAGCAAGCGGTAGCGCGCGCCATCGGCGGGGCAGGGGCGCTCGGCGGCGTGCAGCGCGCAGGGCAGGGCGAGCAACAGGGTGAGGATGCGGCTCATCGTTTGGCCTTGCGCTTGCGTTTCTTCGGAGGGGCGGCAATGGGGACGGGTTGCAAGGCGGTGCGCAGCAGCCACGCGCCGGCACCTGCCAGCGCAAGGCCGGCGGCGGCCATCAACCACGTCCACGGTGAGCCGCCGCGTTCGAGCACGGCTTGGGTGGGCGCGTGCGGATCGACGAAGGCGGTGGCCTCGGCGCCAACCGGGTAATGGCGTTGCAGCCAGTCGGCGAGGCCATCGTGGTCGCTGCTGCGCAACGGGCGTGGAGCGATGCGATAACCGTCGTGGTTCCGGCCGGCGTAGCGGTAGCTGTAACGCACGTCCGCGCGCCATGCCGGGTTGCTTGAGCGCGGCTGCATCACCTGCACCAAATTGCTGTGGGTGATGCGGGCCGGCACCGGCTGCCATTGCTGTGCCTGATGCGCGCGCACGCCATCGGCAATGCCGAACGTGGCCACCAGCAGGCCCTGCAGCGCCAACCCCGTAGCGAACGGCAACATGGTCATGGCCATGGGGTCGCGCTGGCCGGCGAGGCTGTGCAGCAGGGTTTCCGGCAGCAGCGTCGCCAGCAGGCCGGTGCCGATCAGCAGCAGCGGCAGCGCGGCCAGCGCCAATGATGGCAAGGCGATGTCGGGTGCCGGCGTCATGTGCCGTTGCGCACGCAGCGCACGCGCATGGTGAAGGTCGTCGGCATGTTGTGGACGACGGGCAGCGTGGCCGGTTTGCCGGTTTCGAAGTCGAGGCCGGCGGCGTCATCGTCGTTGCGCGTGGCGGACAGGTAGTCGTAGCGGATCATGCCGCCGGCCTGGAGCAGCCGGTAGGCGTATTGCGGGTCGAGCGCATCGCTGTCCGGGTCGGCGAAACCGCCAATGGCCTTGCGGTGCTTGTACAGCAGGGCCAGTTCGGCGGCGTCGGGCAGCCGCCAGCCCGCGCGCCCGTGCGCAGTGGAGGCTTCGCACCATGTTTTGGCGTCGTCCCATGTCATTGCATCGGCGGCATCCTCGGCGGCGGCGTACAGCGTGCCGGCCACGTAATGGCTGCCGTCGGCCTGCCGCGCGCCGGGTTTTGCGGCCAGGGCCGGCGCGGTCAGCAGCAGGGTGCACAGGAACAGCAGGGAGGGCGTCGGGCGCATGGGTTTCTCCGGTGTCAGCGTTGGAATCGGCGGGGTGAAAACAACGGCGGCAGCCACGCGAACAGCGCGCCGGCCAGCAGGCCGCCGGCCATGCCGGCGAGCATCATCGGGTTGAAGATGAAGGCGAGGGTGCTTGCGTACAGCGCCGGGTCGCTGGCTTCCCCATTCCGCCATGCGCCCAGCAGCAGGCCGAGCGGTGGCAGCAGCCAATGCCGCAGGCGCGGGCGGGCGTGCAGCTGCACGCTGGCGACGGGCAGCGCGGCCAGCGTCACCGGCGCGGCGATCAGGCTGCCGAACAGCGTGCCGTAGAACACGAAGGCGGCCAGCAACAGCACGCTGGCCTCGGCGGTTTCGTGGCGCACGGCCAGCCACAGCACCGCGCTGCCGATGGCGGCGGCCAGCGGCGTGGCCAGCAGCCCCGTCACCAGCGTGGCGGCGATGCGGGGGAGCCATGGGGACAGGGGGCGAATGCGGGACATGCGGGCAGTGTCCGGCGGGCCCTGCCGGGCCACCATCCCGCAGCTGCGGGATGGCGGCCTGCTGGCTGCATGCCCATGCTCGCCGGCAAGTGGGGCGCACCGCCCCGATGCCGAGCGGGAGCAATGCAAATCAAGACTCAACGGCGGAAGGAAAAAACGGTTGCGCTGGCGTTGGCCGTGTTGCTGGCCTTGCCGTCATTGGCGGTGGCGCAATCGTTCGCGAAGGCCGATTCGTGGGAAGGCGCGGAGCGCTGGCTGACGCCGCACCAGCAGACGCGCTATGCACTCATCCTGGGCAACGCCGAGGCAGGAACGAGCGCCGGCCTGCCCCGTGACACCGTCGCCGACCTGCTGTACGACCCCGCGCTGCTGGCCTATGCGAACAAGGAATACGCACTGGCTGCCGCGCTGGCCGAGCAGGCGGTGAAGAGCGGCAAGGTGAAGGAGGGGACGAAATTCCTCGGCATGCTTTATTTCAACGACCATCTGGGCCGGGAAAACCGCGCCAACGCCATTCCGTGGTTCATGCGCGCGGCCAGCCAGGGCGATGCCGACGCGATGCACGCGCTGGGGGCGCTGTACGGGCTGGCGCTGGGTCAGGAAGAAGCCGCCAAGTGGTACGGCAAGGCCGCCGCAGTGGGCCATGCCGAATCGAAGCGGGTGCTGGAGGAAATGATCGCCGATGGCCGCTACGCGCCTGATGCCGGCGAGCGCGATTTCGACAACGCCGAGATGGATCGCAAGCTGGGTTCGCTGGGCAAGGCGTTCAACAACTACCTGCGCGCGGCGCAGAAAGGCCACGTGCAGGCCATGTACAACGTCGGCCTCATGTACGAGGAAGGCCACGGTACCGAGGCGCGGCCCGTGGATGCGGCGCTCTGGTACAACCGCGCCGCCGCGCGCGGCCACGCAAGGGCAATGACCAAACTCGGCCTGGCTTACGCGGGCGGCAAGGGCGTGGGCAAGGACGTGGCCGAAGGCCGCAAATGGCTGCAACGCGCCGCCGCTGCCGGCGACCAGCAGGCGGCGATGAGCCTGTCGTTGTTGGGGGACGGGCCGTGACCCGGTTGCACGTGCCTGTTGGTCAATGCCACGAAGGAGACGCGCCATGAAGAAAACCGCACCATCTCTCGCTTGCCTGCTGCTGTTTGCGGCCCCGCCGTGTGCGCTGGCGCAAACGGCGCAGCCCGACCCCACGCTGGAAGCCTACGTTTCGCTGGAGCGGATGCTGGCCTTGAACGAACGCTGCGGCTGGCTGCCGGGCGACACGCTGGAATACGCAGGCTTGAGCAGTACCCGCGACGACCGATTGGCGTGGCTGATGGCCACCGGCAAGGTGTTGACGGCGAACCTGTCCATCCAGAACCTGCCGCAGGTGGTGGCCAGCCTGCCGTCCTGTACCGACCCGCAGGGCGAAGCACTGGGCCAGCAGATACGCGGCATTGCCGGGCAGGTGACGGTGCAGTGGATTCTGCGTGCCTACGTCATGCAGTACCCGGAACGTGCGCCGGGCTGGGACATGTTCCGCGACCCGAAACCTTCGGCGGACGCGCTCGACCCGCAAGGCCGCCCGCAATGGTTCAACGGTCTGGATTTGTCGGCGCCAAACAGGGAAAAGATGAGCGAGATGGTGCTCGCGCTGAAAAACCCGGCATTGCGCAATGCCGAGGAAATCGCTTGGGTGGAGGCGCAGCAGACGCAGGCCTTGGCCGTAGCACTGCGCTGGGGGCGCTTTTCCTGCGAACCGTGGAAGGGCGGCATCCGTTACGACGCTGGCACCTGCCCGCCGATACCGGCGGAAGACGAGCAATACCGCGACTACGCGAAGCAGTGGACAAAACTGGTCAGAGAGATGGCATTGGCCGTGTCCTACCGCGACTAGCCACGCCGCCACACCTTCGCAGAACGGGAGAGAACCGATGAACAACTTTTGCCGCGGCCCATTGTGGTTGCTTGCCGTACTGTGTGTGCTTGTGCCGGGTCAGGTGCTGGCGCAGAAAAAACAGCGTGCCGATGCAGGCGATGTCGCGTTGGATGCATTGCTGGAGCGCAATCAACAGCAGCGGGCGCAGGAGGCCGGTTGCGCGCAGCCAACTGCGCCGCCGACTCGCAGCATGATGGGGCCGGGAGCGCTGGAGCAGTTGCAGGCCCGCCTGGAAAAGGCCGAAGCCGCGCGTACCGACGACACCAATCCCGATACAGTGCTCTACGGCCACAACAACCTCTACAAGCACGCGTCGATGGCAGGCATCGCCAAGGCCGCGCTGGTGCTGTCCACGGCGTATTACCGGAAGGCCGATAAGTACGACACTTCGCTCCGCTATGACCTTCGGAATGACGGCCCCAAAGAACTGGCCCGCGCCGCCGCGCTGGGGCTGGATGAGGCGCAACATGCCTTGGCGCTGGAATGCGCCAAGCCATACCCGGCGCAGGCGCGGCAATGGATGCAGAAAGCTGCGGCGCAGGGGCATGAAGGGGCGAGGCAGTGGCTGCAAGCGAATCCTTGATGGTTGCGGGGTGATGGCTCCCGGCAGCGCCTGCCTGCGGTGGTGCATGGCTAAGCGGGTTCCCCGGTAGCGCCCGGTCGTTGGCCGGGCGGCGGCGCGTAGCGTCGGGGGCTTTAATGGGGCCGATGGACAGTGCCGACCAACGGGCGGCACCCACCACATCCACCACCCCCGCATCTGCGGGATGGTGGCGCCGGCCCGGTTCCCGCAGCCTGCACCGCATCCACCATGCAAGCGAGGGGCAACGTGATGAAGACCGGGAAATTCCAACTGGCGGTGCTGTTGGCGGCGGGCCTGCTGGCGCTGGGCGGCGCGGCGGCACAGGACGTGATCGACGAGGCCGGCCCGGCCAAGCGCGAAACGCAGGGCGCAAAGCGCACCGGCGAGGCCTTGTGGCCGGTGCCGCAGCAGGCGCAGTGGGGCAAGGTGGTCGAGCAGAAGGGCAGCCACCTCTGGAAGGACGCGGTGTACACCGATCGCGAGGGGCGCTGGCAGTTGCTCTATCCGTCCACCATGACCGACTTTTACGGCGATTCCCTCGCCCGCGAACGGATGTACCGCTACCCCGGCCAGCCGCACATCGCCTGCGGCGTCATGATCAAGTCCAACGTGTTCGGGAACCTCGGCGCGGACGCACCGGTGCTTGCGCCGCAGGCATTGGCCGAGCGCCGCGACGAACTGGTCGCGCTGATGGCGTGGGAAGGCGCGCCGGCCACCAACGTGCAGGTGATCGCGCTGCCGTCGCCGCAGGGCGCATCGGGCAGGCCGGTGCAGGCCATCATGTTCGACCAGAAAGGCAAACTGCTGGAGCCGATGGGCGTGGCGCGCGAAGTGGTGATGCGCAGCCTGCTGGTCAGCGATGGCGACGGCCTGCTGCAAGCGTACTGCACCGCGCACCCGGGGCAGAAGAAGTGGGTGGAAAAGGACACGCCGCTGGCGTTGCGCCTGACCGAACTGGCGCGGGAGGAACGGTGATGAAACCCGCCCACGCACTTCGCGCGCTGGCCGTGGCGTTGGCCTCGGCCACGGCTGCCGCCGCGCAGGCCCAACCCGCCGACAGCGTGGAAACGCTGGCCATCCGCAGCATGAACATCTGCCTGTCCGCCGCGGCGGGCGGCAACCTGCACCAGCTTGCCGGCGCGCAGGGCTACGAGCTGTACCAGCACACGTATTCGCGCCGCATCGGCGACCGCTGGACGTTCTTCCAGGCGTTCCCGGAAACCGAACACGCCGGCCCCGACGGCTATTCCTGCCGCATGACGGTGATGCGGCCGACGCCGCTGCCCGGCGATCCGGTCAGCTTCACCAAACGCGGCTCGGTGTTCGCCGACCACGAGCGGGTGATGGAGCGGCTCAGCAACGGGCCGCTGTCCTTCGGCAACCCTTACGGCGTGCATTACCTGCGCGAGCGCCACCCAACCCGCCCCGGGCACCTGCGCACGCAGTTGCAGCGGGTCAGCGGCAACACCGTCGAGATCATTTATCTGGAAGAGGGCCTGTCCACCTTCGAGATGTTCTACGCGCGCGGGCCGAAGCTGGGCGCCCTCGTCAGCGCCGGCACGATCGAAGCCTTGACCGAGCCGACGCTCAACGCCTCGATACAGGAGCAGATCACCTGGGAGGCCCGCAACGACTATTGCGCCTACCAGCGCGGCGGCTGCCCGTCCGCCTATGCGAATGCGCCCACCGTGCGCGAGCGCAGTTCGTCCTCGTCATCAAATTCCGGCGGCGTCTATCTGAACGGCTACGCGCCCGGCAAGCGCGCGCTGTCCTCGCTGGAGCAGGACTATTACGCAAACAAGGGTTACGTCATCAAGCGGGGGAATTGAATGCCAGTTTCCCTTCTCCCTCCGGGGTGAAGGTGTGCTGCTTGCGAGCCACTGGCCCGCACAGGCCTGAACGCCCGGTGCGCTGCACCGGGCAGGGGGCGGAGCGAGAGGCCACGAAGGGGCGGATGAGGGTTCGGGCAAAGCCTCGTGCAGCCAAACATGGAGGGGCCTCGCCCCCGAACTCTCTCATCCCCCCCCCGCTCCGCGCCCCGACCCTGCCAGTGGCACGCAAGCCGTGCGAAGGGAGAGGGGCTCTCATGGCAGCCTGATGCTTGATGCGCTAGCATCACGCATCATCAACGCAGGAACACCCCATGCGCACCACGCTCGACATCGCCGACGACGTGCTGTTCGCCGCCAGGGAGTTGGCGCAGCGCGAGAAAAAACCACTGGGCCAGGTCATCAGCGAACTGGCGCGCAAGGCGTTCGCGCAGCAGGCGGCCGAACCGGCGGCGCTGCGCGTGGCCGAGCCGCTGGCGGCCTACGGCATCCACCCGCTGCCGCCGCGCGGGGTGGTGGTCAGCAACGAACTCATCGACCGGCTGCGCGACGAAGAAGGCATCTGATGCGCGCGCTGCTCGACGTGAACGTGCTGATCGCGCTGCACGACGGCAACCACGTCCACCACCACGCCGCATCGCGCTGGTTGCAGCAGAACATCGCCCACGGCTGGGCCAGTTGCCCGCTCACCCAGAACGGCTGCCTGCGCATCATGGCCCAGCCCGGCTACCCGCAACCGCAGCCGCTGGCGGTGTTGGTGAACATGCTGGGGAACTCCACCGCCACCGGCTTCCACCAATTCTGGGCCGACGACGTCAGCCTGCTTGACGCCGCCCATTTCCGGCATTCCCACATCCACAGCCCGCGCCAACTGACCGACCTGTACCTGCTGGCGCTGGCCGTGCGCCACGGCGGGCGGCTGGTGACGTTCGACCAGCGCATCCCCCTCAGCGCCGTGCCGCAAGCGCGGGCCGAGCATCGGGTGATCCTGTAGGGCGGGCCTTGGCCCGCGTATGTTTCCAGCGCACGGCGCCCACACCCGCGCCAACAGCACGCTCAGCCCGGCAATGACAGCAGCCACAAACGATTGCGCTGCATGTGGCCCAATCCAATCTCCACCGCGATCCATGGAGCGGGCCGAGACCCACCAAACCCTCAACGCACAGTGGATTCCCGCCCGCGCCGCCCGGCCCCCCACAACGGCGACAACAACGACAGCACGATCAAACTGGCGATGACCTTGGCAGCCACCAGCAACCGCAAACGATTGCGGTGCGCGTGGCACAGGTCGGCCTCCACCGCGCTCAACGGCGTTTGCAGCAGCGCTTCGATCCAGTAACGGCCATCGCGCCCGGTGCGGCCCAGCGCCAGCACCGCATCGCCATCGTGGAAGCCACGGCTGCCGCGATCCCAGGGGTCGAACACGCCGGGTTCGATGCGCGGGGCGTGGTCGAGCCGGTAGCTGTCGGCGGCAATGGCGATGTGTCGGCCCTGCCAGTGCAGGCGCAGCGGTGGCCGGTATTGCGCCACCGTCACCACATGCGTGGCCTTGGTGTAGCCGAGGTTGCGCCGGGCGCGCTGGACGTGGATGTCGCGGCCCTGCCATTCCTTCGGCATCGCGTCGGGGGACAGGTGCACGGTGCCGGCCAGCAGGAAAGGCGTATCCGCCGGCAATGCGGCCAGCGCCGCAGCGTCGGTGGGGTGCAGGGTGCCGGGCGGCAATGGCGTGGGCGCGGCGGGCGTCCAACGCCACAGGAAGAACAGCGCCACGCTGGCCGGCAACAGCCACCAACGGCTGATGCCACGAGTGCGGATGACGTTCATTGCGGCGCGTGGAGCGGGTGGCGATCGAGGATTTCCCGCGCCTGCGGTGACGCCGGCAACTGCCAGCGTTGCGCCAGTTGATGGGTGAACTGCCAGTCGATCAGGTGCAGGCGGCCACCGCTGCGCCGGATGATGACCGGGTGGTAGCCGGTGTTTCCGCGCACGCGATAGGGCTGCACATCCACGCGCAACGCATCGGGCCGGTCGAGGCTGCGGAAATAAAAGCCGTACAGGCGCACATCGACGCGCGCATCGCTGGCCGCCAGCCGTTGGCTGCCAATGACCCAAGCGGTCGCACCGCTGACGGGCAGCACCAGCAGGCAGAACGCCAGATACGCGCCATTGAGCATGGAGCGGCCCTTCCACGCACGCGCCGCGCCGGCCAGCGCGGCGGCGAACACGATGGCCGCCGGTGCCAGCGCAAGGCTCGGGCGCATTGCCGGCAACTGCCACGGGTGGCCGGGCCATGATTGCCAGTACAGGTAGTGCGGCGTCCATTCGCGCAGGCTGAACCACAGCGCCGCAGCGGCGAACAACCACACCGCCACGCGCAGGCCGGCCAAGCGCCGCCAAGGCAGCGCTGCCAATGGCTTGGCCACCGTTGCCGGGTCACGGCTCATCGGCCACCGGCTTGCGGCGCAGGCGCGGCAACCGCCACGGGAAGAAGTACGCCGCATACACCACCAGATACAGCCACGCGCCCTTGATGCCGAGGAAGCTGGCAAAAGCGAAGAAGAGGATCAGCAGGTGCAGACGAACCACGTTGCCGTAGGGCGCGGCCATGCGGCGTCGGGCGACAGCGGTTGCACGACGGCGGTCGTGTCCTCGCCAGTCGGCGCGGAGGACGCGAACAGGGTGTGGCGCTCGGCCACCAGCGCCAGCGGCACGAACCACCAGACCTGCTGCACCACGTCGAGGTATTGATGCGGGCGCGGCATCGGGCTGCGGGTGAGTGGGTCGCCGCCGTCGATGGGGAAGAACATGTTGAGGAACACCGAATGTCCCCAATGAAAACCGCCGAAATGCACGGTGAAGAACGCTAGCAGGAACGCGCCGTAGAACAGTGCCAGCGGAACGGCCAGCCGCCCCATCCATGCGCGCGCGCTGGCGCTGGTGTCAGGCAGCGTGCCGTCGCGCATGGCTGCGTGCGAATCGCGCACGGTGGCGGCCACGCCATCACGATGAACACGTAGCCCACCACCAGACTGGACAGCCACAGGCTCCAGACCAGCTCATGGGTGTTCCAACCCTGCCACCACGCCCAGCCGATGCCGGTGGCGAAGGCGAGCAAGTCGGGGCAGGTAGCGCTCGTGCACGCTCATTGCCGGCGGACGGAGACGAACACCACGCCCTTGCTGTAGCTGGTCGAAAGGATCAGTTCGGTGCCTTGTTCGGCATTGACCCAAACAGCGAAGTCGTCGGTCAGCTTGGCGGGAGTGAAGCCGGGCAGGCTGGCAACCCAGTGCTTGACCTGCTCGCCGATGGCGCTGGTGTCGGTGTCCTCGTCGAGGAATTCGTAACCCAGTTCGCACGCGTCGTTGCCTGCGTTGACGTGCAGAACCGCAGGCGCGGGGCCATCTGCCGACGGTGCCTCCTCCCAGGCCCAGCGGCTGGTGATCCAGGAGGATTGCTTGCGCCCGGAGAGGCCGGGCGAGGCGTAGGTGGCGGTGAGCGTGTCCAGGTCGCCGCCTTCGTGAACGACCGGGAAGCAGAGGGCTTCGGCGGCCTCGACGATCACCGGCGGCAATGCAGGCGAGCGTGCTTCCTGCGCGTGCGCGGCGGTTGCGGCCAGTGCGAATGCGAGGGCAAGCGGGGCGAAGCGGGCGTGGTGTTGCATGGCGTCCTCCGATGCGTGGTTGCTGCCGGAGATGCTGGGGGGAGTCGGTGGTGCAGGCCATCCCGTGAATGCGGGGGGGCTGACGTGGGAGCGACTTCAGTCGCGAAGGCTTCTTGTCACCCTGTCAAAGCCTTCGCGACTGAAGTCGCTCCCACAGGAGAGGTGCGACAAAACGCCTAAGTCAACCTGTGGGAGCGCGCTTGCGCGCGATTGCTGTTCGTCACGCCCCTGCAAACGGCAATCGCGCGCAAGCGCGCTCCCACAAACAAAGGGAAGTACGTGCATGGGGAAAGTGCTTGGTGCCTCGTGCAACGTCAGCGCGAAGGCGACACCAACCCCAGCCGCGCCGCTTCCAGCGCGGCCTCGGCGCGGCTGTTGACGTTGAGCTTGCGGTAGATGTTCTTCAGGTGGTCGGAGACGGTGTGGCGGCTGATTTCCAGCTTCTCCGCCAATTCCGGCAGGCGGCAGCCCTTGCTGACCAGCACCAGTACTTCGCGTTCGCGCGCGGTCAGCGTTTCGGCTTCGGGGGCGACGGGGGCGGCAGGCTCGGCGAAGCTGCGCAGCAGGCGGCGGGCGATGGACGGGGACAGCGGCGGTTCGCCGCGCAGGATGCCTTCCAGCGCCGCGCCCAACCGTTCCTCGGGTTGATCCTTGAGCAGGTAGCCGTGCGCGCCGGCGCGCAGGGCGGGGAATACGTGGGCGTCGTCGGCGAACAAAGTGGTGACGACGATGGTGCAGGCCGGGTGCTGCCGCGACAGCCGCGCGATCAGTTCCACGCCGTTGCCGTCGGGCAGGCCCAAATCCACCAGTGCCAGTTCCGGCGGTGGGTTGCCTGCATCGTCCAGGTGGCGGTTGGCCTGCGCCAGGGTGGCGGCGTGGGCCACCTGCACGCCGGCGAAGCGCTGGTGCAGCAGTGCGGTGAGCCAGCCGGCCACTTCAGGCAGGTCTTCCAGCAGCAGGGCGTGGCGCGGGGCGTCGGTCATGGCGGCATGTTCCCCGGCGCGGTGGCGTCCGGCCATCCCGTCGATGCGGGGGTGTCGGTGGCCGGCAGCGGGAAGCGCAGGCGCACCTTGGTGCCGCCGAGGGTGCCGGCTTGCCAACTGATGTCGCCATGCAACTGGCTGGCGCGGGTTTGCATGCTGCGGGTGCCGCGCCCGTGGCCGATGCCGGCCGGGTCGAACTGGCCGTCGTCGGTGACTTCGAACACCAACTGGTCGCCGGCCGCGTCAATGACCACGCGCAGGGCGTGCGGGTGGGCGTGGCGCAGGGCATTGGTGATGGATTCGCGGCCGATGCGGAACAGGTGCATGGCTTGCGCGGGGTCGAGCGGCGGGTCGGGCAGGTCGTCGGCCTGTTGCCAGTCCAGCCCGATGTCGCGCGTTTGCAGGCGTTGTTCGGCTTCCTCGTGCAGTTGCGCCAGCACTTCCAGCAGGGTGCCTTCGACGCCGCGCTCGCGGGCGAGGATGGCGCGCAGGTCTTGCAGGATTTCGCGCACCAGTTGCTGTTCGGCGGGCGGCACGCGGTGCAGCAGGGTCAGCAGTTGGCTGCCCACGTCGTCGTGCAGGTCGTCGTGGATGCGGCGGCGTTCGGCTTCCACCGCGCGGGCGATGTCCAGTTGCCGTTGCAGTTCGGCCAACTGCGCTTCGTTGGCGGCGGGCGCGGGGTGCAGGCGTTGCAGCCAGCGTTTCATGGCGCAGATCCCTGTGCGCCACCCTGCGGGCGGCTTCGCCGTGAAAAACGGCTGTCCTGCCGTTTTTTCATGGCGCACCTCTGACCACCGCCATGGATGGCGGGAATGCCGGTTTTGCAGGAGCAAGAACCGGCCCTGCGCCACCCTTCGGGCGGCTTTGTCGTGAAAAACGACTGTCCTGTCGTTTTTTCATGCGCTGCCTCCGGCGGCGCGCAGGCGCTCGCGGTTTTTCTGCACGCGCGCGTGTTCGGGGCCGAGGCGCGCTTCCAGTACGGTGTGGGCTTTGTGCAGTTCGCGCAGGGCGTCGGCGTTGCGGCCGGCGTGGGTCAGGATTTCGCCGTAGTTGCTGCGGAAGATGCCGACGTAGGGGTGTTCGTCGCCCAGTGCGCCGGCGGCGTCGTCCACCACCTTGCGCATCGTCGCCACCGCTTCGCCGTGGCTGCCGCGCTTGGACAGCAGCATGGCAAGGTTGCTGCGCGGGGCCAGCCGTTCGGGATGCACGTCGCCGCCCTGTGCGTCGAGGGTGGCGACGATGGTGCGCAGCTGCGCTTCGGCTTCGTCCAGCCGGCCAAGGTCTTCCAGTGCGTAGGCGCGCTGGTTCATCGCCATCAAGGTGCGCGGGGCGTCGGGGCCGAAGCGTTCGCCGGTGGCGGCGACCAGCGTGTCCAGCAGTGGTTGCGCTTCTTCCAGTGCGCCGCGCTGGATCAGCAGGGCGCTGAGGTTGTTCAGCGTGACGAGGCTGCTGGGATGGCGCTCGCCGAGGCTTTCGCGGCGCGCGGCCCACGTCTGGCGGTAGATGGCCTCGGCCTCGTCCATGCGGCCCAGCCGGTCGAGGATGCCGCCGAGCTGGTTGTGCGAATACAGCGTCATCGGGTGGTTGGCGCCCAGCACGGCGAGGCGGCGTTCGTACACATCGCGCGCCAGCGGTTCGGCGGCGGCGAAGTCGCCCCGGTATTTCAGCAGTGCGGCGTGGTTGTGCAGCGCCGACAGCGTGGCCGGGGCGTTGGCGTCGAGCGCGGCGCGGGCGCGGGCCACGGTGGTTTCGGAAACGGCGAAGGCGTCGTCGATGCGCGCGCGGCTTTCCAGGTGCGAGCCGAGGGCGATGCCGGCCTCCACTTCGCCGTTGGCGTCGTTGATGGCGCGGGCGTCGTCGAGCAATTTGCGCAGCAGGGCTTCGGCTTCGTCGGGATCGGCGTCAGCCTTGGCGCGTGCTGCTTCGATGGCGACGGCCAGCGTGGCCGGTGCATTTGCGCCGTGCAGTTGCGCGGCCAGTTCCTGGGCTTCATCCAGACGCGGGCGCGCCAGCGCCGGTTCGCCCATGTGCAGCAGCGCGGTGCCGAGCGTGCGCGCCAGCGATTGCCGCACTTCGGCCGGCAACGTGGCGGCGCGGCTCTGGTAGCCGGCGTTGGTGGTGGCCAGCCATTCGCGCACGCGGATGTCGCTGCCCGCGCCTTGTTCGGGGTCGGCCGAAAGCAGCATGTCGCCGAGGAAGGCGTTGACTGCGTCGCGTTCGGCCAGCCGCAGTTCGGCGTTGCGGCGCGCCTGCGCTTCGGACATCGCCATGTGCAACGAAATCGCGGTGGCGGCGACCAGCACGGCGGCAATCGCGGCCACCGACCACGACAGCGCGCGGTGGCGGCGCACGAACAGCCGCAGCAGATGCAGGGTGCCGGGCGGGGCTGCTTCCACGGGGCGGCCATCGAGCCAGCGGCGCAGGTCGTCGGCCAGTTCCACCGCCGAGCCGTAGCGGTCGCCGGGGTCGTGGGCGATGGCCTTCATCACCACCGTTTCCAGGTCGCCGCGCGTGGCCGGGGCGATGCGCCCGAGCGGTGCGGGGGCGTGCGTGGCGACCAGCTTCATCGCCGCCACCACCGAGGTGGCATCGGCCATGCCCGGGCAGGGCAGCGTGCCGCCGAGCAGTTCGTAGGCGATCACGCCCAGCGCGTACACGTCCCAGCGCGGATCGGTGGGGGCGCTGCCGTCGAGTTGCTCGGGGCTCATGTACGGCAGCGTGCCGAGCACCGAGCCGGCGCGGGTGACGCGGGTGAGGTCGCCGCGTTCCAGCGCGCTGGCGATGCCGAAGTCGATGATGCGTGGTTGCTGCTGCGCATCGACCAGTACGTTGGAGGGCTTGAGGTCGCGGTGGATCACGCCGCGCGTGTGCGCGAAGTGGACGGTGCGACACAGTGCTTCCAGCAGCGCCACGCGCTGGCGCAGCGGCGGGTTGCCGGCGGCCCATGCGTCGAGCGGGCGGCCTTCGACGTATTCCATCGCCAGCCACGGCACCGGCCCGGACGGGCCTTCGACCGCACCGGATTCGTACAGGCGGGCGATGCCGGGGTGTTCGAGCATCGCCAGCAGTTCCACTTCATGGCGGAAGCGCGCGGCCAGTTCGCCGCCGCTGAGGCTGCCGTTGAGGATCTTCAGCGCCACCAGACGCTTCGGCGTGGATTGGCGCGCTTGCCAGACCGTGCCGTGGCTGCCTTCACCCAGCAGCGCCAGCCGTTCGAACGGGCCGAAGCGGCCACTGTCCTGCATCGTTTCCCCGTCGCTCATGCGCTTTGCATTCCCCGAGTGTGCGCGTTGATTGTAGGAGCAAACGTTGGGAGCGAACCTTGTTCGCAGGTGCTGTCGCGGACACGTCCGCTCCCACGGGTGGGTCAGGGTTCCAGCCGCAGCGTATGCCGCGTTTCCCCCGGCAGGAACGGCGTGGGCCGGCCCTGCGCCCAGTCGTCGTGGCCAGCCCCCCAGAACGGCGACAGCGGGTGGCCACTCTGGCCGCCGGGCATGTGGATGATGCCGTCGGCCTCGTGGCCGGGTGATACCACCATGCGCTGCGATGCGCCGAAGGACGGGCCCTGCACGCGCGGCATGTTGCCGTCGCCGGGCAGCGGTTGTGCCGTCATGCACAGCCAGCGTTTGAACACGGCGGGCAGCGCGCGCGATACCGGATGGCAGATGGCGGCGGTGTTGCGCTCGCCCCATGTGCGGTCGGCCAGATCGGGACCTTGTGCGGCCAGATCGCTTTCCAGTTGCCGCGCGCTGTGCGCGAGCAGTTCATCCCAGCTCTCGAACGGCGGTGGCAGCAGGTGCGGTGGGCGTTGCTGCAGCAGCGGCCAGACGATGCCTTCCAGTTGCGGCAGGTTGGGCTCGATCCAGTTGTCGCCCAGTTTCTGTTTGGCCGGCGCGAGCAGGCCGGCTTGCAGGGTATCCAGCGTGATGCCGCGGAAACCCCGCGCGATGCGGTAACTGGCCGAATCCACCGAGGCATGGCCGCCCCAATCGCGGCTGGCCGCTTCCAGTCGTTGCAGGGCCGGGTCGTTGCTGTGTTCGACGGTGGCGCGCAGCAGTTTCCACCAGCGTTCCATCAGCACCGCGCGGTCGTCGAGTTGGATGGCGAGCAGGTCGCGTTCGCTGAAGCGTTCGTGGGCGAACAGGCCATCGCGGATTTGTTTGGCACGCGCGCCGAAGTCGTAGCCGCCATCGCCGGCCACGGCCAGCGCGTCGCCGTCGAGTACGCGGGTGTTGGCGGTCCACAGGCGGTGGTCGGGTGGGTCGATCAGGCTGGGCGCATTGTCGCTGCGAATCGCCCACGGTGCGCATTGGTTGTCGGAGTCGGTGGTGCAGCCTTCGCCGCGTTCCGGGCGCGCGCCGATCAGGCGCCATGCGATGCGGCCCGCGTTGTCGGCCAGCATCAGGTTCTGTGCCGGGATGCCGGAGCGGTCGGCCACCGCCAAGGCGGCGTCGAGGTCGGCGGCGGTGGCCATGTCGGCGAAATCCAGCTTCACCGCGCCGGGCAACTGTGCCACCCAGCGCAGCGCCAGCACGCTGCCATCGGCGTTTTCGTGCAGCACCGGCCCCCAGTCGCTTTCGCGCACCGTCAGGGTTTCGGCAGGCGCGCCGGCCACGGCGATGGTTTCGTCGAACGTGCGCAACGTGGCGACATCGTCGACGTCGATGCGGGCGAAATCGGCGGTGTCGATGTAACTGTTGGTGAAGCCCCAGGCGACGTGGGTGTTGCTGCCCACGATCACCGCCGGCAGGCCGGGCAGGGTGAAGCCGGCCACGTCCACCTTGCCGCCCGTTGCATCGGCGTCGGCGTAGCACAGCCGTGCGCGGAACCAGATGTTGGGTGCGCGCAGGGCAAGGTGCATGTCGTCGGCGACGATGGCGCGGCCGTCGGCGGTCAGTGCGCCACTGACGGCGAAGTTGTTGCTGCCCGGCGCGGAATCGGTGGCCACGGGTGGCCAGCCGAGGGTGTAGGGGGCAAGCGCCGCCGTTGCTTCGGGCGTTGCGGGCGCGCTTGCCAGTGCGCGCAGGTCGAGCGCGCCGGCGTCGGGCAGGCTCGCATCGCCGCGCGGCTGGCCGAACAGCGGTGCGTCCCATTGGCTGCCGTCATGGCTGAGCAGCGCATACAGCGCCGGCGGCGCGACCTCGCGGATGCGCTCCAGCGCCAGTTCGCGGGTATTGGCCGGGTCCTGCAGGTCGGCGTACATCGCCAGGCCGGCCAGCACCGAGTCGTCCAGTTCCCACTGGCGTGGTTGCTGGCGCAACAACAGGTAAGGCCACGGGCGAACCTTCAAGGCGGCAAGGCCGGCATTGACGCCATCGCGATAGGCTTCCAGCACCGCACGCTTGTTATCCAATGCGGCATCGAGATTGGCTTGGGTGCGGGCGCGCAGGCGGTGCACGCGCATCTTCTTGTCCAGCGGCACGGCGGCGGAGCCGAACAGTTCGGCCAGTTCGCCGGCGGCGGCGCGGCGCATCAAGTCCATTTCGAAATAGCGTTCCTGCGCGTGCACGTAGCCCAGCGCGCGGGCCATGTCGCCTTCGTTGGCCGCTTCCACCGTCACCGTGCCGTTGGCGTCGCGCGCGATGTTGGCCGGCGCGCTCAGGCCGGGCAACGCCAGCTCGCCTTGTAGTTGCGGCAGGCTGCCGCGCAACAGCAGCCACAGCGTGCCCAGTGCGAGCAGTACCAGCACCAGTAGCATTCCCGACAAGCGCAGCAGCCAACGCGACATGGATGTCTTTCCCGATATGGTCTGCCGGGGATTGTAGGGGGCGCGGGTGGCGGGGGAGGGAGAGCGCAACTGAAACTGATTCCGATTAGAACATTGCCGCGTCGGATCGGGCAGGCTATGCGCCATCACGAACCAGCAGGAGCCTCCCCATGCAGGGCAAACCGGAAGTCATCGAATACCTGAAGGAGCTGCTGCGTGGCGAGCTCGCTGCACGCGACCAGTACTTCATCCATTCCCGCCGCTACGAAGACCAGGGCCTGCACGCGCTGTTCGAGCGCATCGGCCACGAGATGGAAGAGGAAACCCAGCACGCCGACGCGCTGCTGCGCCGCATCTTGTTCCTCGGCGGCGACCCGGACATGCGCCCGCATGCCTTCGAGCCGGGCAAGACCGTGGTGGAGATGCTGGAGAAGGATTTGCAGGTGGAATACCAGGTGCGCGCCAACCTCGCCGCCGGCATGAAGCTGTGCGAGGAGCATGGCGATTACGTCAGCCGCGACCTCCTGCTGGCGCAGCTGCGCGACACCGAGGAAGACCATGCGTGGTGGCTGGAGCAACAACTGGGCCTGATCAAGCGCATCGGGCTGGAGCTGTACCAGGTGAGCAAGCTCGAAGCGAGAGGCAACGCCGCTCACTGACCATTTTCCGCATCAGCCAGCCCGCCACGGAGCACGCCAGCCTTCGCCAGCCGCTCCAACGCCAGCCAGCACGCAGGAACGACGAAGGCCGGGGTTTTCCCCGGCCTTCGTCGTTCCTGCAAACATGGGCATGGCAATCAGCGGCGGTGCAGGCGATGCACGGCGGTGCCCAACGCGGTGACGCCTTCGGCACGGAACGAGGGTTCGGCGTCGAGGATGTCGCGGCGTTCCAGCAATTGCGTTTGCCAGTGGCTGGCGAATAACTGTTCCACTTCCGCCTGATCCACCGAGAACGGTGGTCCGGCCTTTTTCGCCTGCGGGTATTCGAGGGTGATGAGCAGGCCGCGGCAGGCACTGGGAAGCCGCGAATACACGGTGTCGCGGTAGCGCCGGCGCAGTTCCGGCGGCAGCGCGATCAGCGCGGCGCGGTCATAGATGGCGGCCACGTTGGCCAGCAGCGCGTCGTCGAGCGCGAAGGCGTCGCCTCGGATGATCTCGATGGGGCCGGCGACGAAGTGTTCGCCGTTGCGGCTTTCATGGCGCTCGGGTGCCAGCCCCGCTTCGGTGAAGAATTGCTTGATCGCCAAGGGCGAGAGTTCGACGCCGAGCACGCGGTGGCCCTGCGCGGCCAGCCAATGCATGTCCAGCGTTTTGCCGCACAGCGGCACCAGCACTTTGCTGCCGTGGGGTAGTTGCAGCGTGGGCCAGTGTTTTTCCAGCAGCGGCATCACCTCGCCGCGGTGGAAGCCGATTTGGCCTTGTTGCCAGCGTTGCAGCCAGAAGTCGGGGTGCATGGGGAGTTCCTCGCGAATGGTTCAGCGCCGGTCCTCGTCCGGTGCGTAGGCGTGCAGCAGGCGGGTGGGGAAGCCGACGCCGGCCACGAGCGCTGCGGTGGAGCGTTCCAGTTCGGCGGCGTGTTCGGGCGTGCTTGCGCCGGCAGGGTAGTTGACGAACAGCGTCCAGCCGGCTCCCGGTGCGTCGGGGAAGCGGTGGTGGCCGTCGAGGTCGCCGTTGGGGTACAGGTCGAAGTACCAGCGTGGCTCCTGCTTGAGCATTTGCCAGTAGTAGTGCTTGTAACGAGGCTCGGGGCTGGTGGCGTTGGGATTGCGGATGCCGGTGGGGGCACGTTTGTAGAGCGTGCGTTAGTCCAGGCTGGCGAGGAAGGCGTTGACGTTGGCGACGAGTTTTTTCTCGTCCTTCTGTGCATCGCAGGTGATGCCGAATTCCTTTGCGTGCATGGTGCGCTCCTACGGGGATTACTGCACGTCCAACCCGTCCACCTTTTGCCATCCGCGCGGCAATAGGTGCCCGCGGCTGGCACGTGCGCCCACGTAGGCATCCAGCTCCTTGAACGACAGGTTCATGGTGCGTTGGCCGCTGCGCACTTGCAGGGTGTTGCCGGGCGACACCGCCACCACCGCCACCACGCGCTCGGTGGCGAGCTTGGCCTTGGGGATTTCGATGATCTTGTTGCCTTTGCCCTTGTCCAATTCTGGTAGTTCGGTAGCCGGAATGGCGAGCATGTTGCCGGCGCTGGTCACGGCGACGATGCGGTCGCTTTCGGTGTTGGCCACCACCGCCGGTTGCAGCACCGCTGCGCCGGTGGAGAGGTTCAGCATCGCCTTGCCGGCCTTGTTGCGGCCGGTGAGGTTTTCAAAACGGGTGACGAAGCCGTAGCCGTGGCTGGACGCCAGCACGAAGCGGGTGTCGTTATCGCCGCTGGCGAGGGTGACGAAGCTGCTGCCGGCAGCCGGCGAGAAGCGGCCCGTGAGCGGTTCGCCGTTGCCGCGCGCCGAGGGCAGGGTGTGCGTGGGCGTGGAATAGGCGCGGCCCTCGTTGTCGAGGAAGGCCACTTGCTGCGTGCTGCGGCCACGCACGGCGGCCAGCAGGCTGTCGCCTTCGCGGTAAGAAAGGCCGGCGGCATCCACGTCGTGGCCCTTGGCTGCGCGCACCCAGCCCTTTTCCGACAGCACCACGGTCATCGGTTCGCTGGCGACCAGTTCGGTTTCGTCGATGGCCTGCGCGGCAACGCGCTGCACCAGTGGCGAGCGGCGCTCGTCGCCGAACTTCTTGGCGTCGGCCAGCAGTTCGTCCTTGACCAATTTCTTCAGCTTGCCGGTGCTGGCGAGGATGGCGAGGATTTTTTCGCGCTCGGCGGCCAGTTCGTCCTGCTCGCCGCGAATCTTCATTTCCTCCAAGCGCGCAAGCTGCTTGAGCTTGGTTTCGAGGATGTATTCGGCTTGGTCTTCGCTCAATGCGAAGCGCGCAATCAGCGCTTGCTTGGGTTCGTCCTCGGTGCGGATGATGCGAATGACTTCATCCAAATTGAGGAAGGCCACCAGCAAACCTTCCAACAGGTGCAGGCGGCGCTCCACCTTCTGCAAACGGTGGTTGAGGCGGCGGGTTACGGTGTCCTGGCGGAAGCGCAGCCATTCGCTCAACAACTGTTTGAGGTTTTTGACCTGCGGGCGGCCATCCAAGCCGATGACGTTGAGGTTGACCCGGTAGCTCTTTTCCAAATCGGTGGTGGCGAACAGATGCCCCATCAATTGCTCGGCATCGACGCGGTTGGAGCGCGGAATCAGCACCACGCGCACCGGGTTGGCGTGGTCGGATTCGTCGCGGATGTCTTCTAGCCACGGCAGTTTCTTGGCGCGCATTTGCTGCGCAATTTGCTCGATGACTTTCGACGGCGACACCTGATGCGGCAGCGCAGTGATGACGATGTTGTTGTTTTCTTTCTGGAAGGTGGCGCGTGCGCGCACGCTGCCGTTGCCGGTTTCGTACAGCTGCCGCAGGTCGGCACTGGGGGTGATGATTTCGGCAGTGGTCGGGTAGTCCGGCCCCTTCACGTGTTCGCACAGGTCGGCGACGCTGGCGTCCGGGTCGTCAAGCAAGCGCACCAGCGCGCTGACGATTTCATTGAGGTTGTGCGGCGGCACGTCGGTCGCCATGCCCACGGCAATGCCGGTGGTGCCGTTGAGCAGCAGGTGTGGCAAGCGTGCCGGCAGCCAGCTTGGTTCTTCCAGCGTGCCGTCGAAGTTCGGCGACCAGTCGGTGGTGCCTTGGCCGAGTTCGCCCAACAGCACTTCGGCGATGGGGGTCAGCTTGGATTCGGTGTAGCGCATCGCCGCGAACGACTTGGGGTCGTCGCTGGAACCGAAGTTGCCCTGGCCGTCGATCAGCGGGTAACGGTAGGAGAACGGCTGCGCCATCAGCACCAGCGCTTCGTAACAGGCGCTATCGCCATGCGGGTGGTATTTGCCGATGACATCGCCCACGGTGCGCGCGGATTTTTTCGGCTTGGCCGCCGCGTTCAGGCCCAGCTCGCTCATCGAATAAATGATGCGGCGCTGCACCGGCTTCAAACCGTCGCCGAGGAAGGGCAGGGCGCGGTCGAGCACCACGTACATGGAGTAGTCGAGATAGGCGCGCTCGGCGTACTCACGCAGCGGTTGCTGCTCGAAACCGTGGAAGGCGGGGCGGACGAGTTCGGTCATGCGGGGTTTGCTACCTGTGGCGGGAGGCGACGACGGCCGTCGCGTCGGCGAGCCGGTGATTATCCGCATGCGGCCGGGGATGCCAAGCCGCGGATTGGTGACAGGGGCCGGGGATCGATCCATTGCTGCAATACAGCATTTGATGCTGGATGAAATATTTCCATTGAGAAATATTCTTTTCGGAATGAAAATGCGCGCCCATGATCTGCGCCTCCGCCAATCCCCCCAGCTTCGGCCTGCTGCTGCGGCAGGTGCGCGACAACCTCGCGCGCCAGCTCGACCTGTCGTTGGCCGAGGAAAACCTCGGCATCGGCTTCACCCATTTCGTCGGCCTGAAAACGCTGGCGCACATGGCTCCGTGCACCGCCAACGAACTGGCGCAGGCGCTGGACCAGGTGCCCAGCGCGGTGACCCGGCTGCTGGACAAGCTCGAATCCCTCGGGTGTGTCCGCCGCGAGCCGCATGCGCAGGACCGGCGTGCCTTGCAGATCGTGCTGACCGAGCAGGGCAGCGAGCTGTGCGCGCGGCTGAAGAAGCGCGGCGACGCGGTGATGGATTACGCCATGCGCGACCTGAGCCCCGAAGAGCGCGTCCTGCTGATGTCCCTCCTTATCCGGATCCGCGACTCCCTGACACCCCCATGACCACTTTCCCGCTCCATACCCTGCCGCGCCGTGCCCGGTCGTTGCTGCTGTCGGTGCTGGCGTTGGCGCTGGCCGCCTGCGCCAGCAGCGGCGGCCTGCAACCGCAGGGCCGGCTGCTCGACGCCGATGCCCTGCACAGCGAACGCACCCTGGCCAGCAGCGACCTGGCCGTGGCCGGTTTCCCGGCCAGCGACTGGTGGCGCGGTTTCGGTGATCCGCAACTCGATGCGCTCGTCGCCGAGGCGCTGGCCGGTCACCCGAGCCTTGATGCGGCCGACGCGCGCCTGCGCCAGGCCCAGGCGCAGGCCGGTGCCAGCGATGCCGCGCGCAAGCCCGGTTTGTCGGTGTCCGGTGGCTATGCCGGCGTGCGCCTGCCCGAATCGATGGCCGGCGACGAGATGGGCGGCCACTACATGGGCAGCGGGCAGATCGCCTTCGATTTCAGTTACGGCTTCGACCTGTGGGGCGGCAAGCGCGCCAGCTGGGAAGCGGCCGTGGATGGCGTGCATGCCGCCGCTGTCGATGCCCAGGCTGCGCGCCTGAACCTGTCGGCCGGCGTCGTCCGCGCCTATGTCGAACTGGACCGTGCCTGGCAGTCCAACGACGTCGCCGAGCAGGAACTGGAACGCGCGCAGAAGACACTGCAACTGGTGCGCCAGCGCCGTGCCGCCGGCATCGACAGCGAATTGCAGGTGCGCCAAGCCGAAGCCCGTATCCCCGCCGCGCAGCAGCAGTTGCTGGCGGCGCAGCAGCAGATAGACGCGGCCCGCACCGCACTGGCTGCGCTGCTCGGGCAGGGGCCGGACCGCGGCCTGCACATCGAACGCCCGCAGGCGTTGGACGCCGCCGCGCTGCAACTGCCCGGCGTGCTGCCCAGCGAACTGCTGGGCCGGCGCCCGGACGTGGTGGCCGCGCGCTGGCGGGTGGAAGCGGCCGGCAAGCAGGTCAAGGTGGCGCAAACCCGCTTTTATCCCAGCTTCAACCTCACCGCGCTGGCCGGCGTGGTCGCGCCCGGCGTCGGTGATTTGCTGAAGAGCAGCTCGACCTTCGCCTACATCGGCCCGGCATTGAGCCTGCCGATCTTCGACGGCGGCGCGCTGCGCGCCAATCTGGCCGGCGCCGACGCGCAGTACGACCTTGCCGTGGCGAACTACAACCAGAGCGTGCTCGACGCACTGCGTGAGGTGGCCGATCAGGTCAACGCGGTGCGCTCGCTGGAGCAGCAGTCGCAATCGCAGAGTCAGGCGGTGGATGCTGCCGATGCGGTCTTCGCGCTGGCCGGCCAGCGTTACCACGCCGGCATTGGCAACTATCTCGACGTACTCGCCGCGCAGGCGCAGTTGCTCGGCGCGCAGCAGGCACTGACCACGCTGCATGCGCAGCAGCTGCTGGCCGCCACCCGGCTGGCGCAGGCACTTGGCGGCGGCTTCACGCCTACCGTCGTCGATGCAAGCGTCATTTCTTCCAACGCATCCCCCGCATTGCCGAGAAGCACCCCATGAGCCAGACCAACACCCCCGAAGCTCCCGTCGCGCCGGGCCGCCGTGGCCGCTTGCTGCGCGGCCTGCTTGCCATCGTCGTGCTGCTGTTGGCGGCGTTCGCGCTGTGGTATTTCGCCTTCGGCCGCTGGTTCGAGGAAACCGACGACGCCTACGTGCAGGGCAACCAGGTGCAGATCACCCCGCAGCTGGCCGGCACCGTGGTTGCCATCGCCGCCGACGACGGCATGCGCGTGGAGCAGGGCCAGTTGCTGGTGCAGTTGGACCCGGCCGACACCAAGGTGGCGTTGCAGCAGGCCGAGGCCAACCTCGCCCGTACCGTGCGCCAGGTGCGCGGCATGTACCGCAGCGTCGAAGGCGCGCAGGCCGAGTTGAACGCACGCCAGGTGAGCTTGAAGCGCGCCCGCGACGACTTCGCTAGGCGCAAGGACCTGGCGGCCACCGGCGCCATTTCCAATGAGGAACTGGCCCACGCTCGCGACGAACTGGCCGCCGCCGAAGCCGCTGTCGCCAGTTCGCGCGAAACCTTCGAGCGCAGCCGCGCGTTGGTTGACGACACCGTGGTGGCGACCCAGCCGGACGTGCAGGCCGCCGCCGCGCAACTGCGCCAGGCATGGCTCAACAACGCCCGCGCCGGCATCGTCGCGCCGGTTGCCGGCTTCGTCGCGCGGCGCACGGTGCAGGTGGGCCAACGCGTGCTGCCGGGCAATCCGCTGATGGCGGTGGTGCCGGCCGAGCAGATGTGGGTGGATGCCAATTTCAAGGAAACCCAGCTGCGCCACATGCGCCTGGGCCAGGAAGTGGAGCTGCGCTCGGACCTGTATGGCAATGACGTCAAGTACAAGGGCCGCATCGCCAGCCTCGGCCTCGGTACCGGTTCGGCGTTCTCGCTGCTGCCGGCGCAGAACGCCAGCGGCAACTGGATCAAGATCGTGCAGCGCGTACCGGTGCGCATTGCCATCGACGAAAAGCAGTTGGCCGAACACCCACTGCGTATTGGTTTGTCGATGAAGGCCGAAGTAAGCCTGCGTGGCCAGAAGGGCGAGGTGCTGCCCAGCCAGCCGGCCAAGGGCGCAGTGTTCGACACCGACGTCTATGCCAAGCAGCTGCACGACGCCGACGCGGCCATCAGCCGCATCATTCACGACAACCTGCCACGGCAGGCCAAGGCCGGCTGAGGCTTGCATCCCCATGTCAGCTCAAGCTCCCACCGCGCCCGTCACACCGGGCGCGCCAGCGGCACCTGCCGCCGGTTTCGTGCCGCCCAGCGTGGCGTTGTGCACCTTTGGCCTGGCCTTGGCCTCGTTCATGCAGATGCTCGACACCACCATCGCCAACGTCTCGCTGCCGGCCATTTCCGGCAACTTGGGGGCCAGCTCGCAGCAGGCAACGTGGGTCATCACCTCGTTCGCGGTCAGCACCGCCATTGCGCTGCCGCTGACCGGCTGGCTCAGCCGCCGCTTCGGCGAAACGCGCCTGTTCGTGTGGGCCACGCTGGCCTTTACCGTCGCCTCGCTGCTGTGCGGGTTGGCCCAAAGCATGGGCATGCTGGTGGTGTCGCGCGCCTTGCAGGGCTTCGTCGCCGGGCCGATGTACCCGATCACCCAGTCGCTGCTGGTGTCGATCTACCCGCGCGAGAAACGCGGGCATGCGCTGGCGCTGCTGGCGATGGTCACCGTGGTCGCGCCGATCGCCGGGCCGATCCTCGGTGGCTGGATCACCGACAACTACAGCTGGGAATGGATCTTCCTGATCAACGTGCCGCTGGGCATTCTGGCTGCGTCCATCGTCGGCAGGCAGCTCAAGGGCCGGCCCGAGCAGATCGAGAAGCCGAAAATGGATTACGTCGGCCTGGTCACCCTGGTGGTCGGCGTCGGTGCGCTGCAGTTGGTGCTGGACCTGGGCAACGACGAGGACTGGTTCTCCTCGGCAAAGATCGTGGCGCTGGCCTGCGTGTCGGTGGTGGCATTGGCGGTGTTCCTGATCTGGGAGTTGACCGACAAGGACCCCATCGTTGACCTGCGCCTGTTCCGCCACCGCAACTTCCGCGCCGGCACGCTGGCGATGGTGGTGGCCTATGCGGCGTTCTTCAGCGTGGCGCTGCTGATCCCGCTGTGGCTGCAGCGCGACCTCGGCTACACGGCGATATGGGCCGGGCTGGCGACCGCGCCGATCGGCATCCTGCCGGTGATCCTGGCCCCGTTCGTCGGCAAGTACGCCGGCCGCTACGACATGCGCATGCTGGCGACCATCGCCTTCGTCGTGTTGTCGCTGACCAGCTTCCTGCGTTCGGGTTTCAACCTGCAGGTCGATTACCGCCACGTTGCCGGCGTGCAGTTGTTGATGGGAGCGGGCGTGGCGCTGTTCTTCATGCCGGTGTTGCAGATATTGCTGTCGGACCTGGAAGGACGCGAAGTCGCCGCCGGTTCGGGCCTTGCCACCTTCGTGCGCACGCTGGGCGGCAGCTTCGCCGCCTCGCTGACCACCTGGCTGTGGGCGCGGCGCACCCAGGAGCACCACGCGCACCTGACCGAACACATCTCGGCGTACACGCCGGGCATGCAGGAGCAGGTGGCGGCGATGGGGCAGGGCAACCTGCAACACGGTGCGGCGGTGCTCAACACCATGATCAACCATCAGGCCTCGCAGATGGGCTTCAACGACATCTTCCACCTGCTGGGCTGGGTGTTCCTGGCGATCATCGCCTTGCTGTGGCTGGCCAAGCCGCCATTCGGTGCGGGTGCCGGCAGCGCGGTGAGCGCCGGCGGGCATTGAAATCACCAGTCAGGCAGGTCGGGGTTACGTCCCGACGCCATGAACCACGGAGCGCCGGGGACGTAGCCCGGCCTCTCCACGGTTCCCGGCAGTGCATTGGCCGGAAACGAAAAAACCGCCGGGAGCGGTTTTCGGCATTGCCTGTCGATGGCCTGAGGGGTTGCGGCCAAGAATGGAGACAACAAAAAACCCGCTTTCGCGGGTTTTTGTCTGCTTGAATCATGGTGCCCAGGAGAGGACTCGAACCTCCACGGTTTTACCCGCTAGTACCTGAAACTAGTGCGTCTACCAATTCCGCCACCTGGGCGATTCAGCCGGGGAATTATGCAGGGCGAAAACAGGTGCGTCAACCGTCTGCATGGCCTGCCTGCGTGCATTGGCCGGAAGCGAAAAAACGGCAGGACAGCTGTTTCCCGCGGCGAAGCCGTCCGCAGGGGGCGCACAGAAAGGTACGGGCATGAAAAAACCCGCTTTCGCGGGTTTGATCTGCTTGAGTCGTGGTGCCCAGGAGAGGACTCGAACCTCCACGGTTTTACCCGCTAGTACCTGAAACTAGTGCGTCTACCAATTCCGCCACCTGGGCGACTCAGGGCGCGCATTGTGCGGGCCCTGAGTCAGGGTGTCAACGCATTTCGGCGGCTCATGCCGCGTCCGGTGCGGCGTCCGGTTCGTGCCATTGCGCGCGGATGCGCAGGGTCTCCGGCAACTGCTGCCGGAACAGCGCAACCAGCGCCGGGTCGAAGTTGCGGCCGCTTTCCTCCTCGATCAGCGCCACCGCCTTTTCCACCGTCCATGCCGGCTTGTACGGGCGCGCTGGTCAGCGCGTCGAACACGTCGGCGATGACGAAGATCGAAAACAGCACCAGACCGGCCGAATACTGGCCCGGCAACAGGGCGGCGGTGCATTGGCGTCGATGAATAGCTGGTTCAGCAGGTTCATGGCGCATGGCCCCGGCGATGGGCAAGGGCAGTGGGGCGAAGACGGGAAGTGGGCACGGCAGGCTGGTGGATGGGCGGCATGTCTGGCCGTTACCGGCATTGGCACGAAGTTTTCGGGCGCGCCGCCGGATGCCGGAAACGAAGAAACCCGCTTGCGCGGGTTTCGCAGACTGCTGACAAACCCTGGCGCAAGCCGGGGTTTGTCGTTTTAAGGCAACGCTGAAAAAGTCCCACGTAGCTGCGAAGGTTGGTGCATAGCCGCCTTGACCGGAAGGGATCGATGAAGCAGCAGACGTTGGCGATGGCCGCCGATCAGGGCGCGGGGTTCGAGCAGCACCGGCGGCCGACGCGGCGGGATGTGTTCCTGGCGACGATGGAGCAGATCGTGCCGTGGTCGGCACTGTGTGCGGTGATCGAGCCGTACTACCCCAAGGCGGGCAAGGGCCGGCCGCCGGTCGGGCTGGAGCGGATGCTGCGGATGTACTTCGTGCAGCACTGGTTCAACCTGGCTGACGAGGCGTGCGAGGAAGCGTTGCTGGACAGCACGGCGCTGCGGCGGTTTGTGGGCATTGACCTGGGCCGGGAGCGGGCGCCGGACGCGACGACGCTGCTGAAGTTCCGGCGTCTGCTGGAGCAGCACGAGTTGGGCGCGGAACTGTTCGCCGAGGTCAATGCGCAGTTGCAGGCGCGGGGGCTGAAGGTGGGCACGGGCACGATCGTGGACGCGACGATCATCGGCGCGCCAAGCTCGACCAAGAATGCGGGCAAGGCGCGTGATCCGGCGATGCACCAGACCCGCAAGGGCCAGCAGTGGTACTTCGGGATGAAGATGCATATCGGCGTGGACAGCCGAACCGGCCTGGTGCATAGCGCGGCGGTGACGGCGGCCAACGTGCACGACAAGCACCTGCTGGAAGACCTGTTGCATGGCGAGGAGCGGCGGGTATACGGCGACAGCGCCTACGCCAGCCAGAAGGCACTGATCCGCGACCATGCGCCGCACGCGCGCGACTTCACCAACCAGCGGGTACGCAAGCAGGGGGAGGTGGACGAGGCCGAGCGCAGCCGGAACCGCAACAAGTCCAAGGTCCGTGCCCGGGTCGAGCACGTGTTCGCGGTGGTGAAGCGTCTGTGGGGCTTTGCCAAGGTGCGCTACCGCGGGCTGGACAAGAACGCCAACCGCAGCTTCGTGGCACTGGGGCTGGCGAACTTGTACCTGGCGCGTGCCCGATTGGCAGGATAGGTGCGCCCGCTGGGCGCCCAAGAGCCGCGAAAGCGGCCAGTGGCGCCCAAAATCGAGTTTGATATTGCGCTGAAACAGGCCAGAAGCATCCTTCGGGCCGGTCGGCCGGCGATACCGGCACTACAGCTACTTGATCAGCGTTGCCTTAATGCTTCATGCTCAAGACGCCGACACCCACGCAGCAACATCTGGAGATGGTGACTCTGGAGATGCTGGTGCCCAAGGACCACTTGTTGCGGAAGATCGACGCGACGGTGGATTTCGAGTTCATCCGGGCGCAGGTCGCGCATTTGTACTGCGCGGACAATGGCCGCCCGGCCTTGGATCCGGTGGTGATGTTCAAGCTGTTGTTCGTGGGCTACCTGTTTGGCGTGCGCAGCGAGCGGCAGTTGATGCGCGAGGTGGCGGTCAATACGGCGTACCGCTGGTTTGCCGGCTTTCGCCTGACCGACAAGGTGCCGGATGCGTCCACATTTTCGCAGCATCGGCGGCGGCGCTATACCGACCCGGCGGTGTACCAGAGCATCTTCGACGCCATCGTGCGGCAGGCGATGGGGCATGGCTTGGTGGGCGGTCGGGTGTTGTACACCGACAGCACGCATTTGAAGGCCAATGCCAACAAGAAGAAGTTCGATGCGGTACAGCTGGAGCAAACACCGTCGGCGTATCTGGCCGAGCTGGACGCGGCGGTGGACGCCGACCGCAAGGCGCACGGCAAGAAGCCGCTGCGGCGCGACGATGCCCCGCCTGCCCCCAAGAAAACCAAGGTCAATCGCACCGATCCGGACAGCGGTTACCTGATGCGCGAAGGCAAGCCGGAAGGTTTTTTTCTATCTGGACCACCGCACGGTGGATGCGCGCCACGCGATCATCACCGACACCCATGTCACCGCTGGCAACGTGCATGACAGCCAGCCGTATCTGGAACGGCTGGACCGGCAACGCGAGGTGCTTGGGTTGGATGTGGAAGCGGTGGGGCTGGATGCGGGCTATGTCACCCCGCGCGTGTGCCAAGGTTTAGAAGAACGCGGCGTACTGGGAGTGATGGGCTACCGCCGCCCGAGCCACAAGGCCGGCTTGTTCTACAAGCGCGAGTACCGCTACGACGCCGAAGCCGACGTGTACGTCTGCCCGAACGGACAAGCGCTGTCGTATCGAACGACCAATCGACAAGGCTACCGGGAATACAAATCCGATCCGGCCCTGTGCCAACACTGCCCGTTGCGCCAGCAATGCACACGCAGCGCCAATGCCACCAAGGTGGTGACGCGCCACGTCTGGGAAGCCGCCAAGGAACGTGTCGATGCCAGGCGTCTCACCGCATGGGGTAAACGCGTGTATGCGCGGCGCAAGGAAACGGTCGAGCGCAGTTTTGCCGACGCCAAGCAATTGCATGGTCATCGCTACGCCCGCATGCGCGGCTGGCTACGCGTGACAGAACAATGCTTGCTGGCCGCCGCCGCGCAGAACATCAAGAAGATCGCACTGCTACTGGCGCGGCTTTATTGGCTGCTGAAAGGCCACCCATCGGCGCAATCGCGCTGGATAGCCCGTCTCCACGCCATTGCCGCCCTGTTTATCGGAAATCCGACCAACCGAAGGCTGGCCATCCCGGCGTAGGTTCCCGCAATGAAAAACCCCGTGTTCCGGAAAACACGGGGTTCGTCAGCAGTCTGAGAAACCCGCTTGCGCGGGTTTCGTCTGCCGAATCATGGTGCCCAGGAGAGGACTCGAACCTCCACGGTTTTACCCGCTAGTACCTGAAACTAGTGCGTCTACCAATTCCGCCACCTGGGCGATTCGGGGCGGCAATTCTGGTGGCGGCCCCGGTGCTTGTCAACGGGTTTCAGGAGTCGTGTGCGCTGCGGAGCCGGCGCAGGCGCTACCATGGCCGGCAATGAAGAACAAAAAGACCACTGGGGCCAGCAAGGTCCGCACGTCCGCCTCCGGCAACCCGCCGGGCAAGGCGCAGGGCAAGGCCCGCAAACCGGCCAAATTGCCGCCGTGGATGCCCGAAAGCATGGCGGCCCCGGCCAAGCCGAAAACCGGCAAGAGCAAGGGGGCAGTGAAGGCCAGCGCGCCGCCGCAGAGCTTCGTGCGTGGCCGCCGTGCCAAGCCGCTGTTCGACGACCCGCAAGCCGCGCGCGAAGCCGAGCGCTACGAAAACCCCATCGCCAGCCGCGAAGCGATTTTGCAGTTGCTTGAACGCTGCGACGGCCCGCGCAACGCGCAGGAGATCGGCGAGCTGCTGGGCCTGACCGAACCGGACCGCGCCGACGCGCTGGCCAAGCGCCTGGGTGCGATGGTGCGCGACGGGCAGTTGGTGCAGAACCGCCGCGGCGGCTTCGCCCCGGTGCTGGCGACCAACCTGATCCCCGGCACGGTCATCGCTAACCCGGAAGGCTTCGGCTTCCTGCGCCCGGACGAGGGCGGCGACGACCTGTTCCTGCCGCCGTATGAAATGCGCAAGGTGATGCACGGCGACCGCGCGCTGGCCAACGTCACCGGCATCGACCGCCGCGGCCGCCGCGAAGGCAGCATCGCGCGCGTGCTGGAGCGCGGCGTCAGCCGTTTGATTGGCCACTACAGCGTCGAGATGGGCATCAATTACGTGGTGCCGGACGACAAACGCATCCAGCGCAGCATCCAGATCCCGGCCGACGCCACCGGCGGCGCGAAGGACGGGCAGTTGGTGGTCTGCGAACTCACCCAAGCGCCGGATTCGCGCCGCCCGCCGATTGGCAAAATCATCGCCGTGCTCGGCGACCGCTTGACGCCATCGCTGGTGGTGGAAACCGCGATCCACGGCCACAACCTGCCGCACGAGTTTCCGCCGGAAGTGCTGGACGAAGCCACCTCCATCCCGATGACGGTGGAGCCGTCGATGATTGGTGGCCGCGTCGATCTGCGGCAGATGCCGCTGGTGACCATCGACGGCGAGGACGCCAAGGATTTCGATGATGCGGTGTGGTGCGAACCGAACCGCGACGGCTTCCGGCTGGTGGTCGCCATCGCCGACGTGTCGCATTACGTGCGCCCCGGCACACCGCTGGACGATGAAGCGCAAAAGCGCGCCACCTCGGTGTATTTCCCCGGTTACGTGGTGCCGATGCTGCCGGAAACGCTGTCCAACGGCATTTGCTCGCTGCGGCCCAAGGAAGACCGCATGTGCTTCGTCTGCGACATGCAGGTGGACCGCAAGGGCGAGGTGACCGGCTCGCGCTTCTACGAGGCAGTGATGAACTCGCACGCGCGCCTGACCTACACGCAGGTGTGGAAGGCGGTGGGCGAGGAAGATGCCGATACGCAAGCCGAAATTGGCGCGTTGCTGCCGCAGGTGCAGCGCTTGCACCAGCTCTATCAAGTGCTGGCGAAGGCACGTGCGCGGCGTGGTGCGATTGAGTTTGAATCCGGCGAAGTGCGCTTTGTGCTGGACAACCGTGGCGAGGTCACGCAGGCCGGCATGTTGGTGCGCAACGACGCGCACAAGCTGATTGAAGAATGCATGATTGCCGCCAACGTGCAGGCCGCGCGTCACCTGTTGGCCGCGCATATCCCCGCACCGTACCGCGTGCACGAGCGACCGCCGGAATCCAAATACGCCGACCTGCTGGAATTTCTCAAAGAGTTCAAGCTGAGTTTGCCGCCGTGGGCCAAGGTGCAGCCGGGCGACTACACCAAGCTGTTGAAAAAGGTGCGCGAGCGCCCGGACGCCGCGCTGCTGGAATCGGTGTTGCTGCGCAGCCAATCGTTGGCGGTGTATTCGGCCGACAACAACGGTCACTTCGGTTTGGCGCTGGATGCCTACGCGCACTTCACCTCGCCAATTCGTCGCTACCCGGATTTGCTGGTGCACCGTGCAATCAAGTACGCGCTGACCGGCGGTGCACCGGATAAATACCTCTACACCCCGCGCGAGATGGCGGCGCTGTCGCTGCAATGCTCCGAGCGCGAACGCCGTGCCGACGAGGCCGAGCGCGAGGTGGACGAACGCTTCCGTGCCGCGTGGATGGAGAAGCACGTCGGCGGCCAGTTCGATGGCGTCATCAGTGGCGTGACCAGCTTCGGCCTGTTCGTCGAACTGGACGACTCCAAGGTCAACGGCTTGGTGCACGTCACCCAGTTGCCGAACGACTATTACCAGTTCGACCCGCTGCGCAAAACGCTCACCGGCGACCGCCGTGGCAACGAGTTCCGCCTCGGCGACCGCGTGCGCATTCTCGTGCTGAAGGCCAGCATGGAGGAGCGCAAGATCGACTTCCGCTTGGTCGCCAAGCTCGATGGCGAGGTAGCGGAAGACGCCGGCCTGCCGCCGTTGCCGCCGCGCGGCAAGCCGGCCAAGCGAGCGAAGCAGAAATACTGAAAGCAGGAACGAGCTGAAAAGCAGGAACGAGTTAAGAGGAATGAGGAACGAGTGAAGGCAACGGCCTTGCCCGACCAGACGGTCGGGCACCACTGAACAAGATGCAGCCTGATGCCGGTGGGTGCCGACCGTTGGTCGGCACTGCTTTTGTTTCTGCTTTTGCTTTACTCGTTCCTCGTTCCTCTCCACTCGTTTCTAGCCCTAACCCCCCATTCCCAACTCCCCATTCCCCGCAATGAGCAAACAAAACCAATGGATCGTCGGCGTCAACGCCGTGGCCTCGTCGATCGAGAAGGACGCCGAGAACGTCCGTGAAGTGCTGATTGAAGCCGGCAGCAAAAACCCGCGCTTGGTCGAAATCGAAGAAAACGCGCTGCGCAAAGGCATCGACGTGCGCAAGGTCAACGCGCAGGCCTTGGGCGGCGTGGCCGGGCAGGTGCGCCACCAAGGCGTGGCCGCGCGTTATGCCGCCGCCAAGTTGTGGGGCGAAAACGAGCTGCAAGGCTTGATTGAAGCCGCCGACGGCAAGGCGCTGGTGCTGGTGCTAGACGAGGTGCAAGACCCGCACAACCTCGGTGCCTGCCTGCGCAGCGCCGCCGCCGCTGGCGTCACCGCCGTGGTGATTCCCAAGGACAAGAGCGCGCCGGTCAACGCCACCGTGCGCAAGACCAGCGCCGGCGCCGCCGACCGCATCCCGGTGGTGGCCGTGACCAACCTGTCGCGCTGCCTGAAAGACATGCAAAAGCTGGGCGTGTGGATTTACGGCCTGGCCGGCGAAGCGCAGCAGACCATCCATCAGCTAGACCTGCGTGGCAACGTCGCACTCGTAATGGGCGGTGAAGCCGACGGCCTGCGCCGGCTGACCCGCGAAACCTGCGACGGCTTGGTACGCATCCCGATGCCGGGTGACATCGAGAGCCTGAACGTGTCGGTGGCTACCGGCGTGGCCTTGTTCGAGGCAGTGCGGCAGCGGGTTTGAGGCCGGCAACAAGAAGCATTGCTGCCGTAGGTGTGGGGCTTGCCCCACACATGGCTTTATGGGAAAGCCTCATGCAGGGCAAGCCCCGCATCTACGACGGCCACTGTGGGAGCGGGTTTTACCCGGGGCGAATGCTTTTGCAGGAATCTCGCGAAAAGCATTCACGAATAAATTCGCTCCCACACCTTCGCTTTATTTTTCTCGGTGGGTGCCGGCCGTTGGTCGGCACTGCTGTTGCCTTCACTCGTTCCTCATTCCTCTGCACTCGTTCCTGCTTTTCAGCCGCCGCTGGTTTCGTCGCGCTTCTCGCGCGGCGGCAGCGGGGCGTCGCCGTGTACCAGGAACCAGACGTTCTCGGCGATGTTGGTCGCGTGGTCGCCGATACGTTCCAGGTTCTTGGCCATGAACAGCAGGTGCGTGCACGGGGTGATGTTGCGCGGGTCTTCCATCATGTAGGTGAGCAGCTCGCGGAACAGCGCGGTGTATTGCGCATCCAGGCGGGCGTCGTCCTGGCGCAGCGCCAGCGCGGCCTCGGCGTCGTTGTCGCGATAGGCCTCCAGTGCGCGCCGCACCTGCTGCGCGGCGAGCCGGCCGAGCGCGCGCAGGCCCTGGATCTGCGGCAGCGGCGGCACCGCGGCCAGGGCGATGGAGCGCTTGGCGACGTTGGCGGCGTAGTCGCCGATGCGCTCGATGTCGGCCGGGATGCGCAGGCCGGCGAGGATCTCGCGCAGGTCGCGCGCCATCGGCCCGCGCAGCGCCAGGCGCATCACGTCGTGGCTGATCTGCTGCTCCAGCGTGTCGATGGCCTCGTCGTTGGCGATGATGCGGCGCGCGGCGTTCTCGTCGCGGCGTTCGATCACGTCCAGCGCGGCTTCGAGCTGGGCGACGGACATCTCGCCCATGCGCACGATCTCGGCCACCAGCCGGTGCTGTTCTTCGTCGTAGCTTTTCACGATGTGGTCGTTGGGAGTGGTCATTGGGGAGCCGTGATTTGTGAGTTCAAGGGGCGTGATTCGTGGATTTGTGATTGGTGATTCGGAAAGGCAGGGTGTCGCGAGCTTTTGCTCTTGCGAATCACCAATCACGAATCACTAATCACGCACTGGCAGGTTTGGCGTTAGCCGAACCTGCCAGTGATGTAATCCTCGGTCTGCTTCTTCGAGGGGTTGGAGAAGATCACGTCGGTACGGTCGTGCTCGATCAGGTCGCCCAGGTACATGAAGGCGGTGTAGTCGCTCACGCGCGCGGCCTGTTGCATGTTGTGGGTGACGATGGCGATGGTGTAGTCGTTCTTCAGTTCCTCGACCAACTGCTCGATGCGGCTGGTGGAGATCGGGTCCAGCGCCGAGGTCGGCTCGTCCAGCAGCAGCACGTCGGGCTTGAGCGCCACCGCGCGGGCGATGCACAAACGCTGCTGCTGGCCGCCGGAAAGACCCAGCGCGCTCTGGCCCAGCTTGTCTTTCACCTCGTCCCACAGCGCGCCCTGGCGCAGCGCCTGTTCGACGCGCACGGTCATGTCGGCCTTGGACAGCTTCTCGTGGTGGCGGATGCCGTAGGCCACGTTCTCGAAGATGGTCATCGGGAACGGCACCGGCTTCTGGAACACCATGCCCACCTTCGAGCGCAGGCGGTTCATCGGGTACTTCGGCGAGAGGATGTTCTCGCCGTCCAACAGCACCTCGCCGCGCGCCTCCAGCTTCGGGTACAGCGCGTAGATGCGGTTGAAGATGCGCAGCAGGGTCGATTTGCCGCAGCCGGAAGGGCCGATCAGCGCGGTCACGCGCTTTTCCGGGATTTCCAGATGGATGTTCTTCAGCGCGTGGAACTTGTCGTAGTAGAAGTCCAGCCCGCGCGCGGCAAGCTTGACCGGGGCCGGGGTGTCCAGGTTCTGGTGCGCGGCGGGCACGCTGATGCGCTGCATCGGCACGGCGTTGTTGAGGTCGTTCATGGCGAGGTCCATGCAGGAGATCAGTCGTTGGAAATGCGGTTGCGCAGCAGCAGGCCGCGCGCGGAAAGGCTGACCAGCAGCACGAACAGGGTCAGCACCAGTGCGCCGGCCCAGGCCAGCACCTGCCACGATTCGTAGGGGCTGCCGGCGAACTGGTTCATCACCACCGGCACCGAGGCCATCGGCTGGAACACGTTGCTGTTCCAGTACTGGTTGCCGAAGGCGGTGAACAGCAGCGGCGCGGTTTCGCCGGAGATGCGCGCCAGCGCCAGCAGCACGCCGGTGACGATGCCGGCCATCGCGCTGCGGTACAGCACCTGCATGATCACCTTCCACTGCGGCACGCCCAGCGCCAGCGCCGCCTCGCGCATCTGCACCGGCACCAGCCGCAGCATCTCGTCGGTGGTGCGGATCACCACCGGCAGCACGATGAAGGTCAGCGACAGTGCGCCGGCGAAGGCCGAGAAGTTGCCGCCGGTCTGCATCACGTACAGGGTGTAGACGAACAGGCCGAGCACGATCGACGGCGCCGACAGCAGGATGTCGTTGACGAAGCGCACCACGGTGCCGGCCTTGCGCGCGTTGCCGTACTCGGCCAGCCAGGTGCCGGCGGCCACGCCCAGCGGGGTGCCGATGGCGATGGCCAGCGCGCACATCACCGCGCTGCCGAAGAAGGCGTTGAGCAGGCCGCCTTCCTGCATCGGCGGCGGCGTCATCTTGGTGAACAGGTCCAGGTTGATGCCCGGCAGGCCCTTGGACAGCAGCGTCCACAGGATCCAGCCGAGGAACAGCAGGCCGAAGGCGGCGGTGGCGCAGGCCATCAGCAGCGCCGCGCCGTTGGTGATGCGGCGGCGCAGGTACAGCGAATTGGCGGCGGACATCAGTTGCCCTCCTTGCGGGACAGGCGCAGCAGCATCAGGCGGGCGATGGCCAGCACCACGAAGGTGACGATGAACAGCACGAAGCCGAGCAGCAGCAGCGCCGAGCGGTAGGTTTCGGTGGCCTCGCCGAAGTCGTTGGCGATCAGCGCGGCGATGGTGGTGCCCGGCTCCAGCAGCGACGGCGTCAGGCGCACGCTGTTGCCGATCACGAAGGCCACCGCCATCGTCTCGCCGAGCGCGCGGCCGAGGCCGAGGAAGATGCCGCCGATCACCGCCGAACGGGTATAGGGCAGCACGATGTCCCAGTTCACTTCCCACTTGGTCGAACCCAGTGCGTAGGCCGATTCCTTCAGGCGGGTCGGCACGGTCAGGAACACCTCGCGCATCACCGAGGAGATGAACGGGATCACCATGATCGCCAGCACGAAGCCGGCGGTGAGCATGCCGATGCCTAGCGGCGGCCCCTGGAACAGTGGGCCGACCAGCGGCAGCTCGCCGAGGTGGTCGTTGAGGAACGGGGTGACGTATTCGGTCATCACCGGCACCAGCACGAACAGGCCCCACATGCCGTAGATGATCGAGGGGATGCCGGCCAGCAGCTCGATGGCGGTGCCGACCGGGCCGCGCAGCCAGCGCGGCGCCACCTCGGTGAGGAAGAAGGCGATGCCGAAGCTCACTGGCACCGCGATCAGCATGGCGATCACCGCGGTGACGATGGTGCCGTAGATCGGCGCCAGCGCGCCGAAGCGGTTCTCCACCGGGTTCCAGTCGGCGGTGTAGAAGAAGCTCAGGCCCTGCTCCTGCAGGGCGTGGCGGCCGCCCCACAGCATCGACAGCGCGGCGCAGGCCAGTGCGGTGAGCACCAGCGCCACGGTGGCGACCAGGAACCAGCGGAACAGGCGGTCGTTGCGGGCATCGCGCTGGTCGCGCGGGCTGGGCAGGGCGAGGGGCGGGGGCGATGGCGGTCATGTGATGGCGTTGGCCCGAGAGGGAGGCGGGAACTGCGGGATGCCCGCATGGGTGCCGGCGGGTGCCGTCATGAAATGATGTTTTTGTTACAGGGCGGTTACACGGGGCCGGGAATGGCTGAAAGGCGCGGGCCGTCGAGCCCGCGCCCCGTGCTTCAGTTGCCCAGGTTCTGCTGCCAGTAGGCTTCGATCTGCGCCACCAGCTCCGCAGGCAGCGGCACGTAATGCAGTTCGTTGGCCTGCGCCTGGCCGTTCTCGAACGCCCACTTGAAGAACGCCAGCGTGTCCTGGTTGCGCTTGGCGTCCTTGGGTTGCTTCTGCATCAGCATGAAGTTGGTGGCGGTGATCGGCCACGCCTGCTCGCCCGGGGCATTGGTGATGACGAGGCTGAAATCCCTGGTCGTGGCCCAGTCGGCGCTGGCTGCGGCGGCGGCGAAGGTTTCGGCGGTCGGCTGCACCCAGTTGCCGGCGGCGTTCTGCATTGCCGCGTAAGGCATGTTGTTCTGCAATGCGTAGGCCAGCTCGACGTAGCCCAGCGAGCCCTTGATCTGCTGCACGTAGGAGGCCACGCCCTCGTTGCCCTTGCCGCCGACGCCGTCCGGCCACTGCACCGAAGTGCCTTCGCCAACCTTGTCCTTCCACTCGCCGCTGACCTTGGACAGGTAGTTCGAGAAGTTGAAGGTGGTGCCGGAACCATCGGAACGGTGCACCAGCGTGATCTTGGTGGCGGGCAGGCTCAGGCCGGGGTTGGCGGCGGCGATGGCCGCGTCATTCCACGTCTTGATCTTGCCGAGGTAGATGTCGGCCAGTAGCGCGCCGCTCAGGCGAAGTTGGCCCGGCTGGAAGCCTTCCAGGTTGACCACCGGCACCACGCCGCCAATCGCCGACGGGAACTGGGCGAGGCCGGCTTGCGCCAATTCCTCGGAAGAAAGCGGCTTGTCCGACGAACCGAAATCGACGGTGCCGGCCTTGATCTGGGCGATGCCACCGCCCGAGCCGATGGACTGGTAGTTGACCTTTGCGCCGGTGGCGGCGTTGTAGTCGGCCGACCACTTGGACACCAGCGGGAAGACGAAGGACGCGCCGGCGCCGGAAATCTCGGCCGAAACCTTGTCGGCGGCGGCCGGGGCGCTGGCCGTCTCGCCGTTCGGCTGGAGGCGGGCTGGCCGCCACAGGCCGACAGGCCCAGCGCGATGGCCAGGGGGAAAGGGCGGCAAGGCCGGTGGTGTGCAGCTTCATGCGAGGCTCCATAGCGGGAGAAGGGCCGGCGCTGCCGGCGGATGACGCCATGAAATGATGTTTTTGTTACAGCCTCATTACATGGGGCGGGGGATTGATGATTGGTGATTGGTGATTCGACAAAGCGGGACGCCGCGCGCTTTGGCTTTTACGAATCACCAATCACCAATCACGAATCACGAATCCCCCAATCACGGCTCCAAAAAAAAAAGCGCGGATCGCATGATCCGCGCCCGAGAGGCGGCGAGGGAGAGGGGCTCGCCGGTCTCTTTGCTCCTTGTTACTTCAGGTTCTGCTGGTTCCAGTAGGCCTCGATCTGGCGCACCAGAGTGTCCGGCAGCGGAACGTAGTCCAGTTCCTTGGCCTGGTTCTTGCCGCTGGCATAGACCCAGCGGAAGAAGTCGGTGGTGTTCTTCAGGCTGCCCGGCTTGGACTTCTTGCGCACCAGGATGAAGTTGGTGGCGGTGATTGGCCAGGCGTTCTCGCCCGGTGCATTGGTGATCACCAGGTTGAAGTCGCGGGTGTTGGCCCAGTTGGCGCTGGCGGCCGCGGCGGCGAAGGTTTCATCGCTGGGCTGCACGAAGCGGCCGGCGGCGTTCTTCATCTGCGCATAGGCCAGGCGGTTTTGCAGCGCGTAGGCCAGCTCGACATAGCCGACGCCGCCGCGGATCTGCTTGACGTAGGCGGCGACGCCTTCGTTGCCCTTGCCGCCGATGCCGGCCGGCCACTGCACGGTGGTGCCTTCGCCGACCTGCGCCTTCCACTCCGGGCTGACCTTGGACAGGTAGTTGGTGTAGTTGAAGCTGGTGCCCGAACCGTCGGAGCGGTGCACCACGGTGATCTTCAGGTCCGGCAGGCTCAGGCCGCCGTTGAGCGCGACGATGGCCGGGTCGTTCCACTTGCTGATCTTGCCGAGGAAGATGTTGGCCAGGGTCGGGCCGTCCAGCTTCAGCGCGCCCGGCTGCAAGCCCGGCACGTTGGCCACCGGCACCACGCCGCCGATCACCGACGGGAACTGTGCCAGGCCGGAGGAGGCGAGGTCTTCGGACTTCAGCGGCGCGTCGGACGAACCGAAATCGACGGTGCCGGCCTTGATCTGGGCGATGCCGCCGCCCGAGCCGATGGACTGGTAGTTGACGCGGTTGCCGGTGGCGCCGGCGTAGTCGGCCGACCACTTGGACATCACCGGGAAGACGAACGAAGCGCCCGCGCCGGTGATGTCGGCGGCCTGCGCGAGGGAGAGCGAGGAAGCGGCCGCGATCAATGCGGCGGCCATGCGGGTCTTGAACGTGACGGTCACGGGAAACTCCGTAAGCAAAGGGAATATGCAAGGCGCCGGTCGTGGCGTCCGGCGCACATTGCACAACCGCGAGGTGACAGTCGTGCGTAATTTCGATGACACGGGCATGACAGTGCGGCCCGTCCGGCGCGGTGCCCGATGTCACCGTTTTGTCATTCGTTCGTCGCATGACTGTCAGGTGCGCGCTGCAAGCTGCGCGGCGTTTAACGGGTGTTTCACGAAAACCCGCCCGTCCGCCAGACAACCAACACCGGAGAGTTCCCCATGCGTCATTCCCTTCTTGCCGTCGCATTGCTGGCGGCCACGGGCGCCACCACCGCATTCGATGCCGCCGCCGCCACCGATACCGAACTGGCCGAGCTGAAGGCGCAACTGGCCGCGTTGCAGGCCAAGGTCGCCGAACTGGAAACCCGCACCGACGCGCAGTCGGACATCAACATCGGCGCGCAGCAGAGCATCGAGACCATCACCAACACCACGCCGAAGGTGGAAACCAAGGGCGGCATCAAGATCACCTCGCCGGACAAGAAGTTCGAGGCCAGCCTCGGCGGCCGCATCCACTTCGACGCCTATGCCTTCGACCGCGACGTCGCCGCCAGCACCGGCACCAGCGAGTTCCGCCGCGCGCGCCTGACCCTGGCCGGCAAGGCCTACGGCTGGGACTACAAGGTGGAGCAGGACTTCGCCGCCGGCAGCAACCTCGACGGCCTGCGCGATGCCTACATCGCCACTGCATTCGCAGGCGGCAAGGTCACCATCGGTCACTTCAAGCCGTACCGCTCGATGGAGGAACTGACCAGTTCCAACGAAATCCTGATGATGGAGCGCCCGTTCGCCTCGGCCACCGGCCTGTTCAGCGGCCGCCAGTTCCAGCAGGGCATCGGCTACCAGCGCGCCGGCAGCAACTACACCGCCGGCGCCACCGTGTTCAACCTGCGCGGCGCCGCCGGCAGCCGCAACGAAGGCATGGGCGCATCGGGCCGCGTCACCTTCGCGCCGATCAACAACGACAACAACACGCTGCACTTCGGCGCCTGGGCCAGCATGGAAAACAACAACCAGGGCTCGGCCGACCTGACCGCCACCGCCAACTATGCCGGCCGCCGTGGCCCGGCGCAGAGCATCGCCACCACCACCGGCGCCAGCCGCAACACCGTCACCGCCTACGCCGTGGAAGCGGCCAGCTCGTTCGGCCCGCTGTTCTTCCAGGGCGAATACGTCAACGCCACGTTCGGCCAGCCGCGCGGCCGCGACCAGGACGTGACCACGTGGTACCTGCAGGGCAGCTGGTTGCTCAACGGCGGCCACAAGGGCTACAAGGCGGCCACCGGCGTGTTCGCCTCGCCGAAGATCGACAAGAAGGGCCTGTGGGAGCTGACCGCCCGTTACGACAGCATCGAGAACAAGGACATCGCCAACCGCGAGGCGACCAGCACGATTCTCGGCGTCAACTACTACGTCAACCCCAGCCTGCGCTTCATGCTCAATTACACGATGGGCGACAACGACGTGACCGGCGACAAGACCAGGCAGTACGCCTTGCGCACCCAGTTCACCTGGTAAGCAACGCCACCGTGGCCTGCAGACGCCCCGCCCCGTGCGGGGCGTCTGCATTGCGGCGGACCATGTCGCCGCCCGCGTGATCTGCGTGATCGAGGGGGATGTAGAGGGTCTGTTGCACCACGTGCCCCGCCGTTTTCAGACGGCCTTGTCCTTGAAGTGACGCAAATCGCGCACCACGCATTGCGGGCAATACGGCTTGCGCGCCTTGCACACGTAGTGGCCGTGCAGGATCAGCCGGCCCGCAGTGGCAGGTCGGCGCCCTTGCGTTGAAGCCGCGCCCGCGGCAGGCGATGTTGCCGCATCAGGCGATGGTCTTGTCCCGGTAATGGCACAGGTCGCGGATCACGCATTGCGGGCAATCCGGCTTGCGCGCCTTGCACACGTAGCGGCCATGCAGGATCAGCCAGTGGTGCGCGTCCTGCAGGAATTCCCCGGGATCACCTTCATCAAGCCATCCTCCACCGCGCGCACGTCCTTGCCCGGCGCCAGCCCGGTGCGGTTGGAGACGCGGAAGATGTGCGTGTCCACCGCCATCGTCGGCTCGCCGAAGGCGGTGTTCAGCACCACGTTGGCGGTCTTGCGGCCAACGCCGGGCAGGGCTTCCAGCGCGGCGCGGTCGGCCGGTACTTCGCCGCCGTATTTCTCGACCAGGATCGCGCAGGCGGCGATCACGTTCTTCGCCTTGGCGTTGTACAGGCCGATGGTGGAGATGTAGGGCTTCAAGCCTTCCTCGCCCAGCGCGAGGATCGCCTGCGCGGTGTTGGCCACCGGGAACAGCCTGCGGGTGGCCTTGTTGACGCCGACGTCGGTGGCCTGCGCCGACAGCGTCACCGCCACCAGCAGTTCGAACGGCGTGCCGTATTCCAGCTCGGTGGTCGGGTGCGGGTTGAGCTCGCGCAGGCGGGTGAACATCTCGCGCACTTCGGCGGCGTTCATGCGCTTTGAGCTAGAAACGAGTGAAGAGGAACGAGGAACGAGAGAGGAGCGTGATTGTTTCGCTTTGCTCGCACTCTTTGCGTTCGTCTTTGTTTGGGCTTTAGCAGCAGCTTTCGCCGTTGCCTTAGCGGCCACTCGTTCCTCGTTCCTCTCCACTCGTTCCTCGCTCGTGGCTATGGCTTTTGCCGTGGCTTTGGCTGTCACTCGTTCCTCGTTCCTCTTCACTCGTTCCTAGCTCGTGGCTATGGCTTTTGCCGTGGCTTTGGCTGTCACTCGTTCCTCGTTCCTCTTCACTCGTTCCTAGCTCGTGGCTATGGCTTTTGCCGTGGCTTTGGCTGTCACTCGTTCCTCGTTTCTCTTCACTCGTTCCTGGCTTTAGCTCGCGCTCGCGCCAGAATCGCCGCCGCCGCCGGGGGCAGGGCGGGTTTGCTGTCGGCCATCGGCGGCGGCGCGCGCCGGGCCTCGCGCTCGGCGGCGCGGCGTTGCAGGCGCACCGCGCGCGCGCGGTGGCGTTCGCGCGCGGCCCACGCATCGTGCAGGCGTTGTTGCGTTGCTTGCAGCAGTTGCGGTAGGCGCGGGTCCAGTGCGGCGTCGCCGGGCTGTGGAACGTAGTCCATCAGACCGGCATCGAGCGCCGCGTCGATGTCATCGTCCAGCACGTGTTGCAACAACTGCCGGGGCGATGCGGAAGAGGCGGGCATTGCGGTGTGGCTCAGCAGTTGCGGAATTCCCGGCTTGCGGCGTTCGAGGAAGGCGGCGGTGCCCTCGCGCATGTCCTGCGTGGAGAACATCAGCCCGAACTGCGCGCTTTCGTATTCCAGCCCTTCGGCAATGCCGCATTCGCCGCCGATGTTGAGCGCGTCGAGTATGCCGCGCAGCGCCAGTGGCGCGGAACCGGCCAGTTGCGTGGCGACCTTCAGCGTCTCCGCTTCCAGCTCGGCGGCCGGCACCACGCGGTTGACGATGCCCAGCTGCTGTGCGCGTGCGGCATCGATCGGCGCGCCGAGCAGGCACAGCTCCAGCGTTGCCGCGCGCCCGGCCAGCCGCAGCAGGCGCTGGGTGCCGCCGAAGCCGGGGATCAGGCCGAGGTTGATTTCCGGCTGGCCGACCTTGGCGCTGTCGGCGGCAATGCGCAGGTGGCAGGCCATCGCCAGTTCCAGCCCGCCGCCCAGCGCGAAGCCATTGACCATCGCCACAACGGGTTTGTTCAAGCGCTCGATGCGGCGCATCAGGCGCTGGCCGAGCAGCGAGAAATCGCGGCCCTGCACCGGGGTGAGCGCGTTCATCTCGGCGATGTCGGCCCCGGCGACGAACGCCTTGGAGCCGGCGCCGGTCAGCACCACCACCCGCACCGCATCGTCCTGCGCGGCCGCGGCAAAGGCCGCGTCAAGCGCCTCCAGCGTCTGCCGGTTCAGCGCATTGAGCTTTTCCGGGCGCTGGACGGTGATGGTGCGGATGCCATCACCGGTGCGGGTCGAAACCGGGGCGTCGGACATGCGGCTGAACTCCTGAATGGGGCAAAAAGGGCTGCGGAACTCCTGACGCCGGCCGCTGTCTGAGCCGGTGTCGTCAGTGGCGGTCCGCCGTTGTGGCGGCTATCCTAACCCGTCGCCTCCGGCGGCATGCTTGCCCCGAGACACCCTCCCTGGAGAATTGTTTGATGAAGTTGCGTTCTATCGCGGTCGCCGTGGCCGCCCTGGCCCTGACCGGCACCGCATTCGCCCAGGACATCTCGTCCGAGAAAGGCAAGCTGAGCTACTACTTCGGCTATGACTACGGCAACAATCTGAACGAACTGACCGCCCGTGGTGAGCAGTTGGACATCGCAGCGGTGGTCAAGGGCTTGCAAGACGCCTTCGCCAAGCAGCAGCCGGCCATCACCGGCGAGCAGCTGAAGCCGGCGATCGAAGCCTTCCAGAAGCGCGAGCAGGCCCGTGCCGCCGCCGCCAAGGCCGAGTACGAAAAGGCCGCCGCTGAAAACAAGACTCGCAGCGACCAGTTCATGGCCGCCAACAAGGCCAAGGCCGGCGTGCAGACCCTGCCCAGCGGCGTGCAGTACCGCGTGATCGAGGCCGGCACCGGCGCCAAGCCTACCCAGTCCAGCACCGTGCAATTGCAGGTCGCCGGCCCGTTCGGCTACGGCCAGCGCCCGGAGAACCCGCAGGCCCATGACGTGCCGGCGCTGAAGCTGAGCGAAGTGGAAATGCAGGCCATGCGCGAAGCGCTGCTGCAGATGCCGGCCGGCTCCAAGTGGGAAATCACCCTGTCGCCGGACAAGGCGTTCGGTGCCAATCCGCGTACCGGCTTCCCGCCGAACGTGGCGGTGCAGTACGAAGTCAAGCTGGTCAGCGTCAAGTAACCCGCAGTGATGGAAGACGGCGCGCCGGTGTTTTCACCGGCGCGTTTTTGTTTGCAAACCTCGTGATGGCTCCCGTCCGGGCATGGAAGGTGGGGTGCGATGGCAAGTTTCAGTGCTGAATTGACCGGATTTGCGGCAAGCACGCCAAGGAGCTTGGGCGCGATTTGCGGGGCGACGAACTGGAATTGCTGGAAGGCCAACTCTTCCAGGCATGGCTGGAGGCCGGGCGTCTTGATGAATTGATTCGGGTGATTCTTGCCCGGTTCGGGCGCGACGGCGGCGCAACGGACATCGCCACGCTCGGGCACCACCTGCGGCAAACGAAGGACGAGGCGCGGATACATGCGCTTTTCGGCAGCCTGCTGTCGCGCCGGGTCAAGGCATTCCACGAATGGTGGCCGCGTGCAGGCGAGGGACACCTGGGCTGTATGCAGGCCGCAGCGCGGGCTTCGGCGGAGGCGTTCGATGTTTACATCGAGTATTTTCACAGCCTGCACGCACTTGGCCTTGCCGATGAATGCGAGGCGTTGCGCGAGGAAATGCTCCGATTCCAGAGCCGGGAAAGCAGCCGCAAGGTGCTTCCGGCAGCGCGTCCGCTCCGGCCCGGTGCCGTGGACTGACGCCCACTGATTCATGCACGCGAACCGATGAACGACATGCGCCACGCTGTATCCAGCCCCTGCATCGGGGTTTGCTCGCTGGACAGCGCCGGGCGCTGCCGCGGCTGCCTGCGCACGCTCGATGAAATCGCCGCATGGGCGCGCATGGGCGAACCGCAGCGCCTGCATTTGATGGCTGATGTGTTGCCGGTGCGCGCGCGGGAGGCTGGCTCGCTGGCCGCTGCCTTGCCCGGCCACGAGCGGTTGTTGCGCGCACTCACACCGCTGGCCGCCGCGCCGACCGGGCAGGGCTGGAACCGCAGCGAGCTGGCTGACCTGCTGCCGCCCGGCCCACTGGCCGAGGCCGCGGTGCTGGCTGGGCTGGTGCCGCGCCCGCAGGGCGTGCAGGTGCTGCTCACCCGGCGCACCGAGCACCTGCGCAGCCACGCGGGGCAGGTGGGTTTTCCCGGTGGCCGCATCGAGCCGGGCGACCGCAACCCGATCGTCGCCGCGCTGCGCGAGAGCAGCGAGGAAATCGCCCTGCCGCGCGAGCGGGTGCAGGCGCTGGGCTACCTCGACCCGTTCGTCACCATTTCCAGCTACCGGGTCACGCCGGTGGTGGCGGTGATCGACCCGGATTTCGTGCCGGTGCCGCAGCCGGAGGAGGTGGCCGAGGTGTTCGAGGTGCCACTGGATTTCCTGATGAACCCGGCCAACCTGCGCCGGGTCGAGATCGAACATGCCGGCCGCATCCGCCACGTGCTCGAATACGACTGGCCGGGGCAGCGCATCTGGGGCGCCACCGCCGCCATCCTCTACAACCTGCGTCGCCGCCTGGAGCAGACACCATGAACACCGCCGCACAACCCTGGACAACGCGGGTGGACGTGGCTTCGCTGGCCGCCGCGCTGCCAGCGGTGCAGCTAGTGGATGCCCGTGCCACCGCTAGCACCGCGTTGCGGCTGGTGGACGCGGGCTTTTCGCTGGCCGACCCGCAGTCCGGGGCCGCGCAATACGCCGCCGGCCACCTCCCCGGCGCGGTACATGCCGACCTCAACCGCGACCTTTCCGACCTGTCCAGGCAAGGCCATGGCCGCCACCCCCTGCCGGACAGCGATGTTTTCGCCGCCACACTGGGGCGCTGGGGCATCGGTGCGGACACGCAGGTGGTGGCCTACGACGCCGGCGACGGCAGCATGGCCGCCGCACGGCTGTGGTGGCTGCTGCGGCTGCTCGGCCACCGCAAGGTGGCGGTGCTCGATGGCGGGCTGGCTGCATGGCAGGCCGCCGGTTTCGCAGTGACGGAGGAGGAAACGCAGGTGCCGGCCTTGCCGCCGCATCCGGGCCGGTTCGACATGGCGCAGGTGGCCAGCGCCGATGAGGTCGCCGCGCGCCTGTCGCAAGTGCCGGGCTGGCTGTTCGACGCGCGTGCCGGCGAGCGTTACCGCGGCGAAGTGGAGCCGCTGGATCGCGTCGCCGGCCACGTCCCCGGCGCGCTCAACCGCCCGCTGGCGCTGAACCTGCACGATGGCCGCTTCCGCCCGGCGGCGGAATTGCGCGCGGAGCTGGAACCGCTGCTGGGAGCCTACGCACCGGGCGAGGCGGTGATGATGTGCGGTTCCGGCGTCACCGCTTGCCATCTGCTGCTGGCGTTCGAAATCGCCGGTTTGAACGGTGCGCGCGTGTTTGCCGATTCGTGGAGCGGCTGGTCGTCCGATCCTGCACGCCCGGTGGCTAAGGGCTAGGAACGAGTGAAGAGGAACGAGGAACGAGTAGAAGCCAAGGCAACAGCTTGTGTCGTCATTCCCGCCTACGCGGGAATCGCTCCTGCTCTTGCCTTTGACGTTGAAGCAAAAGTGCAAAAGCGATTCCCGCCTACGCGGGAATGACGAGCTATGCTTCTACTCGTTTCTCGTTTCTCGTTTCTCGTTTCTCGTTTCTCGTTCCTCTTCACTCGTTCCTAGCTCTTCGCTCCAACCCCACCGCCGCCAACACTGCCTCCCAAGGAAACCTCGGCCCGGGGTCACGCTTACGCGGCACGTATAGCGCCGGGTCATCACTGGCCGGCACCTGCTCGGTATCCAGATCTTCGTGACCGGCAATCCAACGCAGTGCCGGCAATTGCACCGGCAAGCCACGCAGTAGCGCGATCAGCGCGTCGATCTGCGTCTGCGGATAAGGTTCATCCATCGCTTGGTGGCGCGAATCCAGCCAGTCGGGATAACGCCCGGTGTTGACCAGTTCGATGCCGATTGAACGCGGGTTGAAACCGCGTACATGGTGGGCCACGCGCAGCACGTCCACGTATTGATGGATGCTGCCGTCGCGGTCGATGTAGTAATGGCCGCTGTTGCCGGTGCCGCTGTCGTACAGCACGTGCTCGCCGTAATCACGCGCCATTGCAAGGTCGGGCAGTTCGGTGCAGTGGATGACCACCATGTCGATAGCTGCCGGCGCGCGCGCGGCCAGCAAGTGTTCGTAGGGCAGTGGTTCGGCGAGGACGGCAGGCATGTCGGGCATCGCGCGATGCTAGCATTGCGGCCATCTCCGCTTTCTGCCGACACTGCGATGAGCCGCGGCCACTGCATCCTTTCCCACGGTTTCGAAAGTGGCCCCGACGCCACCAAGGTCACCGCCTTGGCCGACGTGGCGCAGCGTTTGGGCTGGACGCACGAACGCCCGGATTACACCGACCTGGACGCACGCCATGACATCAGCCGCGTGGGTGACGTGCCGGCACGGCTGCAACGCTTGATCCAGCGTGCGGCGGAAGCCGCGCAGCACGGCCCGGTGGTGCTGGCCGGCTCCAGCCTCGGTGCGTATATCTCGGCAATTGCTTCGCTGCACGTGCCGGCCCGCGCGCTGTTCCTGATGGTGCCGCCAACCACGATGGGGCCGATGCCGGCACTGGATGCGGCAAAGGTGCCGACCACGGTCATCCACGCATGGCATGACGAGCTGATCCCGGCGGGCGAGGTCATCGCCTGGGCGCAGGCCCGCACCGCAAGGCTGCTGTTGGTCGATGACGGCCATCGCCTGAACGGCCACGTGGAAACCACGGCCCGCGAGTTCGAGGCGCTGCTGGAAGGGCTGGAAGCTAGGAACGAGTGAAGAGGAGCGAGGAACGAGTAAAGGCCAAGGCAAAAGCCTGATTCGTCATTCCCGCCTTCGCGGGAATGACGGGTCATGTTTTTACTCGTTCCTCTCCACTCGTTCCTCGCCCTTACAATGGCGCCCCCGGCCCGTCGCCGTTCCCCGTGGTATCCCCGTGAAATTCTTCGTCTCCTGCGCCAAGGGCCTCGAATACCTGCTGGCCGATGAGCTGCTGGCGCTGGGCCTGCCCAAGGCCACCGCCACCATCGCCGGGGTCAATGCCGAAGGGGAGTTGCGCGACGCGCAGCGGGTGGTGCTGTGGTCGCGCCTTGCCAGCCGCGTGCTGTGGCCGCTGGCCGAGTTCGACTGCCCTGACGAAGGCTCGTTGTACCAGGGCGTGCTGGCGATGCCGTGGGAACAACACCTCGACGCTGAGCTGACGCTGGCGGTGGATGCGCATGTCTCCGGTGAGGCCATCACCCACGCGCGCTTCGCCGCGCAGCGGATCAAGGATGCGGTGGTGGACAACCTGCGCGGGCAGGGCATGGAGCGGCCATCGGTGAATGTCGAGTTCCCGGACGTGCGCATTAACCTGTCGCTGCGCAAGGGCCGCGCCACCATTTCCATCGACCTCGGCGGCGGCTCGCTGCATCGACGCGGTTGGCGGCTGGCGCAAAACGATGCGCCGCTGAAGGAGAACCTCGCCGCCGCCGTGTTGCTGCGCGCCGGCTGGCCGAAGATTCATGCTGAAGGCGGCGGCTTGCTCGACCCGATGTGCGGCGGCGGCACGTTGCTGATTGAGGGCGCGCTGATGGCCGCCGACGTCGCCCCCGGCCTGCACCGCCACGGCAGCATTCCGCCGAGCCGTTGGCGTGGTTTCGACCAGACGCAATGGCGCGAATTGTTGGCCGAGGCGCGCGAACGCGAGCGCGTGGGCCGCGCCGCGTTGAAGCAAGTCATCCACGGCAGCGACATCGACCCGCAGGCGATCCGCGCGGCCAAGCAGAACGCCGAGGAAGCTGGCGTCGGCGAGGCCATCTGGTTCGGCGCGCGTGACGTTGCCGACCTGCAAGTGCCGCCGCAGGAAACCGGCTGCGTGGTCTGCAATCCCCCCTACGATGAACGCTTGTTCGCCGATGGTGCGCTGTACCGCCGGCTCGGCGATGCGCTCAAGCGCACGGTGCCGCAATGGCGGGCAAGCCTGCTGTGCGGCAACGCCGAACTGGCCTTTGCCACCGGCCTGCGTGCGCGCAAGACCTACCAGTTGTTCAATGGCGCGATCGAGTGCGCGCTGATTGTTTGCGACCCGATTGCAGTGCCGCAACGCGAGAACGACGGCGCGCCGCGCGAGTTGAGCGAAGGCGCGCAGATGGTCGCCAATCGCCTGCGCAAGAACCTCAAGAAGTTCAAGAGTTGGCGTGCGCGTGAGGACGTCACCTGCTTCCGCGCCTATGACGCTGACTTGCCGGAATATGCGGCGGCCATCGACGTTTATCAGGAAGATGGCGGCAAGCAGCGCACCTTCCTGCACGTGCAGGAATACGCCGCACCAGCGGCGATTCCCGACGCCGACGTGCGCCGCCGCCGCAACGAACTGCTGGCCGCCGCGCGCGAAGTGTTCGCGGTGCCGGCCGAACACGTGGCGTTGAAAACCCGCGAGCGCGGCAAGGGCGGCAGCAAGTACGGGCGCTTCGAGCAGCGCGGCGAATTCGTGCTGGTGCGTGAGAACAATGCGCTGCTGCGGATCAACCTGTTCGACTACCTCGACACCGGTCTGTTCCTCGACCATCGCCCGTTGCGCCGGCAGATGGCCGGGCAGGCGCGTGGCAAGCGCTTCCTCAACCTGTTCTGCTACACCGGCGTGGCCAGCGTGGAGGCGGCGGTGGCTGGTGCGGCCAGCACCACCAGCGTCGATCTGTCCGGCACCTATCTGCAATGGTGCGCCGACAACCTCGCACTCAACGGCATGGGCGGCAGCGCTCACCAGTTGGTGCAGGCCGATGCGATCCAATGGCTGGAAGCCGAGCGCGGTCAGTTCGATGTGATCTTCTGCGACCCGCCGACCTTCTCCAACTCCGCACGCGCCGAGGATTTCGACGTGCAGCGCGAGCAGCTGCGGCTGCTACGCGCGGCGGTGGCGCGGTTGGCGCCGGGCGGCGTGCTGTATTTCTCCAACAACTTCCGCCGCTTCAAGCTGGAAGAAAACGCGATTGCCGAATTCGCACAGTGCCGCGAGATCAGCGCGCAGACCATCGGCCCGGATTTCGAGCGCAATGCGCGCATCCACCGCGCGTGGGAGTTGCGCCGCGCAATCACATGAAATCCGTAGGAGCGCACCAAGGTGCGCTCCTACAGGTGCAGCCAGTTGGTCAGCGCATGCAGCAGCAGGCCGATCAGGCCGCCGACCAGAGTGCCGTTGAAGCGGATGTATTGCAGGTCGCGGCCAACGCTCAGTTCCAGTTGCTCGACCAGCTTGGCCTCGTCCCAGCCCTTGACAGTCTGCGCGATGTGCGTGGTCACGCCGCTGCGCAGGCGCGTGGTGAGTTTCTCCGCGCCGGCCAGCATGTGCTGGTTCAGCGCGTCGCGCAGCGCCGGGTCGTCGCCGATGGCGGCGCCGAGCTTGCCGAGGCTGCGCTCCAGGTGCCCGGCCAATGTCGAATCCTCGCGCGACAAGTCCTCGCGCAGGTGCCGGTGGATGCGCTGCCACAACCCTTGCACGTAGTCCTGCACCGCCGGGTGGTCGATCACTTGTTGCTTGAGCGCATCAACGCGCGCGGCCAGCGCCGGGTCATGGCGCAGCCGCTGCATGTAGTCGCCGAGCCAGCGCGCATAGTCCTGCCGCAGCGGATGTTCCGGTTGCGACAGCACGTCCTGCAATTCCTCCAGCGCCGCGCGGGCCAGCCGCTCGGCCAGTGAATCGCCGATCTCGTCGATGGGCTTCACCCAGTCCACGGTGCTGGCCAGCTTCGGCCATTCCTTGCGGATGTAGCGCACGATCAGCGCCGAAGCGCGTTGGCGCACGGCGTCGTCGTCGAGCCAGCCGGCGATGCGGGTCAGGCCCTCGTCGAACACGCGCTGGTGGCGGTTGTCGGCGGTGAGCAGGCCGAGCAGGTCGCCGGCGGTGGCCGCGGCATTCCATTGCCGCAGTTGTTCGACCACGAAACGCTGGATGGCGGCGCGCACGGCGGCTTCGTCCAGCACATCCAGCGCCTGCAAGGCCCAGCCGCGTGCCATGCCGGCCAGCATCCGCGACTGCTGCGGCTGTGCCAGCCAGTGCCCGAGCCGAGTGGCCGGGTCGAACACTTTCAGCTTGGCCAGCAGTGCTTCCGGTTCGAGGAAGTGGTCGCGCACGAACACCGCCAAACTGTCGGCGATGCGCGCCTTGTTGCGCGGGATGATCGCGGTGTGCGGAATCGGCAGGTTCAGTGGGCGGCGGAACAACGCCACCACCGCGAACCAGTCGGCCAGCGCGCCGACCGTGGCCGCCTCGCAGAACGCGCCCACCCACGCCCACGCGCCGCGCTCGCCGTTGAGGTGGCTGGCGATGAAACCGGCCAGCATTGCCAACAGCATCGCCAGTGCGTACAGCTTGAGCCGGCGCAGTTGCGCGCGGCGCGGGTCGGCGCTGCCCACGTTCAGTCCTTGCTGTCCACGCTGCGGCGGAAGCAATGCGCGCCCGCAGGGTGCGCCCATTGCCCGGCTTGCGGCACGCGCCAGCGCGCCGAGCGCTCGCCGCTGTCGGTGGCGAAGTCGGCGCACAGTTCGTAGTGCGTGGCGTCGAGCGGGCGGTAGCGGTAGTCGCTGCCGCCATCCGGGTCGTGGCGTGGCAGGTTGATGCCCGGTTGCGCGGCCAGCGTGCCGAGGTCGGCCGGCAGCGACTTGTGTTCGAGCCACCATTGGTTGACGGCGATTTCCAGTGTCTGCAGATCGCTGATGCGTGCTTCATCCAGCCGCAGCAGCCGTTGCCGCATCGGTGAATCCATTACCCACACGCCAGCGGTGATGGACAACACGGTGACGATGCCGGCTGCCCACAGCACGCTGCCACCGGCGGCATGACCGGCGCTGGCGACTTCCTCGCGGCGCAGGTCGCGCAGGTAGTGGCCGAACACCGTGCCGGCGATGGCAGCCACCACGGCCACCTTGAGCACGAAGCGCAGGCTCAGTTCGCCGCCGAGCAGGTTGAACACCAGCGTGGTCAGGTCGCCGATCAGCACCGCGGCAGCGACGAACAGGGTCAGGTAGGTGAGCCAGCGGCGAATCGGCGACAGGCGCTTGATCGGGTGCTTGGCCACGTCATGCGCAAGGTGGCGGGCGATGAAGGCGAACACCGGGAAGGCGATGACCAGCGCCGAAACCGACCAGCGGATCGAGCCGGTGAGCCGCAGCACCTGCCATTGTGCGTCGGCGGGGTCGGGCAGCAGGTGTTCGAGCAGCGAGAACAGCAGGCTGCCGAGGTTCCAGGCGAAGAAATACAGGGCGCTGAACAGCAGCAGGTAGAGGAAGGCTTCGCGCGCGGACAGCGAGGCGCGCGGGCGTGGCACCGGCAGCGCGAAATCCACTTCGGCCCAGCCGTCGAGCACGCCGCGTATCTGCTCGGCGCTCCAGCCGGCGGCCAGCAGGGCGTGCGTCACCTGTTCGCGGCTGTGGCCGCGCATCAGAGCGTCGCGGACGAATTGCTCCAGTTCCGGGGATGCCGAGGCCATTGCGGGTTCCATGCGGGGAAAGGGTGCATGGATACTGCCTTGGCGGCGGCAGCGCAATCCTGTGGGAGCGGCCTTGGCCGCGATAGCTCTTCGGGAAGGCCTCAAGGGAAATCGCGGGCAAGGCCGTTCCCGCAGGGAGAATGCTGGGGATCAGGTGTTGGGGTCTTCTGCGGGTGCATGGGCGCTCATGCGTGTGCGCAGTGCATCCAGCTCCATGCGCAGCGCCTGATTTTCGGCGGTCAGTGAGGCCACGCGCTGGCGCAGGTTTTCCAGTTCGCCGCTGTCCGCAGCATTCGCGATTGGCGTGGCTGCTTCTTCCGCAACCGGTTCAGCCTTCGGCTTGCGCCGCGATTCGCGCACACGCTTTGCCGCCTGCTTCAACTCTTCCTTGCCGCCTTGCGCCGCCGCGCGCTGTTCCTCTTCCGGCAGGCTGGCGACCACGGCGGCGGCGCTGATCGACAGCGCGCCGGCCTTCACCGCTTCGACCACTTCCGCCGCGGCGTGGCTGTGGATCTTCTCGATCATCGCCACCTGGCTGGCGCTGAGTTTGGCTTCGCGCGCCAGTTCGGCCTTGGACAGCTTTGGTGCCGGTTCCCACGGCGGGATGTCGGCGTCGGCTGCGGCAGGCGTGGCTTCACCTTCGCTCTCGCGGCGCAGCTGCTCCTGTTCGGCGGCATGGCGCGCGCCGAGGATGGCGCGCTTGCGCAGCGCCAGCACGCCGCGTTGGAAATCGGACACGCTGCGCCGGCCCAAGTGCTGCTCGATCATCCACAGGTGCACGTCCTCCATCGACTGGAAGCGGGTGTTCTGCACCGTGCTGAACGGGATGCCGTGCTTGATGCAGATGCCGTAGCGGTTGTGGCCGTCCACCAGCACGTTGCCCCACAGCACCAGCGCATCGCGGCAGCCTTCGGTGAGCAGGCTGCGTTCCAGCGCATCGTGCTCGTCCGGCGTCAGCGGGTCGATGTAGGCCTTGAGTTCTTCGTTGACGATGATGTCCATGCGTGCTGCCGGCAAAACGGGGGCCGGCATTGTAGTGAGCCGGCGGCGGGGCGGGGCAAGCCGGCGCCCGCCCGATGGTTGCAGGGGCAACCGGGAATGTCGTTCCGGCACGGCCACCTGCGGCGGTTTTCTTGCTTAGAATCGGCGTTCCCCCGCAGCTTCCGGTATCCCCTCGATGGTTTTTTCCACCGCCCCGCTTCGCGGCAGCATCGTCGCGCTCGTCACGCCCATGCACGAGGACGGCACCGTTGACTACCCGGCGCTGCGCCGCCTGATCGACTGGCACGTGGCCGAAGGCACCGATTGCATCGGCGTGGTCGGCACCACGGGCGAATCGCCGACGGTGGATGTGGACGAGCATTGCGAAATCATCCGAGTGGCGGTGGAACAGGCCGCCGGGCGCGTGCCGGTGATGGCCGGTTGCGGCGGCAACTCCACGGCTGAGGCCATCGCACTGGCGCAGTACGCGCGCGAGGTGGGCGCCAGCAGCCAGTTGCAGGTGGTGCCGTATTACAACAAGCCGGGGCAGGAAGGGCAGTACCGCCATTTCAAGGCGATTGCCGAAACCACCGGCGACCTGCCGATCGTGCTGTACAACGTGCCGGGCCGCACCGTGGCCGACATGCAGCACGACACCGTGCTGCGGCTGGCGCAGGTGCCGGGCATCGTCGGCATCAAGGAGGCCACCGGCAACCTGGAGCGCGCGCAGTGGTTGATCCGCGAGGCACCGGAAGGGTTTGCGGTGTATTCGGGCGATGACGCCACTGCCGTTGCGCTGATGCTCTGTGGCGGCCACGGCAACGTCAGCGTCACCGCCAATGTCGCGCCGCGTTTGATGCACGAGTTGTGCGTGGCGGCGCTGGCAGGTGACGTGAAAGCGGCCATGGCGATCCAACAGCGCCTGTTGCCGGTGCACAAGCAGTTGTTCGTCGAGGCCAACCCCATCCCGGTGAAGTGGGCGATGCAGCGGCTGGGCCGGTGTGGCGGCGCGTTGCGCCTGCCTATGACCGAGTTGGAGCCGGGCAATCAGGCCAAGGTGGAAGCGGCGCTGCGCGAGGCGGGATTACTGGCGGGGTAACTGCGGAAGTGTTGCAGGGTGGCGCAAGGCACCGCGCGTGCTCGTGATGTCGTGGCGGTTTTGAACCCGTCATTCCCGCCTGCACGGGGATGACGAATGCAGTCGGCGTGTCCCCATCCACACTCCCATTCCTCAAATGTCTTCCACTACACCTTTCAACTCCCCGTCACGCGTGCTGGCCGCCAGTCTGGTCGGCACTACCATCGAATTTTTCGATTTCTACATCTACGCCACTGCGGCGGTGTTGGTGTTCCCCAAACTGTTTTTCCCGGAGAGCAGCGAGAGCGCGGCCTTGTTGCAGTCGCTGGCGACCTTCGCGGTGGCCTTCATCGCGCGACCGGTGGGCTCGGCGCTGTTCGGTCATTACGGTGACCGCATCGGCCGCAAGGCGACGCTGGTGGCGGCCTTGCTGACGATGGGGCTTTCGACCGTGGCGATCGGCTTGCTGCCCACCCACGCGCAGATCGGTTTGGCCGCGCCGCTGCTGCTGGCGCTGTGCCGCTTCGGGCAAGGCTTGGGATTGGGCGGTGAATGGGGCGGGGCCGTGCTGCTGGCCACCGAGAACGCGCCGCCGGGCAAGCGCGCGTGGTACGGCATGTTCCCGCAACTGGGTGCGCCGCTGGGGTTCTTGATGTCGGCCGGCATCTTCCTGCTGCTGGGCAAGGCGATGGACGAGGCAGCGTTCCTCGAATGGGGCTGGCGGGTGCCGTTCATCGCCAGCGCGTTGCTGGTGATCGTTGGTTTGTGGGTGCGGCTGAACATCCACGAGACACCGGATTTCCGCAAGGCGGTGGAAAGCGGCCAGCGCGTGCGGCTGCCGATGCGCGAGGTGCTGGTCGGGCATGGTTTCGCGGTGGCGGTGGGCACGTTGGCCGCGTTCGCCACCTTCGTGCTGTTCTACCTGATGACGGTGTTCACGCTGGGCCACGGCACCAAGGTGCTGGGTTATGCGCGCGAGGATTTCCTGCTGATGCAGATGGTGGGCATCCTGTTCTTCGCCGCCGGCATCCCGTTGTCGGCATGGTATGGCGACCGTCGTGGCACGGTGCGCACGATGTTGCTGGCAACGCTGGCGATCTTCGCCTTCGGCCTGTTGTTCCAGCCACTGTTCCAGGCCGCGCACCCGTGGCAGGTAATCGGCTTCCTGTCGCTGGGCCTGTTCCTGATGGGCCTGACCTACGGTCCCTGCGGCACCATGCTGGCCAGCCTGTACCCGGTGCAGGTGCGTTATACCGGCGCGTCGCTGTCGTTCAATCTTGCCGGCATTCTCGGCGCCGCGCCGGCGCCGTATGCGGCGACGTGGTTGGCCGGAAAATTCGGTATTGCCGCGGTGGGCTGGTACCTGTGCGCAACGGCGTTGGCGACGGGTTTGGCATTGTGGGCGATAGAGCGGCGCGGTGTCGGCAAGGCATAACCTCTGAATCACCGCTGGCAAGTTTGTCCGGTCGGTCGTGTGCCGTCCTCCCCTCAGTTGGGGGATGAGCCTTTTCAGGATGTTCCGCTTCAATACACGTCGCGGCGGTAGCGGCGTTCTAGCGTGAGTTGTTCTTTGCGTTCGCTGCCCAGCGCTTGCGCAATGACGGCATCCACCGCCGGGGCCATGCCTTGCAGGCTGCCGCAGACCAGTACGGTTGCGCCATCTTCGACCCACTGCCGCAGCAGTTCGGCCTGCGCGGCCAAGGCGTCCTGCACGTAGCGGTGCGTTTGCCCGTCACGGCTGAACACCGCGTCCAGCCGCTCGATCCAACCTTCGCGCTGCCACTGTTGCAATTCGTCGCCGAAGTGGAAGTCGTGGGCATGGTTGCGCTCGCCGAACAGCAACCAGTTGCGGCGTGCGCCGGTATCGATGCGGGCGCGCAGGTGCGCGCGCAGGCCGGCGATGCCGGTGCCGTTGCCGATCAGCAGCAGCGGGGTGTCGCTGGCCGGCGGGTGGAAGTTGCGGTTCTCGCGCAGGCGCAGGTCGATGCGTGCGCCGATGTCGGCGTGGTTGCAGAGCCAGCCGCTGGCCAGGCCGGGCGTGCCGTCCGGGTGGGCTTGCCGGCGCAGCAGCAGTTGCAGGCTGCCTTCGGATGGCAGCGAGGCGATGGAGTATTCGCGATGCGGCAGCGGTTGCAGGGTGGCGGCCAGTGCGTCGGCACCGCCGGAGGGTGCTGCATCGGGCAGTTTGGAGGCTGCAAGCAGGTCGCACAGGGCGCGGCCGTCGGCCAAGCGTGTGCCGGGGTCGAAACCTTGCGCGCGCATCCAGCGTTCGACCGTGCCGGTGGCGTGGTGCGGGCCGACTTCGGCAATGTCGCCGGCTTGCCAGTGCGGCAGGTCGCCACTGGCCGGTTGCAGGTGTAGATGGAACACCGGGCCGCCGGCGCTGCCGGGGTTCAGCTGTTGCCGTTCGCGCAACAGCCAGTGCTGGTAGTCGGGCACGCTCCAGTCGGCCTGTGCGCTACCGTCGCCGAGCTGGGCCAGCAGTTGTTGCCAGTGGCGCAGCGCGGCCGGGTCGGCGTTATCGACCTCCACGGTGTCGAACAGGGGGCGTGCGCCGTGCTGGCGCAGCCAGTGGTCGAGTTGGTGGCCGAAGGCGCAGTACTGCGCGTAGCTGCGGTCGCCCAGCGCCAGCACCGCGTAGTGCAGGTGCGACAGCACCGGTGATTGCTTCATCACCCGGTTGAGAAAAGCCAGTGCATGGTCGGGCGGGTCGCCTTCGCCGGTGGTGGCGGCGACGAACAGGGGCTTTTTGCGTGCTTGCCAGCAGCGCGGCATCCACTTCATCCAGTGCGCGCAGGCGCACCTTGCAGCCGCCGTCGCGCAGGGCTTGCGCGCTGCGTTCGGCCAGTTGTTGCGCAAAGCCGGTCTGGCTGGCCCAGACGACCAGCACCGGCGGTTCGCCATCGTTGCCGGCGTCGTCCTTCGGCGGGCGCCCGCGCCACCACAACATGAGGCACCACGCGACGTAGGCCAGCAACGTGGCCAGCGCCATCCATGCCCGTGTGGGCCGCGGCGCGGCCAGCCACCATGTTTCGTCCAGATGCAGGCGCAGCAGCAGGCCGGCGACGGCCAGCAGCAGGGCGAGGGTGGCGAGGTTGCCGGCCAAGGCGCGGAAGGAGCGGGGCGAGGTCATGCGGCGCTTGCGTCCAGGTGCTGCTGGAAGGCGGTTGAAAGGGTTTCGACGGGGCCTTCGCCGCCACGCTGGACGAAGCGCGCCGCCAGGCCGTGCGCTTCGGCGAAGGCCAGCCCGGCGGTGGCGCCCATCACCGTCAACGCGGTGGCCCACGCGTCGGCGGACATGGCCTCGCGATGGATGACGGTGACGGCAGCGGCTGCGTCGGTGACCGGGGCGTGCTGGCGCGGGTCGAGGGTATGGCTGTAGCGGATGCCTTCGTGTTCGTAGCGGTGCCAGCGGTCGCCGGAGGTGGCCACTGCCAGGTCGTCCAGCGCCAGTATGCGTGCCGGGTGGCCGGCGCTGGCGTCTTCTTCCGGTGCGGTTTCGACCAGTACGCGCCACGGCTGGCCGTCCGGCTTGCGGCCGTAGCCATGCAGTTCGCCACCGACTTCGATCAGTGCGGCGCTGATACCCTGCGAGCGCAGCCAGCGGCTGATCAGATCGACGCCGTAGCCCTTGGCGATCGCCGACAGGTCAAGGTGCAGTGCACCGGGTTGCAGGGCCGATTGCGAGGCATCGTCCAGTTGCAACCGCTGCCAGCCGCAGCGGGCGGCGGTGGTGGCCAGCGTTGCCGCATCGGGTACGCGTTGTTGCCCGGCGTCGGCACCGAAGCCCCATAGCGCCACCAATGGGCCGATGGTCGGATCGAACGCGCCGTCGCTTTGTTGCGCGATGGCGAGCGCAGCGTGCAGCACCTGCCAGAAATCCTCCGGCAAGGCGTGCCGGCTGCCGGCGTCGGCACGGTTGTAGCGGCTGATATCCGAGCCGGCTTCCCACGTGCTCATCTGCGCGACCACGCGGTCGAGCTGTTGCTGGATGCCGGCATGCAGCGGATGCAGGTCGCGGCTGCGCGCGGCGGCCAGCTTCACGCTCCATGTGGTGCCCATGGTTTGGCCGCCGAGGGTGGCGATGTCGGAAGGAGACATGGGCAGGGCAGGAACGAGTGGAGAGGAACGAAGAACGAGTGATGGGGAGAGCTGGCTGCCCGTCATCCCTGCGCATGCGGGATGACGGACGGCACGTCGGGGAAGGAGGCCGAGCGGTTGTGGTTGCAATTGCTTCCACCTCATTCCTCTCCCGTTTCCTCCCCACTCGTTGCTTGCCTCACTGCGGCAGCACTTCCAGCGTCACCACATAGCTCAGCCGGCGCTTCTCGGCCTGCGGTACGGAGGTCTTGTCGTCCTCGGTACCGGTTTCCAGCCAGTACATGCCGGCCTCGGGCCACTTCACGCTGAACTCGCCCTTGGCGTCGGTGCTCGCCTTGATCTCGTCCTGTGCGTTGCGGTAGCGGGTTTCGCCACGGACGATCTCGAATTCCAGCCCGGCGGCGGGCTTGCCATCGACCAGCACGCGGAACCTGGCTTCCTCGCCGGCGAACAGGTCGTTCGGGTGGGTCACCGGCACCAGCTCGATGCCTTCGCCGCTCGGCTTGAGCGCGGTGTCGTTGGGCTTGCCGTTGGTGACGAAGGTCTCGTTGCGGCCAAGGCTCTGCGAGACCTTCAGGTTCTTGGCGTCCTTAGGCACTTCGCGGGCAAACGTGGCGGCGGTGCCGCGCCAACGCTGCGGCTTGCCGTCCGCGCCTTCCCAACTGGCGAACAGGCCGCCGCTGACCACGGCCAGGCGGTAGGTGCCCTGCTGGGTCAGCTCAAGGTCGAACACGCTGCGGAACTTGCCGGTGGCCAGGTTCTGCGGCTGCGCCATCCTGCCGTCCGGGGCGGTGACCATCAGCCCGTCCAGCCGCACCGGCACGTGGTTGAAGTAGAACAGGTCGTTGGACACGGCGGCATCGACCGTGATCCACGGGTTGTTGCCGGCGATCACCGTCTGCGACGGGCGCAGCCACGCCTTGTGCGCGGCGGCGCTGAACGGAAGGGCGGCGGCGAGCGCGGCGGCGAGGAGAAGGGAACGCTTCATCGTTTGGGCTCCGGTAATCGTGCGGTTCGTGGTCGTGTGGTACGTGCTTGTGCAGGTCAGGGCTTGATGGACAGGGTGACGGCGCCCAGCTCGGAACTGCCCTGGGCGCTGCCGTTCTGCGCGGCCTTGGCCGGCCAGGTGAAGGGGATCTTCAGCAGCTCGCGGCCACCGACCTCGCGCACTGCTTCCACCACCAGTGTGTACTGGCCGGCAGGCAGGTTGCGCAGCTGCGGCTGGCTGCCGTTGAAGCTCAGCGCGTGCTTGCCGACCGGGCGGGTCGGGCCGGTGACGCCATCGACCGGCACTTGCAGGCTGCGGCCGCTCTTGCGCCACCACTGGCGCAGGTCCGGCAGCCACTTGGTGCCGTGGCCTTCGCTGTTGCTGCCCTGCTGGTACCACACCGACAGGTTGGCGGCGGCCTTCTGCTCGGCGTCCTCGATCCACACCGCGACATACGGGCGGTGGTATTCGGCGACGTTGAGCTTGGGCACTTCGACGTTGACGTCGAGGCTGGCGGCATAGGCCGCGGGGGCGGTGGCGAGCAGGCCGCTCAGGGCGATGGTCAGGGTGACGCGCATGGTGCGACTCCGTGGGGGATTGTCAGTGGATGAGGAGCAGGGCGATCAGCAGCGGGATCAACAAACCGAGGCCGACCAGCGGCCAGGTCATGCGCCGCTGCCGTGCATGCAGGTGCAGCAGGAACAGGCCGGTGATGCAGAACACCAGGCAGGCGATGGCGAACACGTCGAGGAACCAGCCCCAGCCGGGTCCGGCGTTGCGGCCCTTGTGCAGGTCGTTGAAGTAGGACACCCAGCCGCGCCGGGTTTTTTCGTATTCCACCGCGCCAGTCTCGCGGTCGATGCTCAACCACGCATCGCTGCCGGGACCGGGCATGGAAACGTAGATTTCCTCGGGCGACCATTCGCCCGGGCGCTTGCCGATGGCAACGTCCAGCTCGCGCGACAGCCAATCGGCCACCTTGGCCGGCAGCGGTGCATTGCCTTCCTCGCGCGTGCCCAGGGCTTCCAGCATCGGCGCGGGTAGTTCCAGTTGGCGGTTGCTCACCTGCGGGGTGGCTTCGATTTTCGAGGCGTGGTTGAGGGTGATGCCGGTGATGGAAAACAGCAGCATGCCGATCAGGCATACCGCCGAGCTGATCCAGTGCCACTGGTGCAGCGTGCGCAGCCAGAAACCACGGTTGGCCTGCTGCTGGACGAGATCGGGGGCGGTGCGTTCGGCGGACACGGTGGAAAGGTCGTTCAAAGAGATGCAATTACATCACTGATGAGAATGATTCGCAATTTGTATCGCTCTGTGTCGTGATGGAGGAGAGGCATCGGGAAAGCCTCGGCATTGGGCATGCCCCGCATTTGCAAGAGCGCTGCCGGCAACCGGAAACCCGGCCCATTCGGGGCGGGTTTCCGGTCGGTGACGACGGATCAGAAGCGGAAGTTCAAGCTCACCCAGAAATTGCGCGCCTTGTCCTTGTTGTTGTAGTGGTCCTGCGGGCTCAGGGTCCAGGTGCCGTCACCGTTGTCGGTGAAGGTGGCGTCGTAGGTGGTGAAGTCGCGGTCCAGCAGGTTGTTGATGCGGGCGTTGACGGTCAGCCACTGGGTCGCCTCGAACGAAGCACCCAGGTGCAGCACGGTGTAGTCCTTGAAGTACAGATGTTCGCCGGTGCCGCTGACGCCGCGATAGCGCTTGGAGCGTGCTTCGCCGGTCAGGAACACGTTGAAGCGGTCGTGGACGCGCCAGTCGAGGGTGGCGTTGGCCATGTGCTTGGCGCTGTTGGTCAGCGGGCGGCCCTTGTTGCTGCCGCTCTTCTGCTCGCTGTCGGTATAGGTGTAGTTGGCGCGGAAGCCGAACTGCTCGCTGATCTTCCAGCGGCCGGCAACCTCGGCGCCCTGCACCACGGCTTCGTCGATGTTCACCGTCTTGCTGCTGTTGGCATAGCCGAGGTCGAGGTATTCGCCGGAACTGGTGCAGCTCAACGCCAGGCCCGCGCCGCAGGGCTGGCTGGTGATCTTGTCGTCGAACTTGTTGCGGAACACGGTGGCGTTGAAGCTGTGGCCGTTGGCCTGCCAGTACAGCGCCAGCTCGGTGGTGGTGGTGGTTTCCGGCTTCAGGTCCGGGTTGCCGAAGAATGGCGAGGTGCCCTGGCCGCCGAAGCCGGTGACGCCGTCGTACAGGTCGGTGGTCTGCGGGGTCTTGAAGCCGGTGCTGACGCCGCCCTTGACCGTCCAGTTCTCGTTGAAGGCATAGACGCCGTACAGGCGCGGGCTGAGCTGGCTGCCGAACACTTCGTGGTCGTCGTGGCGCAGGCCGGCAGTGAGGGTGAACGGCTCGGTGATGCGCCAGTTGTCCTCGACGAACAGCGAGTACATGTTGTGTTCCTGCTTCAGGCCCGGGGTGCCGCGCTCGGTGCCGAACACACCGTCGGTCAGTTCGCCGCGGATGACTTGGGTGCCGGCCACCAGGGTGTGCTCGCCGGCGGCCGTGAACGGGATGTCGAGCCGGGCATCCAGCGTGTATTGCGCGCTTTCCAGGGTACGCTTGGGACGCGGCAGGAAGGTCGATTCGGCCAGCGCGCGGCGTTCGGCCAGGCTCATGCCGGCGTAGGGGCCGGTGGCGTCGATCATCTGCAACAGCTGCTCGCGCTCGGCCACGGTGAACGGCATCGTGCGGCCGTCGTTGTTGGTGGCCACGTGCGCCAGCGAGACGAAGCTGTTGCCGAAGCCCCATTGGCCTTCGTGGGTCAGCGCCCAGGTGTCGCGGGTGAATTCCTGCACCGGGCCATAGCCGGCGCGCGGGTTGGCGCGGCGGCCCCAGGTGCCGCCGTTGGCCCGGCAGGCATTGGCATTGGCACCGGCCGCGCCCAGGCAGGCGTTGCCGGCCGACCAGATGCTGTTGATGTTGTCCACGGTGCCGACCGGGTATTCCTCGACGCCGGCGTCGTTGATCTTGATCGCGTTGTCGTATTCCTGCCGCGAGACGTCGTAATCGAAGGTCACGGTCTGCTTGTCGCTGGGCATCCAGGTCAGGGTGACGCCGCCGGCCTTGTTGGTGTTATCCACGGTCTTGCCGCCGCCGCCGAAGGTCATCGAACGGTTGTGCGCCTTGCCGGATGGGTCGGTGACGGGGGCATACACCGGGTTGGAGGCGTCGCGGTCGTACCAGCTGCCGCGCGCTGCAAGGTTGAGCGTGCCCGGCACCAGCGCGCCGGTGACGAAGAAGTTGACGGTGGTGTCGTCGCCGAACGCGCTGTCGCCCTCGATCGTGCGGGCGACGCTGGCCGAGCCGTGCCAGCGCTCCAGCGTGCGCTTGGTGATGATGTTGATCACGCCGCCCATCGCATCGGCGCCGTACAGGGTGGACATCGGGCCGCGGATGACCTCGATGCGCTCCACCGCGTCCATCGGCGGGATGTGGTTGAACTGGTTGCCGCCGAAGCTGTTCGGGTAGATGTTGCCGTGGTTGTTCTGGCGGCGGCCGTTGATCAGGATCAGGGTGTAGTCCGGGCCCATGCCGCGCATGGAAATGGTGCCCTGGCCGGTCTTGTCGCGGGTTTCGCCCACGTCCACGCCTTCGAGGTCGCGCACCGCGTCGAGCAGGGTGATGTAGGGGCGCTTGGCCAGGTCTTCCTTGGTGATGACCGAGATGCTGGCCGGTGCGTCGGTGATCTTCTGTTCGAAGCCGGTGGCGGTGACCACGACCTTGTCGAGGTTGGTGGGCTGGCCTGCGGGCGCGCCGGAGGCGAAGGCCGGGGCCGACAGCGCGGCGAGCAGGGCGACGGACAGGGTGTTGCGCGAAGACGCACGGAAGCGGTGGCGCAGAGCCATGATGGAAGACCTCGGGGTGGGATTGAAGAAAAGACGTGGCCTGCCGGCGGCGTGCGTGGACGCCGCGCGGTTGCACGGGGAAATCAAAAAGGGAGGGACTTGCTACTGCCGCGCGCGTGCGGTGGACAGGAATCAGGCCAGCGGAGGCGCCTGGCCGCGTTGCAGCCGCCAGCGCAGCGGCGCGGCGGCCGGGCAGGCCGGCGGGATGGCCGGCAGGGTGGAGCGGGTGAGCGTCGTCGTGCCAGCAATGCGCACCGGCGGCAACGCCGCCGCGCGCGAGGCCTGCAACGGCGCGGCGTGGCGCAACTTGGCGGGGGCTTCCTGTTCGACGGATTCGTGGGCCGGGATTTCCTCGCCGCTGGGTTGCGTGCTGGCGGCCTGTATCGCTGCCGCCGCCGCCGCCGTTCCCCCGTGCCATTGCGGCACCAACAGCCAGAACATCGCCAGCAGCGCCAGCATGGACGCACGCAGGCCGGCACGCAGGCGCGTGGCGACAGGCAGGCGGTGGGGGAGGCGCTGGTGCACGTGGGTTCCCGGTGGGGTGGGTCGGGCCGATCAGGGGGGTGTCGGTGCGCGATTGTATTTGGGATTCATTAACTTGTGCAAATGAGAATCACATTTATCAAGGGAATGGGCCGGCCAGCCTTTTCGTGGACATCCGGAAGCCATGATTGACGGGAACCATCAATGCGTTCATGGGCGACAGCAGGCAGTACACGGACGAGTTCCGCAATGAGGTGGTGAAGCCGGTGATTGACCGCGGCTTCACGGTGATCGACGTGGCCACCCGCATCGGCATCCCCAGACGCGCGCGGTACGACTGAGTGCACAAGGCGTGCAAGGCAGTGCCGGCTGGTGGCGCAAGCTGGGTCCCGCCGCCATGGTCCATTCCGATCAGGGCAGCCCGTTCACCTGCAGCGACAGGCAGTCGTTGGACGTGTTCGGCTACTGGCACCAATGGCACCAAGGTCGCCTGCAACGACAAAAGGTCAAGGAGTTCGCAACGCCACCGCAGTGCGCTTGCTGCCCATGCTGGGCAAAACCTGATTGCCGAGATGTTGCTGAGATCAAGGATCAGGCTGAAACCGAGCGTATTTCAGCCTGCCGCAGATTCCATGATCAACGCAGTCACCACGCGCCGGTTTTCACCGGCCAGCACGTTGAAGGTGCGTGCAGCCGAGGCATTGTTCATCACCTCGATGCCGATGCCGCGGGTCAGGCAGGCGGCCATGACCTCCGCGCTCGGGAATACCTGCTGCTCGCCGGTACCGAGGATGAACACGGCGGGGTTCTGTTCCAGTACCGGGGCGAGGTCGGCCACCGTCAGCTGGCGGGCCGAGGTGGCGGGCCAGTCTTCGATCAAAAGGTTGGGGGCGAGCAGGAAGCTGCGGGTCAGCACCCGGTCGTTCACCCGCGCCTGCTGGCCGTTGGCGCCGCGCAGGCTGTAGGTGTAATCGGGCAGTTCGCGGCTCAACAACATCGCCAGCTCCGGGGTCGTGCTTTGGTGGTTCAGCCGCGCGGCAGGATGATCTGGCGCTTTTCCTTCGCCGGGCGGTACAACACGGCGACGTGGCCGATGCGCTGCACCAGAACGCTGCCGCTGGCTTCGACCAGTTCGGCGACCATCGTTTCGCGCGCCTCGCGGTCCTCTGCAGCCACTTTCACTTTGACCAGCTCGTGGCGTTCCAGCACCTCGTCCAGCTCCGCCATGAAGGCGGGAGTGACGCCCTTGCCGCCGATCTGCAACAGCGCTTTCAGGTCGTGGGCCATGCCGCGCAGGAATCGGTTTTGGGCGGGAGTGAGGACGATGGACATGCAGGGTTTACGGGTCATCAAGGGGGTTCAGGGTATCATGCCCGCCCTTTCAGGCTTCCATCCCGATGTCCCGCAGCAAGAGCAGCCAACGCTGGTTGAAGGAACATTTCTCCGACCCCTTCGTGAAGAAGGCGCAGGCCGAGGGCATGCGTTCGCGTGCGGCCTACAAGCTGGAGGAGTTGCTGGAACGTGACCGGCTGCTGAAGCCGCACATGGTCGTGGTCGATCTGGGTGCGGCGCCCGGCGGCTGGTCGCAGCAGGTGCGCCGGCAGATGGGCGATACCGGCCGGGTACTGGCGCTGGACATCCTGGAGATGCCACCGCTGGCCGGGGTGGAGTTCCTGCACGGTGATTTCCGAGAGGAATCGGTGTTGGCGGACTTCGAAGCCATGCTCGGCGAGCAGCCGGTGGACCTTGTGTTGTCGGATATGGCCCCCAACAAGAGTGGCATGGACGCGGTCGATCAGCCGCGGATGATGCACTTGGCTGAACTGGCGATGGATTTTGCCGATAACCATCTCAAGCCGGGTGGCGCGTTCCTGATCAAGCTGTTCCAGGGCGTGGGCTTTGACGATTACGTGCGGGAAATGCGCCGCCGTTACGACAAGGTGCTGATCCGCAAGCCGGAGGCTTCGCGCAAGCGTTCACCCGAGGTTTATGCCTTGGGGCAGGGCAAGCGCACCCATATCAAGTAAGCTGGATCACCGTACCAATTGCGTCGGAAATTAGAGGAACGCCGGAGCCGATGAGGATGAACGACTTGACCAAGAACCTCCTGCTATGGGTGGTTGTCGCCGTCGTGCTGATGGTGGTGTTCCAGAGCTTTGCACCGCGCAGTGGCGGGGTGACGGCCGGGGATGCCCGCAACTACACGCAGTTCCTGAAGGAAGTGGACGCCGGGCAGATCAAGTCGGTCGAGTTCACCGACCGCACCACGCTGACCACCAACCACCTGCGCTTCAAGCGTGCCGATGGTTCGGAAAATTCGCTGTACGCGCCAAGCGACCCGCAACTGATCAACCAGCTGTATTCCAAGAACGTCGATGTGGCACGGCAGGAGCCGAGCGGCCCGAGCTTCTGGAGCATTGCGCTGCAATTCCTGCCGGTATTGCTGCTGATCGGCTTCTGGATCTTCATGATGCGGCAGATGCAGGGTGGCGGCGGCGGCGCCAAGGGCGCGATGTCCTTCGGCAAGTCGCGGGCCAAGCTGCAGGGCGAGGACCAGATCAAGGTCACCTTCGCCGACGTCGCTGGCTGCGACGAGGCCAAGGAGGAAGTCGGCGAGCTGGTCGAATTCCTGCGTGATCCGACCAAGTTCACCAAGCTCGGCGGCAAGATTCCGCGTGGCGTGCTGATGGTCGGCCCACCGGGTACTGGCAAGACCTTGCTGGCGCGCGCCATCGCCGGCGAGGCCAAGGTGCCGTTCTTCGCGATCTCCGGTTCGGATTTCGTGGAAATGTTCGTCGGCGTCGGCGCCAGCCGCGTGCGCGACATGTTCGAGCAGGCCAAGAAGCACGCGCCGTGCATCATCTTCATCGACGAGATCGACGCGGTCGGCCGCCATCGCGGTTCCGGCATGGGCGGCGGCCACGACGAGCGCGAGCAGACCCTGAACCAGATGCTGGTCGAAATGGACGGCTTCGAGGGTGGTGAAGGCGTGATCGTGATCGCCGCCACCAACCGTCCGGACGTGTTGGACAAGGCGCTGCTGCGTCCGGGCCGTTTCGACCGTCAGGTCATGGTTGGCCTGCCCGACATCAAGGGCCGCGAGCAGATCCTGCGCGTGCACCTGCGCAAGGTGCCGGCTGCCGATGACGTGCGTCCGGAAGTGTTGGCACGCGGCACCCCGGGTTTCTCCGGTGCCGACCTGGCCAACCTGATCAATGAAGGCGCCCTGTTTGCGGCTCGTCGCAACAAGCAGGAAGTCGACATGAAGGACTTCGAGGACGCCAAGGACAAGATCTACATGGGTCCCGAGCGCCGCAGCATGGTCATGCGCGAGGATGAGCGTCGCAACACCGCTTACCACGAGTCGGGCCACGCGGTGGTCGCCATGACCCTGCCCAAGGCCGACCCGGTGCACAAGGTCACCATCATGCCGCGCGGCTGGGCGCTGGGCGTGACTTGGCAGCTGCCCGAGCACGACCACATCAGCAAGTACAAGGACCGCATGCTGGAAGAGCTGGCGATCCTGTTCGGCGGTCGCATTGCCGAGGAGATCTTCGTCGGGCAGATGTCCACCGGTGCCTCCAACGATTTCGAGCGTGCCACCAAGCTGGCCCGTGGCATGGTCACCAAGTACGGCATGTCCGACGTGCTCGGCACGATGGTCTATGCCGACGACGAGGGTGGCTACGGCATGCACAGCAAGACCATTTCCGAGGCCACCCAGCAGAAGGTGGACGCAGAAATTCGCCGCATCCTCGACGAGCAGTACGACGTGGCGCGCAGCATTCTGGAAGAGAAGCGCGACATCGTCGAAGCGATGACCGCCGCGCTGCTGGAGTGGGAAACCATCGATGCCGAGCAGGTCAAGGCAATCATGGAAGGGCGCCAGCCCGAGCCGCCGGCCGGTTGGGTGGACAAGCCCAAGAGCGGCCGGTCGGACAGCGGCGAGGGCGGCGACGAGCAGCCGGTCGTGCCGATCAGCGATCCGGCCGGGCAGCACTGACGCTTCCGCAATGTCGTGAACAAACGGGCCGGAATTCCGGCCCGTTTGCTTTTCCTTCTCCCGCCGGGAGAAGGTGGCGCGCAGCGCCGGATGAGGGGCGAACGAAGTCCATGATGTTTGAACCATTCGGACTTCGTTCGCCCCTCACCCCAACCCCTCTCCCGTAGGGAGAGGGACTTTGGCTCCCCGGCGCTATCCGTTGGAAATGCAGCCGTAAGATAGGCACCCATGAACGAAGCTTCCCCAAACACATCGGGGCACATCCCCGAAATGGTCATCGCCACCGTCGTCGGCGTCGCCTTCGCGATGAAGACCGGCCACTACCTGGCCGGCATCTTCATTGGCATCGTGCTGGGCGTGGTGCTGAGCCTGATCGGCACCGCTGTCCGCGCAAGGATAAAACGCTGATGTTCGATATTTCCCCGGTACTGGATTGCGCGGGCCGCCTGTTGCGGCTGGACCAGCCGCGGGTGATGGGCATCGTCAACGTCACCCCGGATTCGTTCTCTGACGGCGGCCTGCATTTCGACACCGACGCGGCCATCGCTCACGGGCTGGCGCTGGTGGAGCAGGGCGCCGACCTGCTGGACGTGGGCGGCGAGTCCACCCGCCCCGGCGCCGCGCCGGTGTCGGCACGGCAGGAGATCGAGCGCGTGGTGCCGGTGATCGAGGCGCTGGTGTCGCGCGTGGAGGTGCCGATCAGCATCGATACCTGCAAGCCCGAGGTGATGCGCGCGGCGCTGGCCGCCGGTGCGGGCATGGTCAATGACGTGCAGGCGCTGCGCCAACCCGGCGCGCTGGCCGCGCTGGCCGATTCCAACGCCGTCGTGGTGCTGATGCACGCGGTCGGCGGCCCGCACGATGCCGGCGTGGCGCACGATTACGATGATGTTGTCGGCGACGTGCAGCGTTTCCTCGCAGAGCGCATCTTCGCCGCGGAAATGGCCGGCATCGCCCGCAACCGGCTGGTGGTGGATCCGGGTTACGGCTTCAACAAGGACACCGCGCAGAACTTTGCGCTGCTGGCGGCGCAGGAAAAACTGCTGGCGCTGGGCGTGCCGCTGCTGGCCGGGCTGTCGCGCAAGCGCTGCATCGGCGAAGCCACCGGGCGCACGGTCGCCGCCGAGCGCGTGGCCGGTTCGTTGGCCGCGCACCTGCTGGCGGTGCAGCGCGGCGCGAAGGTCGTGCGTGTGCACGACGTGGCCGCCACGGTCGATGCGCTCAAGGTGCTGGCCGCGCTCGATGCGGTGCCGGTGCCGCGTACCGACAAGCCGGCGCTGCCGCGCTGGCCGGACGAGGACTGATGCCTGCCGACACGCGGCCCTTGGCCATCGCGCTGATGGGGCCGACCGCCTCGGGCAAGACCGCGGCGGCGATCGAACTGGCGCAGGCGCATGGCGGGGAAATCGTCAGCGTCGATTCGGCGCTGGTCTATCGCGGGCTGGAGATCGGCGCGGCCAAGCCCGACATGGCCGAGCGCGCCGGCATTCCCCACCACCTGCTCGATCTGCGCGACCCGTGGCAGGGCTATTCCGCCGCCGAATTCGCCGCCGATGCGGCAGTGGTGGTGTGCGATATCGTCGCGCGCGGCAAGTTGCCGATCCTTGCCGGCGGCACCGGCCTGTATTTCCGCGCGCTGCTGCAGGGCTTGTCGCCGATGCCCGAGGCCGACCCGGCCATGCGCGCGCAGATCAGCGCCGAGGCCGAGGCCAGTGGTTGGCCGGCCTTGCATGCGCAACTGGCGCGGATCGACCCGGCGGCGGCCAAGCGCATCCACGCCACCGACCCGCAGCGCATCCAGCGTGCGCTGGAAGTGTTCCGGCTCACCGGTAAGCCGATCAGCTACTGGCAGTCGCAACCCGGCCTCGCCCGATTGCCGGCGCGCGTGCTGAAACTGGTGCTCGCGCCTGCCGAGCGTGCAGTGCTGCACCAACGCATCGAAAAACGTTTCGACCTGATGCTCGGGCAAGGCTTCCTTGACGAGGTGCGCCGGCTGCGCGCGTTGCCGCAAATGGCGCAGGTGGAAAATCCGCTGGATTTGCCGGCGATCCGTGCGGTCGGTTACCGGCAGGCATGGCAGTTTCTCGATGGGCAGGGCGGCGCAGGTGAATTCCCGCGACAAGGGCATCTTCGCCACCCGGCAACTGGCCAAGCGCCAGCTCACCTGGCTGCGTGGCGAGCTGGACGCGCGCTGGTTCGACCCGGCCACCGACATGTCGCGCCTGCGCGAGGCGGTTTCGCTGTTTCTGGCAAGGTGAGCGGGCATGCGGCGGTGTAACATCGGCAGTCCGAAATGGCGGGAATCTGTCGTTGCGGGCCATAAAAACAATAACGAGGAGTTGACATGTCCAAGGGGCAATCCTTGCAGGACCCATTTTTGAACGCATTGCGCCGCGAGCGCGTGCCGGTGTCGGTGTATCTGGTCAACGGCATCAAGCTGCAAGGCACGATCGAATCGTTCGACCAGTTCGTGGTGCTGCTGCGCAATACCGTCAGCCAGATGGTTTACAAACACGCCATTTCCACGGTGGTGCCGGCACGCAACGTCAAGGTCGGGCCGGGCGGCGGTTACGTGCAGTCGCCAGACGGCAATCAGGTTGGCGATGACGACAACGAATAAGCAGGGCGCAGCGCGTGTTTGACCGTTCCAGGAAAGGCGAACACGCGCTACTGATCCAGCCGCATTTCGGCAAGCTCGAAGATGACGTGCTGGAAGAGTTTTCCGATTTGGCGCGCTCGGCCGGTGCCGGTATTGCTGCCACCATCACCGCGCGGCTGGACCGCCCCAATCCTTCCACCTTGATTGGCAGCGGCAAGCTGGACGAAGTGAAAGCCGCCGCCGAAGCGACGGGCGCGGACCTCGTGCTGGTCAACCACGCGCTCACCCCGGTGCAGGAGCGCAACCTTGAGCGCTTCCTCGAACGGCGTGTGATCGACCGCACCGGGCTGATTCTGGACATCTTCGCCCAGCGTGCGCACAGCCACGAGGGCAAGCTGCAAGTCGAGTTGGCACAGCTGCGCCACCTCGCCACGCGGCTGGTGCGCGGCTGGACCCACCTTGAGCGCCAGCGTGGCGGTTCCATCGGCCTGCGCGGTCCCGGCGAAACCCAGTTGGAAACCGACCGCCGCCTGTTGCAGAAGCGCGTGGAGCAGTTGCAGAAGCGGCTGGAAAAAGTGGAAGTGCAGCGCACGCAAATGCGCCGCGCCCGTGTGCGCAGCGAAATGCCGCGCATCGCGCTGGTGGGCTATACCAATGCCGGCAAATCCACGCTGTTCAACGCGCTGACCGGTGCCGGCGCGTATGCCGCCGACCAATTGTTCGCCACGCTCGACCCCACCGTGCGCCGCATCGCGCTGCCCGGTGGCAACGCCATGCTGGCCGATACCGTCGGCTTCGTCCGCGATTTGCCGCACGAACTGGTGGCCGCGTTCCGTTCCACCTTGAGCGAAGCGCGCGAGGCGGATTTCCTGCTGCATCTGGTGGACGCCGCCGACCCGCTGCGCGAGGAGCGCATCGCCCAGGTGGACGAGGTGTTGCAGGCCGTTGGTGCGGGCGAGCTGCCGCAGCTGCTGGTGTTCAACAAGATCGACCGCATCGAGGGCGCGGAAGTGCGCCACGACGCACAAGACGGCGTGCCCGACGAGGCCCGCCGCGAGCGTGTGTGGATTTCCGCGCGCGACGGCCGCGGGCTGGAGTTGCTGCAAACGGTGCTGGGCAAACGGCTGGGTTTGCAGCACGTCACCGGCAGCGTGCGCCTACCGCCCAGCGCTGGGCGCTTGCGTGCGCGACTGCATCAGTTGGAAGTCATCCGCAGCGAACAGGCCGACGAGGAAGGCTGGTTGGTCGAAGTGGACATCCCCATCGCCGAGGCCGAGAAGCTGGCCGCCAGCGCCGATGGGCAGGTGATCCGCGCGCTGCTGCCGGAGCGTGTGCCGGAGTGGTGAGCAACCGCAATCCGCAGGAGCACACCTTGGTGCGCGATAAGCTTTCCCGGTAATGCCCCATTGCGCACCAAGGTGCGCTCCTGCGGGTTTATTGCAACGTCGCCAGCCGCTGCCCCAGTTGCACCGGGCTTTCGGCCTGCAATGCCGGATCGAACGTCGCCACGCCCGGCGGCAGCAGCACGATCACGGTGCTGCCGTAGTTGAAGCGCGCCATCTCGGCGAACCTTTCCAGCGTGATGTTCTTGCCGCGGCAGTCCTTGCGGGTGATGCGGTCGCCGTAGGCCGGGATTTCCTCGCCGCTCCACACCGTCTCCACGCCGCTGACCAGCAGTGCGCCGACCATTACCTGCACCATCGGGCCGAAGTCGGTGTCGAAGTGGCACACCAGCCGTTCGTTGCGGGCGAACAGGCGCGGCACGTTCGCCACTGCATCCGGGCCGACGCTGAACAAGCGCCCCGGTACGTGCACGGTTTCGCGCAGGGTGCCGCTCCACGGCATGTGTACGCGGTGGTAGTCGCGCGGGGACAGATAGACGGTGGCGAACAGGCCGTTGGCGAACGGTGCGGCATCGGCGGCGTCGCCGAGCAGCTCGGCGGCGGTGAACGACTGGCCCTTGGCCTGGAAGATGCGGCCATCGTTGATTGGGCCGAGTTGGCTGATGCGGCCGTCGGCGGGCATCAACAGCGTGCGCGGGTCGGCGTCGGCAACGCGCGCGCCGGGTTTCAGGGCGCGGGTGAAGAAGGCATTGAAGCTGGCGTAGCTGCGCGGGTCGGGGTTGGCAGCTTCGGCGAGGTTGACGTTGAATTTCTCCGTCACCGTGTCGATCAGCCAGCGCGAGATGCGCGGGTTTTGCGAATAGGCCAGCGAGCGGGCCAGCGAGGACAGGAAGCGGTGCGGCAAGGCGTAGGTGAGCGTGGTCAACATGCTCATGGGGCGGTCTTCTCGGTGAGGCGCTTCATTTCGGCGGCAATGGCCTGCGGATCGAGCGGTGGACGTATCAGCCCGGCTGCACGCCCCTCCGGGTCGAGTACGACGATGTAGCTGGAGTGATCCATGCTGTAGTCGTTCGGGTTGGTCTTGAACTGCTTGCCGGGGGCCTTCATGAATACCAGGCCCAGCGAGGTGGTGAAACGTTCCAACGACGGTACGTCGGCGGTGGCGGCGAGGGTGTCCTTGTGGAAGGCATGGGCGTATTCACCCAGGCGCGCAGGGCTGTCGCGCTCGGGATCGACCGAGACGAACAGCACGCGCGGGCGCAGGCTGTCGGGAATGGATTCCCACTGTTTCTGCGCGGCAGCCAGCTCGGTCAGAGTGGTCGGGCAGATGTCCGGGCAGGAGGTGAAGCCCAGGAACACCAACGTCCAGTGCCCGCGCAGCTCACCGGGCATCAGCCGGGTGCCGTCGGACTGGCCGAGGTTGAAATCGGGCAGCGTGCGCGGTGTGGGATAGAGCATCACCGGCCCGGTGGACGGGGTGCCGCCGGCGGGGCCGAACACTTTCTGTGCCAGCAGCAGGCCCAGTGCCGCCGCCAGCGCGACGGCCAGCACGATGCCGGTATTGCGGTTGAACATGGGCCAATCTCCGGGGCGGGTGGGGATGCGGGCGGAATGCTGGGCGACTGCCGAAGTTTCCGCTGCAACCGGCGCTCAATATACCGGGTGCGTGCCTATAATCGCAGTCCATTCAAGCCTTTCCGCATCGCCATGACTGCCCAAGCGGCCGCCGAACTCCATACGATCATCGACCTGATCCGCTACGGCGCCAGCCGTTTCAACGCCGCGGGCCTGACCTTCGGCCACAGCTACGACAACGCGCTGGACGAGGCCACCAGTTTGGTGCTGCACACCCTGCACCTGCCGCCGGACATGGGCCCGGCCTACGGGCAGGCGCGCGTGCTGACCGACGAGAAATTGCAGGTGCTGGCGCTGTTCGAGCGCCGCATCGCCGAGCGCGTGCCGGCGGCCTACCTGATCGGCGAAGCGTGGTTCGCCGGGTTGAACTTCAAGAGCGATGCGCGCGCGCTGGTGCCGCGTTCACCGATCGCCGAACTCATCCTCAATGGCTTCGAGCCGTGGCTGGCCGGGCGCGACGTCACCCGTGCGCTGGACTTGTGCACCGGTTCGGGTTGCATCGCCATCGCGATGGGCCACTACTACCCGAACTGGCAGGTCGATGGCAGCGACATCAACGACGCGGCGCTGTCGTTGGCGGTCGAGAACAAGGAGCGCCTGTTGGCGCACAACGTCGAATTGGTCAAGAGCGACCTGTTCGACGGGCTGGCCGGCCGCCGCTACGAACTGGTCGTCACCAACCCGCCCTACGTCACCAACGACGAGACCGACGCGCTGCCGCACGAATACGCGCACGAGCCGGAACTGGCGCTGCGTGCCGGCGACGATGGCCTGGACCTGGTGCTGAAGATCCTGCGCGACGCGCCGGACCATCTCACCGAGGACGGCCTGCTGATCTGCGAAGTGGGTGATTCCGAGCAGCACGTGGTGCGCCTGCTGCCGGAACTGGACTTGGCGTGGATCGAGTTCAAGGTCGGGCAGATGGGTATCTTCGCGGTCGAGGCCGCCGAGCTGCGCGCGCACCACGCACGCATCGCCGAGCTGGCGGCGCAGCGATGAGCGCCAATTCCTTCGGCAAGCTGCTGACTGTCACCACCTTCGGCGAATCGCACGGGCCGGCCATCGGCTGCGTGGTCGACGGTTGCCCGCCGGGGCTGGAGATTGCACCGGAGGAATTCGCCCACGACCTGCAACGCCGCGCCACCGGCAAGAGCCGCCACACCTCTGCGCGGCGCGAGGCCGACGAGGTGGAAATCCTGTCTGGCGTCTACGAAGGCCGCACCACCGGCACCCCGATCGCGCTGCTGATCCGCAACACCGACCAGCGCAGCAAGGATTACAGCAACATCGCCGCGCAGTTCCGCCCGGGACATGCCGACTACAGCTATTGGCAGAAGTACGGCATCCGCGACCCGCGTGGCGGCGGCCGTTCCTCTGCGCGCGAAACCACGATGCGCGTGGCCGCCGGCGTCATCGCCAAGAAGTGGTTGCGGCTGCGCCATGGCGTGACGGTGCGCGGTTGGTTGTCGCAACTGGGCGAAATCACGCCGAACGGCTTCGACTTGAATGTGGTCGAAGACAATCCGTTCTTCTGGCCCGATGCCGCGCAGGTGCCGGAGCTGGAGGCGTACATGGATGCGCTGCGCAAGTCCGGCGATTCGGTGGGTGCGCGCGTGAACGTGATTGCCGACGGCGTGCCGCCGGGCTGGGGCGAGCCGATCTACGGCAAGCTCGATGGCGAAATTGCTGCCGCGCTGATGAGCATCAACGCGGTCAAGGGCGTGGAAATCGGCGACGGTTTCGCCAGTGCCGCGCAGAAGGGCACCGAACACCGTGACCTGATCACCTCGGAAGGCTTCCAGTCCAACCATGCCGGCGGCATCCTCGGTGGCATCGCCACTGGCCAGCAGATCGTCGCTTCGATGGTGCTCAAGCCCACCTCCAGCCTGCGCCTGCCCGGCGCGACGGTGGATGTGGCCGGCAACCCGGTTGAGGTCATCACCACCGGCCGCCACGACCCCTGTGTCGGCATCCGCGCCACGCCGATTGCCGAGGCGATGCTGGCGCTGGTGCTGATGGATCAGGCGCTGCGGCATCGCGCGCAGTGCGGCGACGTCGGCGACGTGACGCCGCGCATTCCGGGTAGCGTCGATGGCTGAGCGGTGGCCGGGCGCGTTGCGCATGGTGCCGGTGCATGCCGGTGCCGTGCATGGCATCGCCACCGGCATGGCGATTACGTGCATGGCGATTACCGGCAAACGATAGGGAGCCTCTGCGGCTGTCCTGCCGGAGGTTCCCCGAACATGGCCCGACACCTGTCTTCTCTCTCCCTATCGAGAATCCCCCATGAGCAATGAATCCCGTCGTTTCCACGTAGCCATCGTCGGCGCCACCGGCGCGGTCGGCCAGACCATGTTGGCCATCCTGGCCGAGCGCAAGTTCCCGGTCGGCAAGCTGTCGGTGCTGGCTTCGGCCCGTTCGGCCGGCAACACCATCGAATTCAATGGCGAAAAGATCACCATCGAAGATCTGGCTACCTTCGACCCGACTGGCGTCGAGATCGCGTTGTTCTCCGCCGGTGGCGGCATTTCCAAGGAATTCGCGCCGAAGTTCGCCGCTGCCGGCGCGGTGGTGATCGACAACTCGTCCTCGTTCCGCTACGACGACGATGTGCCGCTGGTGGTCTCCGAAGTGAACCCGGAAGCGGCGAAGAACCGCCCGCGCGGCATCATCGCCAACCCGAACTGCTCGACCATGCAGCTGATGCCGGTGCTGGCGCCGATCCACCGCGAATACGGCATCGAGCGCATCAACGTGGCCACCTACCAGTCGGTGTCCGGCGCTGGCCAGAGCGGCATGGAGGAACTGGGCAAGCAGACCGCGCAGTTGCTGGGCTTCCAGGAAATCGAGCCGACCAAGTTCCCGGTGCAGATCGCCTTCAACCTGATCCCGCACATCGACGAGTTCCTCGACAACGGCTTCACCAAGGAGGAAATGAAGCTGGTGTGGGAAACCCGCAAGATCCTCGGCGACGACAGCATCCAGGTGAACCCCACCGCGGTGCGCGTGCCAGTGTTCTACGGCCATTCCGAGGCGGTCAACGTCGAGACGAAGAAGAAGATCACCACCGAGCAGGCGCGCGAATTGCTGGCCGCCGCACCCGGCGTGAAGGTTGTCGATGAGCGCAAGGCCGGCGGCTACCCGACGCCGGTGACGCACGCTTCCGGCACCGACCCGGTCTATGTCGGCCGCATCCGCGAAGACCTCTCGCATCCGCGCGGCCTGAACATGTGGGTGGTGGCCGACAACATTCGCAAGGGCGCCGCGCTCAACGCGGTGCAGGTGGCCGAGCTGGTCGCCAACGGCGGCTGAGGCCACGCCGCCGCTTCGTCATCACGACGCCGGCCTGCGCCGGCGTCGTCGTTTCCGCTGCGGTATTACAAAACCGGGTCAGCCGTTATAGTTCGCCGCATGAAACCACGGGGCAAGGGCGCGATGCGCTCGATACAAACAGTGCTCGCGCTGCTGCTGGCGTTGTCCAGCAGCGCGGCAATGGCATTGGGGTTGGGCAATATCCGCGTGCTGTCCCGGCCGGGGCAACCGCTGCTGGCCGAAATCCCGGTGATTTCCAGCGACCCGGACGAGCTGGCCAATGCCCGCGTCGGGCTGGCGTCGCCGGCCACCTTCGAGCGCGTCGGCCTGGCCCGCCCGGAAGGGCTGGTCAGCGAATTGCAGTTTGCGTTCGCGCAGGATGCGCAGGGGCGGGCGGTGGTGCGCGTCACCAGCGCCACGCCAGTGCAGGCGCCGTCGCTGGGTTTCCTGATCGAGGTTGATTGGGGGCAGGGCCGGCTGGTGCGCGAATACTCGGCGCTGGTGTCCGCGCCGGAAAGCGCGGCGGCGGTCGCCGAGCCGGTGATCGAAGCGCCGGCGATGCAGAGCGACCGGATCGTGCGTGTCCCCGAGCCTGCACCGGTTGCGGTTGCAGCCGCCGAACCGGCAACGCCCGCCGCGCCGCAATCCCCGGCGACCGAGCCGGCACGGCCCGCAGTGCCGGCCAACGCACCGGCAATGCCGGTCGAAGGCCAGCTGGCGCCGGTGCGGCGCGGGCAGGCCTTGTCGCAGATCGCCGGCGGGCTGGCGCACGACAGCGGCCATTCGCTGGAACAGACCATGCTCGCCCTGCTGCGCGCGAACCCGGAGGCATTCATCCGCGGCAACGTCAACCTGCTGCGGCAGGGCGCGGTGCTGCGCGTGCCGCAGGCGGACGAGCTGGCGCAGATCAATGCGGCCGAAGCGCGCGCGATCGTGCGCGAGCACACCGCGCAGTGGCGGCAGGCGCGCGCGCCGATTCCGCAGCCGGAAGTGGCAGGCGCCGTACCGGTTGCGGCGGCTGGCGGCAACGCGGCTGCGGCGGCGAACAACGCGCGGCTGGAAATCGCCCCGGCCGTGGCCGGCGGGCAACAGAATGCGGGAACGACGACCGGCCTCGACGCTGGTGGCGAGGGTGACATGGCGGCGAACGAACAACTGCGGCAGGCGCGCGAGGATGTCGCCACGCGCGATGCGGAATTGCAGGAACTGCGCGAGCGCGTCGCCGACCTGGAAAAATTGCAGAAGCAGCAACAGTCGCTGATCGCGATGAAGGACAGCGACCTGGCCGCCGCGCAGCAGCGCCTGGCCGAGGCGACGAAGAAGGAGTCGGCGGCTTCGGCGTCGTGGGCATGGCTGGGGTTGGCGCTGCTGGTGCTTGGCGGTGCGGGCTGGTGGCTGTCACGCCGGCGCAAGCCGTCGCCGCTGCCGGCGTCGTCGCGCGCTCCGCGCAGCGGGCCAAGCTTTGCGGTGTTGGGGCCGGCCGTGGACGAGGCCGATGGCCGCGCCGGCGATGAGCTGTTGCCGGAGCCGGACGAAAAAATCGTGGTCGAGTACGCCGCCGAGGCCGCGCCGTTCTGGTCGCAGCCGCCTTCGATCGTCGAAGCCGAACCGGAGCCGGCCGAATCGCGCGGGCCGACGCTGCTGTTCGAGGCCTCGCACCCGGCCCCGGTTCCGGCGCATGCCGAACCGGAACCCGTTGCCGCGCAAGACGCGGCCGCGGCTGCCGACAGCATGGCCAGCCTCGCCCCGCTGAACCCGGCCCCGGCCGGCCGCGAGCGGCTGGAACTGGCCATTGCCTACCTCGACCTCGGCGATGCGGAAACCGCGCGCACGCTGCTCAACGAAGTGGTGACCGGCGCCGATCCGCAGGCGCGCAACGAGGCGCTGGAATTGCTGGCGCGGTTGGGTTGAGGACGCAACGATGAAACGCGAACGTCGCATCGATTACGTGGAGTTCGCCTCGCGTGACCCGGCTGCGAGCCGGCGTTTCTTCGAGCAGGCGTTCGGCTGGCATTTCGAGGATTACGGCCCGGACTACGCCGCCTTCGACGACGGTGAATTGCAGGGCGGGTTCTGCCGTGGCAATCCGGCTACCTCCGAAGCAGGCGCGCCGCTGGTCGTGCTTTATGCGGCGCAGCTGGCGCCGGTGCAGGCCGCGGTGGAAGCGCAGGGCGGCACCGTGGTGAAGCCGGTGTTCGCGTTCCCCGGCGGCCGCCGCTTCCAGTTCGTCGAGCCGGGCGGCAATGAACTGGCGGTGTGGTCCGAGCGCGAAAGCGACTGACCACCCGCCGCCACGGCACGCAACGAGAAGGGATCAAGCATGCGCTACGCGCTGGGCGTGGAATACGACGGCAGCGACTTCAAGGGCTGGCAGCAGTTGGGCGAAAGCGGTTGCCCCAGCGTGCAGGCGACCTTGCAAGGCGCGCTTTCCTCGGTCGCCAACGCGCCGATCAATGTGGTCTGCGCTGGGCGTACCGATGCCGGCGTGCATGGCGAATGCCAGGTGGTGCATTTCGACAGCGACGTGGCACGCGAGCCGCGCGGCTGGGTGTTGGGCACCACCACGCGGTTGCCGCCGTCAGTGTGCGTGCGCTGGTGCGTGCCGGTGGCCGACGATTTCCATGCGCGTTTCTCGGCGAAGGCGCGCCGCTATCGCTACCGCCTGCTCAACCGGCAAGTGCGCCCGGCGCTGTATCGGCAGACCTTGAGCTGGGAGCGTCGCCCGCTGGATGCCGGGGCGATGCACCGCGCCGCGCAGGCGCTGCTGGGCGAAAACGATTTCGGTTCGTTCCGCAGCATCCAGTGCCAGGCGCTGCATGCACGGCGCGAACTGCAAGCCATCTCCGTCACCCGCTTGGGTGAGGTGGTGGAAGTGGAGGTACAGGCCAACGCCTTCCTGCACCACATGGTGCGCAACATCGTCGGCTCGCTGCTGCTGGTCGGCGCGGGCGAGCAGCCCGAAGGCTGGATCGGCGAGGTGCTGGCATTGCGAGACCGTACTGAGGCCGGCCCGACCGCGCCGCCGCAGGGGCTGGTGTTCGTCGGCCCGCTGTATCCCGGTCAATGGCAGTTGCCGGCAGAGGTGACGCTGTGACCCGCAGCTTGTTCCGTACCCGCATCAAGTTCTGTGGCATGACCCGCGCCGGCGACATCCGCCTGGCCGGCGAGCTGGGCGTGGATGCGGTGGGCTTCATCTTTGCCCGCGAGAGCAAGCGCCGGGTGACGCCGGCCGAGGCACGGGCGATGCGCCTCGCGGTGGCGCCACTGGTCGATGTGGTTGCGCTGTTCCGTGACAACAGCCGCGAGGAAGTGCGCGAAGTGCTGCGCGCGGTGCGGCCGGACCTGCTGCAATTCCACGGTGACGAAGACGATGCCTTCTGCCGCTCGTTCAACATGCCTTACCTGAAGGCGGTGGCGATGGGGGGCGCAGGCGAAGTCATCGCGCGCGATTTGCAGCAAGCGCATCCGCAGGCGGCGGGCTTCCTGTTGGACAGCCACGCGCCGGGTGGTAGTGGCGGCAGCGGCATGACCTTCGATTGGGCACAGGTGCCTGCGGGCCTGCATCGCCCCTTCCTGCTGGCCGGCGGCATCCGCCCGGACAACGTGTTCGACGCCATCGTCGCCACCCGCCCGTGGGGCGTCGATGTATCCAGCGGCATCGAATCCGGACCCGGCTTGAAAGATGGCGAGAAGATGCGCCGTTTCGTCGAGGAAGTCCGTCGGGCTGACCACCCTGCGTCGCAGGAAACTGAGTAGGCGTACCTCGTTGCGCTCCTACGCAGGGGTAACCAGTTGTGTGCGCAGCCATTGCGCCAGTACATCGGCCTGCGGATGTGGCTGCTCGCTTGCTGAACACAGCGCCCAGCACCCCTCGGTTTCGACGAACCCCCACGGCGCGATCAAGCGGCCGCTGACGAGGTCGTCGGCCACCAGCGGCTCGGGTGCGATGGCGATGCCGAGGCCGGCGACGGCTGCTTCCAGCAGGTAATACAGGTGTTCGAAGCCGGTGCCGTAGCACAGGCCGGCATCGTCGAGGCCGTTGCGCGCGGCCCACGTGGGCCATGCCTGCGGGCGCGAACGGGTGTGCAGCAGCGGCTGGCCGAGCAGCGCATGCAGCGGTTGCGCGGCAAGCAGCGACGCGCCGGGCATGGCCGGGCTGAATACCGGGCCGATGCGTTCGGCCGCCAGCGCCTGCACCTGCCAGCCTGTTGGCCACGGCGATTGGCCGAGCATCAGCGCCGTGTCCAATCCGTCCAGCCGTGGCGCGAAATCGCCGTCCTGCGCGGACAGGTGCAGGGTCAGGCCGGGCAGGTCACGTTGCAGCCGTTGCAGGCGCGGGATCATCCAGCGCGCCAGGATGCTGCCGGGGCAGCCGAGCACGAGGGCGTCGCCGCGTTGCGTGCGGCGCAGGCCGGCCACGCAATCGCGCAGCTGGGCGAAGGCTGACGAAGCGGCTTCCAGCAGACGCTTGCCGGCGGCTGTGGGGCGGATGCCGCGGCCGTCGCGTTCGAACAGGGCCACGCCGAGGTCCTCCTCCAGCGCCCGCAACTGGCGGCTGACCGCACCGTGGGTCACATGCAGTTCGTCGGCGGCGAGGCTGACGCTGCGCAGCCGGGCAGCAGCCTCGAAGGCGCGCAGCGCATTGAGCGAGGGCAGGGCGCGTTCGTCCTTCATGGCGCACACCTGACCGCCATGGATGGCGGGAATGCCGCTTTTTCAGGAACAAAAACCGGCCCTGCGCCGCCCTTCGGGCGGTTTCGTCGTGAAAAGCGTTTGTTCTGTTGGTTTTTCATGTGAGTTTTTCTAACACATGGTGGGCGTATTCATCGATTTTCATTGCCGGGCGTGTGCGTTAGGGTGCATGCCTATCCTGTTCGACCGTGATGCCATGACCGCTGCGCCGATCTCCGATTTCCACGCCTTCCCCGATGCCCGCGGGCACTTTGGCCGCTACGGCGGCAGCTTCGTCGCCGAAACGCTGGTCGGGCCGTTGCAGGAACTGGCTGCCGCCTACGACCAGGCGCGGGTGGATCCGGCTTTCATCGCCGCCTACGACAAGGATTTGAAGCATTACGTGGGCCGCCCCAGCCCGATCTACCACGCCGAGCGCTTGAGCCGCGACGTCGGCGGCGCGCAAATCCTGCTCAAGCGCGAAGACCTGAACCACACCGGCGCGCACAAGGTGAACAACACCATCGGCCAGGCCTTGCTGGCCGCGCGCATGGGCAAGACCCGCATCATCGCCGAGACCGGCGCCGGCCAGCACGGCGTGGCCAGCGCCACTGTCGCCGCGCGGCTGGGGCTGGAATGTGTGGTCTATATGGGTGCCACCGACATCGAGCGGCAGAAGATCAACGTCTATCGGATGAAGCTGCTCGGCGCCACGGTGGTGCCGGTGAGCAGCGGCTCGGCCACGCTCAAGGACGCGCTCAACGAAGCGATGCGCGACTGGGTGACCAACGTGCGCGACACCTTCTACATCATCGGCACCGTCGCCGGCCCCGACCCGTACCCGCGCATGGTGCGCGACTTCAACGCGATTGTCGGGCGCGAGGCGCGCGCGCAGATGCTGGAGGACTACGGCCGCCTGCCCGATGCGATCACCGCCTGCGTCGGCGGCGGTTCCAACGCGATCGGCCTGTTCCATGCCTTCCTCAACGACCGCGAGGTGAAGATCTACGGCGCCGAGGCCGCCGGCGACGGCATCGCCACCGGCCGCCACGCCGCCTCGATCTCGGCCGGCCGCCCCGGCGTGCTGCACGGCAACCGCACCTACGTGCTGTGCGACGACGACGGCCAGATCACCGAAACCCATTCCATTTCCGCCGGCCTGGACTACCCCGGCGTCGGCCCCGAGCATGCGTTCCTGTCCGACACGGGCCGCGCGCAGTACGTCGGCATCACCGACGACGAGGCGCTGGCCGCGTTCCACCGCCTGACCCGCACCGAGGGCATCCTGCCGGCGCTGGAATCCAGCCACGCGGTGGCGCAGGCGATCAAACTGGCGCGCGAATTGCCGAAGGACGCGCTGGTGCTGTGCAACCTCTCCGGTCGCGGCGACAAGGACGTGCATACCATCGCTGCGCGCGAAGGGCTGTCGCTGTGAACGGGTACTTGTTCCGCATGGGTGCGCTGGCCTGCCTGGGCATGGTGCTGGCGGCCTGCAAGCCGCCCGAGCCCGAGGTGCGGCCGCTGCCGGCAGGCGCGCCGCCCGCATCGCCGGAAGCCGCGCCGGCCTCGCCGGCTGCCGCCGCGCAACTGGCCGCAGTCGGCGAACTGCGCATCGGTGCGTTGTTCGGCAAGGGGGCGGGCGATGAAGCCTTCGTATCGGCAGGCATGCGCGAGGCGATGGAAGGCGACTGCGAATATTACGATCAAGGCAGCTTGCCGGATGGCATGTCGATGATGGTGATCGGCGAGCGCATCGCACGCTTCGACGTGGATGGCGAAGGCGACCCGAGCGTGCGCGTCGATGCGCCGCCGGCTGCCGCGCCGCCAATTCCGTTTGGCCTGTGGGTGGGCATGACCGAGGCCGAGGCGCGCGAACGCCTGCCTGCCGGCGTCGTGGCCAGCCCTCACGCCTATGCCTCGCCCGATGGCGAGTACCTGACCTGGACAGACAAGCAGGCCAATCTGGCCTTGCGCCTGGAAACCCTCAACGGCGTGGTGACCTCGATTTACTGGGGCCAGCCCGATGCGGTCGAACTGATTGAAGGATGCGCCTGAGATGCCCGTGACCCGTATCGACGAATGCTTCACCCGCCTGCGCGCCAGTGGCCGCAAGGCGCTGATCCCGTTCATCACCGCCGGCGACCCGTCGCTGGAAGCCACGGTGCCGGTGATGCACGAACTGGTCGCCGCCGGCGCCGACGTGATCGAACTGGGCGTGCCGTTTTCCGACCCGATGGCCGACGGCCCCACCATCCAGCGCAGCTCCGAGCATGCGCTGGCGCGTGGCGCGACCCTGCGCTACGTGTTCGACAGCGTGGCACGCTTCCGTACACAGGATGCGCTGACCCCAGTGGTGCTGATGGGCTACCTCAACCCGGTGGAAATCCGTGGCGCCGCGCAGTTTGCCGCCGAAGCAGTGGCTGCCGGTGTCGATGGCGTGCTGCTGGTGGATTTGCCGCCGGAAGCGCGCAGGAAACCCGTGCCGCGTTCACCGCCGCCGGGTTGGCGCTGATCCTGCTGGCCTCGCCGACCAGCAGCGCGCAGCGGCTGGACGCCTTGTGCGAGGCGGCGCAGGGCTACCTCTGCTGCGTCAGCTTCGCCGGCGTTACCGGCGCCTCGGAGCGGCTGGACAGTGCCGCCGCCAGCGAACGCCTGCGTGGACTGCGCAGCCGCTCCAAAGCGCCCGTGGTGGCCGGTTTCGGCATCAAGGACGCGGCCAGCGCTGTGGCAATGGCAGTCGATGCCGATGGCGTGGTGGTTGGCAGCGCCCTGGTCGCGGCGATGGCCGAAGCCGCCACGGTCGAAGAGGCCGTGCGCAATGCCGGTGCGTTCCTCGCCCCGCTGCGGCGGGCGCTGGACGCCTGAGCCTTGCAGGAGCGCAGCTTGCCGCGCGATGAGGCTTTTCCGATAACGCCCCATCGCGCAGCAAGCTGAGCTTCTACATTGTTCCGCCGAACAAATCGGCTGCCGGTTTCGGCAACGCCCCTTCCAACTCCAGCAAAAACCGCTTGGCTTCCAGCCCGCCGCTGAAACCGGTCAGCGTGCCATTGGCCCCCACCACGCGGTGACAGGGCAGGAGGATGCCCAGCGGGTTGCGGCCATTGGCCGCGCCCACCGCGCGGCTGGCGGTCGGGCGGCCCAGCTTGGCGGCCAGTTGCGCATAGCTCATGGTCTGGCCGTAGGGGATGCCCGCCAGCGCGAACCAGACCTCCCGCTGGAACGGTGTGCCCTGCGGTGCCAGCGGCAGGTCGAATGCCCGGCGCTGGCCGGCAAAGTATTCATCCAACTGCCGGTGCGCTTGTTGCAGCAGCGGGTGGTCGGCCTCGCGCCAGCCATCGCGGGGCAGGAACCAGCCATCCAGCGGGAACTCGACCGCATTCAGCCCCTGCCCGGACGCGGATACGGTGAGCGGCCCCAGCGGGCTGTCGATCTGGCGGAAATGGATGGTCATTGGGATTTTTCGGCGGGACGGGCAGGGCGGGTGCCCGGTTCTGTACGCTACCGTCGGTTTGCCGCCGCGCGCTAGACTGTTGGCCTTCTCGCGGCCCTTGGCCGCCCTGTACGGAACCGACATCCCGCATGAGCTGGATCAGCAAATTGATGCCGTCCGGCATCCGCACCGACAACTCGCCCACCAAGGAGCGCAGCGTCCCCGAGGGGCTGTGGGAGAAGTGCAACAGTTGCGGTGCCGCCCTGTACCGGCCGGAACTGGAAGAAAACCTGGAGGTCTGCCCGAAGTGCGGCCACCACATGGCCATCCGTGCCCGCGCCCGGCTGGCGGCGCTGTTCGACGCCGACAGTACCACCGAAATCGCCGCCCGCCTCGGCCCGACCGACCTGCTCAAGTTCAAGGATCAGAAGAAGTACGCCGAGCGCATCAAGGCTGCGCAGAAGAACACCGGCGAGTACGACGCGCTGGTGGCCATGCGCGGCACCCTGAAGGGCCGGCCGCTGGTCGCTTCCTCGTTCGATTTCGCCTACATGGGCGGCTCGATGGGCTCGGTGGTCGGCGAGCGTTTCGCGCTGGCTGCCGAAACGGCGCTGGAGCTGGGCTGCCCGTTCGTCAATTTCTCCGCCAGCGGCGGCGCGCGCATGCAGGAAGGCCTGTTCTCGCTGATGCAGATGGCCAAGACCTCGGCCGCGCTGGGCCGGCTGCGCGAGGCCGGGCTGCCGTACATCTCGGTGCTGACCCACCCGACCACTGGCGGCGTGTCGGCCTCGTTCGCGATGCTGGGCGACATCAACATCGCCGAGCCGCAGGCGCTGATCGGCTTCGCCGGCCCGCGCGTGATCGAGCAGACCGTGCGCGAGAAGCTGCCCGAAGGCTTCCAGCGGTCGGAATTCCTGCTTGAACACGGTGCCATCGACCAGATCTGCGATCGCCGCGAAATGCGCGATCGCCTGGCCGACCTGCTGGCGATGCTGATGCGGCAGGAACGTCCGGCCGAAGACGCGGCGGCGTGATGGCCGCGCGCAAGTATTTCGGCACCGACGGCATTCGTGGCCGGGTCGGCGAAGGTGCGATTTCCGCCGATTTCGTGCTGCGGCTGGGCAATGCCTATGGGCAGGCGCTGGTGCAGTCGTTGCAGGCGCGCGGCAGCAGCCGCAAGCCACTGGCGATCATCGGCAAGGACACCCGCATCTCCAACTACATGTTCGAGGCCGCGCTGGAGGCGGGGCTGGTCGCCGCCGGCGTGCACGTGCAGCTGATGGGGCCGATGCCGACCCCGGCGGTCGCGCACCTGACCCGTTCGCTGCGCGCCGATGGCGGCATCGTCATTTCCGCTTCGCACAACCCGCACTATGACAACGGCATCAAGTTCTTCTCGGCGCAGGGCGAGAAGCTCGACGACGCGACCGAACTGTCGATCGAGGCCGCGCTCGACCTGCCGTTCTCGACCGTGCCGTCCGAGCGGCTGGGCAAGGCGGTGCGCACCCGCGATGCCATCGGCCGCTACGTCGAGGCCTGCAAGAACTCGGTGCCGCGTGATTTCGACCTGTCCGGCATGCGCATCGCGGTCGATTGCGCGCATGGCGCCACTTACCAGGTCGCGCCGCTGGTGCTGCGCGAACTCGGCGCCAGCGTCGATGCCATCGGCGTCGAACCCAACGGCGTGAACATCAATGATGGCGTCGGCTCGATGCACCCGGAGGCATTGGCCGAGCGCGTGCGTGCGATTGGCGCCCACGTAGGCATTGCTTTCGACGGCGACGGCGATCGCCTGCTGTTCGTCGATGGCGACGGTGGCGTGCATGACGGCGACGACCTGCTGTACCTGCTGGCGCTGGACTGGCAGGCCAGCGGCCGCCTGCACGGGCCGGTGGTCGGCACGTTGATGACCAACTACGGTTTCGAACAGGCGCTGGAGCGCGCCGGCATCGGTTTCCTGCGCGCCAACGTCGGCGACCGCTACGTCCATCAGGCGTTGTTGGAGCACGGCGGCGTGCTCGGTGGCGAAGCCTCCGGCCACCTGCTGTGCCTGGACCGGGCGACCACCGGCGACGGCATCATCAGCGCCTTGCAGGTGCTGGAAGTGCTCAAGCGCCGTGGCATCACCCTGCAACAGGCGCTGGCCGGCTTGAGCCGGGTGCCGCAGCAAACCATCAACGTGCGCATCGGGCAGGGCGCATCGGCCAAGGCCATCGTGCAGTCCGATGCGGTGGTCGCCGCCTTGGCCGCCGCGCAGCAGGCGGTGGCCGGCCGTGGCCGCGCCTTCCTGCGCCCGTCCGGCACCGAACCGGTGGTGCGGGTGACGGTGGAGGCCGATGACGCCATGCTGATGCAGGCCACGCTCGATCGCCTGGCCACGGCGGTCAAGGCTGCTGCCGCATGACGCGAAACGCCCCGGATTCCGGGGCGTTTCGCCGTGCGGCGACAGGTGTCCTCCGCCGCTATCCGCGCGGCCGGTTCACGGCCCCGCGACCATGCCCTTGCGGCTGGCCTTGAAGCGGTTGAAGAACGGCGCGATCAGCGGGTTGTAGCTGCATGCGATGCGCTTGCGCAGCCACTTGGCGGGGCGGTTGCGGATGGCGAAGCGGTAGATGTGCTCCGGGTCGCCGCCGACGACGTTGCGGCCGAACGGATGGGTGGTGTGAGGTAGCGGAAGCCCTGTTCGCGCGCCACTTCCAGGTAGTCCTGGTCGAAGTCGCCATACGGCCAGCACAGGGTGTCCGACGCCTCGCCGAGCTTGTCGAGCAGCACTTGCCGGGCCATCGACAAATCGCCGCTGATGCCCGCGCGGCGCTGCTCGCGGCTGAGGTCCTGGCGCAGCCAGCGTGTGTGCGTATGCGTGTGGCAATGCACTTCGAAGGTGCCGGCCTCGATGGCCGCGCGCGCCTCGCTCCAGCGCATCATCACCTCGTCGGCGCACCCCTGCTCGAAGATCGCCGCCTCGCAGGCGCGGTGGTCGGGCGTGGCGGGCAGGGCCGCGCCGGGCTGGCCGGCATACGGGCGCACCGGGCCTTCGCCCATCCAGCCGGTGACCACGAACACCACCGCGTGCATGCCGTACTTCTGCAGGACCGGATGCGCATGCACCCAGTTGTCGAGGTAGCCATCGTCGAAGGTGATGACGATCGACTTGCGCGGTACCGGCTTGCCGGCGAGGAAGCCTGCGTATTGCTCCAGCGTCAGCGACGTCCAGCCATCGGCGGCCAGCCAGGCGATCTGGCTCTCAAAGTTCTCCGGTGAGACGGTGATCATGCCCGGCGACGGGCTGACGTGGTGGTGCATCAGCACCGGTACCGATGTTGCGTGGGCCATGCCCGAGTTCCCCAAGCCAGAGGTGATAGTAGTGTTCGGTGGCCTCGCAGTGGCCATCGGCGCTGAAGCGGTGTTCGTGGCGTATCCAGTCCCGGCCGGCACTGCCCATTGCCTGCCGCAGGTTGACGTCGGCGGCCAGCGTGCGCAGCGCGTCGGTCAGTGCCGCAGTATCGCCGCGTTCGACGAGCAGGGCGTTGACATGTTCGACCACCATTTCCGGGATGCCGCCGACGCGGGTGGCGACGACCGGCACGCCGGCTTGCGCGGCTTCCAGAAATACCATGCCGGCCGCCTCCTTGTGGCTGGGCAGGGCGAACAGGTCGAAACCGGCCATCAGCCGCGTCGCGTCGTCGCGGTAGCCGGGCAGGTGTACCTGGGCTTCGATGCCCAGCTGCGCGCGCTGTGCTTTCAGGCGCGACATCACCGGTTCGCCGTCGCCGGCGATGTACAGGTGCAGGCGCGGGTTTTCCCGGCACAGCGGGGCGATCGCGCCGAGCAGGTCGAGGTGGCCCTTGGGCTCGCGCAGCACCGCCACGCAACCGACGACCACGTCGTCATCGCCGAAGCCGAGTTCGGCGCGGACCTGCGCACGCAGTTGCCGCAGGCTGTCCAGGGCCGCGGCGTCGTCACTTTCGGCAGCGTGCGCCGGCGCCATCGGTGGCACCACGCCGATCCGTTCCGGCGCGATGCCGCGTTCCTGCAGCAGGCGCTTGACGAACTGGCTGACGGTGATGACGCGGTGCGGCAGCCCGGTGTAGGTCAGCAGCGAATTGACCGGGCTCATCAGGTGGCGCGAGCGCACCACCAGCGGCGTGCCGGCCAGGCGCGCGCCGGCCGCGGCGATCAGCGCGTCGCGGCGGCTGGTGACGTTGACCACGTCGTAGCGGTGTTTGCGGGCCAGATGCCATACCGCGCGGATGCCGCGCAGCAGGCGCAGCAGCCCGCCCATTTCCAGCGTATGGACGATGAAGCCCTGTTCGCGCGCCACCGCCGCCAGCCGCGCGCCGGGTTGGCACAGCAGCGAGACATCATGGCCGCGCGCGCGCATCGCCAGCAGGTGGCGGAAGAGGTAGATCTCCTGGCCTCCCATGCCTTTGGCGGCCTCGGTGTGCAGGATCTTCAGCGGGCGGGCCGCCGGGGGGAGGGAGTGCATGGGAGGGGATGAGGGTGGGAGGAGAGGGGAGCCGGTCCTGCCTGCGTCAGCCCCGGGCGGGCTGGATTGTATCCGTTTGTATCAATGTATCGAGCGTCGGGATGGAGGCGATCTGTCACAATGTTCAGCCGGGCGACGGGCAGCCGCCGGCCCGGTCATCCATGACAAGCCAGGAACCGCCGTGAGCAAGATCCCGACCCTCGACATCACCCGTTTCGACAGCGATCGCGACGCCTTCGTGGCCGAGCTGGGCGCGGCCTATCGACAATGGGGATTCGCCGGCATCCGCAACCACGGCATCGCCCAGTCCGACATCGACGCCGCCTACGGCGTGTTCAAGGCGTTCTTCGCCCTGCCCGAGGAGGTGAAGAAGCAGTACCACGTCGCCGGCGGCGGCGGCGCGCGCGGCTATACCCCGTTCGGCGTGGAAACCGCCAAGGGCTCCAAGCACTTCGACTTGAAGGAGTTCTGGCACATCGGCCGCGAGATCGCGGACGACTCCCCGTACCGCGAGGTGATGCCGCCGAACCTGTGGCCGGCCGAAGTGCCGGGTTTCCGCGAGCATGGCTACGGCCTGTACCAGAAGCTCGACGCGCTCGGCTCGCGGGTGCTGTCGGCGCTGGCGCTGCACATCGGCCTGCCGCAGGATTATTTCGCCGACAAGACCAACAACGGCAACTCGATCCTGCGCCCGATCCACTACCCGCCGATCACCACCGACGACATCCCCAACGTGCGCGCCGGCGCGCATGGCGACATCAACTTCATCACCCTGCTGGTCGGTGCCAGCGCGGCCGGGCTGGAAGTGCAGTCGCACGAGGGCGAGTGGGTGCCGTTCACCTCGGACGCGGACACCATCGTGGTCAACATCGGCGACATGCTGCAACGCCTGACCAACCACGTTTATCCCTCGACCATCCACCGCGTGGTCAACCCGCCGGGCGAACTGGCGCGCCAGCCGCGCTACTCGGTGCCGTTCTTCCTGCACCCGAACCCGGACTTCCTGATCGACGTGTTGCCCTCGTGCACCAACGCCGATAACCCCAGCCGCTACCCCGAGCCGATTACCGCCCACGGCTTCCTCGAAGAGCGCCTGCGCGAGATCAAGCTGAAGTAAGCGCACGAAGGCCGCCGCAAGGCGGCCTTCGTGTTCGTGGGGAGTGTTGGCTGCCAGGCAACGGTCGGGCATTGCCAAGAGCGTATTTGTCCGGCGTTGTCCGCCGAATGTCCTGTGGCTGTCCGCATTTGGGCTATCCTTCGCCCACTTTTTCACGGGGAGTCGCTCCTTCATGCGCAGCAAGATCGTCGCCGGCAACTGGAAGCTGCATGGCAGCCGTCAATTCGCCACCGAGCTGGTGGGGCAGGTGGCCGCCGGGCTGCCGCTGGCGGGCGTGGAGGTGGTGGTGCTGCCGCCGCTGCCGTACCTGGGCGATCTGGTCGAGGATTTCGAAGGCGCCGCGCTGGCCTTCGGCGCGCAGGACGTCAGCAGCAACCAGGAGGGCGCCTATACCGGCGAGGTGTCGGCGAAGATGCTGGTCGATGTCGGCGCGCGCTTCGGCCTGGTCGGCCATTCCGAGCGCCGCCAGTACCACCATGAATCCAGCGAGCACGTGGCGCGCAAGTTCCTCGCGGCGGTCAACGCCGGGCTGCGCCCGATCCTGTGCGTCGGCGAGTCCCTGCAACAGCGCGAGGCCGGGCTGACCGAGGGCGTCATCGCCTCGCAGCTGCGCCCGGTGCTCGACCTGGTCAGCGCCGCCGCGTTCGCCGATGCGGTGGTGGCCTACGAGCCGGTCTGGGCCATCGGCACCGGTCGCACCGCCAGCCCGGCGCAGGCGCAGGCGGTGCATGCATTCATTCGTGGCGAAGTGGCCGCCTACGATGCTAGAATCGCCGATTCGCTGCCGCTCCTGTACGGGGGCAGCGTCAAGCCCGACAACGCCGCCGAGCTGTTTGCGCAGCCCGACGTCGATGGCGGGCTGGTGGGCGGCGCTTCGTTGGTGGCCGCCGATTTCCTGGCCATCGCACGGGCGGCGGCCAGTCGCTAACGTGTGAATTGTCCGGGACGAGTTTCAAATGTTGATGACGATCCTCAATGTGGTCTATGTGCTGGTGGCGATCGCGATGATCGCGCTGATCCTGATGCAGCGCGGCTCCGGCGCGGCGGCTGGCTCGGGCTTCGGCGCGGGCGCCTCGGGCACGGTGTTCGGCGCGCGCGGCGCGTCCAACTTCATGTCCAAGAGCACCAAGTGGCTGGCCATCGTGTTCTTCGGCATCAGCCTGTTCATGGCGTGGTACGCCAGCCACGGCAACCGTCCGTCCGATGCCGGCCTGGGCGTGATGTCGCAGGCCGAGGCACCCGCCGCCCCGGCGGGTGAATTGCAGTCGGTGCCGCAGGCGGCCGTGCCGGCGGTGGCCGAAGTGCCGCAAGCTGCGGCCCCGGTCGAAAATGTGCCGGAACAGGGCGAAGAAAAGCCCGCCGAAAGCGCACAGAAAGACTGAAGACGGTTACAATGCGCGGCGCACTGCGCAGTCAGATGCGCCGATGCAAGCCCAGGTGGCGGAATTGGTAGACGCACTACCTTGAGGTGGTAGCGACGCAAGTCGTAGGGGTTCGAGTCCCCTCTTGGGCACCATTGTTTGTACGCGGGTACGCGGGTTGCAACAGCGCCCGCCGTGGCAAATCCCGACAACCCCATGCCTTGGCATCCTCGGTGCCCGGGCAGAGGCAAGAGAGAATCGCTGTGCTGGCCGAATATTTGCCGTCCCTGCTGTTCCTGATCGTCGCCGCCGGCATCGGCATCGCCCTGATGCTGATCGGCCGCTTCCTTGGCCCCCGCAGCCCCGACGAGCAGAAACTGTCGCCGTACGAGTGCGGCTTCGAGGCGTTCGAGAACGCGCGCATGAAGTTCGACGTGCGCTACTACCTCATCGCCATCCAGTTCATCGTCTTCGACCTGGAAATCATCTTCATCGTGCCGTGGACCCAGGTGTTCATGGAGCTTGGCGCTCGCTCGCTGGTCACGATGGGCCTGTTCGTGGGCATGCTGTTCCTCGGCTTTATCTACGTGTGGAAGAAGGGAGCGCTGGAATGGGAGTGATCCAAACTCTCGACGGGCTGATGAACAACCCCGTCCCGGAAGGGCGGGTCGATGACATCCTGCGCCCCGAAGGCGACAACCCGCTGCTGGAAAAGGGCTACGTCACCACCAGCGTCGATGCGCTGCTCAACTGGGCGCGCACCGGCTCGATGTGGCCGATGACCTTCGGCCTGGCCTGCTGCGCGGTGGAAATGATGCACGCCGGTGCGGCGCGCCTGGACCTGGACCGCTACGGCGTGGTGTTCCGCCCGTCGCCGCGCCAGTCGGACGTGATGATCGTGGCCGGCACGCTGGTCAACAAGATGGCCCCGGCGCTGCGCAAGGTCTATGACCAGATGCCCGACCCGAAGTGGGTGATCTCGATGGGCAGCTGCGCCAACGGCGGCGGCTACTACCACTATTCGTATTCGGTGGTGCGCGGTTGCGATCGCGTGGTGCCGGTCGATGTCTATGTGCCGGGCTGCCCGCCGACCGCCGAAGCGCTGGTGTACGGCATCCTGCAATTGCAGAAGAAGATCTGGCGCACCCAGACCATCGCCCGCTGATTCCCCTTCCAAGCCCAAGAGCACGCCAGCCCCCATGGCCCAGCAAGCACCCTCACTCATCGACCGGCTTCGCGCGCGTTTTGCCGGTGCGCAGGTCACCGTGGTCGAACCGCGCGGCGAAGTGACGCTGGAAGTGGCCGCGGCCGACTGGCTCGCCACCGCGCTGGCGCTGCGCGACGAGTTCGGCTTCGAACACGCCACCGACCTGTGCGGCGTCGATTACCTCGGCTACGGCAGCGACGAGTGGGATACCGCCGACGTGTCCTCGCAAGGCTTCAGCCGTGGCGTCGAAGGCAAGGCGCAGGGCCGCTTCGCATGGGGCGAGTTCCCCAGCCACGAGGAGGGCGCCGAAGGCGCGCAGCCCGATGCGGTGCCGGCCCGGCGTTTCGCCGTCGTCGCCCAACTGCGTTCCTACAGGCACAACCAGTTGCTGCGCGTCCGCTGCTTCGCGCCGAGCGAATCGCTGCCGGTGGTGGCTTCGCTGACCGGCGTATGGCCGGGCCTGAACTGGTTCGAGCGCGAGGCGTTCGACCTGTACGGCGTGATCTTCGAAGGCCACCCGGACCTGCGCCGCATCCTGACCGACTACGGTTTCGTCGGCCATCCGTTCCGCAAGGATTTCCCGCTGATCGGCAACGTCGAAGTGCGCTACGACGAAGAGAAGAAGCGCGTGGTCTATGAGCCGGTGACCTCGGTCGAGCCGCGCGTCGGCGTGGCCCGCGTGATCCGCGACGACGCCCGCTACCAGACCGCCGAAGGCGAGCGCGCGCAGTTGGAGGCAAGCAAGTGAACGAGTTCCAGCAGGCGCACGAAGCATTCGCCAGCAATCCCGCCGAGGCCCGGCAGGAGATCCGCAACTACACGATGAACTTCGGCCCGCAGCACCCGGCCGCTCACGGCGTGTTGCGCCTGATCCTGGAAATGGACGGCGAAACCATCGTGCGCGCCGACCCGCACGTCGGCCTGCTGCACCGTGCCACCGAAAAACTGGCCGAATCCAAGCCTTTCAACCAGTCCATCGGCTACATGGACCGGCTGGATTACTGCTCGATGATGTGCAACGAGCACGCCTACGTGCGCGCCATCGAAACCCTGATGGGCATCGAGGCGCCGGAGCGCGCGCAGTACATCCGCACGATGTTCGACGAAGTCACCCGCATCCTGAACCACCTGATGTGGCTGGGTTCCAACGCGCTCGACCTCGGCGCTATGGCGGTGATGCTGTACGCGTTCCGCGAGCGCGAGGAGCTGATGGACTGCTACGAGGCGGTGTCCGGCGCGCGCATGCACGCGGCCTACTACCGTCCGGGTGGCGTCTATCGCGACCTGCCGGACGCGATGCCGAAGTACAAGGAATCGCGCTGGCACAAGGGCAATGCGCTCAAGCGCCTGAACGCCTCGCGCGAAGGCTCGCTGCTGGACTTCCTCGAGAACTTCACCAACGAGTTTCCCGGCCGCGTCGATGAGTACGAGACCCTGCTCACCGACAACCGCATCTGGAAGCAGCGCACCGTCGGCATCGGCGTGGTCACCCCGGAACACGCGCTGGCGTGGGGCATGACCGGCGTGATGCTGCGCGGTTCGGGCATCGAATGGGACCTGCGCAAGAAGCAGCCCTATGCCAAGTACGACGTGGTGGATTTCGACATCCCGCTGGGCAAGGAAGGTGATTGCTACGACCGTTACCTGGTCCGCATCGCCGAGATGCGCGAATCCAACCGCATCATCAAGCAGTGCGTGCAGTGGCTGAAGGCCAACCCCGGCCCGGTGATCATCAACAACTTCAAGGTCGCCCCGCCGAAGCGGGCGGAAATGAAGGACGACATGGAAGCACTGATCCACCACTTCAAGCTGTTCAGCGAAGGCTATTGCGTGCCGGCCGGCGAAACCTACGCCGCGGTCGAAGCACCGAAGGGCGAGTTCGGCTGCTATCTGGTCTCCGATGGCGCCAACAAGCCGTTCCGCGTGCACCTGCGCGCGCCGGGCTTCGCCCACCTGTCGTCGATCGACTCTGTCGTGCGCGGCCACATGCTGGCCGACGTGGTGGCGATGGTCGGCACCTACGACCTCGTGTTCGGCGAGGTCGATCGGTAATGCCCGGCAACTGCACAACGTCCGATGCCTGCGCGGCCATGCTGCTGCGGGCGTCGGTTTTTCCGAATCTGGTATTCGTTGAGGTCGGCCGATGAAGGCGACAGGCAATTTCGAGGCGGCGCGCGACGTCGATCCGATGGTGGTGTTGAGCGACAAGACGCGCGCTCACATCGATCACTGGCTGGCCAAGTTCCCGCCGGAGCGCAAGCGTTCTGCCGTGCTGCAAGGGCTGCACGCCGCGCAGGAGCAGAACAAGGGCTGGCTGAGCGACGAACTGATCGCCGCGGTGGCCAAGTACCTCGACCTGCCGTTCGTGTGGGCCTACGAGGTCGCCAGCTTCTACTCGATGTTCGAGACCGAGAAGGTCGGCCGCAACAACGTCGCCATCTGCACCAACATCAGCTGCTGGCTCAACGGCGCCGAGGACATCGTGCGCCATTGCGAGAAGAAACTGGGCATCAAGCACGGTGAATCGACCCCGGACGGCCGTGTTTACCTCAAACGCGAGGAAGAGTGCCTGGCCGGCTGCGCGGGTGCACCGATGATGGTCATCAACGGCCACTACCACGAGCGCCTGACGCTGGACCAGGTCGATGCGCTGCTGGACGGGCTGGAGTAAGGCATGGCACACCACGAAACCAAAGGCCCGGTCGGGCCAGCGCCGCTCCCGCACAACGTGGTCTATACCACGCTGCACTACGACACCCCGTGGTCGTACGAAAACTATTTGAAGACCGGTGGCTACGCCGCGCTGCGCAAGATCCTCGAAGAGAAGATCGCGCCGGCCGACGTCATCGAGATGGTCAAGCAATCCGGCCTGCGTGGCCGTGGCGGTGCGGGTTTCCCGACCGGCCTGAAGTGGTCGTTCATGCCCAAGGATGCGCCGCAGAAGTACATCCTGTGCAATTCGGACGAATCCGAGCCTGGCACCTGCAAGGACCGCGACATCCTGCGCTACAACCCGCACTCGGTGGTGGAGGGCATGGCCATTGCCTGCTACGCCACCGGCTCGACCGTGGGCTACAACTACCTGCGCGGCGAGTTCCACCACGAGCCGTTCGAGCATTTCGAACAGGCCTTGGCTGATGCCTACAAGCACGGCTGGCTGGGCAAGAACGTGCTGGGCAGCGGCGTGGATATCGACCTCTACGCGGCGCTGGGCGCCGGCGCCTACATCTGCGGCGAAGAAACCGCGCTGATGGAGTCGCTGGAAGGCAAGAAGGGCCAGCCGCGCTACAAGCCGCCGTTCCCGGCCAATTTCGGCCTGTACGGCAAGCCGAGCACGATCAACAACACCGAGACCTACGGCTCGGTGCCGGCGATCATCCGCAACGGCCCGGAGTGGTTCAAGGGCCTGAGCAAGACCGCCAACGGCGGCCCGAAGTGCTTCTCCGTTTCCGGTTGCGTGGCCAAGGGCGGCAATTTCGAAGTGCCGCTGGGCACCACCTTCGACGAACTGCTGGAAATGGCCGGTGGCCTGCGTCCGGGCCGCACACTGAAGGCGGCGATTCCGGGCGGCGTGTCGATGCCGGTGCTGACCGCCGAGCAGCTCAAGGGGCTGCCGATGGACTACGACACCATCCGCGCGCTGGGCTCGGGCTTGGGTTCGGGTGCCATCGTGGTGCTGGATGACAGCGTGTGCTGCGTCAAGTTCGCCTGCCGCATCAGCCAGTTTTTCCACAAGGAATCCTGCGGCCAGTGCACGCCGTGCCGCGAGGGCACCGGTTGGATGCACCGCGTGCTGGAGCGCATCGTCGCCGGCAAGGCCACGATGGAAGACCTGCACCAGCTGCGCACCGTCGCCGGCCAGATCGAAGGCCACACCATCTGCGCCTTCGGCGAAGCGGCGGCATGGCCGATCCAGGGGTTCCTGCGCCAGTTCTGGGACGAATTCGAGTACTACATCGTCAACGGTCATTCGAAGGTTGACGGCAAGAAGGTGGAGGCTGCTGCCGCATGAGCGCGCAACCCATGAACCCGAGCGAGGCGCCGGTGGCGCCGGAAGGGCACGTCACCATCGAGATCGATGGGCAGACGCTGTTCGCGCCCAAGGGGTCGATGATCATCCAAGCCGCCGACAAGGCCAGCATTTCGATTCCGCGCTTCTGCTACCACGAGAAGCTGCCGATCGCGGCCAACTGCCGCATGTGCCTCGTGGACGTCGAGAAGTCGCCGAAGCCGTCGCCGGCATGCGCCACGCCGGTCATGGACGGCATGAAGATCCAGACCCGCAACGAAAAGGCGCTGAAGTACCAGCGCTCGGTGATGGAGTTCCTGCTGATCAACCACCCGCTGGACTGCCCGATCTGCGACCAGGGTGGCGAGTGCGAGTTGCAGGACGTTTCGCTGGGTTATGGCCGCTCGGTCAGCCGCTTCAACGAGCGCAAGCGCGTGGTGGCCGACGAGGACATGGGCCCGCTGGTCGCCACCGAGATGACCCGCTGCATCCAGTGCACCCGCTGCGTGCGCTTCACCGCGGAAATCGCCGGCACCTATGAACTGGGTGGAATGTACCGCGGCGAGAACCTGCAGATAGGCACCTTCGACGGCAAGCCGCTGACCACCGAGCTGTCCGGCAACGTCATCGACGTCTGCCCGGTGGGCGCGCTGACCAACAAGGTGTTCCAGTTCAAGGCGCGCCCGTGGGAGCTGACCGCGCGCGAGTCGCTGGGCTACCACGACGCGATGGGTTCCAACCTGTTCCTGCACGTGCGTCGCGGCGAAGTGCTGCGCACCGTGCCGCGCGACAACGAGATGGTCAACGAATGCTGGCTGTCCGACCGCGACCGTTATTCGCACCAGGGCTTGACTGCCGCAGACCGTGCGGTGAAGCCGCTGCGCAAGGTCAATGGCGAGTGGCAGGAAGTGAGCTGGGCCGAAGGTCTGGCGGCTGCCCGCGAAATCCTCGAAGCCAACCGTGGCGATGACCTCGGCGTGCTGGTGCACCCGGCGACCTCGAACGAAGAAGGCGCGTTGCTGGCGCGTCTGGCGGCGGGGCTGGGTTCGCGGAACATCGACCACCGCATCAACAACCGCGACTTCTCCGACGCCGCTACTGCCGAAGCCTTCGGCGTGTTGATGGCCGAGATCGAGAACGCCGACCGCATCGTGCTGCTGGGCAGCAACATCCGCCACGAGTTGCCGTTGCTGCATGCCCGCCTGCGCAAGGCGCAGACCGGCAAGGGCGCGCAGATCTTCGCGGTCAACCCGGTCGATTTCGACTTCGCCTTCAAGCTGGCCGGCAAGCAGATCGTTGCCCCGTCGAAGTTCGTCGAAGCACTGGGCAACGTCGAGCTGCGCGAGGCGGTGAAGGCCGGTGGCAACACCGTCGTCATCGTCGGTGCGATTGCCGAAAACCATCCGCAGGCCGCCGCCATTCGTGCCGCCGCGCGTGAGTTTGCCGCCGCCACTGGCGCGAAGTTGTGCCGCATCCCGCAGGGCGCGAATGCCGTTGGCCTGTCGCGCGTCGGCGTGCTGCCGGCTGGCAAGGACGTCGCCGCGATGCTGGCGCAGCCGCGCAAGGCCTACGTGCTGTACGGCATCGAGCCGGGCCTGGATTTCGCCGATGCGCCGGCCGCGCGCAAGCCGCTGCTGGAAGGCAAGGTCGTGGCGTTCAGCCAGTTTGCCTGTGTCTCCACCCGCGACATCGCCGACGTGATCCTGCCGATCGGCGCGCTGCCGGAAATCGACGGCACCCTGACCAACCTCGATGGCCGCGACCAGCAGGCCCGCGCCGGCGGCAAGCTGCCGGGCGAGGCGCGCGAAGGCTGGCGCGTGCTGCGCGCCCTCGGCGGTGAAATGCAGCTTACCGGTTTCGATTTCACTGACCTGGCCGGCCTGCGCGCCGGCATGCTGCCGGTGCAGGTCGATGTCGCCGCCTCGGCACAGCCCGCAGGTGGCGGGCGAGGGCTTCGAAGTGGCGTGCACGCCGGCGATCTACCGCACCGATGCGGTGGTGCGCCGCGCCGCCGCGTTGCAGGCGCATCCGCTGAACAACGCGCCGCGCATCGTGCTCAACGCCGATGACGCCGCACGCCTGCAACTGGTCGAAGGGCAGATGGCCAAGGTCGGCACCGATGCCGGCAAGGCCACCTTGCCGGTCGTGGTCGATGCCCGCGTCGCCGCCGGCACGGTCTGGATTGAATCGGGCCACGGCGCCACCGCGCCGCTGGGTGCCGCTCGGGTAACGGTGGTGGCTGCATGAACGAGTTGCTGTTGAACGCGGTCGATCCGCTGTACCAGTGGTTGCTGTCGCTGGGTGACATCGGCGTCGTGCTGTGGACGGTGCTGAAGATCCTGGTGATCGCGATGCCGATCATCATCTCGGTGGCGTTCTACGTGCTGTGGGAGCGCAAGCTGATCGGCTGGATGCACGTGCGCCACGGGCCGATGTACGTCGGCCTGGGCGGCCTGCTGCAGGCGTTCGCCGACGTCACCAAGCTGCTGTTCAAGGAAATCGTGCAGCCGGCCAACGCGCACAAGTCGATTTACGTGTTGGCGCCGCTGATCGTGCTGGCGCCGTCGTTCGCGGCGTGGTCGGTGGTGCCGTTCGACTACAAGCTGGTGCTGTCCAACGCCAACGTCGGCCTGCTGTACCTGCTGGCGATGACCTCGCTGGGCATCTACGGCGTGATCCTCGCCGGCTGGGCGTCGAACTCCAAGTACGCCTTCCTCGGCGCGATGCGTTCGGCCGCGCAGATGGTCAGCTACGAGATCGCGATGGGCTTCGCGCTGGTCGGCGTGATGATCGCCGCCGGCAGCCTGAACCTGAGCCAGATCGTGCTGGCGCAGCAGGGCAGCTCGGGCTTCTTCGATTGGTTCCTGCTGCCGCTGCTGCCGCTGTTCGTCGTGTATTGGGTGTCCGGCGTGGCCGAGACCAACCGCGCGCCGTTCGACGTGGTCGAAGGCGAATCGGAAATCGTCGCCGGCCACATGGTCGAATACTCCGGCGGCGCGTTCGCGCTGTTCTTCCTGGCCGAATACGCCAACATGATCCTGATCAGCTTCCTGATCTCGATCTTCTTCTTCGGCGGCTGGCTGAGCCCGTTGCAGGGCTGGATCACGGCCGACGTGTCGCCGTGGATCAACTGGATCTGGACCGGCGGCTGGCCGTGGCTGCTGCTGAAGGTGTTCTTCTTCGCAAGTTCGTACATCTGGTTCCGCGCCACGTTCCCGCGTTTCCGCTACGACCAGATCATGCGTCTGGGCTGGAAGGTGTTCATCCCGCTGACCATCGCGTGGATTGCAGTGGTGGCGTTGATGGTGTTCTACGGCGTGATCCAGAGGGGCGTTTGATTCATGAAAAAGATCACCCACTATTTCAAGAGCCTGCTGCTGCTGGAGTTGATCTCCGGCATGTGGCTGACGCTGAAGTACGCGTTCAAGCCGAAGTACACCGTGTTGTACCCGATGGAGAAGTTCCCGCAGTCGCCGCGCTTCCGCGGCCTGCATGCGCTGCGCCGTTACCCGAACGGCGAGGAGCGCTGCATCGCCTGCAAACTGTGCGAGGCGGTGTGCCCGGCGCTGGCGATCACCATCGACTCGGACAAGCGCGAGGACGGCACCCGCCGTACCACGCGTTACGACATCGACCTGTTCAAGTGCATCTTCTGCGGCTTCTGCGAGGAAAGCTGCCCGGTGGATTCGATCGTGGAAACCCACGTGCTCGAATACCACTTCGAGAAGCGTGGCGAGAACATCATCACCAAGCCGCAGCTGCTGGCCCTGGGTGACCGGCTCGAAGCCGAGATCGCCGAGCGTCGCGCCGCCGATGCTGCTTACCGCTGAGGACCGGAAGATGGATTGGGTAAATATCGCTTTCTGGTTCTTCTCGGTCGTGGCGGGGCTTTCGGCCCTGTCGGTGATCAGTGTGCGCAACCCGGTGTATGCCGTGCTGTGCCTGATTCTGACCTTCTTCTCCATCGCCTGCGTATGGCTGCTGGTGGGTGCCGAGTTCCTTGGCGTGACGCTGGTGCTGGTGTACGTCGGTGCGGTGATGGTGTTGTTCCTGTTCGTGGTGATGATGCTCGACGTGGATACCGCCAGCCTGCGTGAAGGCTGGGTGCGCTACCTGCCGGTCGGCCTCGTCGTCGCGGTGGTGATGCTGGTGCAGATGCTGACACTGATCGGCATCAAGGCGCGCACCGCCACGCCGTTCCCGGTCGACAACGCCGCCGCAGTAGCTGCCAACGAGTCCAATATCACGTGGCTGGCGCGCAGCTTGTTCACCGAATACCTGCTGCCGTTCGAGTTTGCTGCGGTAATCCTGACCGTGGCGGTGGTTGCCGCGGTGATGTTGACCCTGCGCCGCCGCACTGGCGTGAAGACGCAGAACCCGACCGAGCAAACCATGGTCAAGGCCGGTGACCGCTTGCGCATCATCAAGATGGCGGCCGAAAAGCCGGCGGTGCTGACCAACACCATGCACAACGAAGGCGGCGAGGAGGCCAAGCCATGATTTCATTGGGCCACATGCTCGCGCTGGGCGCGGTGATGTTTTGCATCTCCGTTGCCGGCATCTTCCTGAATCGCAAGAACATCATCGTGCTGTTGATGTCGATCGAACTGATGCTGCTGTCGGTGAACATCAACTTCGTCGCCTTCTCGCGTGAGTTGGGCGACACCGCCGGCCAGCTGTTCGTGTTCTTCATCCTCACCGTGGCCGCCGCCGAAGCTGCAATCGGCCTGGCGATCCTGGTGACCCTGTTCCGTACCCGCCACACCATCAACGTGGGCGAAGTCGATTCGTTGAAGGGCTGAACCGCAGATGGAAATCACTCTCTCCAAGAGTCTGTTGATTGCAGTGGTGCTGGCGCCGCTGTTCGGCAGCATCATCGCCGGCCTGTTCGGTCGTCAGGTGGGGCGCAAGGGCGCGCAGTACGTCACCATTCTCGGCGTGGCGGTCAGTTGCGCGCTGTCGCTGCACACGCTGTACCAGCTGCTGTGGGGCGGGGCGCAGCCGTTCAACCAGAACATCTATACCTTCTTCGAAGTGGGCCAGTATTCGGCGCACGTCGGTTTCATGGTTGATCGCCTGACCGCGATGATGATGGCGGTGGTGACCTTCGTGTCGCTGCTGGTGCACATCTATTCGATCGGTTACATGTCCGATGACGACGGCTACCAGCGCTTCTTCAGCTACATCTCGCTGTTCACCTTCTCGATGCTCACGCTGGTGATGAGCAACAACTTCCTGCAGCTGTTCTTCGGCTGGGAGGCGGTGGGCCTGGTGTCGTACCTGCTGATTGGCTTCTACTTCAAGAAGCCCAGCGCGATCTTCGCCAACATGAAGGCGTTTTTGGTCAACCGTGTCGGTGACTTCGGCTTCCTGCTCGGTATCGGCGGCGTGTTGTGGGCATTCGGTTCGTTGGACTACGCCACTGTGTTCGCCAATGCGGGCGCGGTACTCGGCAACGATGCGATCGGCCATGCCACGGTGCAATTGATAGGTGATCACCAGTGGAGCATCGCCACGGTGATCTGCATCTGCTTGTTCATTGGCGCGATGGGCAAGTCGGCGCAGGTGCCGCTGCACGTCTGGTTGCCCGACTCGATGGAAGGCCCGACTCCGATCTCGGCGCTGATCCACGCCGCGACGATGGTGACCGCCGGCATCTTCATGGTCACGCGCATGTCGCCGCTGTTCGAGTTGTCGCAGGCGGCACTGGACTTCATCCTGTTCATCGGTGCGACCACTGCGTTCTTCACCGGCCTGATCGGCATCGTGCAGAGCGACATCAAGCGCGTGGTTGCTTACTCGACGTTGTCGCAGCTGGGTTACATGACCGTCGCGCTGGGCGTGTCGGCGTATTCGGGCGCGGTGTTCCACCTGATGACCCACGCCTTCTTCAAGGCGCTGCTGTTCTTGGGTGCCGGCTCGGTGATCATCGGCATGCACCACGAGCAGAACATGATGAAGATGGGCGGCTTGCGCAAATACATGCCGATCACCCACATCACCATGTGGATCGGTACGCTGGCGCTGGTGGGTACGCCGTTTTTCTCCGGCTTCTACTCGAAGGACACCATCATTGAAGCGGCTGAGTTGCATGCGCATGCCTCGCACAGCTGGGTGGCCACGTATGGTTACTGGGCGGTGCTGGGCGGTGTCATCGTCACCAGCTTCTACAGCTTCCGCCTGCTGTTCCTGACCTTCTTCGGCAAGGAGCGCTTCCGCGATGCGCATGACGATCACGGCCACGGCCATGATGCGCATGCCGCCCACCATCACGACGACCAACACGGCCACGGTGCGCACGAGCCGCACGAGTCGCCGTGGGTGGTGACGCTGCCGCTGGTGCTGCTGGCGATCCCGTCGATCTTCATCGGCTTCTTCACCGCCGGCCCGATGCTGTTCGGCACCGACTGGGCCGGTCATACGCACGGCAACGGCATTGCCGGGCAGGTGATGTCGTTCTTCACCGGCATCGTCGATTTCCGCCACCCGGCGGGCACCGATCCGACGCTGCTGGGCAGCGTTCCGCCGGCCGATGTCATCGGCCTGATCGGCGCCGAGCATTGGCATGGCGCGGTGAAGTTCGCGCTGCACGGCCTGACCGCCCCAGCGTTCTGGCTGACCGTCGCCGGTTTCGTGCTGGCGTGGGTGTTCTACATCTGGAAGCCGGAACTTGCTGGCAAGTCGCGCAAGGCGCTGGCGCCGCTGGTGTCGGTGCTGGAGAACAAGTACGGCTTCGACAAGCTGTGGATCGGTGGTTTCGCCGGTGGCAGCGTGCAACTGGGCAAGGCCTCGCGTGCCTTCGACAGCCACGTGGTCGATGGCGTGGTGGTCAACGGTGCGGCCCGCGTGGTCGAGCTGGCCGCCAACCTGTTGCGCCGCACCCAATCCGGTTTCCTCTATCACTATGCGTTCGTGATGATCGTCGGCCTGATCGCCCTGCTGGGCGTGCTGATGCACTTCTGGCGTTGACCTGTACGGAATAGAAAACGTGTCGAACTGGCCCTTGCTTAGTGTCCTCATCTGGCTGCCGATCCTCGGCGGTGCGTTGATCCTCGCCGTGCGCAACGCCCAGACCGCCCGCTGGGCGTCGCTGGCGGTGGCATTGCTCACCTTCCTGCTCAGCATCGGCCTGCTCACCGGTTACGACCGCGGCGCCGCCGATGTAATGCAGTTCGTCGAGCAGCGGCCGTGGATCCCGGCCTTCGGCATCGGCTACAACCTTGCCGTCGATGGCATCGCCGTCGCGCTGGTGTTGCTGACCACACTGGTCGGCGTGCTGGCGCTGATCGGCGCGTGGGGCGTGATCGACAAGCGCGTCAACCAGTACGTGGCCGCGTTCCTGATCCTCGAAGGCATCACCGTCGGCATCTTCTCGGCCACCGATGCGATGCTGTTCTACGTGTTCTTCGAGGCGATGTTGATCCCGATGTTCCTGATCATCGGCGTCTGGGGCGGCCCGCGCCGCATCTACGCGGCGATCAAGTTCTTCCTCTACACCTTCCTCGGCTCGGTACTGATGCTGGTGGCGCTGATCTACTTGTACGTCAAGGGCGGCAGCTTCCAGCTGGCCGACCTGTACCAGCTGCAGCTGTCGGCGAAGGAGCAGACTTGGGTGTTCTTCGCGTTCCTGATCGCGTTCGCGGTCAAGGTGCCGATGTTCCCGGTGCATACCTGGTTGCCCGACGCGCACGTGGAGGCGCCGACTGCCGGTTCGGTGATTCTGGCCGCCATTGCGCTGAAGATCGGCGGTTACGGCTTCCTGCGCTTCAACCTGCCGATCGTGCCGGATGCCAGTCACGAATGGGCATGGCTGGTGATCGCGCTGTCGCTGGTCGCGGTGATCTACGTCGGCCTGGTCGCGTTGGTGCAGGACGACATGAAGAAGCTGGTGGCGTATTCGTCCATCGCACACATGGGTTTCGTCACTCTGGGTACCTTCATCGCGCTGTGGCTGGTGCGTGATGCCGGCAATGCCGACGCCGCACGTTTGGGCCTGCAAGGCGCGATGGTGCAGATGGTGTCGCACGGCTTCGTGTCCGGCGCGATGTTCAGCTGCATCGGTGTGCTGTATGACCGCCTGCACACCCGCCGCATCGCCGACTACGGCGGCGTGGTCAACGTGATGCCGTGGTTCGCAGCGTTCGCGTTGCTGTTCTTCATGGCCAACTCCGGCTTGCCGGGCACCAGCGGTTTCGTCGGCGAGTTCATGGTCATTCTGGCCGCCTTCCAGCGCCATCCGCTGATCGCCTTCGGCGCGGCGACCACGCTGATCATTGGTGCAGCGTACTCGCTGTGGCTGTACAAGCGCGTGTTCTTCGGCGAAGTGGGCAATGCGCACGTGGCCGAAATGAAGGACATCAACGGCCGCGAATGGCTGGTGCTGGGCGTATTTGCCATTGGCACGCTGGTGCTGGGCTTCTACCCGCTGCCCCTGACCGATTTGATGGAGCCGTCCATCGCCAAGCTGGCGATGCAGATTGCTTCGAGCAAGCTGCTGTAAGCGGCCCCGTCGAGAGTATTGATTTCAGGATTTGATGATGACCACGCCGACGCTCCTGCCGTTGACCGCTGCCGACCTTCCGCCGTTGCTGCCCGAATTGGTGGTGATCGGCGGGGCCTTCGCCCTGCTGATCCTCGACTTGTTCATCAGCCAGCGGCACAAGGTCTGGACCCACTTCCTGTCGGTCGCCGTCCTCGTCGTCGCCTTCGCGCTGCTGCTGGGCGGCGTGGGCGGGCAGGGCGAAGTGTTTCAGGGCATGTTCATTCGCGACGCCGCCGCCGATGCGATGAAGCTGGTGGTGCTGCTGGTTACCGTGCTGACCCTGCTGTATGGCTGGAGCTACCTGCGCGAGCGCAACCTGTACCAGGGCGAGATCGCGGTTCTGCTGTTGTTCGCCGCCGCCGGCATGATGGTGCTGGTGTCGGCCGGCAGCCTGCTGATGGTTTATCTCGGCCTTGAACTGCTGGCGCTGAGCTCCTACGCGCTTGTTGCCAGCAGCCGTGACAACAAGCTGGCTGCCGAGGCCGGCATGAAGTACATCGTGCTCGGTTCGCTGGCCTCGGGCCTGCTGCTGTACGGCATGTCGCTGGTCTATGGTGCGACCGGTTCGCTGCACCTGAACGCGATCCGCGATGCCGCCATGCATTCGGACGAGCGCCTGCTGCTGTTGACCGGCGCGGTGTTCATGGTTGCCGGCGTCGCCTTCAAACTCGGCGCTGCGCCGTTCCACATGTGGTTGCCGGACGTCTATCAGGGTGCGCCGGCGCCGATCGCGCTGTTCATCAGTTCAGCGCCCAAGCTGGCCGCGTTCGGCATGGCTTACCGCCTGCTGGAAACCGGCGTCGGCCCGCTGTCGGCGGAACTGCAATATGTGCTGGCCGGGTTGGCCGCACTGTCGCTGGTTGTCGGCAACCTGATGGCGATCGCGCAGACCAACCTCAAGCGCATGCTGGCCTATTCGACCGTCTCGCACATCGGCTTCCTGTTGATGGGCATTGCCGGTGGTGGCGAGCAGGGCTATTCGGCGGCGATGTTCTACGCGATGGCCTATGCGGTGATGTCCACCGCCGCATTCGGCGTGATCATCGCGCTGTCGCGCGCCGGCTTCGAGGCCGAGAACATTGACGACCTCAAGGGCCTGAACGCTCGCAACCCGTGGATGGCCGGACTGATGCTGTGCGCAATGTTCTCGCTGGCCGGCATCCCGCCGTTCCTCGGCTTCTGGGCCAAGCTGGCGGTGCTGGGCGCGGCGGTCAACGGTGGCCTGCTGTGGCTGGCGCTGCTGGGTGTGGTCTGCGCGGTTATGGGCTGTTTCTATTACCTGCGCGTGGTCAAGGTGATGTATTTCGACGAGCCGGCCGGCGAGCCGCTGCCGCGCAACAACGACCGCCTACTGGGTATCGTGCTCGGCGTGAATTGCCTTGGCTTGCTGGTGTTGCCCTTCGGTTTGGGCGCGTTTGCTGAATGGGTGCGTGCCGCGTTCGCGCATTTGTCCTGACCAAGTGATACAAACCGGCGTGCATCGTGTAAGATGCGCGCCCTGAGTTAAGGGCAACGGTGAATTTGCGGTTGCCAAGGGTCGCCGGGAGGTGATCCGGCGGAAGGCTAAGGCCTTCCGTGTTTTGCGGAGCTTTTCCGGTTCCGCAAAACAAATGGAGTAAAAAGGCTTGCATTATCGGCCCGGTTACTTCATGATTCCGCTTCTGCTGCGGGGTGGAGCAGTCTGGCAGCTCGTCGGGCTCATAACCCGAAGGTCGCAGGTTCAAATCCTGCCCCCGCTACCACTTTCGGTTTTCGGTGCTTCACGTCGAAAATGGAAAATGGGCTCGCAAGAACGCTTGCTTCCGTTCTTGCAACCGGAACCCGCTTGTTGGGTTCACTCGGACAAAGGGCCCAATCGGGCCCTTTGTTGTTTTTCGAAGGGGCATAGCAAAGAGCAGGCGTATGCCGGCTTTCCTTCAAACGAATTCAAGGCACTCCGTGAGCGACAAGGCAACCGAAATCGCCAATCTGTTGGCTCCCACCGTGCAGGCGCTGGGGCTGGACCTGCTGGGCGCGGAATATCTGCCGGCACCGGGCGGCGCGACGCTGCGCCTGTACATCGACGTGCCGCTGGCCGAGCAGCCCGAGCGCATCGTCAATATTGACGATTGCGAGCGCGTGAGTCGCGAAGTGTCCGCGCAGCTGGACGTGGAAGATCCGATCAGCGGCAACTACACGCTGGAGGTGTCGTCGCCAGGCGTCGATCGCCCGCTGTTCACGCTGGAGCAGTTCGAGCGCCACATCGGCGAAGCCGCCAAGGTCGGCCTGAAGCTGCCGCAGGAGAATCGTCGCCGCTTGCAGGGCGATATTGCCGCCGTCGATGCCGATGCTGGCACGGTGACTTTCACCGTCGATGGCAAGCCGTTCGTGGCAGCCTTCGACAACATCGACAAGGCGCGCATCATTCCGGACTGGGTCGCGCTCGGCCTTGCGCCCACCAAACCCGTTGGCCCGGCCCCCAAGGGCGGCAAGGCCGGCAACAAATCCAACAACCAAACCGCGGCGCGCAAGCCGCGTGCGGAGTAAGCCGATGAGCAAGGAACTTTTGCTGGTAGTCGATGCGGTCGCCAACGAGAAGGGCGTGCCGCGCGAAGTGATCTTCGAGGCGATCGAGGCCGCGCTGGCGTCGGCAGCGAAGAAGCGCTATGCCGATCAGGATGTGCTGGCGCGCGTGGCCATCGACCACAAGGACGGCAGCTACGAAACCTTCCGCCGTTGGGAAGTGGTGGCCGACGATGTGGTGATGGAATCGCCGGATCGCCAGATCCGCCTGATGGACGCGGTCGATGAGGCCGATGGCGTCGAAGTCGGCGATTACATCGAAGATCAAATCGAGAACCCGGATTTTGGCCGCATCGCCGCGCAGGCCGCCAAGCAGGTGATCGTGCAGCGCGTGCGCGAGGCCGAGCGGCAGCAGGTGGTCGATGCGTGGAAGGATCGCGTCGGCGAACTGGTCACCGGCGTGGTCAAGCGCGCCGAGCGCGGCAACATCTATGTCGATCTGGGCGGCAACGCCGAGGCGTTCATCCCCAAGGACAAGGGTATCCCGCGTGACGTGCTGCGCGCCGGCGACCGCGTGCGCGGCTACTTGGCCGAAGTGCGCTCGGAGCCGCGTGGCCCGCAGCTGTTCATCAGCCGTGCCGCGCCGGAGTTCATGATCGAGCTGTTCAAGCTGGAAGTGCCGGAAGTCGGTCAGGGCCTGGTCGAGATCAAGGCCTGCGCCCGCGACCCGGGCGACCGCGCCAAGATCGCGGTGCTGGCGCACGACACCCGCACCGATCCGATCGGCGCCTGCATTGGCATGCGCGGTTCGCGCGTGCAGGCGGTGAGCAACGAGCTCAATGGCGAGCGCGTCGATATCGTGCTGTGGAACGACAACCCGGCCAACTTCGTCATCAACGCGATGGCGCCGGCTGAAGTGCAGTCGATCATCGTCGATGAGGAAAAGCACTCGATGGACCTGGCCGTGGCCGAGGAGCGCCTGGCGCAGGCCATCGGCAAGGGCGGGCAGAACGTGCGCCTGGCCAGCCGCCTGACCGGCTGGCAGCTCAACGTGATGACCCAGGACCAGGTCACCGCCAAGTCGGAGGCCGAGCAGGCCGTGGCCCGCCAGCTGTTCATGGACAAACTGGAAGTGGACGAGGAAATCGCCGGCATCCTGGTCAGCGAAGGCTTCGGCACCGTCGAGGAAATCGCCTACGTGCCGATCGGCGAGCTGCTGGCGGTGGATGGCTTCGACGAGGACATCGTCGAGGAGCTGCGTTCGCGTGCCCGCGATGCGCTACTCAACGAGGCGCTGGCGGTGGAAGAAGGCGTCGAAGGTGCTCCGGCCGACGACCTGCTGGCACTGGCGGGGATGGACGAGGCCACCGCGTATGCACTGGCCGCCCATGGCGTGTGCACCAGTGAGGACCTGTCGGATCTGGCGGCCGACGAGATCGTCGAATTCGGCATCGAGGGTATGAGCCTGGAGCGCGCCGCGGCGCTGGTCCTGGCGGCGCGAGCCGAGGAAATTGCCCGATTGGAGCGTGGTGAGTGATCGCCACGGAGGCCCGCCCGGAGCTCGGCGCATGAGCCAGCGATGAACAGTGCCCTGAGCCGCTCAGGGCGTAGAATCCGCGCAGCCTTCGCTCGAATCGAGGGGGCGCCCAAAAGATCATAGGATCCGAATGTCGCAGCAAACCACCATCCGCAAGCTCGCCCAACTGGTCAACACGCCGGTGGAGAAACTGCTGGAACAGCTGGCTCAGGCCGGCATGAAGTTCAGCGGTCCCGACCAGGTCGTGACCAGTGCCGAGAAAGTGAAGCTGCTCGGTTTCCTTCGCCGTTCCCACGGCAAGGACGAGCAGGTTGCCGACGAGGCCGATGCCGCGCCGAAGAAGATCACCCTCAGCCGCCGCACGCAGCAGGAAGTGACCGTCAACACCGGTCGCAACAAGGCCACGGTCAACGTCGAAGTGCGGCAGAAGCGGGTCATCATCAAGCCGGAAGGTGGCAAGGCCACACAGATGACGCCCGACGAGGAGATGGCAGATATCCGGCGCAAGCTGGAAGAGTCGCGTCAGCGCAACCTCGACGAGCAGCGCATGCTGGCCGAGAAGGACCGTGCGCGCGACGAGGAGGCCGTGACACGCCAGAAGGCGGCCGAAGAAGCCGAGCGCGAGCGCGTGGAAGCTGAGCGCCAGGCTGCGGAGGATGCTGCCAAGGCGGTTGAAGCGGCCAAGGCCGCGCCTGCGGCACCGGCCGTCAGACAGCCGATCATCGAGACGCTGACGCCGCGCCCTGCACGCAACACCTCGGCCACGCCGCGTCCTGCGACGCCTGCGCCGGCACCTGCGCGCGACGAGCGCGGCAGCGCACATGCCAAGCCCGGCAACAAGTCTCGTGGCGGTCAGTCGGAGGATGAGGGTGGCAAGCGTTTTGGCGGTCAGCTGCACCTGTCGCCGTCCGACCGTGCCCGCCGTGGCAACAACAGCAATTCGCGTGGCCGTCCGGGCGCGCGTGCGCCGCAGGGGCGTCGTGGCAACGAGCAGTCTCGCGGCGGTGGCGGCAGTCATGGCTTCGAGCGTCCGACCGTGCCGGTGGTGCGTGAGGTCGCCATCGGCGACACCATCACCGTGGCCGATCTGGCGCAGAAGCTGGCGCTGAAGGGCGGTGAGGTGGTCAAGGCGCTGTTCAAGATGGGCGTGATGGCCACCATCACCCAGACCATCGACCACGACACCGCGGTGCTGGTGACGGAAGAGTTGGGCCACAAGGTCACGCGCGCCAGCAACAACGACGCCGAAGATGCGCTGCTGGCCATCACCGACGCCGACCAGGGCGAAGCCATCGCGCGTCCGCCGGTGGTCACCATCATGGGCCACGTCGACCACGGCAAGACCTCGCTGCTGGACTACATCCGTCGCACCAAGGTCGCCAACGGCGAAGCCGGCGGCATCACCCAGCACATTGGCGCGTATCACGTGGAGACGCCGAAGGGCGTGATCAGCTTCCTCGACACCCCCGGCCACGCCGCGTTCACCTCGATGCGTGCCCGTGGTGCGCAGCTGACCGACGTGGTGGTGGTGGTCGTGGCCGCCGACGACGGCGTGATGCCGCAGACCAAGGAAGCCATCCAGCACGCCCGCGCCGCCAACGCGCCAATCGTGGTGGCGATCAACAAGATCGACAAGTCTTCCGCCGATCCGCTGCGGGTCAAGAACGAACTGCTCGCAGAGCAGGTCGTGGCCGAAGATTTCGGCGGCGACGTGCAGATGGTGGAGATCTCCGCCAAGACCGGCCAAGGTATTGACGACCTGCTGGACGCGATTTCGTTGCAGGCCGAAGTGCTGGAGCTGCGCGCCGTGGCCGAAGGTCGCGCCAGTGGCGTGGTCATCGAATCTTCGCTGGACAAGGGCCGTGGCCCGGTCGCGACGGTGCTGGTGCAGCAGGGTCAGCTCAAGAAGGGCGACTATCTGGTGTGCGGCATCCAGTACGGCCGCGTGCGTGCGCTGTTCGACGAAACCGGCCGGCAGGTTGCCGAGGCCGGCCCGTCGATCCCGGTGCAGGTGCTGGGTCTGTCCGGCGTGCCGGAGGCTGGCGACGACTTCGTGGTTGTCGAGGACGAGCGCCTGGCCAAGGACGTGGCGCAGCAGCGCGAGACCAAGCGCCGCGAGTCGCGCTTGGTCGCCACGGCGGGCAGCCGCATGGAAGACATCATGGCGCAGATGGGCAAGGGTGAAGGCCAGCAAGTGTTGAACCTGCTGATCAAGGCCGACGTCCAGGGCTCGGTGCAGGCGCTGAGCCAGTCGCTGGTGGGGTTGTCCAACGACGAAATCCGGATCAACGTGATCCATTCCGGCGTGGGCGGCATCACCGAGTCGGACGCCAATTCGGCGGCGGCTTCCAAGGCGACGGTCATCGGCTTCAATGTGCGCGCGGACGCTTCGGCGCGCCGCATCATCGAATCCAACGGCATCGACCTGCGTTACTTCTCGATCATCTATGACGTGATCGACCAGGTGAAGCAGGTGGCTTCCGGCCTGCTCGGCGTGGAGATCCGCGAAGAGATCATCGGCATCGCCGAGGTCCGCGACGTGTTCCGCAGCTCGAAGCTGGGTGCCATCGCCGGCTGTATGGTCATCGAGGGCGTGGTCAAGCGGAACAAGCCGATCCGTGTGCTGCGCGACAGCGTGGTGGTGTTCGAAGGTGAACTGGAATCGCTGCGCCGTTTTTCAGGAGAACGTGGACGAAGTGCGCAACGGCACCAATGCGGCATCGGCGTGAAGGCCTACAACGACGTCAAGGCCGGCGACCAGATCGAGTGCTTCGAGCGCATCGAAGTGCCGCGCACGCTGTAACACTTAGGCGTTACAGCGTGGGATTCGTGATTGGTGATTGGTGATTCGTGAAAGCGAATCACCTTCCCGGCTCACGGAGTCACAGCTTTTTCGAATCACCAATCCCGAATCGCGAATCACAAAAAAATGCCTAAGACCTTCCACCGTACCGACCGTGTTTCCGCGCAGATCCGCCGCGACCTGGGCACGCTGGTGCATGCCGCCGTGCGCGAGCATGGCTTGCCGTCGGTCAGTGTTTCGGACGTGGAAGTCACCCGCGACATGGCCCATGCCAAGGTGTTCGTTACGGCGTTGATGCCGGAGCGTTCGGTCGAAGCGGTGAAGGGTTTGCGCGAGTTGTCAGTCGAGCTGCGCATGGCACTGGCGCGGGCGATGAAGCTGCGGCATGTGCCGGAGCTGCATTTCCACTATGACGATTCGGTGGATCGTGGCGAGCGCATCGACAATCTGCTGCGTGATTTGCCGGATGCGCGGCCTGAGACTGGTGACGGGTCAGGCGAAAAAGTCTGAGTTCGTGAGCTTTTCCCTTCTCCCTGCGGGAGAAGATGCCCGAAGGGCGGATGAGGGGCGAACGTAGTGGTAACGGTTGAGTAATCCGTTTCTATTTTTTAGGCAAAAGCCAAAAGCTTTCGCTCACGCTCCGCAGGAGCGAGTTACTTTTCTTTGCTTGTGCAAAGAAGAGTAACGGTGGCTGGTCGAGCACGCCCTGCCTTCGCGCCCAATGCGCTGCGCGCATTGGGTTCACTCCGTCGCCGGGATTTTTTGACGAGACATCCCTGTCGTGTCGAAAAACGACGTGCATCCTTGCACGTCGCCCTTCGGGTTTTTCCCGTCGGCTGCGTCGCTGCGGAAGGAAACCCGGTAAGTCAAAAGCTGCAAAGCAACCGCAAAAACAAAAGCAGACGCAGAAGTGCTGCATTCGTAACGGAACTGGTATCTCTCATGGCTCGCATCCAATTCCGCCGCTTGGACGGCATCGTTTTGCTCGACAAACCTGCCGGCATGAGTTCCAACACGGCCTTGCAGGTGGCGCGGCGTTTGTTCCGCGCCGAGAAAGGCGGCCACACCGGCAGCCTCGACCCGCTGGCCACCGGCCTGCTGCCACTGTGCTTCGGCGAGGCGACCAAGATCGCCGGCCTGCTGCTCGGCTCGGCCAAGGCCTATGACGCCGATATCGCGCTCGGTACCACTACCGATACCGATGACGCCGACGGTGCGGTGTTGCTGCAACGCCCGGTGCCGGCCATCGACGCACAGACTTTGCAGCAAGCGCTCGCCCCGCTGACTGGTCATATCCGCCAGCGCGCTCCTATCTATTCGGCGCTCAAGCAGGGCGGCGAGCCGCTGTACGTGAAGGCGCGCCGTGGCGAGGCCATCGAGGCACCGGAGCGGAACGTGCACGTCCAGTCCATCGAGGTGCTGGAACAGCAGCCCGAACGACTGCGCCTGCGCGTGACCTGTGGCTCGGGCACCTACATCCGCAGTCTGGCCCGCGACTTGGGCGAATCCCTTGGTTGCGGTGCACACATCACCGCGCTGCGCCGGTTGTGGGTGGAGCCGTTCCTGTCGCCGCGCATGATTGGCTTGGACGAACTGCGCGCAGTGGCCGAAAGCGGCGACGAGGCCGCATTGCTGAATGGGCTGCTGCCGCTGGAAACCGGCTTGAGCCACTTCAGCCGGGTCGAGCTGGACGCTGCGCAGGCCAGCCGCTTCAATATGGGGCAGCGCTTGCGCAACCCAGCGTGGTCGGCTGGGTTGGTGGCGGTATTCGACGATGTCGGCAAGCCGCTGGGGTTGGGGCAGGTGGATGATGGGGTGCTGTCGTCGCAGCGTCGATTCAATCTCTGAATGCGCACATCCCTGGCGCGGGGCGCTCCAGCTTGTCCCGTAGGCCCCGCGCCGCTACAATACCGCCGCCTTTTCGGGCACATCGCGCCAGGTGCGCATCCTTCAAGCAAACGGCGAGCTGCGCGGTGCGTCATCAGCACGTTCCTGCCGGCCACGCATCACAGAGAAAACACCATGTCCATCGACACCCAGAAAGTCATTGAAGACAACAAGCGCGGCGCCAACGACACCGGCTCGCCGGAAGTTCAGGTCGCCCTGCTGACCGCCCGCATCGAACTGCTGACCGGCCACTTCAAGGAACACAAGAAGGACCACCACAGCCGTCGCGGCCTGTTGCAGATGGTCAACCGCCGCCGCAGCCTGCTCGACTACCTGAAGAAGAAGGATGTCGAGCGCTACAAGGCCCTGATCGAAAAGCTTGGCCTGCGTCGCTAAGCAGCACCCCCCTCCGCGGCGCAGCAATGCGCCGCGGTTTTGTTTTTGCAGTACCGCAACACTCCTCGGGCCGGACAACCGGCCACCCACCGCTGACAAGGGTCAGTGGCGGTCCATTCGCAGACAGCATCCCCAAGGACACCCTCCGTGGCAAAAATCACCAAAACCTTCCAGTACGGCAAGCACACCGTCACGCTTGAGACCGGCGAAGTCGCCCGTCAGGCCAGCGGCGCCGTCATCGTCAAGATGGACGACACCGTGCTGCTGGTCACTGCCGTCGCCGCCAAGAGCGCGCGCGAAGGCCAGGACTTCTTCCCGCTGACCGTTGACTATCAGGAAAAGTTCTACGCCGGTGGCCGCATCCCGGGCGGCTTCTTCAAGCGCGAAGGTCGCGCGACGGAGAAGGAAACGCTGATCTCGCGCCTGATCGACCGCCCGATCCGCCCGCTGTTCCCCGAGGACTACAAGAACGAAGTGCAGATCATCGCCACGGTGATGTCGCTGAACCCGGAAGTGGACGGCGACATCGCCGCGCTTATCGGTGCTTCGGCTGCACTGTCGTTGGCCGGCACCCCGTTCAAGGGTCCGATTGGCGCCGCCAAGGTCGGCTACAAGAACGGCGAATACATCCTCAACCCGACCGTGTCGGAGCTGAAGGAATCGCAGCTTGAGCTGGTCGTCGCCGGTACCGCCAACGCCGTGCTGATGGTGGAATCCGAAGCCGCGTTGCTGTCCGAGGAAGTGATGCTGGGCGCGGTCACCTTCGGCCACCGCGAGATGCAGAAGGTCATCAATGCGATCAACGAGCTGACCGTCGAAGCCGGCACCAAGCCGAGCGATTGGGTGGCCCCGGCCAAGAACGACGCGCTGATCTCGGCGCTGAAGGAAGCCATCGGCGGCAAGCTGGCCGAAGCCTTCCAGGTGCGCGACAAGCTGCAGCGCCGCGACGCCATCTCGGCGATCAAGAAGGACGTGACCGAGCAATTGGCCGGCCGCGTTGCCGCCGAAGGCTGGAGCCCGGCGGAACTGTCGAAGGAATTTGGCGAGCTGGAATACCGCACCATGCGTGACTCGGTGCTGGACACCAAGGTGCGCATCGACGGTCGCGCACTGGACACCGTGCGCCCGATCAGCGTGAAGGCCGGCGTACTGCCGCGCACCCACGGTTCGTCGCTGTTCACCCGTGGCGAAACGCAGGCGATTGTCGTGACCACGCTGGGCACCGCCCGTGATGGCCAGATCATCGACGCCGTTGCCGGTGAGTACAAAGAAAACTTCCTGTTCCACTACAACTTCCCGCCGTACTCGGTGGGTGAGAGCCGGTCGCTTTGGTGCGCCGAAGCGCCGCGAAATCGGCCACGGCCGCCTCGCCAAGCGCGGCGTGCTGGCGGTGATGCCGACGCTGGAAGAATTCCCGTACACCATCCGCGTGGTGTCGGAAATCACTGAATCCAACGGTTCCTCGTCGATGGCCTCGGTCTGCGGCTCCTCGCTGGCGCTGATGGACGCCGGTGTGCCGGTCAAGGCCCCGGTGGCGGGTATCGCCATGGGCTTGGTGAAGGAAGACGACCGCTTCGTCGTGTTGAGCGACATCCTGGGTGACGAAGACCACCTCGGTGACATGGACTTCAAGGTGGCCGGTACTTCCGAAGGCGTGTCGGCGCTGCAAATGGACATCAAGATCGAAGGCATCACCGAAGAAATCATGAAGCAGGCGTTGCAGCAGGCCAAGGCTGGCCGCCTGCACATCCTGGGCGAAATGGCCAAGGCGCTGACCGCGCCGCGCGAAGAACTGAGCGACTACGCGCCGCGCCTGCTGACCATCAAGATCCACCCGGACAAGATCCGCGAAGTGATCGGCAAGGGCGGCTCGGTCATCCAGGCCATCACCAAGGAAACCGGCACCCAGATCGACATCCAGGACGACGGCACCATCATCATCGCCTCGGTGAACAACGCCGCCGCGCAGGAAGCCAAGCGCCGCATCGAGCAGATCACCTCGGACGTGGAGCCGGGCCGCATCTATGAAGGCAAGGTCGCCAAGATCATGGACTTCGGCGCGTTTGTGACCATCCTGCCGGGCAAGGACGGTCTGGTGCACGTCTCGCAGATTTCTTCCGAGCGCGTTGAGCGCGTCGGCGACAAGCTGAAGGAAGGCGACGTGGTCAAGGTCAAGGTGCTGGAAGTGGACAAGCAGGGCCGCATCCGCCTGTCGATGAAGGCCGTGGAAGAAGGCGAGGGCGCAGTGGCCGAATAAGGCCATCGCCAACGCGATATGAGAGAAGCGGGCCTAGTGCCCGCTTTTCTTTTGTCTGCTGGAAACGGCAATGCCGCATGCGCAGGGTGTGGCACCCCCCTGTTTCCCCACGTCTTTCATCGAACTATTCCGATGGTGGCCTGGAAGCAGCCATGCGCAACATGGCTGCGACCGGGAATGGAGTCGGCACGGTGATTGAATGGCTGCAATGGACGCAGCGGGGAAACGGCGACCTTGCCGGCGCTCGGCAAGGCCGTGGCCGCCAGCTTCGTTACAGGTGTCTGCATCGCCTTGTGGGCGCCGGTGCTGCCACCCGGCTGGATGCGTTGGGGGTTGCTGCTGGTTGGCCTGTTGATGTGGTGGCGCGGGCGTAGGCTGCGCTGCCTGGGCGCATTGTTGGCCGCCATCGGCTGGGCCGCGCTGCATGCCGGTTGGACGCTGGATGCGCAATTGCCGCAGCGTCTGGAAGGCAGCGAAGCCACGGTGACCGGCACGGTGGTGTCATTGCCGGAAGTCGAGCCGCGCCGCACACGCTTTCGTTTCCGTGTCGATGATGAGGACGGGCAACCGCCGGCGCTGCGGGGCCGGCAATTGCAACTGGCGTGGTACGACGATTTTTCCGCCGAACAGCCTGGCCCTCGGGTGCAACTGGGTGCTGGCGCGCGTTGGCGTTTCACGTTGCGTTTGCGTGCGCCGCGTGGCTTGGCCAATCCCGGCGGTTTCGATGCAGAGCGGCATGCACTCTCGCAGCGAATTGCCGCTACCGGGTTGGTGCGACCGGCAACGGCGCAGCAGTTGGCGGCTCCCGCCGGTTTGCAGGCATGGCGCGAGCGTATGGCGGCACGGATCGGCGAAGTGGTCGGCCAGCGTTCGGCACGTTACGTCCAGGCCTTGGCGGTAGGCGATACCCGCGCGCTGGACGACGGCGATTGGCAGATGCTGCGGGCCAGCGGGCTTACCCATTTGATCGCCATTTCCGGATTCCACGTCGGCATGGTCGCCGGTTTCATTGCCCTGCTGGCCGCGGGCCTGTGGCGCGTGCTGCCGTGGCTGGGCCGTTGCTGCCCGCGTCCACAGGCCGCCGCTGTCGCCGCGTTGTGCGGGGCGATCGGTTATGCGGCGGTCGCCGGTTTCGCGTTGCCGACGGTGCGCACGGTGTTGATGATCGCCGTGGTGGTCGTGGCGCGTGTGGGGCGGCGGCCCGGCAGCGTGCCCGGTTCGCTGGCGCTGGCCGCGCTCGCGGTGCTGGCGTGGGATCCGCTGTCGGCGTTGATGGCCGGTTTCTGGTTGAGTTTCGCCGGGGTCGCATGGCTGGTCTGGTGCCTGCCGGGTCGCATGCATTGGTTGCGAGGTTTCCTGTCGGCGCAGGCTGTGGCGACGGTCGGGCTGCTGCCTTTCACCGTGATGTTGTTCGATCAAGCCTCGCTGGCCGGGCCATTGGCGAACCTGTTGGCGATTCCGTGGTGGAGCCTCGTGGTTGTGCCGTTGGCGCTGCTGGGCACCGGGCTGGAAGCATGCTGGCCCGGTGCGGGGGCGTGGCTGTGGCGCGCGTCGGCATGGTGTTTCGACCTGAGCTGGTCACCATTGTCGTGGCTGGCGCAGAGTCGTTTTGCGCTGTGGTGGTTGCCGGAAGCGCGTGCATTCGCGTTGCCACTGGCGTTGCTCGGGGCGCTGTGGCTGCTGCTGCCGCGTGGTGTGCCGGGCAAGGCGTTGGCGGCGTTGCTGTGGCTGCCGTTGTTGTGGCCGCGGCAGGAAACGCCGAAGACCGGCGAAATCGAGTTGGTGGTGTTCGACGTCGGTCAGGGTTTGTCGGTGCTGGTGCGTACCGCAGGGCATCGTTTGCTCTATGACGCCGGGCCGGCGGTGCGCGATGGTTTCGATGCCGGCGAGCGTGTAGTGGTGCCGGGCCTGCGCGCCTTGGGCGTGAACCGGCTGGATACGGTGGTCGTTAGTCATGGCGACAACGACCATGCCGGTGGCGCGCAGGCGGTCCGGGCCGTGTTGCCGGTGGTGGCTTGGCATGCGCCGCCGGGCATGCCGTCGGCATGGGCGATGGAGGACTGCGTGGCCGGCCAGCGTTGGCACTGGGATGGCGTCGAATTCGAATTCCTGCATCCGCATGCCGGTTTCCCCTATCTGCGCAATGAATCCAGTTGCGTGCTGCGGGTGCAGTCGCGGCATGGCGCGGTGCTGCTGACCGGCGATATCGGCGACGTCATCGAAGAGGGGTTGAGCAAGCGCCAGCGCGGGCAGCTACGTGCCGATGTGGTGCTGGCCCCGCACCACGGCAGCGCGGGTTCTTCGTTGCCATCCTTTGTCGCCGCCACGCAGGCACGGCTGCTGCTGGTGTCGGCGGGCCACGGCAACCGCTTCGGCCATCCGCGGCGGGAGGTGGTCGAGCGCTGGCGGCATGCCGGCGCGGAGGTGGCGGCCACCGCCGACAGCGGCGCGTTGCGGGTCTGGCTGGGAGGGGACGGGCTGCAATTGCGCGAGCGTCGTCGCTGGCGCAAGCGGCTGTGGGACGCCGCCGGGCGGGAACGGGCGGCTGCTATCCTATCGGCCGACGAACAGACGGCTGCGTTGCCGGAGGGTTGAAACGTGTGGGAACTGGTCAAGGCCGGCGGTTGGCCGATGGTGCCGCTGCTGCTGTTGGGCGTGCTGGCTTTGGCGATCGTCCTCGAACGTTTCTGGACGCTGCGGCGTAACGAGGTGCTGCCACCGGGGCTGGGGCAGGAGGTGCGCAACTGGGCCGCGCGCGGCAAGCTTGATGCGTCGCATATCGCCTCGCTGCGCGCCAACTCGCCGCTGGGCGCGTTGTTGGCCACCGCGCTGGAAGCCCGCAATCGCCCGCGCGACCAGGTCCGCGAGCGCATCGAAGACGCCGGCCGCCATCTGGTCCACCGCATGAGCCGCTACTTGAATGCGCTGGGAACCATCGCCTCGGCGGGGCCGCTGTTGGGCCTGCTGGGCACGGTGATCGGCATGATCCAGATGTTCCTTGGCATCCTCGACCACGGCGTCGGCGACGTGAACCAATTGGCCGGCGGCATCGGCAAGGCGCTGGTGTGCACCGCCACCGGCATGATCGTGGCGATCCCGGCGCTGATGTTCCACCGCCATTTCCGTGGTCGCATCGACGGCTACGTGGTCGAGATGGAGCACGAAGCTGGCGCGCTGCTGGACATGCTTGATGGCCGCCCGGCGGTGATGGTCGCCGCCAAGGCCGCGCCGGTGAAGGCCTGAGTCCGCATGCGCATTCGCAACGACCGCGCGCAGGACGAGCCGCACATCGATCTGGTGCCGTTGATCGACGTGATCCTGATGCTGATCATTTTCTTCGTGGTCACTACCACCTTCGATGCGCGCTCCACCTTGCAAGTGCAGCTACCCACTGCCAGCCAGCAGCAGAACAGCGAGCCGCCGCGTGCGTTGAGCGTGCTGGTCAATGCCGATGGGCACTACTTCATCAACGACCAGGAAGTGCTGCGCGGTGACATCGAATCGCTCAAGCGCACCATCGTGCAAGTGGGCGGCGACGACCGCGAGCAAACAGTGCTGCTACGCGCCGATGCACGCACGCCCTACCAAGCGGTAGTGACGGTGCAGGACGCGCTGGGCCAGCTTGGTTTTCGTCGCATTGCCATTGCTACCGCACCGGACATGCCGCAATGAGTGCCGAGGCCAAACCGTGGCAGGCCTATAAGCGTTTGCTCGGCTTTGCCCGGCCGTACCGCGGCCTGTTGCTGGTGGCCGGGTTGGGCATGCTGGTCGAGGCCGGCGCAGGCAGCTATTTTCTGGTGATGATGAGCCCGGTCACCAATAGTTTGGTGAACCCGCAGGACATCACGGTGTGGATGCCGCTGGGCATCGTCGGCTTGTTCGTGTTGCGCGGTGTCGCCGGTTATCTCACCGACGTTGGCATGGGCAAGGCCGCGCGCAGCATCGCCCGCGACATGCGTGTGCGCGTGCTGGGCAAATACCTGCGTATGCCAGGGCAAAGTTTCGATGCCGAACCAGTGCCGTCGATGCTGGTACGCTTGGGCTCGGACAGCGACCAAGTGGCGCAGGCTGCCGTCGATGCAATGAAAGTGGTGTTGCAGCAATCCATGCAGGCGCTGGGTTCGCTGGCGGTGATGCTTTGGTATAGCTGGCAGGTGACGTTGGCGATTTTCGTGCTGGCACCGCCGCTGGCGTGGGTGATGAACAAGGTCGCCAAGCGTTACCGCAGCATCAGCCATCGCATCCAGGAAAGTGCTGCAGAGTTGTTGCAAGCCGCCGACCAAAGTTTGAGCGCGCATCAGGAAGTGAAGGTGTATGGCGCGCAGGGTAGCGAGCTGGCGCGCTATGCGGCGCTGGCCGACACCAATTTGAAGCTGGCGATGAAGGTGGAGTCCACCCGCAGCATTTCTTCGGCGATGGTGCAGATGATGGGTGCGACCGGGTTGGCTGCGCTGTTGCTGATTGCCGGCCATGAAGCCGCTGCGGGGCGGCTGACCGTGGGGGATTTCGTTGGCCTGATGATGGCGATGATGGCGATTATTCCGGCGCTCAAGCAGTTGACCAACGTGCAGAACATGACCCAGCGCGGCATCGCCTCGGCGCAGCGCCTGTTCCGGGTGTTGGACGCCGACGACGAGCCGGACAGCGGCACCCGCAGCTTGGCGCGGGCCGAGGGCGTGTTGGAATTCCGTAACGTCACCGCACGCTACGTGGGGCAGCCGCAACCGGCGCTGGAGGACGTCAGCTTCGTCGCGCGCCCGGGCACGGTGACGGCTATTGTGGGACGCTCCGGCAGCGGCAAATCGACGCTGGTCAAGTTGGTGCCACGCTTCTACGGCATCGAGTCCGGGCAGATCCTGCTCGATGGCCAGCCGTTGCAGGATTATCGATTGGCCGACCTGCGCCGGCAGATCGCGCTGGTCGGGCAGCAGGTGGTGCTGTTCGACGGCAGCATCGCCCAGAACGTGGCCTACGGTGAACTGCACGATCGCAGCGCAGGGCAACTGCAACAGGCCATCGCCGGCGCCAACGCGCGCGAGTTCGTCGAACAGCTGCCACAGGGCATGGATGCGCCGGTCGGGGCCAAGGGCGGAAAGCTGTCCGGCGGCCAGCGCCAGCGCCTGGCGATCGCGCGGGCGATGCTGAAGGACGCGCCCATCCTCATCCTCGACGAAGCCACCGCCGCGCTCGACAATGAATCGGAGCGATTGGTGCAGGAGGCATTGCAGAAGCTGATGCCGGACCGCACCACGCTGGTCATCGCCCACCGCCTTTCGACCATCGAGCATGCCGACCAGGTGCTGGTGATGGACCAGGGCCGCATCGTCGAGCGCGGTACGCATCAACAACTGCTGGTGCAGGGTGGGCTGTACGAGCATCTGTACCGCATGCAGTTCCGGGAAAGGCAGGAGTGATGGCAGGGAAGGGGACGCAGACGCCGGCGTGGTGGTACGACGGTGTGCCAGTGCCGTGGTTCGCGCGGCTGTTGGCGCCGTTGTACGGTGCCATCGCCGGCTTGCGGCGCGGCCTGTACCGGCGGGGGTGGCTGCGCAGCCGGCAGGTGCCGGTGCCGGTGATCGTGGTCGGCAACATCACCGCCGGCGGTACCGGCAAGACGCCGTTGACCATCGAACTGGTCGAGCGCCTGCGCGCGGCCGGCTGGAAGCCGGGCGTGGCCAGCCGTGGCTATGGCCGCGACGAGGCCGGCACCGCGCGCTGGATCACTCCTGAACTGGCGCCGGAACTGGGCGGCGACGAACCGGTGCTGATCGCGTGGAAGACCGGTGTGCCGGTGCGCGTGGATGCGGACCGCGTCCACGCGGCCAAGGCGCTGCTGGAAGCCGGCTGCGACGTGGTGGTCTGTGACGATGGCTTGCAGCATTACCGGCTGGCGCGCGACATCGAGATCGAAGTGGTCGATGCGCAGCGCCGCTACGGCAACGGCCGGCCGATGCCCGCCGGGCCGCTGCGCGAATCCGCCGCGCGCGCCCGCGACTGCGATTTCCGCGTGGTCAACCTCGGCCAGAACAGTGACGATGAGGCCGCAGCGGCGGCCTCGGGTTTCGGCGAATGGGCGATGCGCCTGCGTATCGACAACGCCCGCCCGCTGCGTGGCGGCCGCGAGCGGCCGTTGCAGGCCTTCGCCGGGCAGCGCGTGCATGCGGTGGCCGGCATTGCCCATCCGCAGCGTTTCTTCCAGATGCTGCGCGCGCGCGGTATCGGCGTGGTGCCGCATGCGTTTGCCGACCATCACCGTTACCAGGCATCGGACCTGTCCTTCGGCAGTGAATTGCCGGTGCTGATGACCGAAAAGGACGCGGTGAAGTGCAAGGTTTTCGCCAATGGCTGGCACTATGCGGTGCCATTGCAGGCCGAATTGCCGGCTGCGTTCTGGGTGGCGTTGCTGGACCGGTTGAACAAGTTGGCTGGGAGGCCGTAATTGGGGGATTCGTGATTGGTGATTCGACAAAGCCAAAGCTCGCGCAGCCCCGCTTTTCCGAATCACCAATCACGAATCCCCCAATCACGGCTTTTCCGAATCACCAATCACTAATCACAATCACTAATCACACCTCATATGCCCCACAGCCCCGACTTCGTAGTAGCCATTCCTGCCCGCTACGCCTCCACCCGCCTGCCGGGCAAACCGCTGGCATTGCTGGCCGGTAAGCCGATGGTGGCGCACGTGGCCCGGCGCGCATTGGCGGCCGGCGCACGCGAGGTATGGGTGGCGACCGACGACGCCCGCATTGCCGCCGCGCTGGAAGGGTTCGATGGCGTACGCGTGGCGATGACCCGCAGCGACCACGTTTCCGGTACCGACCGGCTGGCCGAATGTGCGCGCCTGGCCGGTTGGGGCGAGCAGGACATCGTGGTCAACCTGCAGGGTGACGAGCCGTTTGCGCCGGCCGCCGGCATTCGCGCGGTAGCCGCCACGCTGGCTGCCAGCGGAGCGCCGATGGCGACGTTGGCCACGCCGGTAGAGGACGCGCCGACCCTGTTCGATCCCAACGTGGTCAAGCTGGTACGCAATACGCAAGGTGATGCCCTGTATTTCAGTCGCGCGCCGATCCCGTGGCATCGCGATGCCTTCGCCCAGTCGCGTTATGTGCTGCCGCCGGGGCAATGGTTGCGCCACATCGGCATCTACGGCTATCGCGCCGGCTTCCTGCAACATTTCGCGGCAATGTCGCCGGGCACCTTGGAGCAGGTCGAATCGCTGGAGCAACTGCGCGTGTTGGAAGCCGGCTTCCGCATCGCGGTGTCGCTGTCGCCGGAGCCGTTCCCGCCGGGCATCGACACGCCGGAAGACCTCGCCCGCGCCGAAGCGCTGATGGGCTCCCTGTCTTGAAGCTACTGGTGGTTTGCCTCGGCAACATCTGCCGCTCGCCGATGGGCGAGGGCGCCTTGCGCGAGAGGCTGGCGGCCTCGTCACTGGCCGGGCAGGTCGAGGTGGATTCGGCCGGCACGTCGGGCTGGCACCGCGGGCATGCGCCGGACCCGCGCGCCGTCGCCTGCGCGGCCCGCCACGGCGTGGATATCGCCGGTTTGCGCGCGCGGCCCTTGCAGCGCGAGGATTTCCTGCAGTTTGACCACATCCTGTGTGCGGACGATCACAATCTGGATGACGCGCAGGCCATCGCCCCGCCGGATGCCCGCGGGCGTGCGGTGTTGTGGCTGCCGTGGGCCGGTATCGCAGGTTTCCGCAGCGTGCCCGATCCCTATTACGGTGGCGACGTCGATTTCGAGCACAGCTGGGCGCTGCTGGATGCGGCGGCGCAGGCAACGGTGCAACGTCTGGCAGTTGCGGCGGAGTCCGGCATAATCGGCTCATGAATGCTCAGAGCGTGATGGAACTTCCCCGGTCCGGCACCTGGCTCAACGCGGCACCGTCCACGTTGCAGGACCATGCCGGCCGCCCGCTGGTGCTGGCCTTCGTCAACGGCGCATCGGTCTGGTGCATGCAGCGGCTGGCCGAGGTGGCGCAATGGCAGGCGCGCAACCCGGGACGCTTGCAGTTGTTGGTGGTGCAGGTGCCGCGCTTCGATTTCGAACGCGAGCCACAGCCGGCGTTGAAGTTGCTGCGCCGGCACGGCATCAGTTCGCCGATCCTGCTTGATGCGCAGTGGGAAGCGTGGCGCAGCTTCGGCATCGGGGCATGGCCGACCTTGCTGCTGCTCGATGCGCAGGGGCAGGAGCGTGAGCGACTGGTGGGCGCCGTCGGCGATCTGGAGCGCTCCTTGAACGCACTCTGCGAAGGGCTGTCGCCGCCGCTGGACGAAGACCTGCGCGGCAACCGCGAAACCAGCCCGGAGCCGCGCCTGTCGCTGCGTTTTCCCGCCGGGCTGGTGGCCAGCGCCGACCGCCTGTACGTCGCCGATACCGGCCACCACCGCATTCTCGAATGCACCCATTCCGGTCGCGTGTTGCGCCAGTTCGGCGTCGGTAGTGCCGACCTGATCAACGGCCCGGCCGGCGAAGCCGCGTTCAACCGCCCGCACGGCATGGTGCTGGAGCGTGAAACGCTATACGTCGCCGATACCGGCAACCACGCGCTGCGGCGCATCCATTTGCCCAGCGGGCAGGTCGAGACACTGTGCGGTAATGGCCGTGCCGGTGAGCCGGTGGCCGGCGTACTCGCGCAGCCGTGGGATAGCCCGCTGAACCACCCGCAAGACATCGCCATTGCCGACAACCAACTGCATATCGCGATGGCCGGTGACAACCGCATTTGGAGCTACGACCTCGGCCTGCGCTCGCTGCGCTGGCGCGTGGGTGCGGGCGCGATGGAAGTGCGTGATGGCGGCGGTCATCTGGCCGCGCTGGCGCAGCCCAGCGGGGTGGTCGCGGTGCAGCAGGTGCTGTATGTCTGCGACGCACTCGGCTCGGCCATCCGTTCGGTGCAATTGCGCGGCGACGTAGTGCAGACGCTGGTCGGGCAGGGCCCGTGGGAGTTCGGCAGCACCGACGGCCCGCGCGCGCAGGCGCACCTGCAATACCCGCAGGCGATCGCGATGGGTAGCGAATCGCCGCTGCTATGGATCGCCGATGCCGGCAATGGCTGCCTGCGCACGCTGCGACTGGGCGGCGGCGATTTGTCCACCGTAAACCTGCCGCGGCGCCTGCATGGTCCGGCCGCACTGGCGGTGGCGGCAGGCGCGGTGTGGATCGCCGAAAGCGATGCCCATGCCATCCTGCGTTTCGACCCGGTCAGCGGCGAATTGAGCAACGTGCCGATCGAGGAATGAGCGGCAAGGTAACCAGCGATTTCGACGGCAGGGCATTTGCGGCGGCGCTGAGTACCGCGCCAGGCGTCTACCGCATGTACGCGGCGGACGACACGTTGCTGTACGTCGGCAAGGCGCGCGCGCTGCGCAACCGCGTCGGCAGCTACTTCAACGGTTCGCCGAAGACCTGCCGCATCATGCTGATGCTGGCGCAGGTGGCACGCATGGACGTGACCGTCACCCGCACCGAGGCCGAGGCGCTGCTGCTGGAAAACCAACTCATCAAGTCGCTGGCTCCGCGCTACAACGTTTCCCTGCGCGACGACAAAACCTATCCGCAGGTGCTGCTGACCCGTGAGCAATGGCCGCGCATCACGCTGCACCGCGGCCCGCGTACGATACCGGGCCGCTATTACGGCCCGTATCCCGGCGTCGGCGCGGTGCGCGAAACGCTGAACCTGATGCACAAGCTGTTCAAACTGCGTAGTTGCGAGGACAGCGTGTTCCGCAACCGTTCGCGGCCTTGCCTGCAATACCAAATTGGCCGTTGCAGCGCGCCGTGCGTGGAGTTGGTGGCGCAGGCCGATTACGACGAATCGGTGCGGCGCGCGGCATTGTTTCTCGAAGGCAAGAGCGACCAACTCGCCGACGAATTGGTGCAGGCCATGCAACAGGCCAGCGACGCGTTGGAGTTCGAGCGCGCCGCGCGCCTGCGCGACCTCGTCGCCTCGCTGCGCAGCATGCAGAACCGGCAATACGTGGATGGTCGCGCCGCCGACCTCGACGTGCTGGCCTGCGCGATGCAGGGCGCCAGCGCCTGCGTGCTGCTGCTGGCGTTCCGTGATGGCCGCAACCTCGGCACCCGCGCGTTCTTCCCGCGCACCAACGGCGAGGACAGCGCCGCCGAAGTGCTGGCTGCGTTCGTGTCGCAGTATTACGTCGAACACGCACCGCCGCCGGAAGTGCTGCTGGATCGCGAAATTCCCGATGCGGAAATGATTGAAGTGGCGTTGAGCGCCGCCGCCGAGCGAAAAGTCGCACTGAAATGGAACGTGCGCGGCGAACGCGCTGGCTACGTCGAGCTGGCTGCGCGCAATGCGCAAATTACGCTGGCCGCCGAACTGGACAGCCGTGGCGCGCAGCACGCGCGCAGCGAGGCCGTACGCGAAATGCTGGGGCTGGCCGAGCCGGTCAAGCGGGTGGAGTGCTTCGACATCAGCCACACGATGGGCGAGGCGACGGTGGCCTCGTGCGTGGTATTCGACGCCGCCGGCCCGGTGCGCGCGCAGTACCGCCGCTACAACATCAGCGGCATCGAGCCGGGCGACGACTATGCAGCGATGCACCAGGCCATCGACCGCCGCTTCCGCCGCGCGGTGGAAGGCGAGGAGGCGCGTTCGCGAGCCACTGGCTCGCGCGCCGACGAGCGCCCTCGTGCCATGCACGAGGGCCGTATGGGCGATTTCCCAATACTTCCGGACGTGCTGCTGATCGACGGTGGTGCTGGGCAACTGGCGCAGGCGCAGGCCGCGCTGGCCGACCTCGGCGTGGAGGGCGTGTTGCTGGTCGGCGTGGCCAAGGGCGTGGAGCGCCGCGCCGGCCACGAGGCGCTGGTGTTGCCGGATGGGCGCGAGCTGCGCCCGGGCGCGGCGTCGCCGGCGTTGCAATTCATCCAGCAGGTGCGCGACGAGGCGCACCGCTTCGCCATCACCGGCCACCGCGGGCGCCGGCAGAAGGCGCGCATGACCAGCAAGCTGGAAGACATCGAAGGCATTGGCCCGAAGCGCCGCGCCAGCCTGCTCAAGCATTTCGGCGGCATGGCCGGGTTGAAAGCCGCCGGCGAGGCTGAAATCGCACGCGTGGAAGGCATCAATGCGGCGCTGGCCGAGCGCATCTACGCTAACCTTCACGGACTGTCGGTGCTCGATCCGGCAGCGGAGCAGTAACGCAATGAAGTTGACCATCCCCACCTGGCTGACCCTGCTGCGGATCGTGATGATCCCGGTGTTGGTGCTGGTGTTCTATCTCCCCTACAAGTGGACGAACTTCGCCGCCGCGGCGATCTTCGGCCTGGCCGCGATCACCGACTGGCTCGATGGCTGGGTTGCGCGCCGTTATGAGCTGCATTCGGCGTTCGGTGCCTTCCTCGACCCGGTGGCCGACAAGCTGATGGTGGCGGTGGCGCTGTTCCTGATCGTGCAGGGCCACCCGACGCCGTGGATGGCGTTCTGGGCGGCGGTGATCGTCGGCCGCGAGATCGCGGTATCGGCGTTGCGCGAGTGGATGGCCGAGATCGGCCAGCGCGCCAAGGTGCGGGTGGCGATGATCGGCAAGATCAAGACCACCGCGCAGATGGTCGCGCTGCTGTGCCTGCTGTACTCGGTCTCGCCGAATGCGTCGGTTCCCAGCATCTGGCTGGGAACGCCGATTTTCCACATCGGCGACTGGATGCTGGCCATTGCGGCGGTGCTGACGCTGGTGTCCGGCATGCAATATCTGCATGCAGCATGGCCGAGCCTGCGCGAGGACGAAATCGCAGCGCGTGCGCAATCGAAGAAAAAGTGAAAAACGCGTGTTGACAGGCGGGCGATTGCATGTAGAATTTCGCCTCCCAAGCGGGAATAGCTCAGTTGGTAGAGCGCAACCTTGCCAAGGTTGAGGTCGCGAGTTCGAGTCTCGTTTCCCGCTCCAGTGCCGGTCTTTTACCTGTTTTCAGGTGGCTTCGGGCAAGGTGTCGATGGTGTCGCAGAATGCTTTGGCAAGTCATCCGGCGATGCATGAATGAGGGCAGGCAGCCTTCGGTCGATGAAGGGGTCATTGCAGAAAAGTTGGCGCATTTTTCGGAATATCTGTAGAATGCGGCGCTTCCCAAGCGGGAATAGCTCAGTTGGTAGAGCGCAACCTTGCCAAGGTTGAGGTCGCGAGTTCGAGTCTCGTTTCCCGCTCCAAATTTTGAAAGAACCCCGGCAGCGGGGTTTTTTCATGGTCCCCATCCTTGGGGGCCGCCCTTCGGATGGCTTTGCCGTGAAAAACGGCGGTCCGACCGTTTTTTCATATCGGGGCGACATATTCGTCGTCACGAAAATTTTGATGGCCTGGTAGCAGAGTGGTTATGCAGCGGATTGCAAATCCGCGTACGCCGGTTCGATTCCGACCCAGGCCTCCATTTAGAGATAACGGGACTTCCCGGAATGTCACGAAACCCCTGAGAAATCAGGGGTTTTTCTTTGCCCGTTGTCTTTTGATGCCCCGGAACATCCCTTGGCATCACCCAAGTTTGGGACTGGCCTTGGCACTAGCGGCACCCCTTGCCAACCCCGCTAGTCCCAAAACGCCATGCCCAAGCCCATCAAGCCGTTATCCCCCTCGGAAGTCGCCAACGCCAAGCCGCAGACAGAGGATTACCCCCTGCGTGTCCGCCAAAACGGATACCGCATGCCCAAGCCCATTGAACCGCCCCGGTTTTTTGGCGGCTCATCAGTGCAGGCCAGGGCAAGGGAGGTACAGGGTGGCGCACGCTTGGGCTTGCTTCGAGCCGGCCTACTGGTGCGCAAAGTGGACGCAGGTACAATCGCTTGGTTGTCGTCCGTGACAGGGGAAAACCATGAATACAGCCGTTGCCGCCAATCTCGTGGGCATCACCGGCATTGCACGCCGTCTGGTGCAGGACGGGGCCTTGGACGAGGCCGTCGCGCGCAATGCAATGGCGCAAGCCGGCGAGGCCAAGGTGCCGTTGGCGCAGTGGCTGGCCGAGAAGCGTCTGGCCACCGCGGCGCAGTTGGCGGCGGCCAATGCGGTGGAGTTCGGCATGCCGCTGTTGGATGCGTCGGTGCTCGATGCCGGCCATAGCGCGATCAAGCTGGTCAGCGAGGAGTTGCTGCGCAAGCACAACGTGCTGCCGCTGTTCAAGCGCGGCGGCAAGTTGTTCATTGGCACCAGCCACCCCACCCAGTCGCTGGATGAGATCAAATTCCACACCAATCTGGTGGTCGAGCCGATCCTGGTCGATGAGGACCAGATCCGTCGCACGCTGGACGTGTGGCTGGCCAGCAACGATTGGGCTCGGTGATGCGCTGGGCGGTGACGACGAGGGCATGGGCGATCTGGAAGTCACCGCCGGTGATGAGGACATGGCTGGTGGTGGTGAATCCGGTGTCGATGCCAAGGGCGACGACACCCCGGTGGTCAAGTTCGTCAACAAGGTGCTGGTGGATGCGATCCGCAAGGGTGCCTCGGACATCCACTTCGAGCCCTACGAAGACGACTACCGCGTGCGTTTCCGTATCGACGGCCTGCTCAAGACGGTGGCCAAGGCGCCGGTGAAGCTGCGCGAGCGCATCGCCGCGCGCCTGAAGGTGATGTCGCAGCTGGACATCGCCGAAAAGCGCGTGCCGCAGGACGGTCGCATCAAGCTCAACCTGTCCAAGACCAAGCAGATCGACTTCCGTGTCAGCACCTTGCCGACGCTGTTCGGCGAGAAGATCGTGCTGCGTATCCTCGATGGCAGCGCGGCCAAGCTGGGCATCGACAAGCTCGGCTACGAGCCGGCGCAGCAAACGTTGTTCCTGGAAGCCATCCACAAGCCCTACGGCATGGTGCTGGTGACCGGCCCGACCGGTTCGGGCAAAACCGTCTCGCTCTATACCGCGCTGGGCATCCTCAACGACGACACGCGCAACATCTCCACCGCCGAAGACCCGGTGGAAATCCGCCTGCCCGGCGTGAACCAGGTGCAGCAGAACAACAAGCGCGGCATGACCTTCGCCGCGGCGCTGCGCTCGTTCCTGCGTCAGGACCCGGACGTGATCATGGTCGGCGAAATCCGCGACCTGGAAACGGCCGAAATCGCCATCAAGGCGGCGCAGACCGGCCACATGGTGCTGTCCACGCTGCACACCAACGACGCGCCGCAGACCATCGCGCGCCTGATGAACATGGGCATCGCGCCGTACAACATCACCTCATCGGTGACGCTGGTGATCGCCCAGCGCCTTGCACGGCGCTTGTGCGGCAACTGCAAGCGGCCGGCGCAGATCCCGGAAAACGCCTTGCTGGCGGAAGGGTTCACCGAAGAGCAGATCGGCAAGGGCATCCAGCTGTACGAGCCGGTGGGCTGCGAGGAATGCACCGAGGGCTACAAGGGCCGCACCGGCATCTATCAGGTGATGCCGATGACCGACGAGATTGCCGCGATCGTGCTCAAGGGCGGCAATGCGATGGATATTGCTGATGCAGCGCAGAAGATCGGCATCAACGACTTGCGCCAGTCGGCCCTGCTCAAGGCGGCGCAGGGCGTGACCAGCCTGGCCGAGATCAACCGCGTCACCAAGGATTGACGCGGGGCGATCCGTGCCGGGCAAGCCTGGCATCCGCAGGAATGCCGGCGATGGGGATGCGGGGCTTGCTCCGCGGATGGGTTTCCCGGTGAGGTCGGGTGCCCGTGAAACCCGTGTGCAGGGCTGCGCGCACCCAGTTGCGAGGGCCCCGGTGGGCCAAGACCCACCCTACAGTCGATTGGCGCTTGGCCGATACCTTGGAAGACGGGGGCTGGCAGCGCGGTTCGACCGCAGGGCGTGGTTGCGCTAGGCTGGCACGGCACGTGTCGGTCCACGCAGCAGTGTCTGGGGGGAAGGGTGCATGAGCGGTGGGGTCGCGGTCGGGCGACGACAGGATGTTCGAGTTCCGCCGAGAGCCGGCTGACGACGATCAGCCGGCCGACGGTACCGTGTTTACCGTATTGAGCGTGGACGACGACCCAGCGTTCCAGCAATCGCTGCGCATGGCGCTGGCCGATTTTCGTTTCAACGACAGCCCGTTGCACCTGCTGACCGCTTCCTCGTCCAGCGAAGCGCGCGCGATGCTGGCCGCCCGCCCCGATATTTCGGCCATCCTGCTCGACGTGGTGATGGAAAGCGACGACGCCGGCCTGCAACTGGTGCGGGCGGTGCGCGAGCAGTTGGGCAATTCCGAAGTGCGCATCGTCCTGATCACCGGCCAGCCGGGCATGGCGCCGATGCGCAAGGTCTTGCAGCAGCTGGACGTCAGCGATTACTGGCTGAAGACCGATCTGTACCGCGAGCGTTTGCAGGGCATCGTCACCGGTTCGCTGCGCACCTGGAGCGAAATCCATGCGCTGGCGCGGGCCAAGCGCGGTTTGCAGCACATCGTGCAAATGGGCAACCGCCTGGCCGGCTTGCGTGATCAGGAGGGTTTCTCGCGGCAGTTGTTGCAGGAGCTGGCCGCGTTGCTGGAAATGCCGGTCGACGGGCTGGTATGCGTGCGCGAAGAGGCACATGCGGTGCCGCCCGATGGCGTGCGCGTGATCGCGGCCGACGGCGTCTTCGCGACGCAGCAAGGGCGCTGGCTGGCCGGCCTTGACGACGAGATGGCGCGCGACCTGCTGGCGGAGGCGTTTTCCAGTCATTCCAGCATCGGCATGCCGGCCTGCCAGGCGCGACACCTGGATGCCGATGGCGTGGCCGCGCCGCTGGTGGCGTACTTGACCACCGAGCGTTCGCTCGATGCCGAGGAGCATGAGTTGCTGCGGGTGTTCATCGCCCATGCCAACGCCAGCCTGGTCAATGTCGATCTGACCTCGCGGTTGGACCGGGCGGCCTACCGCGACAGCCTGCTCGACATTCCCAATGGCAACGCGCTGCGGTTGGCGCTGCAGCAGGTGCTGGAACAACCCGTGGCCAGGCGGCCAGGCCCTGCTGGTGGTCGATTTGGGCCAATACACCGATGGCAGCCTCGCGCTGGGGCCGGAGCAGGGCGATCTGCTGTTGCAGCGCATGGCCGAACGGCTGGCGCAGCTGTACCCGCCGCCGTGCGTGGTGGCGCGCTTGCACGAGGGTACGTTCGCGGTGCTGGGGCCGTCGGCGTGGTTGGCGCTGGACCCGGTCAGCGCGTTGGAGCAGAGCGAGGACGCCGGCGAACTGCCGTTCCTGCGGGTGGATGCGGCGCGGGTCGACCTTGACCAATACCGTGGCGGCGCCGGTGGCGCGGTGGCGGCCGGGCTGCTGCTGGTCAACCGCCTGCGTGCGAACGGCGGGCATGGCGTGGCCGACTACCGTGCCGAAAGCGAGCAGGAAAACCTGCAACGCTTCCTGCAATCGCGGGCGCTGTACCGCGCGCTGCGCGAAGGCCGCATCAACATCGTGTTGCAGGCACAGGTTGATCTGGCCAGCGGTGCGGTGAACGGTGCCGAGGTGCTGGCGCGTTGGAGCGAGGATGGCGCGCCGGTGTCGCCGGCCGATTTCATCCCGGTGGCCGAGGCCAGTGGCCTGATCGTGCCGCTGGGCCAGCGCGTGATCGAACTGGCCTGCGATGCGCTGCGCGCGCTGGAGGTGGCTGGTTTTCCCGAACTGCCGCTGTCGGTCAATGTGTCGCCGCTGCAACTGCACCGGCGCGAGTTCATCGACGAATTGGCCACCACGCTGGCGCGACAGGGCATCGCCCCGCAACGGCTGGAACTGGAAATCACCGAAGGTGCGGTGATGAACGATTACCAGGCAGGCCGCGAGCTGCTGGCGCGGCTGCGGCGGCTGGGGTTCGGCATTGCCGTGGACGATTTCGGTACTGGTTATTCGTCGCTGCGCTACGTGCATTCGCTACCGATGACGCGGTTGAAGCTGGACCGCCACTTCACCGCGGAAATCGGCGAGGCGGGCAACGAGAACAGCGTCGCCGACATGATCCTCGCGCTGGGGCGGCGGCTGCGGCTGGACGTGGTGGCCGAAGGCGTGGAAACCCCGGCGCAGGCCGAGTGGCTGCGCCAGCACGAGTGCCCGTGTGCGCAGGGCTACTGGTTCGCGCGGCCCGAGCCGTTGGCGGACTTCATCGCTCGCTTGCGCCGGCAGCAGGCGGGCGGCGGCTGAGGGCGGCGCATGCGGGAGCTGCTTCGTCGGCGCTGGCAGGAAGCATGGCGCGGAATGCGCTTGCAACCGGGGCGGATGGCGCTGATTGCCGCGCCGTGGTTGCTGGGCCTGCTGACCGTGGTGCCCTTGCTCTGGTACGAGGCCGACCGCGCCTTGCGCACGCCCGAGCGCCAGGCGGGGCACGACGCGGTGCAATACGCCGCGCAATCAATGCTGCGCTGGCTGGAACGGCTGCGCGACGACACCCGTTTGCTGGTGCAGCTGACGCCGCGCTTGCAGGAGGGGGCGTCGCAAGTGCCGCTGGTGGAAACCTACAGCAGCCTGCTGCGTGCCGGCGGCGATTACCACAAGGTGCGCTGGCTGGATGCCGGTGGCCATGAACGCCTGCGGCTGGATCAGGACGAGGGCCGCATCCATCGCGTGGCTACGGCCGCGTTGCAGGACAAGCAGGGGCGGCCGTTCTTCGAGAATGCGCTGTACCTGCAACCGGGGCAGGTGCATTTTTCGCCGCTGGACCTGAATGTCGAAAACGGCGGCATCGAGCAGCCGTTGCGGCCCACGCTGCGTGCCTCCTCGCCATTCCTGCGCGATGACGGCAGCACCGGCGTGGTGGTGCTAAACCTGCACGGCAAGCTGCTGCTGGAACGCTTGCGCGAACAGGCGCGGCAATCCGGTTTCACCCTGTACCTGGTGCATCCCAAGGGGTATTGGCTGATTGGCCCGGAGGCGTCCGACGCTTGGGGTTGGCAGCTTGGGCATCGTGAGCACACCGTGGAGGTCTTCGACCCGGCGCTGTGGCGCGAGCTGCAACGGCAGCCGGCCGGGCACTGGCGGAACTGGAGTTTTTCCACGCTGGAAGCCGCCTGGGGGCAGGGCAAGGGGCAATTGCTTGAGCATGCCGACCCCACGCTGGGGCAGCTGCGCGTGCTGGTGCACCGCAAACCACCGCAGGCGCTGCGCTGGCAGTTGGTGCTGGCAGGCATTGCCTTGCTCGGCATGGGCATGGTGGCGTGGGTGGTGCTCGGGCAGGCGCGCGCGCTGGCGCGCGAGGCGGCCTACGTGCAGCGCCTGCGCGACGGCAACGCGGCGCTGGCGCTGGCCAACGAACGCTTGCAGATGGCGCAGCAGGAATTGGCGCGTGCCGAGCGGTTGTCCTCACTGGGCTTGATGGTGGCCGGCGTCGCCCATGAAATGAACACGCCGCTGGCCAGCGCACAGCTGGCACTGGGCAGCCTCGGCAATGCCATCGCCACCTTGCAGGAACAAGTGCGCGCAGGGCTGCGGCGGTCGGAACTGGAGGTCTTCTTCGACAACGCCGCCAGTGCCTGCATGCTGGCCGACAACGAGCTGCGGCGCAGTGCCTTGCTGGTGCAGCGTTTCAAGCAGGTGGCGGTGGATCGCGCTGCGCCTGGATCGGCGCCGTTTCGACCTGGCCGAAGTGGTGCTGGACGCCGACCCGCGCCTGCGCAAGGGTGGGCCGGTGGAGGGCATCGAGCTGGCGCTGGAACTGGAAGCCGGCGTGGCGATGGGACAGCTACCCGGGGCCGCTGGAGCAGGTGGTTGCCAACCTGTTCGCCAACGCCCTGCTGCACGGCTGTCCGCCGGGCGGGCCGGGGGGCATTCGCCTGTCCGCGCGTGCTGACGGGCCGGCGTGGGTACGCATCGACGTGGCCGACGACGGGCAGGGCATTGCTGCCGCCGATTTGCCGCGCATCTTCGAACCGTTCTTCACCACCCGCCGCAACCGGGGCGGCACCGGGCTGGGGCTGCATATCGTCCACCAAATCGTGACCGAGGTGCTGGGTGGCCGCATCGGGGTGCGTAGCCGCCGCGCCGAAGAGGCGGGCGACGGGCCGGCGGGAACGTGTTTCAGCGTGTACCTGCCCTGCCGGGGGCCGGAACGCACGGCCGGAACCCCGTAGATACCGGCTTGCCCCGCATCTGGGCGTTACCGGTGAAGTACGGTACAGGGCAAGTCGGCGAACAGGCCGGGCTTGCCCCCAGGCGTGCTTGGGGGGCGTGCAGTCGGCGGCGTGGCCTCTACCTGCCAGAGGCCCCGTCAATCCATCCCCAGCTTTCTCCAGCTTGTAGCGCAGCGCGCGGAAGGTGATGCCCAACTGTGCGGCGGTGCGGGTGCGGTTCCAGCGGTTTTCTTCCAGCGCCTTCTGGATCGCGGCGCGTTCCATCTGCTCGATGTAGGACGGCAGCGCAGCGTTGGCCGGGTCGATGTCGGCCACGGCTTCCTGCGGCACGGTGCTCCCCGCCTCGTGGCGCGGCGCAGGCAGGCGCAGGTCGGCGGCACCGATGCTGTCGCCTTCGGCCAGGGCGAGGGCGCGTTCGAGCATGTTCTCCAGTTCGCGCACGTTGCCGGGAAAGGCGTAGCCGGCCAATGCGTCCAGTGCCGAGGGTGACAGTAGCGGCGTGGGCAAGTTCTGCGAGCGGGCCAATCGGCTGAGGATCGTGGCGGCCAGCTGCGGCAGATCTTCGCGGCGCTCGCGCAGCGGCGGCACACGCAGCTCGATGACGTTGATGCGGTAGTACAGGTCGTGGCGGAAACGGCCGTCCTGCACCAGTTCGGACAGGTCCTTGTGGGTGGCCGAGAGGATGCGCACGTCCACCGGTACCTCGGCGGCTGCGCCGACTGGGCGTACCAATTTTTCCTGGATGGCGCGCAGCAGCTTGACCTGCATTTGCAATGGCAGCTCGGCCACTTCATCGAGGAACAGGGTGCCGCCGTGCGCGGCCTGGAACAGCCCCGGCTTGTCGGCATGGGCGCCGGTGAAGCTGCCCTTCTGTGGCCGAAGAACTCGCTTTCCATCAGCTCGCCAGGGATGGCGCCGCAGTTGACCGGCACGAACGGCCCGGCCGCGCGTGCGCCCTGCTCGTGGATGGTGTGTGCGACCAGCTCCTTGCCAACGCCGGATTCGCCGAGGATATAGACCGGTGCCTGACTGCGCGCGACCTTGGCGATGGTCGCGCGCAACGACTCCATCGCCTGCGATTCGCCGCGCAGGCGCGAGGCGCCCTCGGCCGGCGTGGGCTGGGCCGGGCGCTCTGCGTTGTTCAGTTCCAGCGCGTGGCGGACCATGCCGCGCAGCACGCCGATATCCACCGGCTTGCTGACGAAGTCGAAGGCGCCGGCCTTCAGCGCCTCCACCGCCAAGTCCATGCTGCCGAAGGCGGTGATCATCGCCACCGGCGTGCGTGGGTGGTCGCGGGCAATTTCGCCGACCAGCTCGATGCCGTTGCCGTCGGGCAGGCGCATGTCGGTCAGGCACAGGTCGAAGCTGTTGTTGGCCAGCAGTTCGCGGGCTTCGGCGAGGTTTGCGGCGGTGCTGATGCGTAGCCCCATGCGGCCGAGGGTCAACACCAGCAGTTCGCGGATGTCGCGTTCGTCATCGACGACCAGAGCACTATGCGTCACATTCATGCCGGCACGATAGCCGAGGATGCCGTGGAACGTCACCCGCCCCTGCGCGGCTTGCCGGCGCTCAATGCCCGGCGAGCGCACCGCGGGTGGCGGCCAGCGTCAGCCGGAAGCAGGCGCCGCCGGTGGCCACCGACACGTAGTCCAGCTGCGCTTGGTTGGCGCGGCACAGCTCGCGGGCGATGTACAAGCCCAGCCCGGTGCCATGTTCGGAGGTGGTGTAGAACGGGCGGAACAACTGCGCGGCCACCGCATCGGGAATGCCGGGGCCGCGGTCGGTCACGTCGATCACGGCGTTGCGCCCGCTGGAGGCGACGCGGATGCGTACCTGCGCCGGTGCTTCGCCGCTGCGGCCGTACTTGAGCGCGTTGTGGACCAGCACGGTAAGCACCTGGTGCAGGTGGCGCGGGTCGAACAGGCCTGGCACCGAGGATTCGTGGATCAGTGTTTCCACGCTGCCTGCGTCGGGCGACAGCATTTGCCGGTACTCCAGCACGAAGCGGCGCACGCTGGCGGCCAGGTCCAGGTGCTCGGGGTTGGCGCGCTCGCGCCGGGCCAGCGCCAGCACGCTCTCGACGATGCCGTTGGTGCGCTGGCATTGCTGGTGGATGATCTGCAACAGGCGGCGGTCGGCGTCGTGCAGGTCTTCGGATTCCTCCAGCAATTGCGCGGCATAACTGATCGCCGCCAGCGGATTGCGGATCTCGTGGGCGAGGCTGGCCGAGAAGCGCCCGAGAGTCGATAGGGTCAGCGATTCGGCGCGGCGCGAGGCCACGGTGGTGTCGTCGAGGAACACCAGCGTCAGGTCGCTGTCGGCCAGCAGGCGCGCGAAGCGCGGCAGCACCTCGGGCAGGTCGGCGGCCAGTTGCAGCGGCTGCTCCTCCTCGTTGAAACCGTTGCGCCAGCGTTGCAGGCGGCGGGCCAGCTCCGGCACGGCCTGCGCCAGCCGTACCTCGCCGCTGGCCAGGTGGTTACCGTCTTCGCCCAGCAGCGCGGTGGCCGCCTCATTGGCGACTGTGATGCGGCCGGCGCCGTCGATCACCAGCACGCCAGTGCGCATGCGGCGGATGATCAGCTCGTTGATCTCGAACAGGTTGGCCACTTCGGCGCCGCGTTGCTCGGCCAGTTGCTGGTTGCGACGGGCGCGGCTGCCGATTTGGTGGCTGACGTAGGCCAGCGCGAGGTAGCTGGCGGCGAACATCGCCAGTTCGGCGATGTTGCGCGCGCCGTCGCCGCCTTCGAACGCGCGCCATATGTACTCGGCCACCGCCGCGCTACTGGCTACCAACGCCAACAGCATGCCGCGTGACAAGGGCAGCAACGTGGCCGCGGCGGCGATGTTGAACAGCAGCGTCATCGAGATGCCGGCGCTGGCGCCGGGCAGGGCGTGGGTCAGCAAGGTGGCGGCGAGGATGTCGGCCACGCCGCCACCGAACACCACAGGCTGCAACCAGCGCTCGTTGCGGCCCCAGGCCAGCAAGCCGGTGGCGGCCATCAGGTAGCCGATGGACACTGCCTCGGCCAGCGCCGGGTGGTGCGCCTCGCTCATCAGCGCGCTCAACGGGCTGAATACCAGAGCCACGATCAGGCTGGCCATCAGCACCCGGAACAGCGCGAAGAAGTACAGCTCGCGCTGCGGCAGCGATTCGATGCGGTCGATCAGCGAAGGGCTGGAATGCAAGCGCGGGGCTCCGGTGGGCGGTAGCGGCCAGTATAGGTGCGAGCTGTCGGGGTGATGGCTGGCCTGCGACATTTGCGCCACTGCCGGCAAGTGGCTGATACGGCGCGGGAAATGCGCGCGTCACCGGTCGCGGGCGGGTGATTCTTTGCGCCACGGGCCGGGGTCGGCGACAATAGCCGGCCCGCCCGCCCAGCAGACAGGCCATCCGATGGCCCCGCGCTCGCGTGGCGGTTGTTCCCATTCCCACGGTGACACATGAATTTCCACGAATACCAGGCAAAACAACTGCTTGCCGAGTACGGCATTCCCGTGCCGGCCGGCAAGGTCGCGGCTACCCCGGACGAGGCGGTTGCCGTCGCCCAGTCTTTGGGCCAGGGCCCCTGGATGGTCAAGGCGCAGATCCACGCAGGCGGCCGCGGCAAGGCCGGCGGCGTCAAGTTCTGCAAGACCGTCGAAGACGTCAAGGCCGCCGCCAGCAAGATGCTCGGCACCAAGATGGCCACCTACCAGACCGCCGGCGTCGAGCTGCCGATCAACCTGGTGCTGGTGACCACCGCCGGTGAGATCGTCAAGGAGCTGTACCTGTCGGTGCTGGTCGATCGTGGCACCCGTACCATCAGCTTCATCGCGTCCAGCGAAGGCGGCATGGAGATCGAGCAGGTTGCTGCCGAGACCCCGGACAAGATCCACACGCTGAATGTCGATTTCGTCGAAGGCGTGCAGGGTTACCACGGCCGCGACATCGGCTTCAAGATGGGCCTGACCGCCAAGCAGGCTGGCCAGTTCGCCAACATCATGGTGAACCTGTACCGCATCTTCAACGAGAAGGACTTGGCGCTGGTTGAAATCAACCCGCTGGCCATCTTGGACGACGGTAACCTGTACGCGCTGGACGGCAAGTTCAACAGCGACGACAACGCCAGCTTCCGTCACAAGGAACTGGTCGCCATGCGCGACAAGTCGCAGGAAGACGAGACCGAAGTGACCGCTTCGGAGCTGGACATCAACTACGTGACCATGGACGGCAACATCGGCTGCATGGTCAACGGCGCCGGCCTGGCCATGGCCACCATGGACGTGATCAAGCTCAACGGCGGCGAGCCGGCGAACTTCCTCGACGTGGGCGGCGGCGCCAACAAGCAGCGCGTGATCGAGGCGTTCAAGCTGATCCTGTCCTCGGACAAGGTCGAAGGCATCTTCGTCAACATCTTCGGTGGCATCGTCCGCTGCGACATGATCGCCGAAGGCATCATCGCCGCGGTCAAGGAAGTGGGCGTCAAGGTGCCGGTGGTGGTGCGCCTGGAAGGCACCAACGTGGAAGAAGGCAAGCAGCTGCTGCGTGACAGCGGCATGGCCATCATCCCGGCTGACAACATCAACGACGGCGCCAAGAAGGTCGTTGAAGCGGTCAAGAACGCCGCCTGATCATTCCCTGTTTCGGGGCACCGGGCTGCGCTTCTCCAGCCCCCTTGAGTCAAGGGGGCGACATCGCCGTGAAGCGGCGATGTGGGGGATATGGAGGCATGCCTGAGTGATGTTTCGCATGGCGGAACATCACGTGGTTCCGAAGCCGATAAACAGCAAGAGATTCAGAGGACTCAAACGAATGTCCGTTTTGATCAACAAGAACACCAAGGTGATCGTGCAGGGCTTCACCGGCCAGCAGGGCACCTTCCACGCCACCCAGATGATCGAGTACGGCACCCAAGTGGTGGGCGGCGTGACTCCGGGCAAGGGCGGCACCACCCACATCGACCTGCCGGTGTTCAACACCGTGGCCGATGCCGTGCAGAGCACCGGCGCCGATGCCTCGGTCATCTACGTGCCGCCGCCGTTCGCTGCTGACGCGATCCTGGAAGCCGCTGCTGCCGGCATCAAGGTCATTGTCTGCATCACCGAGGGCATCCCGGTGTTGGACATGCTGCGCGTGGACAACGTGCTGAAGAGCTCGCATCCGGACACCGTGCTGATCGGGCCGAACTGCCCGGGCGTCATCACCCCGGGCGAATGCAAGATCGGCATCATGCCGGGCCACATCCACAAGCCTGGCAAGATCGGCATCGTGTCGCGTTCGGGCACGCTGACCTATGAAGCCGTGAAGCAGACCACCGAGGTCGGCCTGGGCCAGAGCACCTGCATCGGCATCGGTGGCGACCCGATCAACGGCCTGAACTTCGTCGACTGCCTGAAGTTGTTCAACGAAGACCCGCAGACCGAAGGCATCATCATGGTCGGCGAAATCGGCGGCGACGCCGAAGAAGCCGGTGCCGAGTACATCAAGGCCCACGTGAAGAAGCCGGTCGTCGGCTTCATCGCCGGTGCCTCGGCCCCGGCCGGCAAGCGCATGGGCCACGCCGGTGCGATCGCCTCGGGCGGCAAGGGCACGGCCGAGGGCAAGTTCGCCGCAATGGAAGCGGCTGGTGTCGTCACCGTGCGTTCGCCGGGCGACCTGGGTGCGGCGATTGCCAAGCTGGTCAAGTAAGGCTGGCTGCAATGTTTGCAACGAAAAGGCCGTCCTTTCGGGCGGCCTTTTCGCTTTTCTTTCCCTGCGCGCGGCGCTGTGTTTTTTCCTTCTCCCACCGGGGTGAAGGCGTGTTGCTTGCGAGCCATTGGCTCGCGCACGCCTGAACGCCCGGCGCGCTGCGCCGGGCCGGGACGCGGAGCGAGGTGCCCCGAAGGGGCGGATGAGGGGACGGGTGAAGCCTCATGTAGTGAATATTGCGAGGGCTTCGCCCCCTTACCCTCACCCCAACCCCTCTCCCGAGGGGAGAGGGGCTTCAAGTCTCTGCCGGTCCCGGCTTTCAGCGCAGCGACTTGATCGTCAAATCCAGCGCATCCTTGCCGCCTTCGCGTTGCAACAGGCGCACCGGCACCGGCATGTTCGGGGCGATCCACGCGATCTGCTCCTTGTCGCCATCCATGCGCGACACCTTGGTCGCCTCGACGCTGCGGCCTTCGACGGTCACGCTCTCCTTGCCGATCACGCGGTAGGCCAGCGTCTTGGCGCGACCGCCATCGACCATGCGGTAGTTCAGCGGCTTGCCGGCGGCAACGTCGCGGGCGATGGCGAGGTTGATCAGCAGGCCATCCATGTCGCCGCTTTGCAGGCGCACCGGGCCGCGCCGTTCGGGCTTGACGTCGCCGCTCCACGTAGCCTGGCTGCTGTTCCAGTCGTAGTGGGTATCCACCGCGCGGCGCTTGAACGGGACGACGGTGAGGTCGTGGCTGCTCAACGGGCGCAGGCGGCCGGCCTGTTCGTCGAACAGCGTGCTCTGGCTCAGTTCGGCCAGCGGGTTCTTTACCTGCAAGGTGTAGCGCCATTGGCCGTTGCTCTCGGCGGCCAGCGTCATCACGCCGTTGGCCTGCATGCCCATGTAGCTGGCCTGGTAATCGGCGGTGAATGGCTGCATTGCCAGTGCGGGCAGGCTGGCCAGCGTGGCAAGGGCGGCGCCGGCATGGGAAAGGGTGCGCAGATGGGGTTTCATGCTCAGGCTCCTTGGTACTCGGTCAAGCGCAGGTCGATGGTGTCCTCGCCGTTTTCCCGTTGCAGGATGCGCACCGGGGTAGGCACGCCATTGGCGATCCACAGGATTATTTCGTCGTTGCCGCCATTGGTGCGGAATACGCGCAGCGCGTTGTAGCTGAGGTCGCCGACCTGCACGTTTTCGGTGGCGCTGGCGGCCTGGTACTCGTGCTGGCGCACGCGGCCGGCATCGACGTAGCGGTAGCGCAGCGGCTGGCCGGGGCGGGCATCGCGCATCAGCGACAGGTTCAGCAGCAGGGCGCTCTGGTCGCCGGCTTGCAACGGAATCGGGCGCTGCCGTTCCTTTTTCAGGTCGCCCTGCCACTGCGCGCTGCCGTGCTGCCAGTCATAGGTGCCGACGACCTTCTTGCCGAGGAACAGCGCCTTGTGCACCGTGCTCTGGCTCAACGGCACATAGACCGCGCCCTGGTTGTCGAACACCGTGCTCTGTTCGATGTTCAGGCCCAGCACGCCGGCAAATCCGCGCTTGCCGCGCACGGCCAGATCGACGCGCCACTGCTGGTCGCCCTTGTGGACGACCTGCATCGCCGCATCGCCGGCTTCCTTGCCCTTGTAGAAGGCCTGGTAGGTGGCGACGAATGGCTCCAGCGGCGGTGGGCTCCACTCGGCGGGCGGCAACTCCTGCGCCAACGCCGGTACGGTGGCCAGCAGGCAGGTCAGCAGCACGGGTTTGAGGACGGCAAGGTTCATGCGCGGGGCAGGGTGGGAATGGAGTGGATCATGCCTGCCTGCATGTCGAGGGCAGGTGGGATTCAGGCTGGCAATTTCCCGGCGGAATCTAGGCGCAGCGGGCTAAACAGGGACTGACCATCGAGCCAGACCTTGCCGTCTTGTTCAGTTATGCGCCCTGTGACCAGCAGCCGCGTGGCCGCCAGCAGCAGAGGGTGTTCGACCGCCAGCACGCGTGCGGCCAGGGTTTCGGCGTTGTCGCCGGCCAATACCGGCACGACGGCCTGCGCGATCACCGCCCCGGCATCCAGTTCGGGCACGACGAAGTGCACGCTGGCGCCGTGTTCGGCGTCGCCGGCCTCGATCGCGCGGGTGTGGGTGTGCAGGCCCTTGTGCCGTGGCAGCAGCGAGGGGTGGATGTTGACCAGCCGCCCGGCGAAGCGCTGCACGAAGCCGGCGCCGAGGATGCGCATGTAGCCGGCGCAGACGACCCAGTCCGGCTGGCTGGCGGCCACCGCGTCGGCGAGTGCGGCATCGAAGGCGTCGCGGCTGCCGAACTCCCTGGGAGTGCGCGCCCAGCGGCATTCCGGCGCGACCTTGTCCAGCGCGGCGGCGGTGGGCTTGTCGGAGAACACGCCGACGACGTCGGCATTCAGTTGCCCGGCGGCGATGCCGTCCAGCAGGCATTGCAGGTTGCTGCCGCGGCCGGAAGCAAGCACGGCGATGCGGGCGACGCTCATCGCGCGATCCTCCGCGCCAGCGGCCACAGCAGCAGGCTGCCCAGTGTTGCCAGCAGCATGTCCGCGTGCGCGTCCCACATGTCGCCCTGCTGGCCGTTGTAGGCCTCGGCCGCTTCCGGCGACATCAGCAGGGCAATGCCCCATTCCATCCATTCATAGATCAGGCTGGAGCACATCACCAGCATGATCGCTAGTGCGAACGCCTGCCCAGCGCGCAGGGCGGGCCATGCGTGCCGTGCCAGTTGCAGCAGTGCCGGGGTCAGGCAAACGCCGTAGAGGAAGTGGATCAACCGGTCGAAATGGTTGCGCTGCCAGCCGAAGACTTCGCCCGGCGACCAGCCGATGGCAGCCTGTAACCACGCCTCGTAAGGCACGTTGGAATACAGCCAGCGCGCGGCGACGCAGTGGATGGCGATGAAGCCGCAGATCGCCGCGAATGCGCCGGCGCCCAGCGGCCAGCGCCGGTCCACCCACCACAGGCCGGCCAATCCAAGCACTGTCAATGAACTGTGCAATGCCTGTTCGACCGGCCACAGCGGCTTGACCCACGTGAGCGCGAACACCGCGAGCACGCCGATGAACGCGGCCTTCTTGGCGGGGGACATGGGCGAGGGCGAATCAGCCGATGCGCACGCGCTCGCCGTCGCCGGCGGCGACCACTTCGCCGATCTGCCAGTGCGCCAGTTGCAGCGCATCCAGCGAGGCGTTGATGGCGGCCACGTGCGCGGCCGGTACCAGCAGCACGAAGCCGATGCCGCAATTGAAGGTGCGCCACATTTCGTTGTCGGCGACGTTGCCTTCGCGTTGCAGCCACTGGAACACCGGCGGCAGCGTCCAGCTCTTGGCATCGATGTGCAGGCCCAAGCCGTCGGGCACGACGCGGATGATGTTCTCGGTCAGGCCGCCGCCGGTGACGTGGGCCATGCCGTGGATGGCTTCGCCGTGTTGCTTGAGCAGCGACAGCAGCGGCTTGACGTACAGCCGGGTCGGGGCCATCAGCGCATCGACCAGTTTCACGCCGTCTTCCAGCACCAGCTCGGCCGGGCGGCCGGCGCGGTCGTAGATGCGGCGGATCAGCGAGTAGCCGTTGGAGTGCGGGCCGGAGGAGGCGATGCCGATCAGCACGTCGCCCTGCCGTACCGCCGAGCCGTCCTTCAGTTCGCTCTTTTCCACCGCGGCCACGGTGAAGCCGGCCAGGTCGTATTCGCCCGGTGCGTACATGTCCGGCATCTCCGCGGTCTCGCCGCCGATCAGCGCGCAGCCGGCCTCGGTGCAGCCGTTGGCGATGCCGCCGACCACCGCCGCGGCGGTGTCGATGTCGAGCTTGCCGGTGGCGAAGTAGTCGAGGAAGAACAGCGGTTCGGCGCCCTGCACCAGCACGTCGTTGACGCACATGGCGACCAGGTCGATGCCGATGCTGTCATGGCGGCCAAGCTGCTGGGCCAGCTTCAGCTTGGTGCCGACGCCGTCGGTGCCCGACACCAGCACCGGCTCGCGGTACTTGCCCGACAGGTCGAACAGCGCGCCGAACCCGCCCAGCCCGCCCATCACCTCGGGGCGGAAGCTGCGCTTGACCAGCGGCTTGATGCGCTCGACCAGCTCGTTGCCCGCGTCGATATCGACGCCTGCGTCACGGTAGGTCAGGGGAGAATTGGCGGAAGTCGGGGTGCTGGTCACGGGCGGCTGCGCTGGCGGGGTGAACGGGCGATTTTAACAGGCCACGTTGGCGCGAAGGCCGCATTCGGGCAACAATTCCCGCCGGAACCGTCGAGCAATGGAATCCTCAATGCGTCGCAGCCTGGCCTTCATCCTGTTTCTGGCGACTTGCCTGTCCATGCCGGTGGCGCTTGCGCAGTCCGGCATGCGCACCGAAGGCGACGTGGCTTCCGCGCAGAACCCCTACGAGGCCGAGGTGCCGGTCAACAGCCAGAGCGATGCTGACCGCACCGGCGCGTTGTCGCGGGCGCTGGGCGCGGTGCTGGGCAAGCTGTCCGGTGACCGCAGCGCGATGACCCGCCCCGGCGTGGCGCAGGCCTTGCGCGGCGCGGCGAACATGGTCGAAAGCTACGACTACCGGCAGGACCAGAGCGTCTCGGCGACCGGTGCGCCGAGCTTCCGCACCTTGCTGGTGGCGCGTTTCCGCCAGGACGACGTCGATGGGCTGGTCGCCGCGTTGGGCCTGCCGGTGTGGCCGCAGCCGCGCCCGAAGCCGGTGGTGTGGCTGGCGATCGACGATGGCAGCGGCCCGCGGCTGGTAGGCGTGCAGCAGGCCAATGCGGCGCGGCCATTGCTGGACCGTGCCATCGAGCGTGGCTTCCGCCTCGGTTTGCCGGGCGGTGCCGCCGCCGAACAGGCGTTGGTCGGCGCGATCTGGCGGCAGGACAGTGGTGCGGGTCGCCCGCGCCTCGGCGCGTTATTCGCCGCCGATGCAGCTGATCGGCAAGCTGTACCGCGGCAATGGCGGTGGCTGGATCGCGGACTGGGTGTTCGTCGATGGCGGCCGCGAATTGTCGAAATGGACCACCCGCGACGGCGATGCGCGCCGGGCGATGGCCGGCGGTGCCGATGGCGCGGCCGATGCGCTGGTCAAGCGTTACGCGAAGGCGGCGGTGGCGGGCGCGGCCGGCACCTATCGCATCCGTATCAGCGGCATCCGCAGCGCCGCCGATTACCTGCGCGTGTCGGCGGCGCTGCAGGCGGTGCCGGTGGTCAAGGCGATCGTGCCGGTGCAGGCCAACGGCGAGCAGCTGGAGCTGGACCTGGAACTGTTGAGCGGCCTGCAAGGGCTGAACCGCATGCTGGGCGCCGATGCGGCGCTGCAACCGCTGGCGCCGGCCAGCGGCGTTGAAACCACGACTGGCCCGGCGGAGTACCGCGTCCGATGAATACCGCACCCGATACGGAAATCGCGCTGTTCCTGCGCCGCCTGCAACGCGGCGTGATGGCGGCCTTCGGGCTGTGGGTGGTGTGGCTGCTGGCGCCGATCCTGACCCCGTTCGTCGTCGCGTTGATGCTGGCCTGGCTGGGCGACCCGCTGGTCGATCGCTTGGAGGCGCGCGGCTACTCGCGCAACACCGCGGTGGTACTGGTGTTCGTGCTGATGAGCCTGCTGCTGGCACTGGCGCTGCTGATCCTGGTGCCGATGATCCAGCGCCAGATCGTCACCCTGGTGGCGGTGCTGCCGCAGGGGCAGGAATGGTTGCTGGGCACGGCGTTGCCGTGGGTCGAGCAGAAGACCGGCGTGGAAATCATGGCGTGGCTGGAGCCGGAGCGCCTGTTCGACTGGGTGCGCAGCCATTGGCAGCAGGCCGGCGGCGCGGCCACCACGCTGTTCGGTTACCTGTCGCGCTCGGGCTTCGCGATGGTGGCGTGGGTGGTCAACCTCGCGTTGCTGCCGATCCTGACCTACTACTTCCTGCGCGATTGGGACCGGTTGGTCGAGCGGGTGGCGTCGATGATCCCGCGCAACCACATCGAAACCGTGTCGCGGCTGGCGCGCGAATCCGACGAGGTGCTGGGGGCGTTCATCCGCGGCCAGATCGCGGTGATGATCGCGTTGGGGCTGGTGTATGCATTGGGCCTGTCGCTGGTCGGGCTGAAGCTCGGCCTGCTGATCGGGCTGGTGGCCGGGTTGATCAGCTTCATTCCCTACCTTGGCGCGACCACCGGCGTGGTGCTGGCGGTGCTGGCCGCGCTGGTACAGGCGCAGGGTTTCGACATGCAATTGCTGGTGCTGGTGGGCGTGGTGTTCACCGTCGGCCAACTGCTGGAAAGCTACGTGCTGACCCCGCGCATCGTCGGCGACAAGATCGGCCTGCATCCGGTGGCGGTGATCTTCGCGGTGATGGCCGGCGGCCAGCTGTTCGGCTTCCTCGGCATGCTGCTGGCGCTGCCGGCGGCGGCGGTGATCAACGTGCTGCTGCGTTATGCGCAGGAACGCTACCGCCAGAGCGAGTTGTACGCCGGCCACGGCCCGACCATCGTGCTGCCGGCCTCGCACACCGAGCCGGCGAACATCGGCATCGTGCCGAAGGACGCCGACCCGCAGTGAGCGTGCCGCAGTTGCCGCTGGCCCTGCGCTACCCGCCGGACCAGCGTTTGGAAAGCTTCATCGGCGCGCCGGACGGGGCGCTGGCGCAACTGCGCGCGGCCGCCGTGGGCGAGGCGCAGGACTGGATTTATCTGGGTGGCCCCGGCGGCACCGGCAAGACCCATCTGGCGCTGGCCGTGTGTGCAGCGGCCGAACAGGCCGGGCGCGGTTCGGCCTACCTGCCGCTGCTTGCGGCGGCGGGGCGTTTGCGCGATGCACTGGAAGCGCTGGAAGGGCGCGACGTCATCGCGCTGGATGGATTGGATGCCATCGCCGGCCAACGCGACGACGAAGTGGCGTTGTTCGACTTCCACAACCGTGCGCGTGCGGCCGGCGTGACCTTGCTCTACACCGCCAGCGCCGCGCCCGATGCGTTGGGACTGGCGCTGCCGGATTTGCGTTCGCGGCTGTCGCAGTGCGGGCGCATCGTGCTGTCGCCGCTGGACGACGAAGGCCGCGCGGCGGTGTTGCGCGCACGCGCGATGCGCCGTGGGCTGGCGCTGGACGATGCCGCGATCGACTGGCTGCTGACCCGCACCGGCCGCGACCTTGGCGGTTTGGTGCAGTTGCTCGACCGCCTCGACCGCGAATCGCTGGCGGCCAAGCGCCGCGTCACCGTGCCGTTCCTGCGCAAGGTGCTGGACGCTTCCTGAGCATTGCAGGAGCGATGCAAGTTACCGGCAGAGCTGCATTGCGCCTCATCCAGTGGCTTTGTGTGGGTCAAAGGCATGAGGCGTCTATTCAATCTGCCGCGCAGGGTCGCTCAACTCCAACTCGCGCAACACCACGCTGGCCTGGGTGCGGTTGCGCACGCCCAGCCGCTCGAAGATCGCCGACAGGTGTGCCTTGACCGTGCGTTCCTGCACGTCGAGGCGGTCGGCGATCTGCTTGTTGAGCAGGCCTTCGGCGACCAATGCCAATACGCGGAATTGCTGCGGCGACAGGCTCGCCAGCCGTGCGGCCAGTTCGCTGTCGTGGCTGGACGATTGCGCGCGCGCCACCGCCGCACGCAGCGAGGCGGGCAGCCATTGTTCGCAGGCCATCACGCTGCGGATCGCTTCGCGCAGTTCGTTCAGGCCCGAGCTCTTGGGCAGGTAGCCGGCCGCGCCGTGGTCGAGCGCGCGGCGCACCACGCGCGGGTCGTCGTTGGCCGACACCACGATCACCGCCACGCCGGGGTGCTGGGCGCGGATCGCCGCCAGCCCTGCCAGGCCGTGGTTGCCGGGCATGTGCAGGTCGAGCAGGATCAGGTCGGTGTCCGGGGCGGCGTCCAGCGCCGCCAGCACGCCTTCCAGTGATTCGGCCTCGTGCACTTGCAAACCGGCCACCGCCTCGCCGGCCGCCTGGCGCAAGGCCGCGCGGAACAGCGGGTGGTCGTCGGCGATCAGCAGGTTGGGCATGGGGCTGGGAACGAGTGGGGAGGAACGAGGAACGAGTAGAGGCAAAGGCAAGGGCGAAAAGCAAGCGCGAAAAGCAAGCGCGGCACTGCTCTCACTCGTTTCTCGTTCCTCTTCACTCGTTCCTGCTTCACTGCGCCGTCCAGCCGCCATCCATCGGCAGTGCCGCGCCGGTGAGGTTGTGCGCCTCGCGGCGGCACAGCCACGTCACCATCGCGGCAATGTCCTCGGGCAGCGACATGCGCAGGCTCGGTTGCTTTTCCTCCAGCAAGGCGCGCACGCCGTCGTCGCGGCTGCCACCGTTGCGGTGCGCCTGGACCTGCGGCTCGATCAGCGGCGTTTCCACCCAGCCGGGGCAGACGCAGTTGACGGTGACGCCGCCGCTGCTGCGGTTGCCGGCAGCAGCGTATTCCAGCGCCGCCACCTTGCTCAGGCCGACGATGCCAAACTTGCTGGCCACGTAGGGCGCCTTGTTCTTCGACGCCACCAGCCCGTGCACCGAGGCGATGTTGACCACGCGCCCGTAGCCGCGTTCGGCCATGCCCGGCAGTGCCTGCTGCATGGTGTGGAAGGCGGCGCTGAGGTTGATGGCGATGATGTCGTCCCACTTTTTCGCGGGCTGCTCGGCCAGCGGCGCGGCGTGCTGGATGCCGGCGCAGTTGACCAGCACGTCGAGCGCACCCCAGTCCTGCACCTGCGCCATCATCGCGGCGATTTCGTCGGGCTTGCGCAGGTCGGCGCCGAAATGGCGGGCCTCGCCGCCGGCCTCGCGCACGCTGGCCAGCGCGGCGTCGATCTGTTCGGCGGTGCCCAGCCCGTTGATCGCCACGCGCGCGCCGGCGGCGGACAATGCCTGCGCGATGGCCAGGCCAATGCCGGAAGTGCTGCCGGTCACCAGCGCGGTGCGGCCTTGCAGGAAGCGGTCCATCGGGAACTCCATGAAACAGTGGGGGATGCTGCCAAGCTAACAGCCAGCGCGCCCGCGCGCGTGGTACGAAAGTACGATGGGGCGACGGGGACACCCTGTTCTAAGGTGTTTGCATGAATACTTCCTTCCTGCGCGCCGCTTGCGGCCTCGCCATCGGTTTCGGTCTGGCCTCCTGCGCCAGTGGTCCTGCTTCCAAGTCCGTGGAGCCTTCCATGTTCAGCAACGAACTGCGCAGTGAACACCGCGGCAACGACGACCTGCTGACCGCGGGCCTCGGTCTGGCGGGCCTGCGCAGTATGGCGCCGCCGGCATTCGCCGACGCCGCCGCGCCCACCGTGGAGGAACTGCGCCGCCGCGCGCTGTGGGGCAGCTGGCGCGGCATCGCCGACCTCACCCCGGGCGGTGGTTATGGCGACGTGTTCGGCAGCACCGACCCGGTGCCGGGCCGCGAGTATTCGGCCTATGCGCGCCTGCTCGGTGCGAAGCAGCCGCACCGCGTGCTGGCACAGGTGCCGGACAACTTCGACACCGGCAAACGCTGCGTGCTGGTCGCGCCGGCCTCCGGTTCGCGCGGCATCTATGGCGCGGTGTCGGTGGCCGCAGCGTGGGGCCTGCCGAAGGGCTGCGCGGTGGTCTATACCGACAAGGGCGCGGGCAGCGACTACTACGACCTTGACGCACAGATGGGCGTGCGCGCCAACGGCACGCTCGGCAAGCGGGGTGAAGCGGCCGACTTGGCCTTCGTGCCGGATGCACCGGCCAACGCCTCCGGCGTGGTCTTCAAGCACGCCCACTCGCAGGACAACCCGGAGGCCGACTGGGGCCGCCACGTGAAACAAGCCGCCGAATTCGCGCTGCTGGCGTTGGAGCAGGCCTATCCGCAGGCGGCACCGTTCACCTTTTCCAATACCCGCATCATCGCCGTGGGCATTTCCAACGGCGGTGGCGCGGTGCTGCGCGCGGCCGAACTGGAAGGCGACTGGCTCGATGCGGTGGTCGCCGGCGAACCCAGCGTGCTCTCCGACGGCCCCGGCAGCCGCGCGCTGTACGACTACGCCACCGAAGCCGCCTTGCTGATGCCTTGCGCGCAACTGCACATGGCCGACCTGCCGCAACCGCCGCTGACCGCCGCGTTGCAGGCCGGTGCCGCCGTGCGCTGCGCGACGCTGGCGGCCGAAGGCGTCATCGGCGGCGCGACGTCGGCCGAGCAGGCCAAGTTCGCCTACGAGCTGATGTTGAGCAAGGGCTGGACCGACGCCGCGTTGCGCGCCGGTGCGCTATCGACCGGCTTCGACCTGTGGCGTGCGGTCGCCGCCACTTATGCCTCGGCCTACGGTCGTTATGGCGTGGGCGAGCATCCTTGCGGTTTCAACTTTGCCGCACAGAATCCGGATTTCTCGCCGCGTGCGGTGACGGCGGCCGAGCGTGCCGCATGGATTGCCGATGGCAGTGGCATTCCGCCGGGCGCCGGCGTTGGCCTGCTCGACAGCAAGGTCGCCTTGCCGGACCTGACCTATGCCGGCCTGAAGTGCCTGCGGGGTCTGTGGGACGGGCAGGGAGAAGACGCCAAGCGTGTGCAGGCCGGCATCCAGGCCACCCATGCCGGTTTGCCGCGCAAGGGCTTGCCGGTGATGGTGGTGCACGGTACCGACGACGGCCTGATCCCGCCGGCCTTCAGCAGCGCGCCCTATGTGGCCGCGGCCAAGGCCGCCGGGCGCGAGGTGAATTACTGGCAAGTGCGCCACGTGCAGCACTTCGATGCCTTCCTCGGCCTGCCGGATTACGGCGCGCGTTACCTGCCGCTGCTGCCGTATGTGTATGAAGCGCTGGACCGGGTGCAGGCACGCCTGAACAAGGGCACGGCCTTGCCGGCTGATGCGGTGATCGCCACCACGCCGCGTGCGGGCAAGCCGCTGACGGCGGAGAACCTGGCGATGCCGAAATAAAAGCTTCTACCCCCTCCCTTTTGCGCAGCAAAGGGGAGGGCTGGGGAGGGGTTGCCGTTGCCTTGCGTTGTAGGTCCTTTGGCTTCGCGGCTTATGCCGCTCCCACAAAAGAAAGAGCCGCCCGCGCGCTGATGGCATCATTGCCCGATGCACACCTTGAACTCTCCTTCCCGCGTCATTCCCTCGGCCCTCTACCAGCGCGAGCGTTGGCGCAACGGTCTGGGCTGGACCCGTGAGATCCTGCGCCTGCCCGAACAGGGCGACTGGCAGCTGCGCCTGTCCATCGCCGAGATCGAACAGGATGCGGCCTTCTCTGCCTTCCCCGGGGTCGAGCGTGAGCTGGTGCTGTTGCAGGGCGAGGGGTTGCGCCTGCGCTTTGCCGATGGCCGCTGCCAAACCCTGCTGCCGCCGTTCCAGCGTTTGCGTTTTGCCGGCGAGGATGAGATCAGTGGCGAACTGGTCGATGGCGTCACCCGGGACTTCAACCTGATGTGGCGGCGCGACGCGCTGAACGCCGAATTGCTGCACCGGCCCTTGGTCGGCAGCATGCTGTTTTTCACTGAGCCGCAGGCCGCGTGGGCGATTCATTTGCTGGCGGGGCAAGCGAAGTTCGACGATGCCACGCTGCCGCCGTTGCAGGCCGGTGATACCGCATGGCTAGGCGCAGGCGAGCGCCGTCGTTATTCGCTGGATGGCGGCGGCGAGTTGTTGGCGATACGCATTACGCCAACGGCTCTGGTTTGATGGCGGATGAATCAATCGCGGTCGTCGCGCGCCCAGATGCCGCCGTTTTCGCGCTTTACCGGGAATTTCGACGTCGGCGTATAGGCCGGCGCGCACAAGGCGCGGCCGTCGCGCACGTTGAAGCGCGCACCATGCAGCACGCATTCGATGCTGCCTTCGGCGGCATCGAGGTGGCCCGAGGACAGTTCGAATTCCTCGTGCGTGCACTGGTCTTCCAGCGCATAGAGCTCGCCGTCGAGGTTGAACACGACGATGGGCGCGCCGGTCACCTCGTCGAAACCGGTTTTCATTTCGCCGGGCAGCAGTTCATCGCTGGCGCAGATGAAGGTCCAGGTCACGTTCATGCCGCAGGCTCCAGCCGTTTTTCGAGGACTTCGAAGCGCAGGTCGTCGCGCTTGGGAATGCCGAAGCGCTCGTCGCCGTAGGGAAAGGGTTTCTTGATGCCGGTGCGGGCATAGCCGCGGCGCTCGTAGAAGGCGATCAATTCGTCGCGGCAGTCGATCACCGTCATCCGCATGGTCGGCAAGCGCCATTGCTCGGTGACGTGGCGCTCGGCCAACTGCATCATTTGCTTGCCGACGCCGCTGCCTTGGGTGGCCGGGCTGACAGCGAACATGCCGAAGTAGCCGTGGCCGTCTTCGTCGGCGACGTGGCAGCACGCCAACGGGAGGCCGTCGCGCTCGGCGATCAGGATATCGCTGCGCGGGCGTTGCAGGTCGGCGTCGATGCCTGCTGCGTCGATGCGCTGGCCGTCCAGAATGTCGGCTTCGGTGGTCCAGCCCACGCGCGAGGCGTCGCCGCGGTAGGCGGAAGTGACCAGTTCGATCAAGGCCGGGATGTCGGCGGTGGTGGCGGTGCGGAAGGTGAGGTCGGTCATGCCGGCATTGTAGCGATGCCGGTTGGAGAGGTCGGGAGCCTTGGGGTCACGGCCCCGACGCGCGATGTGTTCGGCGCGTGATGCATATGGCGTCGGGGGCTTTGGCCTGGCCTACGGTATGCATGGGTGGTGCGCGGCTGTCGGTCGGGCGTTGCCGTTCAGACATCGGCCCATTGCCGCAGCAGGTTGTGATAAATGCCGGTCAATTGCAGCACCGCGCCGGCATCTGCGTTGCCGTGGCGCAGGGTTTCGATGGAGGTATCCATCTCGAACAACATGCGCCGGCGGCTGTCGTCGCGGACCATGCTCTGCACCCAGAAGAACGAAGCCAGCCGTGCGCCACGCGTCACCGGGGTGACCTGGTGCAGGCTGCTGGATGGATAGACGATGGCGTCGCCAGCCGGCAGCTTCACTGCATGCTCGCCATAGGTGTCGCTGATGACCAGCTCGCCGCCGTCGTATTCGTCCGGGTCATTGAGGAACAGCGTGCAGGACACGTCCGAGCGCAGCTGCTCGCCGTTGCCAAGGTTCATTACGGCACCATCGACGTGGAAGCCGTAGGTGCCGCCGCCCTGATAGCAATTGAAGCGCGGCGGCAGGTACTTCAGCGGCAGCGCGGCGCTGAAGAAGCGCGGGTTCTTCGCCAGCGCGAGCAGGATGGTTTCTCCGAGCTTGTGCCGCAACAGCGAGCTCTCCGGCAGTTGCAGGTTGTGCTTGACCTGCGCGCCCTGGAAACCGACGGTCTCGCGGCCGTCGGTCCAGTCGGCCGCGAGAAGTTCGTTGCGCATCGCCGCGACTTGCTCGCGGCCCAGGATTTCGGGAATGTGCAGCAGCATGGGGAATACTCAGGGAGTGGGGGCAGCGACCAGTGTGCGGATTCGGGCGTGTTCGGACGCGGCCAGCGCCGGCACGATATGCGCCATGAATGCCGGGCTGCCATGTGCCAGCGCCTGTTCCAGCAGCGCGGCGGCCTGCTCGACCTGGCCTTGTTGCAGCAGGATCGAGGCGTAGTTGGCTTGTCCGCGGAAATCGCCGGCTTCGGCCGAACGCTTGTACCACTGCAAGGCGGCTTGCGGGTCGGCTTCGGTTTCGATGCCTTCCTCCAGGTGACGGGCCAGCAGGTTCATCGACTTGGCGTGGCCAATGTCCGCGGCGCGGGCATAGAGCGCCAGTGCGCGGGCGACGTCTTTGGCCACGCCGCGGCCGGTAGCCAGCAGGTTGGCGTGGTTGTACATGCCCCAGTCCAGCCCGGCATCGGCGGCCTTGGCGTACCACACGGCGGCCAGTTCGTGGTTGGGTGCGGTGGCGTGGCCGAGTTCGTGGCAACGGCCCAGCATGTTCATCGCCAGCGGGCTACCGTTGTTGGCGGCGGTTTCGTACCACAACAGCGCGGCGGGTTCGTCGCGTGCGGTGCCCTTGCCTTCCATGTGCATCTGCGCCAACAACAGTTGCGCAGCCACTTGTCCGGCTTGTGCGGCATCGCGGATGACGGCGAAGGCGGCAGCCGGATCGGCTTGCAACTGCGCGGTGAGCGCGTTGGCATCCAGTAGCAGGGCGGGGGAGTCGGACATTGGTGTTTCTTCAAAAGCCCCTCTCCCATCGGGGCGAGGCCGCACAGCATACGCGCCACTGGCGCGTGTGCTGTTGAGCGCCCACGCCGCTGGCGTGGGCTGGGGCGCGGAGCGGGGGGATTGGGGTGAGGGGGCAACGGAGTCCAGATGCTCAACCATCATGGACTACGTTCGCCCCTCATCCGCCCGTTGGAACCTTCATCCGCGCCATCCTTGGCACTTACCCTTCGGGCGGCTTTCGCCGTGCAACCCGACAGTCCTGTCGAGCTGTCTCCCGGTGGGGGAAGGGGTAACAGTTAAAACTTGACGTTCACCGCCAGCGTGGCCGAGCGGCCCGGTGCAATGCCCGCGTAGTGCGAGGCGTAGGCCTTGGTGAAGTACACCTTGTCGGTCAGGTTTTGCACGTTCAATTGCAGGTTGATGTTGTCTTGAATGGCGTAGCTGGCCATCGCGTCCCAACGGGTGTAGCTCGGCACCCACTTGCTGTTGGCGGCATCACCGTACTGCTTGTCCACGTAGCTGGCGCCGCCGCCGATGGTCAGGCCGATGCTCGGGAACACGTAGGTCGTCCACAGTGTGGCGGCGTGCTTGGGCGTGTTCGGGAACTGGTGGCCGTTGTTCGGCGACGGAATCCACACGCCCGGAGCCGGGCAGCCGGTACGGCTGGGAACCGAGCAGACGTAGCCGTTCTTCTTCAGCTCCGAATCCATCCAGGTGTAGCCGCCGGAGACGCTCCAGTTGTCGGTGACGCGGCCGGTGATGCCGATTTCGATACCGTTGACTTCCTTCTCGCCGATGTTCTCGGTGGTGCCGGCGTCGGTGATGGCGCGGGCGTTGTCCATCACTGTGTGGAAGAACGCAGCGGTCAGGTTCAGGCGCTGGTTGAACAGGTCCCACTTGGTGCCCAGTTCGACGTTGGTGGTCTCCTGCGGGTCCAAGTTCTGGGTGGCGGCGCTGATCGAGTCATTGCCTTCGCCGCTGTCCATGCCCGGCGGCGTGGAGGAGGTGCCCCACGACAGGTAGATGCTGCCGTTGGCGGTCGGCTTGAACACCACGCCGGCTTGGTAGTTGACGAAGTCGTTCTTGTTGCGCAGCACGGTCGGCGCGGCGGTGGCCGAACGCGAGACGGCCTCGGTGTCGTAATCGTCCCAGCGCAGGCCGAGGTTGAGCAGCCACTTCTCGCTCAGCTCGATGGTGTCGAACGCATAGACCGAGGTGGTTTCGGTCTTCTGGGTGCCGTCCAGTGCCTTGTTGCTGCGATACACGGGGTGGGTGGCAGCCCACGGGTCACGCGGGTTCGGGTTGTAGAGGTCGGTGCAGTTGTAGCCGGTAGCCGCGCCGGTGGTACGGCAGACCTGATTGCCGGTCAGTGGGTTGTTGGTACCCCCGCCGCCAATGGTGTAGCTGCCCTTGCTGCTCTTTTCTTCGCTGTATTCCACGCCGGCGCTGTAGCTGTGCTTCAGCCCGCCGGTCTGGAATGCACCGGTCAGGCTCAACTGGTCGGCGAAGGTCTTGGTGTCGATGGCGCGGCTATTGGTACGACGCCACAAGGTGCCGTACAGCAGCGGGTTGTTCTTGCTGTCGTCCGGCTGGGTCCACAGGTAGTCGTTGCTGGTGTTGCCCAAACGTGCGACGTTGCGCAGCTTGTGCTCACCGAAGGACCAGCTGGCATCCAGCGTGCTGATGTCGGCACGGGTGCGCTGGAAGTCACGGTCAATCAGGCCGTAATAGTTGTTGCGGTTCGGCACCAGTGGGCCGCCGGAGGTGGTCTTGGTCGCAGGGTTGCCATACGGGAAGCCGCCTGCATCGGGCAGGTCATCGGTTTCCAGGTGGTAGTGGCTGGCAATCAGTTGCAGCGGGCCGTTCAGGCCGAAGGCGATCGACGGTGCGATGCCCCAGCGGCTGACGTTGGCTGCGTCGCGGCCGGCGATGTCCGACTCGTGCTTGAGCAGGTTCAAACGTGCAGCGATGCCGTCGCCGAGCACGTAGTTGGCATCGACCGTGCCGCGCGCATAGCTGTCGGTGCCGATGCCCATGCTGGCGCTGGTCTCGTTCTTCAGTTTCGGGGTTTTGCTGACCAGGTTGATGCTGCCGCCGCCGGAATCACGGCCGCCGTAGGCCGAGCTGGGGCCTTTGACCACTTCGAGCTGTTCCAGATTGAACACTTCGCGGGTCTGGGTGCCGACGTCGCGCAGGCCATCGACGAACATGTTGCTCTGGCCATCGAAGCCGCGCAGGAATGGGCGGTCGCCGGAGGAGTTACCGCCTTCGCCAGCGCCGAAGGTGATGCCCGGCACCATGCGCAGTGCATCGACCAGGTTGGTCGCGCCAATTTCCTGGATGGTCTTTTCCGTAACCACGGACACCGACTTCGGCGTGTCCAGCAATTCGGCGGTGAACTTGGGCGAGGACGGTGCGAACCAGCTGCCGCGCACCTGCACCTTGTCCAGATCGGTGGCTTTCTTCGACGCGTCGTTGGCATCGGCATCGGCAGCAGTGGCGACCGCCGGCAGCGCCATCGCCAGGCTCGCGGCGAGGGTGGAAAGTGGAATGCCGGCGCGCGGCGCGGCATGTTTGCGGGTGGTGATGTAGTTCATGGGGGAGTCCGTTGCGGTGAGAGGTTCGCCGGCTTGGCGCCGTGGCGCGGCACGGATGGCGGGAACGGCCATGTGGCAGCATTGGTGGTGCGCATGCTAACGAGATGGATTCTCACTTTCAACGAACAATTAACATTTTGACGAGCAGTGCCGGGGTAATGCCGACGTCTGATGGTTTATCGCCTGCGCGCACAATGGTGCGAGCAGGGGGCGCGCAACGTGGAGCCCGCTGCGGCTGTCCTTGACGCGCAGTCCACGCGTGGTTCACCACAAGGTGGTGATGCCGGCCAGTGTGCGCAAACGGTATCGCAATGCCACGACATCCGCGTCCAGGTGGTGCGGCATCCGGCCAACAAGAACGTAGGTCGCTGGATCCGCCCCGGGCGGCCGGGCCTGTTTGCCGTCAAGGCTGATTCCAACGGCTTCGTCGTCTTGGCCAAGTGATGGGTTGTCGAGCGTACGCATGCCTGAAACGAGTGTGCTCGGCGGTTGGTGATGCACCATGATCGCTTGGCCTGCGTCGCTGAAGCTTGGGTCTGGCTGACTGAAGCAAGGTTGCTGCTTCGCAGGCGGGTGACCTAATTATGTAAGCACTCTCTCATCCCGCCGCACTCAGCGGGAGCACCGCAGCCTGTACATCCGGCCAGCGCTTGAGGATGGCACTGCGGATGCCGGGGGCGTCGATGCCGGCTTCGGCCAGCAGGTCTTCGCGGCTGGCGTGGTGCTGAAAGCTGTCCGGCAGGCCGAGGTGCAGCACCGGCATCACGATGGCCTCGGCGTTCAGTAGTTCGGCCACGCCGGAGCCCGCACCGCCGGCGACGACGTTGTCCTCGACGGTGACGAAGGCATCGTGGCTGCGCGCCAGTTCCAGCAGCAGCGCCTTGTCCAGCGGTTTGATGAAGCGCATGTTGACCACGGTGAGCCCGAGTTCGCGGCCAACCTGTTCGGCGGCGGTGGCGGTGGAGCCGAAGGCGAGCAGGGCGATGCGCCGGCCCTGCACGCGCAGTTGCGCCTTGCCGATGTCCAGCGTGGCCAGGTCATTGCCGGTGGCGACGCCGGGGCCGGTGCCGCGCGGGTAGCGCACGGCGGCCGGGCCGCTGTAGCGCAGGCCGGTGGTGAGCATCTGCCGGCATTCGGCTTCGTCGGCCGGGGCCATCACCACCATGTTCGGCACGCAGCGCAGGAAGCTCAGGTCGAGGTTGCCGGCGTGGGTGGCGCCGTCCGGGCCGACCACGCCGGCACGGTCGATGGCGAACAGCACGTCGAGGTTCTGGATGGCGACGTCGTGCACCAGCTGGTCGTAGGCGCGCTGCAGGAAGGTGGAGTAGATCGCCACCACCGGCTTGGCCCCTTGCGTCGCCATGCCCGCCGCCAGCGTCACCGCGTGCTGCTCGGCGATGGCCACGTCGAAATAGCGTTGCGGGTATTCCTTGCTGAAGCGCACCAGCCCGGAGCCTTCGCGCATCGCCGGGGTGATGCCCATCAGCTGCGGCTCGGCGGCGGCGGCGTCGCACAGCCAGTCGCCGAACACGTCGGTGTAGGTGGGCTTCTTCGGGCCGGCCTTGGCCGGCAGGCCCTTGGTGGGGTCGAACGGGCCGACGGCGTGGTAGCCGATCTGGTCGCCTTCGGCCGGCTCGTAGCCCTTGCCCTTGGTGGTCATCACATGCAGCAACTGCGGGCCCTTCACGCCCTTCAGGCGCTTGAGGGTCGATAGCAGCAGCGGCAGGTCGTGGCCGTCAATCGGACCGGTGTAGTGGAAGCCCATCTGCTCGAATGCGGTGGATGGCACGAACATGCCCTTCCAGTGCTCCTCCCAGCGCTTGACGAAGCGCGCCGGCGGGCTGCTGCGCTTGTCGCCGAGGATCTTCTTGCCGCCGTCGCGCAGTGCGTTGAGGGTGCGGCTGGCGGTGGCGCGGCCGAGCATCTTGGTCAGTCCGCCGACGGCCTCGGAGATCGACATGTTGTTGTCGTTGAGGATCACCAATACGTTCGGCTCTTCCTCCATGCCACCGGCGTGCGCCAGCGCCTCGAAGGCCATGCCGGCAGTCATCGCGCCGTCACCGATCACCGCCACCATCTTGCGGTCGTCGCCTTGCCGCTGGCGGGCGATGGCCATGCCCAGCGCGGCGGAGATCGACGTGGAGGAATGGCCGACGCCGAAGGTGTCGTATTCGCTTTCCTCGCGCTTCGGGAACGGGGCCACGCCGTCCTTCTGCTTGACGGTATGGATGCTGTCGCGGCGGCCGGTGAGGATCTTGTGCGGGTAGGTCTGGTGGCCGACGTCCCATACCAGTTGATCGACCGGGGTGTCGTAGAGGTAGTGCAGGGCGACGGTGAGTTCGATCACGCCCAGCCCGGCGGCGAAGTGGCCACCGCTCTTGCCGACCGATTCGATCAGGTAATCGCGCAACTCGCCGGCGACCGCGGGCAGTTCGGCCTCGTCGAACGTGCGCAGCTCGTGCGGGGTCTGGATGCGCGACAGGCGCGGGTAGCGGGCGGAATCGATCATTTTCTTCTTACTTCATGCAAGGCGGCATTTTCGCCCCCATTCCGGGGTGGGGCAAGCAAAGCGCGGCCTGCGTGAGCGGCGGATGACGGTGGCGAAGGTGGCGGTTCAGGGAGTACCGGCCGCTGGCTGGCAGTCACGGAAATGTCGGGAGGCACGAAGTTGCCTGCCCGTGGCCGGCACTGGCATGAGCGCGATGGGTTGATCAGGCGCTGCGCCGCAGCGCGTTCTTCGGCAGTTGTGCCTTCAGGAAGGCCATCTGGTCGGCAAGGGTGAGTGGACGCGCTTGCGATCTGCCAGTGGCAGATCGCGCGTCCGCGAACGCCCGCGCGTTGCGCGCGGGCCGGGCATCCGCCGACCGGCATTGCACCGAATCATGCGCTGCGCCGCAGCGCGTTCTTCGGCAGTTGTGCCTTCAGAAAGGCCATCTGGTCGGCAAGGATGTTGCGGTTGGACAGGATCAGGTGTTCGATCCAGCTTGGCCGGTACGGCACCGCCAGCAGCGGCATGTTGGCCTGTTGCGGGGTGCGGTTGGCCTTGCGCGAGTTGCAGTGGAAGCAGGCGCTGACCACGTTTTCCCAGATGTCGAGGCCACCCTTGGACAAGGGCATCACGTGGTCGCGGGTCAGCTGCGGGCGGTTGAATTGCTGGCCGCAATACAGGCACAGGTGCGCGTCGCGGGCGAACAGCGCGGGGTTGGTCAGGTTGGGCGTGGGGTCGATGGCGCGCGAGCGGGCATGGCCGCGGGTGGCGATGATCGGGTGCAGGTCGAGCCCGCTGCGCAGGCCGGTGAGGCGGCTGGTGGCGCCGTGCACGTGCAGGCAGGGATCGCCCAGCGTCCACGCCACCGCGCCGCGCGCATAGAGGCAGGCGGCGTCCTGCCAGTTGATCCAGTCCAGCACGCGGCCATGCGCGTCCAGCGACAGCAGTCGCACGGAACCGAGGCGGTGCAGGGAAGGGGGGAGTGAAAACCCGGCTGTCGGAGCGGAAGTGCCGGCTCCGGTATCGATCAGACCACGCGGGGTAGTGTCTGTCTCCATCGGGAAAACAGCTTATACCCGATGTGTGACGGTTTGTGTAATCGGCGGGAGCGCGCCGAGGTGCGCTCCCGCGAAGTACTCACTCGCCGAAGCGGGCGGCGTCCATCGCCATCAGTGGTTCGGCGCCGCTGCGCATGCCGGCGGCGTGGGCAAGGGTGCGCGGCAGGATGCGGGCGTAGTAGAAGCGCGCGGTTTCCAGCTTGGCCTGCTTGAAGCTGTCCGGCTGCACCGAGGCCTGTGCAGCGGTGACGCTGCGCGCCCACCAGTAGGCCAGCGCGACGTAGCCGCTGTAGAACAGGTAGTCCCAGCTGGCCGCGCCCAGTTCCTCCGGGTTGGCGGCTGCGCGCTGCAATGTCTCCATGGTCAACGTGCCCCATTCCTGCGCCTTGGCGCCCAGCGCCGGCAGGAATTCGGCCACGGTTGGGTTGCCGGCGTTGGCGGTGATGAACTGCTCCACTTCGGCAAGGAACAGCTTGAGCCCTGCGCCCTGCGAAACGGCGGTCTTGCGGCCGATCAGGTCCAGCGCCTGGATGCCGGTGGTGCCCTCATACAGAGTGGTGATGCGGGCGTCGCGCGCCAGCTGCTCGATGCCGTGCTCGGCGATGTAGCCATGGCCGCCGAAGCACTGCTGCGCGTTGTAGGTGGCTTCGATGCTCCACTCGGTCAGGCAGGCCTTGACGATGGGGGTGAGGAAGCTGACCAGCGTGTCGGCATCGCTGCGCGCTTTCTCGTCGCCAGCGTGGTGGGCGGCATCGAGCTGGGTGTAGGCATGGGCGGCGAGCAGGCGGCCGCCTTCGGTCAGCGACTTGATCGTCAGCAGCATGCGGCGCACGTCGGGCTGGGCGATGATCGGGTCGGCCGGCTTGTCGGGCAGCTGTGCGCCCTTCGGCGCGCGCGATTGCAGGCGCTCGCGTGCATAGGCCAGCGCGCCCTGGTAGGCACGTTCGGACTGCGACAGGCCTTGCACGCCCACGCCCAGGCGTGCGGAATTCATCATCACGAACATCGCCTGCAGGCCCTTGTGCGGCTGGCCGACGAGGTAGCCCTGTGCGCCGTCGAAGTTCATCACGCAGGTCGATGAGCCGTGGATGCCCATCTTGTGTTCCAGCGCGCCGCAGCGCAGCGCGTTACGCTCGCCCATCGCGCCGTCGCGGCCCACCTTGAACTTCGGGGTGACGAACAGCGAGATGCCCTTCGGGCCGGGCGGCGCGTCGGGCAGCTTGGCCAGCACGAGGTGCACGATGTTCTCGCTGAGGTCATGCTCGCCGGCGGTGATGAAGATCTTGGTGCCGGTAATGGAATGGCCGCCGTCGTCGTTCGGTTCGGCGCGGGTCTTGATCAGGCCGAGGTCGGTGCCGGCGTGCGGTTCGGTCAGGCACATGGCGCCGGTCCAGTTGCCGGCCACCAGCGGCTTGAGGAAGGCTTCCTTCTGCCAGTCCTCGCCGTAGTGCTTGAGCGCTTCGACCGCGCCGTGCGACAGCATCGGGAACAGGCTCCACGCCAGGTTGGCCGACGACAGCATTTCGCTCAACGCCATGCCCAGCGTGCTCGGCATGCCCTGGCCCCCGAACTCCGGCGCGGCGGTCAGGCCGGTCCAGCCTCCTTCGATGAACTGCGCATAGGCTTCCTTGAAGCCCGGTGCGGTGGTGACTTCGCCGGTGGCCTTGTCCAGCGTGCAGCCGTGCTGGTCGCCGATGGCGTTCAGCGGGGCCAGCACGCTGGTGCTGAAGCGGCCGGCTTCTTCCAGTACGGCGTCGATCAGTTCGGCATTGGCGTCTTCCATGCCCATCGCGGCGAACAGGGATTCGGCCTTGAGCACGTCGTGCAGGGCGAAGCGGAGGTCGGCAAGGGGGGCTTTGTAGTGGCTCATCGGTTCGATCTCGGCAAAGCGGGGACGGGGTCAGCGCAGCACGCCGGGCAGGCCGGGCGCCTGGTTGAGGCTGTTGCGGGATTTCAGCTCGAAGCTGCGCTGCTTCTTTTCTTCGGGCGTGGCCTTGACCGTGCCTTCCAGCTCGTAGAACAGCGAGCGGCCGCCGGCCAGCGCGTCGGCGACGACGAGGCGGGCGGGGGAGGCCGGTTGCAGGTGGATCTTGATGACGTCGGCCGATTCCGGGCCGATCGACAGCCCCGGCGTGGCGCGCAGGGTGCCGGCGCTTTCATCGCCGACGTTCATCGCCAGCGATACTTCATCGAAGCGCATCGGCATCGAGCTGTAATTGCGCAGGCGCAGTTCCACGTCCCAGCTGCCATCGCTGCCGACGGTAAGTTGCTGGATGGCGGCGGCTGGTTCGGAAACGCGCTTCACCCGGCGTTCGCCACAGGCGACGAGGGTGAGCGCGATCAGGGCGATCAGGGCGTACGGAAGGCGAAAACGCATGCGGTTCGGTCCTGTGCGTCGGATGGTGGACAGGGCAAGGATACTACGGCGTATGGCGGGCGTGTCCCCGCCCCGCGGCGAGGTTGCGTGGCAACCATCGCCGGGCTGGCGATCCATCGATGTGGCGTGCGTTCTGGCAGCCGGCGGCCGTCATTCGATAGGCGCAGTGACCTTCAGCGGTGCCAGTTCGTAGCCCATTTCCGTCGCGCGCTGCTTGAGCGATTCGAACAGCGCGGTCTCCATCGACGGCGTGCGCGACAGGATCCACAGGTATTTGCGGTCCGGGTCGCCGACCACGGCCCATTGGTAGTCCGGGTCCAGCGCGATCACCCAGTAATCGGCCCATACCCACGGCAGCCACGCCAGCCAATCGCCTGCGAAGCGGACTTGCAGCCGGCCGGGATGGCCTGCCACCGCGCGTGCCGTGCCTTCGGCTTCGATCATTTCGCCATCGGCCTTGCGGCAGCGGTTGCGCACGCTGATGCGGCCATCGGCGCGCAGGCCGTAGGTGGCAATGATGTCGGCCACACATTTTTTCTGGAAGGGCGTGGGCAGGTGGGCGATTTCGTGCCATTGGCCGGCGTAGCGGTCCATGTCGAACGATTCCACCGACTGCACGGGCGCGGCCAGTGCGGCGGCAGGCAACAGCAGCGACAACGACAAGGGCAGGTGATGGGCGCGCATGGTCTGGCCTTTGCGGGGTCTGTCGCGCAGGCTATGCAATGCCGATCAGCGGAATGTGAAGCTTTCGTTCGTCGAAAATGTGGATGCCCCGTCTGCTGGCGGCCGCAGTCGATCAGATTCAGGCGGTGCGTAACCCCCTGACGGCAACAGTGCACAACGGGTGGCATATCGTCATGCTCGCATAACCCCTCAGGTACACGTCTTCGTGTTTGACGCTTCGCCACAGACGTTCAACGAAAATGTTGTCCAGTGCCCGGCCACGACCATCCATACTGATGGCCACCCTTTCACGCTTGAGCACATCTGTGAACCCCTTGCTGGTAAATTGCGAACCCTGATCACTGTTGAATATTTCCGGCTTGCCATATTTGCAAGGCATCCTCCAGACAGTCGATGCAAAATGAGGCATCCATGCTGTTGCTGAGCCGCCAGGACAACACCTTACGACTGTACCAGTCGATTACGGCCACCAGATAGGCGAAACCTCTCGCCAACCGGATGTAGGTCACGTCCGTGCTCCACACCTGGTTGGGGCCGCGTCACCGGCAGGCCCCGCAACAGATAGGGATAGACCTTGTGCTCCGGATGTTTCTTGCTGGTCGAAGGCCCCGGCGCGATGCCCGCCAGCCCCATCAGTCGCATGAGACGCTGTACGCGCTTGCGATTGACGACATATCCATGATGACGCAAACACACCACCATGCGCCGACTGCCGTAAAAAGGCTCGTGTATTCTTCATCAATCAGCTTGCAAAGCATCTGATCCTCAACCTCCATATCGCGTGCCTGTGGGCGTCGCTGCCGATACGCCGTTGCCCGCGACACACCTGCCAGTACGCATTGCCGATTCAGCGGAAGTGTGTCCGACATCAATCCAGCCGCTTCGGGTTTCTGCATCTACTCTCCCAGCTTTTTTTTAAGCCAGTCCACTTCCATCTTCAGGCGACCAATCTCGCCATACAGCCGATCTTCCTTGCTCTGTCCTGCGCCTTGGGCTTGGGGCCGCGCTTGGTGTCAAACAACTCACGCGCACTGCCCAGTATTTCTTTCTTCCACTGGCCAACCTGCACCGGATGATCTCGCGGCGCCTGTGTATTCTTGTCATCTGTCTTCACCCCGCGTACAGCCTCAAGACCTATCTTGGCTTTGAATTCGGGGCTGTAGGTGCTACGTTTCCTGGTTTCTCTCACCATTACTGTCGTCCTCCGTTGGATGACAGCTTAAATTACTGGGTGGCTTCTGTCTTAAAATCTGGGTCCACTATACTCTGGCTTCTGGTGAAAACCTTTTGCCGTAACGCCTCAATTTCCTCATCTGTGACAAGTGATAAATTATAGTTGCTGTCTTTAAGGATGGTTTGGAGGATGTCTTTTTGTGTCATTACTTCTTATATCTCCATTTCATAATTTTGTTCGGCTTGCACGGTGGTTGGTTTGCAAATATAACGCTTCAATAACCGGCGGCTGAAACGGAGCGAAGCGCAGTGTAAGCCGTCCGGCGCCGAAGGCGCGAAGTTGATTGACTTGTTAAATGCCTTACTCTGCCAAGAAATCACGAACAAGACCCCAGTTATCTCTGTAACGCTCAAGATCAACAATATCTTTGAGAATTACCTTGCTCCAGCTTGTGTCAGTACGGCAAACAGAATGAACCACATCAACCGGAATTACAAAGTGCTCCGGTGGAAAAACTTCTTTCCGTCCGTCTTTAGAGCCTCGATTCAATAAGACCACGACAACAAAATCGCAATCGAAATTCTTAATCGGAAAGCCACCTGCCTTAGTAGCCCATCGGCTTTTCACCTGGATTTTTGCGGAGGTATTATTTTCTGGATTCGTCGCAACAAGGTCGTAGCCCGGCATATTCGTGTAGGTTTTATAAGCGGAAATTTTGTGTATCAAAAACTGACCGAGAACCAAGAACTCAGCCCCTTCTGACTCCAACCTTGTATCTTGACGTGCCACAAAACTCTCCTGGGCATTTAACGAATTGCACAGCGGAAGTGCGTAGCGGTTTCCGCTGGTGTGACTGGTTATGCATATATCGTATTATTATCTTGTTTAGCACCCTGGCCTGATTTAGGTATCCCAACAAGAACTGCACCAAGGATAAATAATATGATTGCGGCGGGAATTGCTGCAATTGCTATTTGATCATAAAAACAACGATTGACCCAAAGGGCATCTGAATATCAGTTACAACTACTTGATGTTTTTCCATGATTTTCTCCTTTTGCTTGTGTCACGCATGATGCCTAACGCCGTTGTAACCGAACCAAACTGCGTAGTAATTTAATTCCTGTTTACTACCTTATTATGTATTTATAATCCATTAGTTACTAAGCTATAAACTATACCTGTAAAAGCTCAAGCCCCAATGGTATTGAAAATAACTTGTCATTAAATTTACCTGGCGCTCTTTTAGGTAATACCCCTGCATGAACCAGTAAACCTCCGGATAATAACGTTGCTATTGGAGCATTAAATAAAAAAGCCGATGCACAAAAAACAAACTTATCGAAGCCCTCAAAAAAATAAATGTTCCGACGCACTTCAAAACTAATGCCATCCAAAAATAGACCGTATACAGAAAGAGTTGTGAGAGCGAGAAATAGAAGAGCTATTAGTATCCCTGCAGATTGATGACGCTCATCCAATTCTTCGAAAGCTTTCATTTCTTCCCCTACGCATAACGCCGCGCCCTGCGGCAAATTTGGAGCGCAGCGGAAAATTTGTCCGACAGCAGCGCCTTGTTATGCACGACGCTGAATCATGTTAACGCGCTCTTTCGCTCACTCGGATTAATGCCGCCCCCTATTGCGTGCTACATTGTATTTCACCAGCCATATGTGCTACATTGTAGCTTGGAGGGAGCGCAGATGGCAACCAAACCCACCACTACAATACGTATCGATCCAGATGTCAAAAACGGGCTGGCAAGGTATTGATGACATTGGCATAAATATGTCTGCTGCGATTACTACCTTTCTCAAAGCAGTGATTCGAGAAGGCACTATGCCATTTGAGATAAAGAGTGATCGGCCAAAGCCACCCAAGAACTCTGTAAATGCAAAACTTAATCATGATTTCATCGTCAAGAAGGATGAATTCTATACCCAGTATGAAGATGTTGAAAAGGAAATGCAGAACCACCAAAAGCTAAAGGGGAAAACCATTCTTTGTAACTGTGACGATCCTTTTGAGTCAGCATTCTTCCGGTTTTTTGTAATTCATTTCAACAGAATCGGACTGGCAGGCCTAATGTCTACCTGCTATGCCGGGTCACCAATGGCAGGGCGAGAATATCCACTGGAGGGTGAAACTGGTGCCTACAAGACGGTAGTAACCGAAGTGCCTGATGATGGTGTTATGAGACCGGATGGCTTGCTGGATTTAGAGTCTTTGTTCGCTATGCCCTGCAGTTTGACTTATCTCGCTGGTGATGGAGATTTTCGATCAGAAGAATGTAAGGCTTTGCTGAAAGAAGCCGATATAGTGGCGACCAACCCCCCTTTCAGCCTGTTCCGTGAATTCATCGAATTACTGGTGAATCACAAAAAGGAATTTATTATCCTTGGAAACATGAACGCTACAACAACCAAAGAGATCTTCCCCCTCTTCCGTGACAATAAAGTGTTCTACGGTGAATCTAAACCCGCTTCGGAGATCGAAAATTTTTGTGCCCGATAGCGCCTGTTCTTTGTATGCCACCGGCTGCGGTATAGACGAGAATGGACGACGCTTCATCCGTGTGACGGGTG
>JAUCDH010000014.1:0-12493 GCA_034675465.1 Stenotrophomonas sp. | reverse complement strand
TCGACGCACCTCGTGCTGCCCGAACCGGAACCATGACCGACCTGTATGCAGAAGCGCTTTCGACCTTCGCCACGCTGTTCGACGAGGCCAAGGCCAGCAACGAGATGGAGCCAGTGCGATGACCGTGGCCACCGCCGACGTCGATGGCAGGCCGTCGGCGCGCACCGTGTTGCTCAAGGGCTTCGATGAGCGCGGTCTAGTTTTCTACACCCATCTGGACAGTCGCAAGGGCCGCGAGTTGAACGAAAACCGGCAGGCGGCATTGCTGTTCCTGTGGCGCAGCCTGCGCGAGGCTGGTGTGCAGGTGCGGGTGGATGGCGATGCGCAACTGGTGGGCAGCGCGAGGCCGATGCCTATTTCGCCACGCGTCCGCGCATGAGCCAGATTGGCGCATGGGCGTCGGTGCAGTCGCAGCCGCTGGCTCGCGCGAGGAGTTCGAGCAGCGCTTGCAGAAGTTCGAGGTGCAGTTCGAAGGCCGCGACGTGCAGCGGCCGGATGGCTGGAGTAGCATTCGCATCGTCCCGCAGCGCATCAGACTCTGGTACAGCACCAACTCCACCTGCACGAACCGTATGCGCGGCCGATGCCGCCGGCAACTGGAGCAAGCGGCTGCTGTACCCGTAGCAGCCACGACGGCGCATGCATCTACCTGACCGAGGAGCCGACCGAAACGCTGTATGCATTGGGCAAGCAGGCGCATCGTGGGCACAGCCACAGCTTCACCGTGCGCCCGCCGCAGGCGCGGCGCGAGAAGCGCAGGGTCAGTGCCTTCACCAGTGCCAAGGTCGAGGAGATCCTAGAGCAAGCCGGATCTGGCGATCGGTTTCTCCGACATCCAGGCCGACGTCGCCGCCGAGTTGATACGGCATGGCGTGGAAGTGTCGATTGCCCAACCACCACGTGGCCGGCGTGCCCTCGACTTATCATCCGCCGGTTGGCGCTTTGGTGGGCGTGGCTGCACGCGCCAGTGCCTATGCCGACGAACTGCAACGCGGGCTGGACGCCATCGCCGCGCAGGCGGCGCGGCTGCCGCGGCGGCCGCGCGTCTATGTGGAGGAGTGGGACGAACCGATCATCACCGGCATCCAGTGGGGTGCGGAATTGGTGGAGATCGCCGGCGGCATCGACGTGTTCCCGGAGCTGTCGCGCGAACCGCTGGCGAAGGCCTCATCCTCGCCTACGGCGCCCCGGTGGTCGCGCGCAACCCGGACATCATCATCGGCTCATGGTGCGGCAAGAAGTTCCGCCCCGAGCGGGTGGCGGCAAGGCCGGGCTGGGCGGCGATCAACGCAGTGCGCGATGGCGAGCTGCACGAAATCAAGTCGCCGATCATCCTGCAACCCCGCCCGGCGGCCTTGACCGATGGCGTGCAGGCCATCGCACAGATCGTCAATCAATGGTCCCAACGTGTAGGGGCGGCGTAAGCGGCGAAGCTGGCAATGCGGGAAAGGCCGTAAAAACCGCAAAAGCTTACCCCTCCCCCAGCCCTCCCCTTGGCCTCTGGCCAAGGGGAGGGGGCACAAACAAGCTCACCCCCTCGGTGCCAACCCGGTATAGCGCGCACGCGGCCGGATCAAGGTGCCCAGCGCCTGTTGTTCCAACGCATGCGCCAGCCAGCCGGTAAGCCGCGCGGTGGCGAACATCACCAAGGCATGTGCACCCGGCAATTCGTATACATAGCAGATGGCACCCAGCATGCCGTCGATGTTCGGCCGCTGCCCGCTGACTTCCTCGGTGGCCGCCAGCACGGCTTCCACATGGCGCATGCGCGGCGAATCGCCACAGCGTTCGCGTAGCTGTCGCAATACTTCCGCGCCACGCGGATCACCCTCGGGATAAAGCAGGTGATTGAAACCCGGCAGCTCATCGCCGCGGCGCCAGCGCTCGGCAACGAAAGTCGCTGGTGCGCCACTGGCTTCGGCATCCACCAGCAGGGCATGCGCGCGCGCAGTGGCGCCGCCGTGGCGTGGGCCGGACAGCGCGGCTAGGCCGGCACTGACGGTGGCGTGCAGGTGTGCGCCGGTGGAGGCGACCACGCGCGCGGCGAACGCGGACACATTCAGTTCGTGGTCGGCGCACAGCACCAGCGCCGCGCGCAGCAGTTCGGCGAAACCGGCGTCGCCGGGCCGCCATGCATCGGCAAGCAAACGGTGCACCGGGCGCGCGGCGGGCTGGGTGCCGACCAGCAGCGCCGCGTTCTGGCGCAGCAGCAGCGCGGCCACTTCGCGCCGCACCGGCGCGGCGGCGTTGAGCGATTGCGGTTGTTTCAGCGCCAGCAGCGGGATGCAGGCCATCGTCCGTTCCAGCGGCGGCAGTGTGGCGTCCAGTGCCAGTGTGGCGATGCGCTCGGGCCAGGCGGGCAGGGCGATGGTGGTGAAGGGATTCTGCTCCTCGCACTCCCACAGCAGCCGGGCGATGTCCTCCAGCGTCGCCCCGGCGCGGGCTGCCGCCACCGCCGAGCGGCCACGGTAGTAGGGCGCGTCCGGGCGAATCAGCGAAATGCGGGTTTCCAGCACCGGCAGGCCGCGATCAAGGCTCTGCGCCGCGCCACGCTCGGCACCACGGCCGGCCCGTTTGCGCTGCGCCAGCCGCTCCACTTCCGCGCGCAGGTACACCCGGCTGCGCGAGTCGGGGCCGGGCCGCGAACTCAACTGCCCACGGCTGACGTAGGCGTACAGCGTGGCGGCGCTGATGCCGAGCAGGGCACAGGCGTCGTTGGCCGGTATCAGTTCCGGGTCGGCGTGGTCGGATGGCGTATTCAATATATTGATTTTTTGAATCAAGATTGATCAATGAGTGAGATGGTGCCAGATTGTGCGCCATCGCGGAACGGCCCCGCCGTCGCCGCCCGATCAGGAGCCAAGCCATGAGCCTTTCTTCCGCCGGCGCCAACTTCCGCGCCGCCCTTGCCACCGAACAGCCCTTGCAGGTGATCGGCGCCATCAACGCCAACCACGCACTGCTGGCCAAGCGCGCCGGCTACAAGGCCATCTACCTGTCCGGCGGTGGTGTCGCCGCCGGCTCGCTGGGCCTGCCGGATTGGGCATCAACACGTTGGAAGACGTGCTGATCGACGTGCGCCGCATCACCGACGTCTGCGACCTGCCGCTGATGGTGGACATCGACACCGGCTTCGGCCCCAGCGCGTTCAACATCGCGCGCACGGTGAAGTCGCTGATCAAGGCTGGCGCGGCCGCCTGCCACATCGAGGACCAGGTGGGCGCCAAGCGTTGCGGCCATCGCCCGGGCAAGGAGATCGTCACCCAGGGCGAAATGGTGGACCGGGTGAAGGCCGCCGCCGATGCCGAGACCGACCCGGATTTCTTCCTGATCGCGCGTACCGATGCGATCCAGGTGGACGGCGTGGATGCGGCGATCGAGCGCGCCATCGCCTGCGTCGAGGCCGGCGCGGACGGTATCTTCGCCGAGGCCGCTTATGACCTCGATACCTACCGTCGCTTTGTCGATGCGGTGAAGGTGCCGGTGCTGGCGAACATTACCGAGTTCGGCAAGACGCCGTTGTTCACGCGCGATGAACTGGCCTCGGCGGGCGTTGCGATCCAGTTGTTCCCGCTGTCGGCGTTCCGTGCCGCGAACAAAGCGGCGGAGAATGTCTACGAGGCGATTCGCCGCGACGGCCACCAGCAAAATGTGGTGGCAACGATGCAGACGCGCGAGGAGTTGTACGAGCGCATTGGTTACCACGCGTTCGAGCAGCAATTGGATGCGCTGTTCGCCGCGAAGAAGTAAGGCTTTTCCCTTCTCCCATTGGGAGAAAAAACGGCAGGAATGCCGTTTTTCACGGCGAAAGCCGCCCGAAGGGGGTGAGCGCCACGGATGGCGCGGATGAAGGTGGCGCGGAGCGCCGGATGAGGGTGCGGGCCGGGCCTCGTGCAGTTGGATATTGCGAGGCTTCGCCCCCAACCCTCACCCCAACCCCTCTCCCGATGGGAGAGGGGCTTTAAAAACTCTGTCTCCGATCGAGGTTCATGTCATGTCTGAATCCACCACCGCCCCCGGCTTCAAGCCGAAGAAATCCGTCGCCCTGTCCGGCACCGCCGCCGGCAACACCGCGCTGTGCACGGTCGGCCGCATTCCGGCAACGACCTGCATTACCGCGGGCTACGACATCCTCGACCTGGCCAACACCAGCGAATTCGAGGAAATCGCCCACCTGCTGGTGCACGGCAAGTTGCCCAACAAGGCTGAACTGCGCGCCTACAAGGCCAAGCTGAAGTCGCTGCGTGGCATCCCGGCGGCGGTCAAGGCCGCGCTGGAAGAGCTGCCGCCATCGGCGCACCCGATGGACGTGATGCGCACCGGCGTGTCGGTGCTGGGCTGCGTGCAGCCGGAGAAGGACGACCACAACCACCCCGGCGCGCGCGACATCGCCGACAAGCTGATGGCTTGCCTCGGCTCGATGCTGCTGTACTGGTACCACTGGAGCCACAACGGCCGCGTCATCGACGTGGAAACCGACGACGACTCCATCGGTGGCCACTTCCTGCACCTGCTGCACGGTGAGCAGCCGCCGGAATCGTGGGTCAAGGCGATGCACACCTCGCTGATCCTGTATGCGGAGCACGAGTTCAATGCTTCCACCTTCACCTGCCGCGTCATCGCCGGCACCGGCAGCGACATGCATTCGTGCATCGCCGGCGGCATTGGCGCGCTGCGCGGACCCAAGCACGGCGGCGCCAACGAAGTCGCCTTCGAAGTGCAGAAGCGTTACGAAACGCCGGACGAAGCCGAGGCCGACATCAAGGCCCGCGTCGAGCGCAAGGAAGTGGTGATCGGCTTCGGCCACCCGGTCTATACCGTGTCCGATCCGCGCAACAAGGTCATCAAAGACGTGGCGCGCGAGCTGTCGGCCGAGCAGGAAAACATGAAGATGTACGACATCGCCGAGCGTTTGGAGTCGGTGATGTGGGACATCAAGAAGATGTTCCCGAACCTGGACTGGTTCAGTGCCGTCAGCTACCACATGATGGGCGTGCCGACTGCGATGTTCACCCCGTTGTTCGTGATTGCACGCACCAGCGGTTGGAGCGCGCACGTCATCGAGCAGCGCATTGACGGCAAGATCATCCGCCCGAGCGCGAATTACACCGGGCCGGAAGACCAGCAGTTCGTGCCGATCGACAAGCGCACTTGATACCCGGCTCCCTCCTCCTTTCGTGCAAAGCACGAAGGGGAGGGTTGGGGAGGGGTGCTTTCAGTTGCTGCATGAAAGCCCCAAAGCACCCCCTCCCAACCTCCCCCTGCTCGCTATGCGAGCAAGGGGAGGGGCAACAGCCTTCCCCTGCACACGGGAGAAGTGATGTTTCCTCCGATCCTCAGGCCAGCCATGAACAGCCAGCACCGCAAATCCCTCCCCGGCACCACGCTGGACTACTTCGACGCGCAAGCCGCCATCGATGCCATCACTCCCGGCGCCTGGGCCACGCTGCCCTACGTCTCGCGCGTGCTGGCCGAAAATCTGGTGCGCCGCTGTGACCCATCCACGCTCACTGCGTCGCTCCAGCAGTTGATCGAACGCAAGCGCGACCTCGATTTCCCGTGGTTCCCGGCGCGGGTGGTCTGCCACGACATCCTCGGCCAGACCGCGCTGGTGGACCTGGCCGGCCTGCGCGACGCCATCGCCGAAAAAGGCGGCGACCCGGCCAAGGTCAACCCGGTGGTGCCGGTGCAGTTGATTGTCGATCACTCGCTGGCAGTGGAGTGCGGCGGCTTCGACCCGGATGCGTTCGCGAAGAACCGCGCCATCGAAGACCGCCGCAACGAAGACCGTTTCCACTTCATCGACTGGACGAAGTTGGCCTTCGAGAACATGGACGTGATTCCGCCCGGCAACGGCATCATGCACCAGATCAATCTGGAGAAAATGTCGCCGGTGGTCTACGTGCAACGTGCTCATGACGGCAGGGGCGTGGCGTTCCCGGATACCTGCGTCGGCACCGATTCGCACACCCCGCACGTCGATGCGCTGGGCGTCATCGCCATCGGCGTCGGCGGGCTGGAAGCGGAGAACGTGATGCTGGGCCGCGCCTCGTGGATGCGTCTGCCCGACATCATCGGCGTCAAGCTCACCGGCAGGCCGCAGCCGAACATCACCGCCACCGACGTGGTGCTGGCGCTGACCGAATTTCTGCGCAAGGAGCGCGTGGTCGGCGCGTGGCTGGAATTTTTCGGCGAAGGCGCATCGGCGCTGACCATCGGCGACCGCGCCACCATTTCCAACATGTGCCCGGAATACGGCGCGACCGCGGCGATGTTCCATATCGACCAGCAGACCCTCGATTACCTGCGCCTGACGGGCCGCGAGGAAACACAGGTGGCCTTGGTCGAAAACTACGCAAAAACGACGGGCCTTTGGGCCGATGCACTGGCCACCGCGCAATACGAGCGCGTGCTGGAGTTCGACCTGTCCAGCGTCGTGCGCAACATGGCCGGCCCGAGCAACCCGCACCGTCGCCTGCCGGTGTCCGATCTGGCCGAACGCGGCATCGCCGACGAAGCCAAGCTGGAAAGTGGCAAGGGCGAAGAGGCGCAGGGCTTGATGCCCGATGGCGCGGTAATCATCGCGGCCATCACCTCCTGTACCAACACCTCCAACCCGCGCAACGTGATTGCCGCCGGCCTGCTGGCGCGCAACGCCAACGCGCGTGGCCTGCTGCGCAAGCCGTGGGTGAAGTCCTCGCTCGCGCCCGGTTCCAAGGCCGTGCAGTTGTATCTGGAAGAAGCCGGCTTGCTGCCGGAACTGGAAAAACTCGGCTTCGGTATCGTGGCGTTTGCCTGCACCACCTGCAACGGCATGAGTGGCGCGCTCGACCCTGAAATCCAGCAGGAAATCATCGATCGCGACCTGTACGCCACCGCCGTGCTCTCCGGCAACCGCAACTTCGATGGCCGCATCCATCCGTATGCCAAGCAGGCCTTCCTCGCCTCGCCGCCGCTGGTGATCGCCTATGCCATCGCCGGCACCGTGCGTTTCGATATCGAAAAAGACGTGCTGGGCGTGGATGCCGATGGCAATGAAGTGCGCTTGAAGGACATCTGGCCGAGTGACGCCGAGATCGACGCCGTGGTGCGCGCCAGCGTCAAGCCCGAGCAGTTCCGCAAGGTCTATGGGCCGATGTTCAACGTGCGTGTCGAGCATGGCGAAAAGGTCAGCCCGCTGTACGACTGGCGGCCGCAGAGCACCTACATCCGCCGCCCGCCGTACTGGGAAGGCGCGCTGGCGGGCGAGCGCACGCTCAAGGGAATGCGCCCGCTGGCGGTGCTGCCGGACAACATCACCACCGACCACCTTTCGCCGAGCAACGCCATCCTGCGTTCCAGCGCCGCCGGTGAATACCTCGCAAAAATGGGCCTACCGGAAGAGGACTTCAATTCCTACGCCACCCACCGCGGCGACCACCTCACCGCGCAGCGTGCCACCTTCGCCAACCCCAAACTGTTCAATGAAATGGTGCGCAACGACGATGGCAGCGTGAAGCAAGGCTCGCTGGCGCGCGTGGAGCCGGAAGGCAAGGTGATGCGCATGTGGGAGGCGATTGAAACCTACATGGAGCGCAAGCAACCGCTGATCATCATCGCCGGTGCTGATTACGGGCAGGGCAGTTCGCGCGATTGGGCGGCGAAGGGTGTGCGTTTGGCCGGCGTGGAAGCCATCGTCGCCGAAGGCTTCGAGCGCATCCACCGCACCAACCTGATCGGCATGGGCGTGCTGCCGCTGGAGTTCAAACCCGGCACCGACCGCAACACGTTGGGCATCGACGGCACCGAGACCTTCGACGTCATCGGCGAACGCAAACCGCGTGCCGACCTGACCCTGCTGATTCACCACAAGGACGGCAGCACGGTTGACGTGGCCGTCACCTGCCGGCTGGATTCGGACGAGGAGGTGGCGATCTACGAAGCCGGCGGCGTGCTGCAACGTTTTGCGCAGGATTTTCTGCAATCCAGCGCAGCCTGATGCCGGAACCATCGTAGGTACGGGGCCAAGCGCTTTCCCAATAAAGCCCCCTGCCGGGCAAGCCCGGCAGCTACGAGAGCTTGCGATGCCGGTAAGTCGGGGGCACACTTTTGGCAATCTTTGCCATAGGAGCGGCCGTGGCCACCATGAATATCTCCTTGCCCGATGAACTGAAAAGGTTCGTTGATGAGCAGGTTGCCGAACAGTCCTATAGCTCTAGCAGCGAATACCTGCGCGAGCTGATTCGCCAGCGCCAGCGCGAAAAAGCAGCGGAGCTCCTGCGCCAGTTGATTGCCGAAGGGCTGGCCTCGGGGCCGGCGGAGCCTATCGAACCGGATTACTTCGAGCGCATGCGCGAACGCGCCAAGAAGCGGGCCGGAGCATGAAGCCGCTGCGCCTGAGGGAACAGGCCAAAAGCGACGCAGACGAAGCGGCAGCTTGGTACGCCAAACAAGGCGGCTTGGCGCTGGAGCTGGCCTTTGTCGATGCGTTGGAAGCGGCATACGGCTTGATTTGTAGGCATCCCCGCATCGGCTCCACCCGCCATGCCGAACATGCGGCTGACTTGCCATCGCCACTGCGCTTCTTGCCGCTCAAGCGCTTTGAACACCACCTCGTTTATTACATCGAACTGCCGCAATACGTCGAAATCATCCGCGTTTGGCATGCCTCGCGCGGCTTAGAGCTGCTGATAGACGACGAATAAGCCGGCCTTACTTCCCTTTTATCAGGCACTAACCTCATGCCTTATTCCCCGCAAATCAAAATTCCCGCCACCTACATGCGCGGCGGCACCAGCAAAGGAGTGTTCTTCCGCCTTCAAGACTTGCCGCTGGAAGCACAAACACCCGGCGCGGCGCGTGATGCTTTGTTGATGCGCGTCATCGGTTCGCCTGACCCTTATGGCAAGCACACCGACGGCATGGGTGGGGCGACGTCGAGCACCAGCAAGTGCGTGATTATTTCGCCGGCTTCGGTGCCGGAGCATGACGTGAACTATCTGTACGGGCAGGTGTCCATCGACACGCCGTTCGTCGATTGGTCGGGCAACTGCGGGAACCTCAGCACGGCGGTGGGGCCGTTCGCGATTGCCAACGGCTTCATTCCTGCCGAGCGCATTCCGCGCGACGGCAACGTCACCGTGCGGGTGTGGCAGGCCAACATCAGCAAGACCATCCTCGTGCATGTGCCGGTGCGCGACGGGCAGGTGCAGGAAACCGGTGACTTCGAGCTGGATGGCGTGACCTTCCCGGCGGCGGAGGTCGTGCTGGAGTTCATCGACCCGTCCGATGATGGCGAAGGCGAGGGCGGCTCGATGTTTCCCACCGGCAACCTCGTCGATGAACTGGAGGTGCCGGGTGTCGGCACGCTCAAGACGACGATGATCACCGCCGGCATTCCCACCGTGTTCGTTAACGCCGCCGACATTGGCTATGACGGCACCGAGCTGCAGCCGGCGATCAACGAGGACAAGGCGGCGCTGGCGAAGCTGGAGGCCATCCGCGTGGCCGGCGCGCTGCGCATGGGGCTGATAAAAACGCCGGAAGAGGCGCTCAAGCGCCAGCACACGCCGAAGGTGGCATTCGTCGCGCCGCCGAAGCCCTACGTGTCCAGCAGCGGCAAGGCGATAGGGGCTGGCGATATCGACCTTAACGTGCGCGCCATGTCGATGGGCAAGCTGCACCACGCGATGATGGGTACTGCGTCGGTCGCCATTGCCACTGCTGCGGCTGTTCCCGGCACGCTGGTCAACCTCGCCGCTGGCGGCGGCACCCGTGAGGCGGTGCGCTTCGGCCACCCGTCCGGCACCTTGCGCGTGGGCGCGGCGGTGGCGCAGGTTGAGGGCCAGTGGGCAGTGACCCGTGCGGTGATGTCGCGCTCGGCGCGGGTGCTGATGGAAGGCGCGGTGCGGGTGCCTGGAAGCTAGGAACGAGTAAAAACCCACCTGATTAGCCCCAACCCTCAGCCGCCAGTCGCAGGATCTGCGTCTCCGGCGGCACAGCATGGAGCCACCTGAGTGCAACGAGGTGGGGTCATGAGCATCAATGCCGTGCAGTTCCAGCCGGGGATGTCGATGAGCGCGTTCATCCAGCGCTACGGCACCGAGGCCAAGTGCTACCGCGCCCTGTACAAGTGGCGTTGGCCGCAAGGCTTCCGCTGCCCGGGCTGTCATGGGCGCGCCCGATCGCGCTTCAAGCGCGGCACGACAATGTACTACCAGTGCCGAGCCTGCCGGCACCAGACCACCCTGACCGCGGGCACCCTGTTCGAGGGCACCAAGCTCCCACTGCGCACCTGGATGCTGGCCATTCACCTGCTGACCGCGACCAAGACCAACCTGGCGGCGTTGGAGCTGATGCGGCACCTGGGCGTCAACTACAAGACCGCCTGGCGCGTGAAACACAAGGTCATGCAAGCGATGGCTGAGCGCGAAGAATCCCGGAGACTCAACGGCTTCGTGCAGCTCGACGACGCCTATCTGGGTGGCGAGCGCAACGGCGGCAAGCCCGGGCGCGGCTCGGAGAACAAGCAGGCATTCGTGATCGCCGTGCAGACCAACGAAGATCACCAGCACCCCAGCTTCGCCGTGATCGAGCCGGTGCGCAGCTTCGACAATGCCTCGCTCGAAGACTGGATCGCACGTCGCCTTGCGCCAGAGTGCGAGGTCTACAGTGATGGCCTGGCCTGCTTTCGCCGACTCGAAGACGCCGGGCACGCCCACACCACACTCGTCACCGGTGGCGGTCGCGCAGCGACAGAAGTGCCCGGCGCGCGATGGGTCAACGTCGTGCTGGGCAACCTCAAGCGCGCGATCAGCGGCACCTACCACGCCATCAGACAAGCCAAGTACGCACGGCGCTATCTGGCCGAAGCGGCCTACCGCTTCAACCGCCGGTTCCACTTGCGCCAAATGCTGCCGCGACTTGCAACGGCAATGATGCGCTGCATCCCTTGTCCGGAGCCACGGTTGCGTGCTGCGAGCAACTTTCATGGCTGAGGGTCGGGGCTAATCAGGAAAACCCAAGGCTGTCATTCCCGCCTGCGCGGGAATGACAGCTCTCCTGCGCTGAAACGCCAATCCCCCGCTTTTCCTCGTTCCTCGTTCCTCTTCACTCGTTCCCAGCTTCTCTATACTCGCCGCGTCTCCCGGAGAACGCCATGAACAACAGGAAGTGGAAGCCCGCACGTTGGGCGATGGTCGCATTGGTGGCGCTGGCCTTGGTGGCCGGCTGCAAGCGCAACGAAACCGGGCAGCTCCCCGGCGCCAGCGGCGAGGCGATCCAGGCCCAGCGCGATGAGGTCAAGGGGTTCGCGCTGCTGCGCGCATGGCCTGACCAAAAGGGCGGCGAACTGGCGCTGGCAGTGGAGTTCTCGCAGCCGCTGGTCGGCACGCAGGATTTCGACAAGCTGCTGCGCTTTGAAGAAAAAGTGGGCACCGAGGACAGTAGCTGGTCGCTGTCCGATGACGGCAAGACCTTGCGCTACCCCTATGTCGAGGCGGCCAAGGACTACACCTTGGTCATTTCCGCCGACCTGCTCGCCGCTGATGGCAGCCGCCTCGGCAAGGAAATCCGGCAGAAGGTGTTCACCGGCGAACTGACGCCCGCCGCCGGCTTTGCCTCGCAGGGCAGTGTGCTGCCGGCGCGCGACAGCCGTGGCCTGCCGGTGGTGTCGGTGAACGTGCCGGAGGTGGATGTCGAATTTCTGCGTGTGCGCGAGAAAAACCTGCCTGCGTTCTTCAGCCAATACCAGCGCGGTGGCCGTCGCGGCAGTTGGGAATTGGATAGCGATTACAGCGACAAAACGCCGATTTCGCAGCTAGCCGAGCCGGTATACGTCAACCGCTTCGTACTCGGCGGCAAGCAGAACGAGCGGATGCTGACTTACCTGCCGATTCAAGACGTAAAGGAATTGCAGCAACCCGGCCTGTATTTCGCGGTGATGAAGCGCACCGGCAGTTTCGACAGCGAATACGACACCGCGTTCTTCACGGTCAGCGACATCGGCCTGCACACCCGCGCCTACAAGGACACGCTGTTCGTTCACACCGCCTCGCTGGCCAATGGCGCACCGGCGAAGAAAGTTGCGTTGCGCGTGCTTGATGCCAAGGGCGAGACCATCCTCAAGGGCCAGACCGATGCCAATGGCAATGCGCTGCTGAACTACACGCTTGACGCCGCGCACGTGTTGGTGGCTTCCAGCGGTGGCGACACCACGATGCTGCCGTTCAACCAGCCGGCGCTGGATTTGAGCGAATTTGCAGTGGCCGGCCGCCAGAACGCGCCGTTCGACGTGTTCGCATGGTCGGGCCGCGACCTGTACCGCCCCGGCGAAACCGTGCGCGTGTCGGCGCTGCTGCGCGACAACGACGGCAAGCCGCTGACCGGGCCGGCCAACGGCGGGCATCCGGTGTTCCTGCGTTTGAAGCAGCCCGACGGCAAGATCTTCCGCGAAACCCGCTTGCAAGCCGGCGAGCAGGGTTATTTCGCGTTCGAACAAACCATCCCGGTCGAA